>NZ_JBIBHY010000008.1:0-552029 GCF_042957285.1 Streptomyces sp. NPDC008092
CACCCTCTCGGGCTTTCCTCCGGGCTTCCCTTCGGTCTTGCGTTTCCGACTCTATCAGATCTTTTCTCGACCCGATTTCCTCGGTGCTTTCCAGGCTTCCGCTCTCGCGTTTCCCTTTCCGGCCGTTCCGACTCTATCAGATCCTTTCGGCGTCTGATTCCCAGTCAGCGGGTTTGTCTTCCCGGCCGTTGGGCCGTTCCGACGAGTGAGACTTTAGCGGATTCCCAGCCTCCGAGCTAATCGGGGGCCGCGTCCTTTCGAACGTGGATTCCTCATTCCGCAAATACGCACACAGAAGCATCCGACGACGTGTCGCCGATTGCTGGTAGGTACTTGCGAAGTGGCTGTCCGGGGACCGACCGGGGTCGGCGCTCACGTCGGACAACTCGGAGAACACTACGTATCCGGTTGGGGCGTGTCAACTTGCCGTGGGACGGCACCCCGGCGGCGTATGGTGGACGGCATGACTACGCGTACGTGTACCCAGCAGTGGTGGCCCGCCTGACGGCGGCCGCGCTCACGTACGTATTCAACGGCCGCCGCTTCGGCGGCCGTTCGCGTATCTCCCTCCAGAACCTCTGAGGGCCGGCCGCCGGGGGCGGCGGTCTCGACCAGGAGGTGGAGAGGGAATGACACGGGTCTTCAGCGGGATCAAGCCGACCGGGCACCTGACACTGGGGAACTACCTCGGAGCCATGCGGCAGTGGGCCGCGGTGGACCAGCACCAGGCCGACGCCCTGTTCTGCGTCGTCGATCTGCACGGGATGACCGTGGACCACGATCCCGCCCGGCTGCGCAGGCTCACCCGGCAGGCGGCGACGCTGCTGCTGGCTGCGGGGCTGGATCCGGAGCTGTGCACCGTCTTCGTGCAGAGCCATGTCGACGAGCACACCCGGCTGTCGTACGTCATGGAGTGCGTGGCGACCGACGGTGAGATGCGGCGGATGATCCAGTACAAGGAGAAGGTCGCGAGCGAGGGGGCGCGCGGGCGGGGGGTGCGGCTGTCCCTGCTGACGTATCCGGCGCTGATGGCGGCGGACATCCTGGCGTACGGGGCGGACGAGGTGCCGGTCGGGGACGACCAGTCGCAGCACGTGGAGCTGACGCGGGATCTGGCGGTGCGGTTCAACCAGCGGTACGGGCACACGTTCGTGGTGCCGAAGGCGACCGTGCCGACGGTGGCGGCGCGGGTGATGAACCTGCAGGATCCGACGTCGAAGATGGGGAAGAGCGACGACTCCGGACCCGGGATCGTCTATCTGCTCGACGAGCCGGACGTGATCCGGAAGAAGGTCATGCGGGCCGTGACCGACAGCGGGCGTGAGGTCGTGAACGACCGGGAGGAACGGCCCGGGATCGCGAACCTGCTGGAGATTCTCGCTGCGTGCACGGGTGGGAACCCTGAGTCACTGGCAGCCGTTCACGATTCGTACGGCGCTCTGAAGCAGGCCACCGCGGAGGCGGTCCTGGAGACGCTCAGGCCCGTGCAGGCCAGGCACAAGGAGTTGTGTGCCGATCCGGGATATGTGGAGGGGGTGCTGCGGCATGGGGCGGAGAAGGCTCGGGCGATCGCCCGGCCGATCGTCGATACGGCTTACCGGGCGATCGGGCTGTTGCCGCCGGGCGCCGTCTCGGGCGGGGAGCCGCGCGCGGGCTCGGTGACGGCTGAGCCGGCGTTGAACACCGCGCGGTAGGCCCGGGGGCTGGTGGCGAGGCGCGATGCGAAGTGCCGGCGCATCGTGACCTCGCTGCCGAACCCGGCCCGACGGGCGGTCTCGGGCGGTCGAGGAGCCGGCGGAGCGGCGGCGCGGCGGCGCGGCGGCGCGGCGGCGCGGCGGCGCGGTGACCACCCCCGGCGGACCGTCAGTCCTTCTTGCCGGAGGCGAGTTCGCGGCTGCGGTCGCGGGCGGCTTCGAGGGCGGCGATGAGGGCGGCGCGGACGCCGTGGTTCTCCAGTTCGCGGATGGCGTTGATGGTGGTGCCGGCGGGCGAGGTGACGTTCTCGCGGAGTTTGACGGGGTGTTCGCCGCTGTCGCGGAGCATCACGGCGGCGCCGATCGCGGACTGCACGATGAGGTCGTGGGCCTTGTCGCGGGGCAGGCCGAGCAGGATGCCTGCGTCGGTCATGGCCTCGACCAGGTAGAAGAAGTACGCCGGGCCCGAGCCGGAGAGGGCGGTGCAGGCGTCCTGCTGGGACTCGGGTACCCGGAGGGTCTTGCCGACGGCGCCGAAGATCTCCTCGGCGTGGGTGACATGGGCCTCGGTGGCGTGGGTGCCGGCGGAGATGACGGACATCGCCTCGTCGACGAGGGCGGGGGTGTTCGTCATGACCCGGACGACCGGAGTGCCGGTGGCGAGGCGCTCCTCGAAGAAGGAGGTGGGGATGCCCGCGGCGCCGCTGATGACGAGGCGGTCGGCGGGGAGGTGCGGGGCGAGTTCGTCGAGGAGGGTGCCCATGTCCTGGGGCTTGACCGTGAGGATCAGGGTGTCGGCGGTCTTCGCGGCCTCGGGGTTGGTGACCGGGGTGACTCCGTGGCGGGCGCGGAGTTCTTCGGCCCGTTCGGGGCGGCGGGCGGTGACCAGGAGGTCGGCAGGGGCCCAGCCGGCGCGGATCATTCCGCTGAGCAGGGCTTCGCCGATCTTGCCGGTGCCGAGGACTGCGACTTTCTGACTCATGCGGTTCAGTCTGGCACCGGGGGTCGGGCCGGGGGTCGTCTGTCCGCTGGCCGGACTTCGGCAGTGGGTACCGATGGCGGGCGTCGGTGATGGGCGTCGTTGGTGGCTAGGCCGTCCGTCGCCTCAGGGTGGCTGCTCCGAGGGCCAGGACCAGCAGGGCGCAGCCGGCGACGATCAGGATGTCCCTGACGAAGGTGGCGGTCATGTCGGTGTGGTGGAGGACCTCGTTCATGCCGTCGACGGCATAGGACATGGGGAGGACGTCGGAGACGGCTTCGAGGACGGGGTGCATCTCGGAGCGGGGGGTGAAGAGGCCGCAGAGGAGGAGCTGAGGGAAGATCACCGCGGGCATGAACTGGACCGCCTGGAATTCCGAGGCCGCGAAGGCCGAGACGAAGAGACCGAGGGCCGTGCCGAGCAGGGCGTCGAGCAGGGCGACCAGGAGCAGGAGCCAGGGGGAGCCGGTGACGTCGAGGCCGAGGAGCCAGACGGCCAGGCCGGTGGCGAGGGCCGACTGGATGATCGCCAGGATGCCGAAGGCGAGGGCGTAGCCGGCGATGAGGTCGGCCTTGCCGAGGGGCATGGCGAGCAGGCGTTCGAGGGTGCCGGAGGTGCGTTCGCGGAGGGTGGCGATGGAGGTCACCAGGAACATCGTGATGAGCGGGAAGATGCCGAGGAGCGAGGCGCCGATGTTGTCGAAGGTCGCCGGGCTGCCGTCGAAGACGTAGCGGAGCAGGACCAGCATCAGGCACGGGATGAGGATCAGCAGCGCGATGGTGCGGGGGTCGTGGCGCAGCTGGCGCAGGACGCGGGCGGCGGTGGCGGTGGTGCGGGAGAGGCTCAGGGCGCTGACGGGGATGGCCGCGGTGGTTCCTGTGGTGGCCGGCTGAGTGGTCATCGTGCCGATTCCTTCGTGCGGGAGTTGGCGTTGGCTTCGTCGACGAGGTGGAGGAAGGCGGCCTCGACGGTGTCGGAGCCGGTGCGGGTGCGCAGGGCCTCGGGAGTGTCGTCGGCGAGGATCTCGCCCTCGCGCATGAGGAGGAGGCGGTGGCAGCGCTCGGCCTCGTCCATGACGTGGGAGGAGATGAGGAGGGTGGCGCCGCGGCTGGCGGCGATGGAGTGGAAGAGGCTCCAGAGGTCGCGGCGCAGGACGGGGTCGAGGCCGACGGTGGGTTCGTCGAGGACGAGGAGTTCGGGGCTGCCGAGCAGGGCGACGGCGAGGGAGACGCGGTTGCGCTGGCCGCCGGAGAGGTTGCCGGCGAGGGCGTCGGCGTGGTGGGCGAGGTCGACTTCGCCGAGGACGCGGTCGACGTCGGCGCGGCGTGCGGGGGTGGGGCGGGTGGGGTCGAGGATCGCGCCGAAGTAGTCGAGGTTCTGGCGGATGGTCAGGTCGTCGTAGACGGAGGCGGCCTGGGTGACGTAGCCGATGCGGGTGCGCAGGGAGGGGTGGCCGGCGGGGCGGCCGAGGACGTTCAGGGTGCCGGTGACCTTGGCCTGGGTACCGACGACGGCGCGCATCAGGGTGGACTTGCCGCATCCGGAGGGGCCGAGGAGGCCGGTGATCTGACCGCGCGGGACGGTGAAGTCGAGGCCGCGCAGGACGGTACGGGGGCCGCGGACCGCGGTGAGGCCGGCGGCCTGGACGGCGGGGGGGCAGGGCTGGGTTGCCGGGGGCCTCGGGCGGCTCCGGCGAGTAATTCACCATGTGATGAATAATGCGTGGGTGGGGGTGAGGCGTCAAGGGGCGAGGCGGTGGCCCGGGGCAGGGGCCCGGGGGGGGTGGGGTCGCTTACCGGCGCTGGCCGGGTGCCTCCCCCAGCCTTCGGCCGGGGGGACCCCAGCGCCCACCCGTGCCGCCCTGCGGCACGCCTGCCCGCAGCTGGGGAGCTGTGTGAAGCGCCCCGTCGGGGGCGCGGGGAATTGTGCGACCAGCCCCCACCGGTCCGCGGTCGCATCGCTGCCGCGGGCCGGTGTTGTCGGCGGCGCTCAGGTGTTGAGGGCGACGAGGAGGAGGACGTCGTACGTCTCCTCGACGACGCCGTCGGGGAAGATCCTCAGGAGGTGGGCGCGTTCCTCGGCGAGGAAGTCGGTGCGGCGGGTCTCGGAGGTGACGAGGAACGCCGAGTGGCTGCCGATGTTGGCGAGGTGGGTGTCGACCGGGACGCGGCGGCTCCAGCGGACCTGGCGGCGGGCGAAGCGGAGCCGGCCGCTGGGGTCGGCGAGATCGGTGCGGTCGGCCCCCTTGCTCTGCTCGGTCGCGTTGTCGATGCCGAAGAAGCGGCTGATGCGGTCGGAGGCGTCGGCGATCCAGTCGACGTCGAGTGCGCTGGTGTTCCACCACAGCGCCAGCGCCCCGCCGGGACGCAGCACGCGCAGTGCCTCCGGCACGGCACGGGCCGGGTCGGTCCAGTGCCAGGCCTGGGCGTAGGTGAGGAAGTCGGCGGTGGCGTCGGCGAGCGGGAGGGCGTTGCCGTTGCCGCGGACGATCGGGATGCCGGGGCGGGTGGCGTGGAACTGCGCCGCCATGCCCTCCCCCGGCTCCACCGCGACCACGTCGGCGCCGCGCGCGTGCAGGAGGGCGGTCGCGATGCCGGTGCCCGCGCCGACGTCGACCACCCGGGCGCCCGTGAGGGAGCGGCCGGCCTCCTCCTCGACGGCGTCCAGGAGAGCGGGCGGGTAGGAGGGGCGGTTCGCGGCGTACTGGGCCGCGGCGGCGTTGAAGGAGCGCGCGCGTGCGGCGTGGGAGGGGGCGGGGGTCAGGTTCGGGCCGGGGCTCGGGTTGCGGGGGTGTGACTGCGACTGGCCTGTGGTCATGCGGCCATGGTCCCGGGGGGTGGGGCGGGAGCGACAGAGGTTTCCGGGGGGGTGGGCTGGAGCCGGCGCGTCGGCTACGGCATCCGCGCTTCCGCGCCGCGACCGTGCCTGGGCCGCGGCCTCCGCCTCGGCGTCAGCGCTTCCGCTTCTTCTTCGACGGGTTGCCCGAGCGGCGGGTGGTGCGGTGTTCGTGTTCCTGGACGGCGGTGTCGTACTCGGCGCGGTGGAGCTTCTCGCCGGGGGCCTCGGCGAGGGAGCGGAAGAAGTAGGCGAGGAGCGAGCCGACGAAGCCGATGGCGAGGAGGCCGCGCAGGGAGGCCTGGCGTTCCGGGTCGGGGCGCTTGCCGAAGGACTCCCAGGTGTTGCGGAAGGCCAGCGCGCTGCAGATGGCGAACATCGCGACGACGAGGACGGTCACGAAGGAGCCGGTCTCGGCGAGCTGGACGCCCTCGTAGGCGAGGCGCAGCACCAGGCAGGAGACGACGGCCGCGGCGAGCGAGCCCACGGCCACGCCGATCCGGCGGGCGGTGTAGCCGTCGTCGTGGTTCACCCAGGACGTGCCGAAGAAACGGAGGGGCTCGGGGCGGGGTCCGCCGGTGGAGCCCGCGGGGGTGTCCGGGGTGCCTGGTTCGTCGCTCACGGGACGATTATGGCGCCGGGCGCCCGCGGGCTCCGGGTCGGGTCGGACCGGTCGGGTCAGGCGCAGCGGTCGGCTACGTAGCCGTCGCTGCCCGTGTTGACGTAGGCGTCCGAGACGAATTCGCCGTTGTCGATGTTGTCCCAGATGTTCGACGTGCCGTAGTAGCCGGACACCGACGTACCCGGCGTCTGGCAGAAGATCGGGACCCTGGTGTTCTCGGGGAGGGTCCGGGTGATGCTGTAGCTGGTGCCCGGGCCGCTGCGGACGTTCAGGCGGATGTCCGGGGCGACCGGATACGTCGAGACGGCGGCGGCGACCGAAGCCGACCCCAGAACCATGAGAAAGGCTCCGGCGGAGCCTGCGAGAAGGACGGAAGCGCGTCTTAAGGGTGTCATCCCAGTCCTCCTGGACCGGTCAGGAGCAGCGGTCGGCCACGTAGCCGTCGCTGCCGGTGTGGACGTAGGCGTCTGACACGAACTCGCCGTTGCTGATGTTGTCCCAGATGTTCGACGTGCCGTAGTAGCCGGACACCGAGGTGCCGGGCGTCTGGCAGTAGATCGGGACCTTGGCACCCTCGGGGAGGGTGCGGGTGATGTCGTAGCTGGTGCCCGGGCCGCTGCGGACGTTCAGGCGGACGCCCGGGGCGACCGAGTAGTAGCGAACGGTGGTCGCTGCCGCCAGCGTCGTGGCGGCTTCTTCCTCGCCACCGCTTTCGGCTTCCTGCACGTGATCGACAGACATGTACTGCTCCCCCCACTGGACCCATGAGTTCCATGGAGTCCCGTTGATTCCCCTCATTCGAGCCACGAAACACATGTCCGTAACTCGCACGCGGAGGCTAGCAAGCCGCCTCTGTCTCGTACGAGTCATCGACTAGGCTCCGTGCGTCGCGCTCCGCGGAAACAGCACGGGGGTGGTCCCTTGACGCCACAGCGCAACACCGGAGCGGGCGCGGAAGCGGAACTTCCCGAGTACGCCGGGCACTACCGCCTGGAGTCGTGCCTCGGCTCCGGTGGCATGGGCGTGGTGCACCTCGCCCGCAGCACCTCGGGGCTGAAGCTCGCGGTGAAGGTCGTGCACGCCCAGTACGCCACGGACCGTGAGTTCAGGGGCCGTTTCCGGCAGGAAGTGGCCGCCGCGCGCAAGGTCAGCGGTGCCTTCACCGCACCCGTCGTGGACGCCGACCCCGAGGCCGAGCGGCCCTGGATGGCCACCCTCTTCATCCCCGGCCCGACCCTCTCCGAGCACGTGAAGCGGAACGGGCCGATGCCGCCTGCCCAGTTGCGCAGGCTGATGGCCGGACTGGCCGAGGCGTTGCGCGACATTCACAGGGTCGGCGTGGTGCATCGAGATCTGAAGCCGAGCAACGTGCTGCTCGCCGAGGACGGTCCCAAGGTCATCGACTTCGGTATCTCCCGGCCGAAAGACAGCGAACTGCGGACCGAGACCGGGAAATTGATCGGGACACCGCCGTTCATGGCGCCGGAGCAGTTCCGGCGGCCGCGTGAAGTAGGGCCCGCCGCCGACATCTTCGCGCTCGGGTCGGTGTTGGTGCACGCGGCGACGGGGCAGGGACCGTTCGACTCCGACAGTCCGTATGTCGTCGCCTACCAGGTCGTGCACGACGAGCCCGACCTGACCGGCGTACCGGAGGAGCTCGCTCCGGTGGTGCTGCGCTGCCTCGCCAAGGATCCCGAGGACCGGCCGACGCCCGACGAACTGATGCGGGAACTGCGGTCGTTGTCCGCGTCGTACGACACACAGGCGTTCATACCGGCGCAGCGGGCCACTGTCGGTGACGGCCCCGGCGGCGCCGCGAAACCGGAGCCGCAGCAGGAGACGGAGGAGAAGCCCCCGAAGGGTGAGGAGCCGCAGCAGCCGGGCAGAACTCGGCTCGGCAGACGAATCGCCTTGGCCACGGGTGCCGTGGTCCTCGCCCTCGGTGTGGTCGCAGCCTTGGTCGAGTGGGGCGCCGGGGGCACCCCGCAGCCGCAGGTGAGCAACCCGAGGACGACGGCCGCCGCCTTCTCCGCCTGGCAGGCGAAGCCCGTCGCCAAGGGCGCGACCACTCCCCAATGCGCCTTCGGCGAGGGGAGGTTGTTCTGTGCCGAGGCGTCGATGGCGTTCGCCCTGGACCCGGTGACGGGTGACGTGCTCTGGCGGCACGCCGTCGCGAACGCCCACTGGAACCGGCCCCCGGTTCTCTCCGGCGGACTCCTCCAGCTCGTCACGGACGGGGCCCGGCAGGTGACCGCGCTCGACCCGGACTCTGGAAAGAGCCGATGGCAGCGCGACCTGCCCGCCAACATCGGGATGAAGTACGCCGGCGACATGCTCCTGCTCACGGGCGCGGACGGCACGGTCACCGGAGTGGACAGCGCCACCGGCACCACCAGGTGGAGCCGGCCGACAGGGGTGCACGGCACGGCGCGGATCGACTTCTTCCCCGCGACTCCGTCCTCGGCATACGTGACCAGTACGTCCGCGGGCGGGACCAGCACGCAGGTCACCGTCCTGGATCCGGCCACCGGAGACGTACGGGGAGACGCCCGGTTGCAGGGAGTGCTGAAGCCGGTCGGCGCACAGGACGGGACGGTGTTCCTGCTGTCCACCGATCCGGTCTACGGCGACGCCGACGCCGTGGTCCGCTACGCACCGGAGTCCGGGAACACCCGGCGGGTCAAACTGCCCGTACCGCGTGAGGACGCACAGGCCGGGGTGCACGGCGGCGTGGTCTATGTGCTGGCCGCCACCGGATCGCTGGACGCCGTCGACATGACGGCGGGCAGGCGCACGTGGCATGCGGAGACCTCGGTCAGCCGGGGCTCGGCGCCCGTCGCCGACGACCGGCGCGTGTACTTCTCGGCTGCCGACGGCCGGCTCATGGCCGTCGACACGCGCAGCGGAGCGGTCGCCGGACAGACCCCGGCCCGCTTCGGAACGGCCTCGGGCAGCGTCACCACCTCGGTGCCCGCCCCCCTGCTCCTCGACGGCCACATCTACGCCGCCGCCCCCGACGGCACCGTCTTCGCCGTGGACGCGGCGGACCCCGCGGGCTGGTGACGACCGGCGAAGGGGCCGCCTCCCGTGCGGGAGGCGGCCCCTTCGGGGTTCACGGTGTGGCTCAGCCCAGCTTCGAGACGTCGCGCACCGCGCCCTTGTCGGCGCTGGTGGCCATCGCGGCGTACGCGCGCAGGGCCGCGGAGACCTTGCGTTCGCGGTTCTTCGGGGCGTACACGCCGTTCAGGGCCTGCTCGCGGCGGGACAGCTCGGCCTCGTCGACGAGGAGCTCGATCGTGCGGTTCGGGATGTCGATGCGGATGCGGTCGCCGTCCTCGACGAGGGCGATGGTGCCGCCGGAGGCCGCCTCCGGGGAGGCGTGGCCGATGGACAGGCCCGAGGTGCCGCCGGAGAAGCGGCCGTCGGTGATCAGCGCGCAGGACTTGCCGAGGCCGCGGCCCTTGAGGAAGGACGTCGGGTAGAGCATCTCCTGCATGCCGGGGCCGCCCTTGGGACCCTCGTAGCGGATCACGACCACGTCGCCGTCCGTGACCTGCTTGTTGAGGATCTTCTCGACGGCCTCCTCCTGGGACTCGCAGACGACCGCGGGGCCCTCGAAGGTCCAGATCGACTCGTCGACGCCGGCCGTCTTGACCACGCAGCCGTCGACGGCGAGGTTGCCCTTGAGGACCGCGAGGCCGCCGTCCTTGGAGTAGGCGTGCTCGACGCTGCGGATGCAGCCTTCCGCCGCGTCCTCGTCCAGGGCCTCCCAGCGCTCGGACTGGGAGAACGCCTCGGCGGAGCGGACGCAGCCGGGGGCCGCGTGCCACAGTTCGACCGCCTCGGGGGACGGGGAGCCGGCGCGCACGTCCCACGTCTTCAGCCAGTCCCCGAGGGACGGGCTGTGGACGGAGTGCACGTCCTCGTTGAGGAGGCCGCCGCGGTGCAGTTCGCCGAGGAGGGCGGGGATGCCGCCGGCCCGGTGCACGTCCTCCATGTAGTAGGTGCGGGTCTTCGCGACGTTCGGGGCGACCTTGGCCAGGCAGGGGACCCGGCGCGAGACCTCGTTGATCTCCTCCAGGCCGAAGGGGACGCCCGCCTCCTGGGCGGCGGCCAGCAGGTGGAGGATCGTGTTGGTGGAGCCGCCCATCGCGATGTCGAGCGCCATGGCGTTCTCGAACGCGGCGAAGGTCGCGATGTTGAGCGGCAGGACCGTGTCGTCGTCCTGCTCGTAGTAGCGGCGGGTGAGGTCCATGACCGTGCGGGCCGCGTCGACGTACAGCTGCTTGCGGGCCGTGTGGGTGGCCAGGACCGAGCCGTTGCCGGGGAGGGAGAGGCCGATCGCCTCGGTCAGGCAGTTCATCGAGTTGGCGGTGAACATGCCGGAGCAGGAGCCGCAGGTCGGACAGGCGTTCTCCTCGATCTTGAGGACGTCCTCGTCGGAGACGTTCTCGTTCGCCGCCTCGACCATCGCGTCGATCAGGTCGAGGGTGCGGACCGTGCCGTCCACGAGGGTCGCCCGGCCGGCCTCCATGGGGCCGCCGGAGACGAAGACCGTCGGGATGTTCAGGCGCAGGGCGGCCATGAGCATGCCCGGGGTGATCTTGTCGCAGTTGGAGATGCAGACCAGGGCGTCGGCGCAGTGCGCCTCGACCATGTACTCCACGCTGTCCGCGATCAGGTCGCGGGAGGGCAGGGAGTACAGCATGCCGCCGTGGCCCATCGCGATGCCGTCGTCGACGGCGATGGTGTTGAACTCGCGCGGGATGCCGCCCGCCTCCTTGATCGCCTCGGAGACGATCCGGCCGACCGGCTGGAGGTGGGTGTGGCCCGGCACGAACTCCGTGAAGGAGTTCGCGACGGCGATGATCGGCTTCCGGCCGATGTCCGCGCCGGGTACACCGGAGGCGCGCATAAGGGCGCGGGCGCCCGCCATGTTGCGGCCGTGGGTGACTGTGCGGGACCTCAGCTCGGGCATCGTCGCTCGCTCCTTCAGACAGGTAGGGCTCCTAACGAGCGTACGCCCGTTGTTCAGGCCTCGGGACGAGGTGTCCGGAATGCGGGATGCGCGTCTCGCACGGCCGGGCTCACGGCCCGGTCGGACGCCCCTGCACCGCCAGGGTTCACGGCCCGGTCAGATGCCCCTGCACGACCGGGGCGATCCTGGCCACGATCTGCTCCAGGTCCGCGGAGGCCAGCGGCTCCACCTTGATCACGTAGCGCAGCATCGCGCACCCCACCAGCTGCGCCGCGGCCAACTCGGCGCGCAGCTCCCCGTCGGGGTGGTCGACCTGCTCCGCGAGCCGGCGCAGCAGCTGGGCGGCGATCAGGCGGCGGAAGACGGCGGCGGCCGTCTCGTTGTTCACGGCCGAGCGGACGATCGCGAGGAGGGGCGTACGGGTGGTGGGGTTCTCCCAGATGCCGAAGATGAACCGCGTCAGCCGCTCGCCGACGCCGTCCAGCGGGCCGTCCGCGATGGCGACGGGCGCGTTGGCGGCCGGGGCGAAGGCGACCGCGATGGCGGCCTCGAAGATCTGTTCCTTGGTGCCGAAGTAGTGGTGGACCAGGGCGGAGTCGACCCCGGCGGCCTTGGCGATGGCACGTACGGACGTCTTCTCGTAGCCGTGTTCGGAGAACTCCTCGCGGGCGGTGACGAGGATCCGGTCCCGGGTGTCGGCCGACTCGGTACGCGGGGGGCGGCCGCGGCGGCGGGCGCCCGTGCCGTCTCCGGCGGGGGTGTCCGTCATCGGCGGGGCACCTTCACCGCCGAGGCCAGGTGCAGCCGGGTGAAGGCGAGGGCCTCCGCCAGGTCGGCCTCGCGCTCCGCGCCGGACATCGCGCGCCGGGTGTTGACCTCGATGACGACGTGCCCGTCGAAGCCGGTGACCGCGAGCCGCTCCAGCAGCTCGGCGCAGGGCTGGGTGCCGCGGCCGGGCACCAGGTGCTCGTCCTTGGCGGAGCCGCGGCCGTCGGCGAGGTGGACGTGGCCGAGCCGGCCGCCCATGCGGTCGAGCATGGCGAGCGCGTCGGTGCGGGACGTCGCGGCATGGCTGAGGTCGATCGTGAAGTGCCGGTAGTCGTCCTTGGTGACGTCCCAGTCGGGGGCGTAGGCCAGCATCTCGCGGTCCCGGTAGCGCCACGGGTACATGTTCTCCACCGCGAACCGCACGTCCGTCTCGTTCGCCATGCGCCAGATCCCCTCGACGAAGTCGCGGGCGTACTGGCGCTGCCAGCGGAACGGGGGGTGGACGACGACCGTGCTCGCGCCCAGCTTCTCGGCGGCGGCCCGGGCCCGCTGGAGCTTGACCCAGGGGTCGGTGGACCAGACCCGCTGGGTGATCAGCAGACAGGGCGCGTGAACGGCGAGGATCGGGATGCGGTGGTAGTCGCTCAGCCGGCGCAGCGCCTCGATGTCCTGGCTGACCGGGTCGGTCCACACCATGACCTCGACGCCGTCGTAGCCGAGGCGTGCGGCGATCTCGAAGGCCGTCGCCGTCGACTCCGGGTAGACGGAGGCCGTGGAGAGCGCGACCTTCGCATCCGGGATGCGGACGACGTCCCTTGGGTTTGCCACGAGGGACAGGTTACGGGGTGGGGGTGGGTGGGCAGGGGGCGCCTGCTCGCCGTTGTGACCGGGGTCGCGTCGGCGGGCACGGCACCGTCGCCCCTGCGTCGCTACGCCGATCCCATGTGATCGAGGCGCCGCAGGATCACGCCCTCCCTCAGCGCCCACGGGCACACCTCCAGGTTCTCCACCTCCAGGAGGTCCATCGCCGCCTCCGCCACCAGCGCGCCCGCCACCAGCTGGCCCGACCGGCCCTCCGATACGCCCGGGAGCGCGGAGCGCTGGGCCGTGGTCATGGCCGCCAGCCTCGGGACCCAGGCCTGCAGCGAGCCCCGCTTGAGCTCGCGCTGGACGTAGAGGCCGTCGGCGGAGCGGGCCGCGCCGGCGATGCGGGCCAGCTGCTTGAAGGTCTTGGACGTGGCGACCACGTGGTCGGGGGCGCCGAAGCGGCTGAACTCGCCGACGGTACGGGCGATCTCGGCGCGTACATGACGGCGCAGTGCCCGTATCTCGTCGGAGGACGGCGGGTCGCCGGGGAGCCAGCCCGCGGTGAGCCGGCCGGCGCCGAGCGGCAGCGAGACGGCCGTGTCGGGCTCCTCGTCGATGCCGTAGGCGATCTCCAGGGAGCCCCCGCCGATGTCCAGGACCAGCAGTTTCCCGGCGGACCAGCCGAACCAGCGGCGGACCGCGAGGAAGGTCAGCCGGGCCTCCTCGGCGCCGGTGAGAACCTGGAGCTCGACACCGGTCTCGGCCTTCACGCGCGCGAGGACGTCGTCGGCGTTGGTGGCCTCCCGCACGGCGGAGGTGGCGAACGGCAGCAGGTCCTCGACGCCCTTGTCCTCGGCGGCCTGCAGGGCGTCCTGGACGACACCGACCAGTTTCTCGACGCCGTCGGGGCCGATCGCCCCGTTGCCGTCGAGGAGTTGGGCGAGGCGCAACTCCGCCTTGTGCGAGTGCGCCGGCAGCGGGCGCGCGCCGGGGTGCGCATCCACCACCAGCAGATGCACCGTGTTAGATCCCACGTCGAGGACACCGAGTCTCATGTACGGAACTGTACGGAACACTGCTGCCAGCGGGCCCTGAGCAGTCCCCGGAGTGGCCTTCGGCGACTTACCCTGGACGGGTGCCAAAGACGAAAAAGACGAAGGACCACAAGGCCGCCAAATCAGCCGCCGGTTCTTCGCGGGCGAATCCGCCGAAGCAGTCGAAGACGCCGAAGAAGGCCCTCGCGGCGGACGAGAAGGGTCTCGACTTCGCGCGCGCATGGGTCGAGTTCCCGGATCCGGCCGACGACGAGCAGGTGTTCCGCTGTGATCTGACCTGGCTGACCTCGCGCTGGAACTGCATCTTCGGCAGCGGCTGCCAGGGCATCCAGGCGGGCCGCGCGGACGACGGCTGCTGCACCCTGGGCGCGCACTTCTCCGACGAGGACGACGAGAAGCGGGTCGCCGGGCATGTGGCCAGGCTCACGCCGGAGATCTGGCAGCACCACGCCGAGGGCACCCGCGACGGCTGGGTCTCGGAGGACGAGGAGGGCTCCCGCCAGACCCGCCCGTTCAACGGTTCGTGCATCTTCCAGAACCGGCCCGGCTTCGCGGGCGGCGCGGGCTGCTCGCTGCACATCCTGGCGCTGCGGGAGGGCCGCGAGCCGCTGGAGACCAAGCCGGACGTCTGCTGGCAGCTCCCGGTCCGCCGGACGTACGACTGGATCGACCGCCCAGACGACACCCGGGTCCTCCAGGTCTCGATCGGCGAGTACGACCGCAGGGGCTGGGGCCCGGGCGGCCACGACCTGCACTGGTGGTGCACCTCGGCGACCTCGGCGCACGGCGCGGGCGACCCGGTGTACGTCTCGTACCGGGCGGAACTGACCGAGCTCATGGGCAAGGCGGGCTACGACCGCCTGGCAGAACTCTGCGAGGAACGCCTCGCTTCCCACCTGCCGCTGCTGGCACCGCATCCGGCGGATCCGGTCGAGTAACGCCGACTGCAGCGCCCCGTCAGGGGCGCGGGGAACTGCGCGACCAGCCACGACGGCGCCGCACCCGCCGACGCACCACACCCGCAACGGCGGGCAGCGCGCCCGCCCCGGCACCGCCGAACCCCACCGTCGTGGCCGACCACCGTCGCGGCGGAAAGAGGCAACCGGCGGAAACAGGGGACCAGCCGGGGCAGCAGACCGGCCGGGGCAAGAAGCCGGTCGAGGCGAGGGACGCGCCGAGGCGAGGGACTGCCCGAGTAAGTGGACCTAGGTGGACCTGAGTGGACCCGTGGAACGAGATCGGTCGGGGACACGGTTCACGGAGTCGGGGCGGGGCTCTCGCCGGCGGGTGCCGTCGGGGAAGGGGAGCCCGTCGGGTCGGTGGGGGTCGATCCGGTGGGGGTCGGGGTCGGCTCGCCCGACGTCGGCGGATCGCTGACCGGCGGTGACGGCTGGGTCGGGTCGGATGCCGTGGGTGTCGGCGTCGGCCTCCCCGCAGGGGGCGGTTTCGGTCCCCGGCGTGTCGGCGGAGCCATCCCGTACCCGCCGATCGACACCACCGCGCCCGCCGGCGCCACGGCCACCTGCGCGCTCCAGCGCCCGGCCGGCTCCCGCAGATGATCGACGTACACCTTGATCGTGAACGACTCGCCCGGCCGGAGCGTTCCCGACGGCCGGGAGAAGTACAGCCAGCCCGCCGAGGTGGACACCGACCACCGCACCGCCGCGTCCCCGGACGCCGCGAGCGTGATCAGGGTCGTGTCGCCGTCGTTCGCGGCCGTCACCGCGAGGCGCCCCGCACCGGCCGTCCTCCGGCCGGCTCCCGTGACGCTGATCACCTCCACCGACACGTCCGCCTTGCCGTCCTTGCCGATGCGCGGCCCGGGTCTGGTGCTGGCGTTGCCGGCGTTCTGGTAGCCCCCGGCCGGGTCGCCGTCGACCGCGTCGGGTCCGGCGGACTCCCGCGCGGTCGCGGACGGCCCGTCGTGGCCCTCCCCCGCCGGCGAGCCCCGGTAGGCCGCCCACAGGGCGAGCACCGGCGCGGCGACCACCGTGGCGACGACGGTGGTCGTGACGGCACGCGCGCGCAGCCGGTCGCGGCGGGCCGCGCGGTCCTTGGGGTCCATCGGGAAGCCGCGCCGGTCGAAGCGCGGGGCGGCGGCGCCACGCGCGCGTGGCTGGTGTGCCATGGCCACGTGCAGGGCGGCGCGGGGCGCCTCCAGGACGGGCAGCTCGGCGGGCGTGGTCATCGCGCCGGGCCACCGGCCGGGGGCCGCGCGTTCGGCGGTACGGCGGCAGCGCGGGCAGTCGTCGACGTGCCGGACCAGTTCGCGGCGCAGGGCGCTGCTGAGGACCAGCTGGCTGTCGCCGGTGAGGTGGGACACGCTCGGGCAGCCGCCGGTCTCGACGACGGCGAGGGCCGCGCGGGTGCGTTCGACCTCGCAGGCGGCGGAGGCGAGCAGCTCCCGGGCGCCGGCCAGGTCCATGCCGAGGACGGCGGCGACCTCGTGGGCGGCCAGGTGGTGGCGTACGGCGAGTTCCAGCGCCTCGCGTTGCTCGGGGGTGGTGCCGGCGGCCTCGGGCCAGGCGAGCAGGGCGAGTTCGCCGCGCCGCTGCTCCTGGGCGTCGGCGGGGACCGCGGGAACCACCGGGTCGGGGGCGAGGTGCCGGCCCGCCGCGTGGGTGGCCTGACGTTTCTGCTTGGCCTGGGCGAGCCCGCGCAGACAGGCCCAGCGGGCCAGCGCGTACAGCCAGGCCCTGCGGTCCCCGGCGGCCTCCGGGACGCGCTGGCCGCGCCGCTCGGCGAGGGCGAGGACGTCCCCGAGGGCGGCGGTGGCCGCGTCGTGGTCGCACAGCACCGAGAGGCAGTAGGTGAACAGCCCGTCCAGGTACGGCTCGTAGCGGGCCGGCGGTTGCTGCGCCAGCGCACGCGCCGCCGCACGGTCACGCGCCGTGCGCGCCTCCCGGTGCGCCCGGTGTGCGCCGGTCATTCGGGCCGAGGTCTCCGGACTGCTGCTCATCACCCGTGCGACCGTAGGCGGCGCTGTAAGGCCCCATCCTGCGGCTTGAGCTCTTTTAATCCGTACGGGTGAAACGATCCCTCAATCGGGGACAGGAACCTGTTCCACCGTGGCTCGTACCCGTTCCGGAGTGGCCGGGACCGGTCCACCCACACCCGTCACGCGGGCCACCGTGGACCCGCTGTCAGTGGCGGGGGCTACGGTTTCCGCATGGCTGCCCGTACCAAGACCTCGAAGGACCGTCCGTCCTACCGCTGCACCGAGTGCGGCTGGCAGACGGCCAAGTGGCTGGGCCGGTGCGCCGAGTGCCAGGCGTGGGGGACGATCGAGGAGTACGGCACGCCCGCGGTCCGTACGACGGCACCCGGCCGGGTCACCACCTCCGCGGTCCCGATCGGCCAGGTCGACGGCCGGCAGGCCACCGCCCGCACCACCGGCGTCCCGGAGCTGGACCGGGTCCTCGGCGGCGGACTGGTCCCCGGCGCGGTGGTGCTGCTCGCCGGCGAGCCCGGCGTCGGCAAGTCCACCCTCCTGCTCGACGTGGCGGCCAAGTCGGCGAGCGACGAGCACCGCACGCTCTACGTCACCGGCGAGGAGTCGGCGAGCCAGGTCCGGCTGCGCGCCGACCGCATCGGCGCCATCGACGACCACCTCTACCTCGCCGCCGAGACCGATCTGGCCGCCGTCCTCGGCCACTTGGACGCGGTGAAGCCGTCGCTGCTGATCCTGGACTCGGTGCAGACGGTCGCCTCCCCCGAGATCGACGGCGCCCCGGGTGGCATGGCCCAGGTGCGGGAGGTGGCCGGGGCGCTCATCCGCGCGTCCAAGGAGCGGGGCATGTCCACCCTCCTCGTGGGCCATGTCACCAAGGACGGCGCGATCGCGGGACCGCGACTCCTCGAACACCTGGTCGACGTCGTCCTGCACTTCGAGGGCGACCGGCACGCCCGCCTCCGCCTGGTCCGGGGCGTCAAGAACCGCTACGGCGCCACGGACGAGGTCGGCTGCTTCGAACTGCACGACGAGGGCATCACCGGCCTCGCCGACCCGAGCGGCCTCTTCCTGACCCGCCGCGCCGAACCGGTCCCGGGCACGTGTCTGACCGTCACTCTGGAGGGCCGCCGCCCGCTGGTCGCCGAGGTCCAGGCGCTGACGGTGGACTCGCAGATCCCCTCCCCGCGCCGGACCACCTCCGGCCTGGAGACCTCCCGGGTCTCGATGATGCTGGCGGTGCTGGAGCAGCGCGGCCGGATCAGCGCGCTCGGCAAGCGGGACATCTACTCGGCGACGGTGGGCGGCGTGAAGCTCTCCGAGCCGGCCGCGGACCTCGCGATCGCGCTGGCGCTGGCCTCGGCCGCGAGCGACACCCCGCTCCCGAAGAACCTGGTCGCCATCGGCGAGGTCGGCCTCGCGGGCGAGGTCAGACGGGTCACCGGGGTCCAGCGCAGGCTCGCGGAGGCGCACCGGCTCGGCTTCACGCACGCGCTCGTACCGGGCGATCCCGGCAAGATCCCGGCGGGCATGAAGGTCCTGGAAGTCGCCGACATGGGGGACGCGCTGCGGGTGCTGCCGCGCTCCCGTCGGCGAGAGGCCCCACGGGAGGCGGAGGAGCGCCGGTAGACTTTGCCCTGGTCTCGCCCGTCCGTACGAACCGAGTGCGGGGACGGCAGCGCCTCAGAACCTGCGACCGGAGGAGTGCAGTGGCAGCCAACGACCGGGCAGGAGCTCCCGGAAAGTCCGGTGGGAGTGCCGGTTCCGATGGCCTGATGCGCGCCTCGCTGAGCGCCGTGGCTCCGGGCACGTCCATGCGCGACGGCCTGGAGCGGGTCCTCCGCGGCAACACGGGCGGACTCATCGTCCTCGGCTTCGACAAGACGGTCGAGTCGATGTGCACGGGCGGTTTCGTCCTGGATGTCGAGTTCACGGCAACCCGGCTGCGGGAGCTGTGCAAGCTCGACGGCGGCATCGTGATCTCCTCCGACCTGTCGAAGATCCTCCGGGCGGGCGTGCAGTTCGTGCCCGATGCGACGATCCCCACGGAGGAGACGGGCACCCGCCACCGCACCGCGGACCGCGTCTCCAAGCAGGTCGGGTTCCCGGTGGTCTCGGTCTCCCAGTCGATGCGGCTGATCGCGCTCTACGTCGAGGGGCAGCGCCGCGTCCTGGAGGACTCGGCGGCGATCCTCTCCCGCGCGAACCAGGCGCTGGCCACCCTGGAGCGGTACAAGCTCCGCCTGGACGAGGTCGCGGGAACGCTGTCGGCGCTGGAGATCGAGGACCTGGTGACGGTCCGCGACGTGTCGGCGGTCGCCCAGCGTCTCGAGATGGTCCGGCGCATCGCCACGGAGATCGCCGAGTACGTGGTCGAACTGGGCACCGACGGGCGGCTGCTCGCCCTCCAGCTGGACGAGCTGATCGCCGGGGTGGAGCCCGAGCGCGAGCTGGTGGTCCGGGACTACGTGCCCGAGCCGACGGCAAAGCGCTCCCGCACGGTCGACGAGGCGCTCTCCGAGCTGGACGCCCTGAGCCACGCGGAGCTGCTGGAACTGCCGACGGTGGCGCGGGCGTTGGGGTACACGGGGTCGCCGGAGGCGCTGGACTCGGCGGTGTCGCCGCGCGGCTTCCGGCTGCTGGCGAAGGTGCCGCGGCTGCCGGGGGCGATCATCGACCGGCTGGTGGAGCACTTCGGGGGCCTGCAGAAGCTGCTCGCGGCGAGCGTCGACGACCTCCAGACCGTCGACGGGGTCGGCGAGGCCCGGGCACGCAGCGTGCGCGAGGGGCTGTCGCGGCTGGCGGAGTCTTCGATTCTTGAGCGGTATGTCTGATTTCGCCCATTAGCTCGGACCGTTGCGTCGCATGGCGGCTGCGCCCCGGTGGGGGTTGCTCGCGCAGTTCCCCGCGCCCCTGAAAGCCCAGCTGCGGGCAATCGTGCCGCTGGGCGGCACGGGTGGGCGCAGCGGCACCCCGCCGGCGCGGGCAAGCCCCCCGCCGCGCGCTAATCCGCCGCCAGCACGAAGGACGCCTGGGCCTTGGCGTACCCCGGTGCCGTCGCCTCCAGGAGATACGTCCCCGCCCCGGCCGACCCCGCCGGAGGCGTCGCGCACTGGGCGGCGCTCGGCTTGCGGTCCCACTTCAGGGTGTACGTGATGCTGCTCGCGGACGGCACCCGGTACCACCGGCTCCCCGCCGCCTTCGGGCAGTCCGCCGACGACCAGTAGGTGTCGTCCGCGCTGGCCTGCGTGATGGTCAGCACCGCGTTCTTCGGCCCGAGGTCGATCTTGCAGTCGCTGGACGACGTGTTCTTCGCGGTCAGCTCGAAGGTCGGCGTCTGCTCGGGCGAGTACGAGTTGTGCAGGCTCCTCAGCGTCAACGCCACGGACCCGGCGGTGCAGTTGGGCAGCGTGGAGGTCCCCGGCAGCGAGGCGACCGTACCGCCGGAACCCGACGTCACGTCGTTCCCCGAGCCGGACGAGGAACCCGACGAGCCACCGGAGCCGGCCGACGTGTCGCCGCCCGAGTCGCCCGAGCCGGCCGAACTGCCGCCGTCGGCACCGGAACCCGCCCCGGAGGTCGAACCGGAACCGCCCCCCGAACCGCCCCCGCTCGACTCGTCCCGGCCGCCCGGTGCCTGGCTGATCGCCGGCCCGCTGCCGGACGGACCCGGCGTGATCGTGGACACGGGATTCTTGCCGTCCGACCCGCCTGCGTTCTTCTTGCCGCCCCCGCCGTTCGACGTGACGATCCACGCGATCAGCAGCGCCAGCACGACGAGCGTCGACAGCATGAAGACCCTCCGTCGCCAGTAGATGGAGGAGGGAAGCGGCCCGACCGGATTGCGCAGAGATCCCACGGCGCAAACTGTACGAGAGATCCGTGCAGTTCCTCGCCCCACCCGCCGCCCAAACCTCAACTTTTCCGGATCATCATTCCGGCAACTCCCGCCAGCACGACCGCTCTTCGCCGCGGGTCACGGCGGGGTGCGTCAACCCCGAACCCGCCGCGGCCCCGCCGTGAACCACGTCCACCCCACCCGTCGCCGGACGTGGCAGGATCGGAAGGGCCATGACTGAGAAGCTTCACACCCCCGTGATCGCCTGGTTCGACACCCACGCCCGCGACCTCCCCTGGCGCCGCCCGGAGGCGGGCCCGTGGGGTGTGATGGTCAGCGAGTTCATGCTGCAGCAGACACCCGTGAGCCGGGTGCTGCCCGTGTACGAGCAGTGGCTGGCCCGCTGGCCGCGCCCGGCCGACCTCGCCGCGGAGGCGCCCGGCGAGGCGGTCCGCGCCTGGGGCCGGCTCGGCTACCCGCGCCGCGCCCTGCGGCTGCACGGCGCCGCCGTCGCCATAACGGAACGGCACGGCGGGGACGTGCCGACGGATCACGCGCAGCTGCTCGCGCTGCCGGGCATCGGCGAGTACACCGCCGCGGCCGTGGCCTCGTTCGCGTACGGGCAGCGGCACGCCGTGCTCGACACGAATGTGCGGCGGGTGTTCGCACGGGCGGTGACCGGTGTGCAGTACCCGCCGAACGCCACCACCGCCGCCGAGCGCAAGCTCGCCCGCGAACTGCTGCCGTCGGACGACCGGACCGCCGCCCGCTGGGCCGCCGCCTCGATGGAGCTGGGCGCGCTGGTCTGCACGGCGAAGAACGAGACGTGCCAGCGGTGTCCGATCGCCGGCGAGTGCGCCTGGCGGCTGGCCGGCAAACCGGAGCACGAGGGGCCGCCGCGGCGCGGGCAGACGTACGCCGGTACCGACCGGCAGGTGCGCGGCAAGCTGCTGGCCGTCCTGCGGGAGGCGCACACCCCGGTGCCGCAGACGGCGCTCGACCGGGTGTGGCACGAGCCGGTGCAGCGGGCGCGGGCGCTGGACGGGCTGGTCTCGGACGGCCTGGTGGAACCGCTCGCGGGCGGCCTGTACCGGCTTCCGCAGCGCTGACGTACAGCCACATCACAGGAGACAGGCCTCTGTTACGCCCCCACCCGCCGGGCAAATACCTACATAGCCGGGCATAAACCGGTGCCCGCTTACCCCGTACCTACTTCCGTTACACAACCGACGGACAGCCGATTGCTACCCGCAGGCTGCTCCGCACAGCCCCGTGACAACGGGTCCGTAGCTTCGTTTCTGTGCCCGCCAGGACCGCGGGACGGCAGGAACTCAGGCACAGGGCCGGGGAAAACGGGGATCGGGAGGCGGTTGATCATGGCGCAGGGCGAGGTGCTCGAATTCGAGGAGTACGTCCGCACTCGGCAGGACGCGCTGCTGCGCAGCGCCCGCCGGCTGGTCCCGGACCCGACGGACGCCCAGGACCTGCTGCAGACCGCGCTGGTCCGGACGTACGGCCGCTGGGAGACCATCGAGGACAAGAAGCTCGCCGACGCCTACCTGCGCCGGGTCATGATCAACACGCGTACCGAGTGGTGGCGGGCCCGGAAGCTGGAGGAGGTCCCGACCGAGCAGCTGCCCGACGCCAGCGTGGAGGACTCCACCGAGCAGCACGCGGACCGCGCTCTCCTCATGGACATCATGAGGGTGCTGGCTCCGAAGCAGCGCAGTGTCGTGGTGCTGCGACACTGGGAGCAGATGTCCACGGAGGAGACGGCCGCCGCCCTCGGCATGTCGGCCGGAACGGTCAAGAGCACGCTGCACCGGGCGCTCGCCCGGCTCCGCGAGGAGCTGGAGTCACGCGACCTCGACGCACGCGCGCTGGAGCGTGAGGAGCAGGAGCGTTGCGCGGCCTGACCGGCACGGGGTCCAGCAGGGGCCCGGCGAGTGCACAGGCGGTGATCACGGCGACGGTCGTGCTCGCCGCCCTCGCCCTTTTCGCCGCGGCCTGCGGCACCGGCGGCACCGGAGCCCGCGACGAGGGACCGGCGCACGCCGGCTCGGTCGCGCCCGCCCCGGCCGCCAAGGCCCCCTCGCCCAACCCGTCGCAGACGTACGAGAAGGTCGACGCGGTCGCCCTGGTGAAGGCCGACCCGGTGGTCTCGGCCACGGTGAAGCGGGACCTGAAGCCGTGCTCGGGCGACGAGTACCCCGTCGACGTGACGTACGGCGATCTGACCGGCGGCCCGGTCGAGGACATCGTCGTGAACGTCCTGACCTGCGGGGACGCGGTCGGCGTCGGGGCGTACGTGTACCGCAGGGAGAGCGGCGCGTACAAGAACGTCTTCAAGGCCGAGGAGTCGCCGGTCTACGCGGAGATAGACCGGGGCGACCTGAGCGTGACCAAACAGGTGTACGAGAAGGGCGACCCGGTGTCGAGCCCCTCCGGCGAGAACGTGATCACCTACGGCTGGTCCGCGGGGCGCTTCGTCCAGGAGGACTTCCACCACACCGACTACGGCAACGCGGCCGGCAGCGGCGACGGCGACGACGTCACAGCGGAGCCCTCCCCGGCCAACTGAACCACCTGCACACGCCGAACCAGCCGCACACCCCTTGAACCGACCCCACCGACTACCGAGAGAGCCGGGATGGCAGACCAGACCCACGTCCTCTTCGTCGAGGACGACGACGTCATCCGCGAGGCCACCCAGCTCGCCCTGGAGCGGGACGGCTTCGCGGTCACCGCCATGCCCGACGGCCTGTCGGGCCTCGACGCCTTCCGCGCCGACCGGCCCGACATCGCCCTGCTGGACGTGATGGTCCCGGGCCTGGACGGGGTGAGCCTGTGCCGGCGCATCCGTGACGAGTCGACGGTCCCGGTGATCATGCTGTCCGCGCGGGCCGACTCGATCGACGTGGTGCTCGGCCTGGAGGCGGGCGCCGACGACTACGTCACCAAGCCGTTCGACGGGGCCGTCCTGGTCGCCCGGATCCGGGCGGTGCTGCGCCGCTTCGGGCACGCGAGCGGCGGCGAGAAGGCGCACGAGGACGCGGCGGAGGTGACGGGCGGCATGCTCACCTTCGGCGACCTGGAGATCGACACCGAGGGCATGGAGGTGCGCCGGGCCGGTCAGCCGGTCGCGCTGACGCCCACCGAGATGCGGCTGCTCCTGGAGTTCTCGTCGGCGCCGGGGACCGTGCTCTCCCGCGACAAGCTGCTCGAACGCGTCTGGGACTACGGCTGGGGCGGGGACACCCGCGTCGTCGACGTCCATGTGCAGCGGCTGCGGACCAAGATCGGCCAGGACCGGATCGAGACGGTCCGCGGTTTCGGCTACAAGTTGAAGGCCTGAGCGAGGCGGTCATGCGGGGGTTCTCCAGCCGGTACCGGGGTCCGGGGTTGCGCACCGGACTCAGATGGAAGCTGAGCGCGGCGATCGCGCTGGTCGGCGCGCTGGTCGCGATCGCGCTGAGCCTGGTGGTGCACAACGCCGCCCGGGTCTCGATGCTGGACAACGCGCGCGAGCTGGCCAACGAGCGGCTGCAGATCGGCCAGCGCAACTACGAGCTGTACGGGAGGGCGAACTTCCCCGACGTGAAGGTCGACGACCCGCGGCTGCCGCCGGCCCTGCGCGAGCGGGTCGACGCGGGCCGCCGGGCGACCGACGTCATCGACCACGGCAGCGGCGCGCCGGACATCTGGGCGGCGGTGCAGGCCAAGGACGGGCGGGTGCTGTCCCTGCACAGCACCTTCGCGAACCGCAGCAGCAATGTGCTCAAGGACCTCGACCAGGCCCTGGTCATCGGGTCCATCGCGGTCGTCCTCGGTGGCAGCGCGCTCGGCGTGCTGATCGGCGGGCAGCTCTCGGTCCGGCTGCGCAAGGCGGCGGCCGCGGCCAACCAGGTCGCCCAGGGCGAGCCGGACGTACGGGTGCGGGAGGCGATCGGCGGGGTCGTACGGGACGAGACCGACGACCTGGCGCGGGCGGTGGACGCCATGGCGGACGCGTTGCAGCAGCGGCTGGAGGCCGAGCGGCGGGTGACGGCCGACATCGCGCACGAACTGCGGACGCCGGTGACCGGTCTGCTCACCGCGGCCGAGCTCCTGCCTCCCGGCCGTCCGACCGAGCTGGTCCTGGACCGGGCGAAGGCGATGCGCACCCTCGTCGAGGACGTGCTGGAGGTGGCCCGCCTCGACAGCGCCTCCGAGCGGGCCGAGCTGCAGGACATCATGCTGGGCGAGTTCGTCGCCCGCCGGGTGGCCGCGAAGGACCCGGAGATCGAGGTGCGGGTGGTGCACGAGTCGGAGGTGACCACGGATCCGCGCCGGCTGGAGCGGGTGCTGTTCAACCTGCTCGCCAACGCGGCCCGGCACGGCAAGCCGCCCATCGAGGTGACCGTCGAGGGCCGGGTCATCCGGGTCCGCGACCACGGCCCCGGCTTCCCCGAGAAGCTCCTCGCGGAGGGGCCGAGCCGCTTCCGCACCGGCAGCGAGGACCGGGCGGGCCAGGGCCACGGCCTGGGCCTGACCATCGCGGCGGGCCAGGCCCGCGTCCTGGGCGCCCGCCTGACCTTCCGCAACATCCGGCCGGCCGGCGCACCCGCGCACATCCCGGCGGAGGGCGCGGTGGCCGTCCTGTGGCTCCCGGAACACGCCCCGACAGCCACCGGCAGCTACCCGATGCTGCCGGGCCCGACCCAGCCGGGAAGCCGCTGAGCGACACCCCCGGCCGGGTCGGGCGGAGACCGCCCGGCATCTCGGGCGGGGGCCGCACCGCGCCCCGGTGAAGGCGGCCCCGCGCCTCAGTCGGAGACCGCTCGACATCTCGGGTGGAGACCGGCCGCTCCGTGCCCAGGCGAAGACGGCTCCGCCCCCAGGCAGAGGCCGCACCGCGCTTCAGGCAGAAGCCGCACCGCCCCCAAGCCGAGACCGCTCGGCGTCCCGGGCGGGGGGCCGCACCGCGCCCCAAGCAGAGCCCCCCCCGTACCTCAGGTCGAAGCCACGAGGAGTTCCTCGCCGCGGGACGGGCGGAGGCCGTCGGTGCGGTCGGTGAAGTAGCGGTCGGCGAGTTCCTCCGCCGGGACGTGCCGGGTGTCCCGGAAGCCGGCCTCGCGGGCGAGGGCGGCCATCCGTTCGGGTGCGTAGAAGCTCAGGAAGGGCGTGCCGGACGCCCGCGCGCCCCGCTGGGCCACCCGCAGCTGCTCCTGCTGGTCCGGCTCGACGTCCTCGATCGGCCGCAGGAACGTCGTGACCAGCGTCGACCCGGGGGCGAGCCGCGCGATGTGCCGGAAGGTGGCCGCGATGGCGTCCTCCGTCAGGTACATCGTGACCCCGGCGGACGCGACCACGGCCGGCCGGCGCGGGTCGAATCCGGCGGCCACCAGCTGCCCCCACCAGTCACCCTCGAAGTCCACCGGCACCAGCGTCAGCCAGTCGGGCACCCCGTACCCCAGTTCGGTCAGCCGCCGCCGCTTCCAGGCCACGGCCCCGGCCCGGTCGGCCTCGAACACCCGCAGCCCGGCGGCCACCGCGTCGACGGCCCGGCGCTGCGCGAAGGTGTCGAGCCCGGCGCCGAGAACGAGGTACTGGTCCACCCCGCGCCCGGCCCGGGCCACCACCAGGTCCTCGACGAACCGGGCCCGGGCCACGATGGACGCCCGGGTACGCCGGGTCGCCTCGACGTCCATGTCCGGCCGGGCCCGCCAGCCCTCGCCGTCCCCGTTCCGGTCCCCGGCGTCCGGTTCGGCGAGCCGCAGTCCGACCTCGTCCTCGATGACGTACGGCGGCGCGTCGGCGCGCAGGTGCAGCGCCCGCCACAGGGCGGTGCGGACGGCGGTGTGATCGGGCCCGGTCTCCGTCGGCATGCTCAGAACTCCTTGGAGAAGTCGAGCTCCTCGCTGCGCTCGGTCAGCGAGTACCAGTTGCCGTTGTCGTCGCGGAAGATCGCCTCGATGCCGTACGGCCGTTCCTTGGGCTCCTGGACGAACTCGACGCCCCGCGCCCGGAAGGTCTCGTAGTCGCCGCGGCAGTCGTCCGTGCGGAACGCTCCGGCGCCCATGGCGCCCTTCGCGACCAGCTTGCGCAGCGCCTCGGCGGACTCGGGGTCGAGGCCCGGTCCGTCCACGCGCATCAGCGCGAGCTCGACACCGGGCTGGCCCTTGGCACCGACGGTGACCCACCGCATGTCGCCCATCGCGATGTCGTCGCGCACCTCGAAGCCGAGCTTCTCGGTGAAGAAGGCCTTGGTGCGCTGCTGGTCGAAGGTCCACACGGTGGTGATGGCCAGGCCCTGGATCATGGGTCCGCTCTCCTGTCTGCCCGGCACATCGGCTTCAGCCGCCGGACGGTCGCTGTTCCTGTCCGTCACGGTAGGCAGCCGGGTCCGGGGCGCGCTTCTCGGAAGTTGCGCTTCTGACCGGGAACCCGCCGGCCCAGAGCAGGGCGTAGCAGCCGGGGATGAGGGAGGCGCCGCGGCCGACGTGCTCGGTCCGGTACTCGGTGGGGCTGAGCCCGGTGCGGGCCTTGAACTTCGCCGAGAAGGTGCCGAGGCTGCTGAAGCCGACCAGGTGGCAGATCTCGGTGACGGTGAGGTCCGCGCTGCGGAGCATCTCCTCCGCCCGCTCGATCCTGCGGTGCGTCAGGTACTGGCCGGGGGTCTCGCCGTAGGCCTCCTTGAAGGCGCGCAGGAAGTGGTACCGCGAGTACCCGGCGTGCGCGGCGACCGCGCCGAGGTCCAGGGCGGGGTCGGCCCAGTCCCGGTCCATGGCGTCCTTGGCGAGGCGTAGCTGCCGCAGTCTGTCCACACCGTCAATTCTCGGCCCGGGAACGCGGAAGCGGGGGCCCGGGGGCGGTGACCCCTGGAACCCCCGCGCGTCGCTCAGAGCGCGCCGGCTCTCCGCGCTCCGCTCAGACGGCCTCGACGGCCGGCATCGGCGCCGCCTCGTCCGCCTTCTGCGGCCCGCCGCGCAGCGGGACCTCCGTCACGAAGACCGCCAGCACCAGGACCAGCACGGCGATCACGGAGCCGAGCAGGAACGCCGAGTGGGTACCGGCCGACACGGCGTGCTGGTACGCCTCGCGCGCCGCCGCCGGCAGCTTCGCCAGGCTCTTCGCGTCCAGCTGCGCCGACTGCTCGGTGATCTTGGAGCCGAGCGAGCCGGCCCGCTCGGCCATGACGGCCTTGACCCGGTCGTTGAAGATCGCGCCCATGATGGCGACACCGAAGGACGAGCCGAGCGTACGGAACAGGGTGGTGGACGAGGACGCGACGCCCATGTCCTTCATCTCCACGCTGTTCTGCGCGACCAGCATGGTGATCTGCATCAGGCAGCCCATGCCGAGGCCGACCACGGCCATGTACACCCCGGAGGTGAACCGGGTGGTGTCCGTGTCCATGGTGGACAGCAGGTACAGGCCGACGGTGAGCAGCACACCGCCCGCGAGGGGGAAGATCTTGTAGCGGCCGGTGCTGGTGGTGACCCGGCCGGCGACCATCGACGTCACCAGCATCGCGCCGAGCATCGGGAGCAGCAGCAGACCGGAGTTGGTCGCGGACGCGCCCTGCACGGACTGCTGGTACAGCGGCAGGAACAGCGTGGCGCCGAACATCACGAAGCCCACGATGAAGCCGATGACCGACATCAGGGTGAAGTTGCGGCTGCGGAAGATGTGCAGCGGCAGGACCGGCTCGGCGGCCTTGGTCTGCCAGAAGACGAAGCCGATCAGCGCGACGACGCCGATGGCGATCAGTTCCATGATCCGCGCGGACGTCCAGGCGTACTGGGAGCCGCCCCAGGTGGTGACCAGCACGATCGAGGTGATGCCGAGGGTCAGCAGACCGGCGCCCAGGTAGTCGATGCGCGTCTTGTTCCGCTTCTTCGGCAGGTGCAGTACGGCGCTGATGGCGGCCAGCGCGACCACGCCGAGCGGCAGGTTGATGTAGAAGGCCCAGCGCCAGCCCCAGTTGTCGGTGATGGTGCCGCCGACCAGCGGGCCGCCGATCATGGCGAGCGCCATGACGCCGGCCATCATGCCCTGGTACTTGCCGCGCTCGCGGGGCGGCACGAGGTCGCCGATGATCGCCATGACGCCGACCATCAGGCCGCCGGCGCCGAGGCCCTGGACGGCCCGGAACCCGATCAGCTGGCCCATGTCCTGGGCCATGCCGCTGAGCGCGGAGCCGATCAGGAAGATGACTATGGAGGTCATGAAGGCGCCCTTGCGCCCGTACATGTCACCGAGCTTGCCCCAGAGCGGGGTGGACGCCGCGGTGGCGAGGGTGTACGCGGTCACGACCCACGACAGGTGCTCCAGGCCGCCCAGCTCGCCGACGATGGTCGGCATCGCGGTGCCCACGATCATGTTGTCGAGCATCGCGAGCATCATCGCGACCATGAGCGCGAGCATCACGACCCGTACGCTCTTCGGCTCTTTCTCCGGGGGCGCGACCGCTTCCGGTGCCTCCGGTGTTTCCTGGCCGGTCTCGGCCGCCTGGGTGTCCGCCATCTCTCCCACTCCCCCTGGCGACAGCTACTTACTTGTCGCCCGGCTAGTTCAGTACACTCGGAAGTTAGACCCGTTGCTAGCCGGGCGTCAAGTAAGTTTACTAGCCGGGCGGCAAGCAAGTTTTCACGGGAGTGCGAGGAGTAAGAGGATGAGCGTCACCATGGACGGCACGAAGCAGCAGCGCCGCGGGAACACCCGCCAGCGCATCCAGGACGTGGCGCTCGAACTCTTCGCCGAGCAGGGCTACGAGAAGACCTCCCTGCGGGAGATCGCCGAGCACCTCGACGTGACCAAGGCGGCCCTGTACTACCACTTCAAGACCAAGGAAGAGATCCTGGTCAGCGTCTTCGAGGACCTGACGCGGCCGATCGGCGACCTGATCGAGTGGGGCAAGGGCCAGCCGCACACCCTGGAGACCAAGCAGGAGATCGTACGGCGCTACCACCGGGCGCTGGGCGACGCCGAGCCGCTGTTCCGGTTCATGCAGGAGAACCAGGCGACGGTCCGGGAGCTGAAGATCGGCGACACCTTCAAGGACCGGATGCGCGGCCTGCGGAACATCATCATCGACCCGGACGCGGATCTGACCGACCAGATCCGCTGCATCAGCGCGCTCTTCACGCTGCACGCCGGCATGTTCGTGATGCAGGACATCGAGGGCGACCCCCGGGAGAAGCGCGAGGCCGTCCTGGAGGTCGCCGTGGACCTGGTGACCCAGGCCCACCGGGGCTCGCACCCCGGATAGCCGGCCGCCGGGCGCGCCCCCTAGAGGGTCACGCCCTTGGCGCGCAGGAAGGCGACGGGGTCGACCGCGGAGCCGTAGTTCGGGGTCGTACGGATCTCGAAGTGCAGGTGCGGGCCGGAGGAGTTGCCGGTGTTGCCGGAGAGGGCGAGGTGCTGACCGGTCCTGACGATCTGGCCGACCCTGACGTCGATGCGGGACAGGTGGGCGTACTGCGAGTACTGGCCGTTGCCGTGCTTGACGACGATGGCGTTGCCGTACGCGGGACCGTCACCGGCGCCGTTGCCGCCGGCCTTGACCACGGTGCCGCCGTGCGCCGCGACGACGTCGGTGCCGCTCGGCACCGCGAAGTCCTGACCGCTGTGCCTGGCGGTCCACATGCCGCCGGCCTGGTTGAAGGTCGCGGAGAGCGTGTACTTCTTCACCGGGTCGACCCAGGCCGCGGCGCTGGAGGTGGCGGCCGACGCGACCCCGGACCCCACCACGGCCGCGACCCCGACACCGGCGGCCAGAACGGCTGCCCGCTTGCGGAGCGAGGACGTACGGGGGGAACGGAAAGCGGCGCGCAGGGACATCGGAACCTCGTGGAGTAGGCAACAGGACCCCCCTCCGGCACCGGCCCGCAGGGGGCGGCCACCGAACGGGGCATCTCTTGGTAACCCGGAGCCGGGCCTTCGCCCAAGTCCCCGCATCCACGAGGCCCGCTAGTAGGAAAGCCGGGAATTGACTGTTTCTTGACATACACCCCTTGAGCGACCATTCCCTGCCCGACCTGGATATCTCGCCGACAATTCAGGGACAAAAGTTCCTTCAAGTCCGATATCGGGCTCTACTATCCCTCTTGGTAAGGGCTGTTTCGCCCGTGCGGTATGTCACCGGTCCCCGCGATCCGCACCCGCCGAAATGTGACGGGCACTACGCTGACCGGCATGCGCACGACTGCGGGGGTGGGCGCGGATGGATCCGGCGGTACTCGGCACGAAGCTCGCGTCGAGCCTGGTCGCTCCCCTGGTGAAGCGCCTCTTCGTACGTGACGCGGCCGGCGCCGGCCTGGTGGAACGGCCCGTACGGGTGTCCGCCCTGGTGTCCTTCCGGGGCGAGAAGCGCACGCTGGCCGAACCGGACGTGCACAAGATCGCCGGCGTCCTCGTCCGCGAGGCCCTCCGGTCCCCGGGGGAACACCCCTTCCCGGCCGACGAGGAGACAGCCGTCACCGACGCCCTCGCCCGCACCCTGCTCGCGCTCGGCGACCTCGACATGGACGACGTCCAGGCGGTCCGCCTCGGCCACGCCGAACTCGCCCGGGAGCTGCTGCGCCGGGCCCCGACGCAAGAGCTCTCCGCCGATGCCGGGCACTTCCTGCACTCGGCCACCGAGTGGGCCTGCGTGCACGTGGTCGACTTCTTCACCCGGCGCTCCTCCTTTGTCGCCCGCACCCTGGTGGAACAGGTCCGCGGCCAGGCCGAACTGATCGCCCGGGTGGACGAGCTGATCGCCCGCACCCCCCGCCGGGACGGGCGCGACAGCGCATTCGAGCGCCGCTACCTCGCGTACATCGCCAAGAAGCACAGCAAGCTGTTCATCTACGGCATCGACCTGATCAACTCCCCCGGCCGCTGGCCACTGGACGCCGCGTACCTGAGCCTGCAGGCGACCGCGCCCAGCGGCCTCGCCGAGGAGATCGTCTACTTCGACACGGCCCGGCGGAACGCGGAACGGACCCTCATCGCGGCGGAGAACGCGTTACGGCAGGCGGCGACCACAGGGCTGAGCCAGGCCGCGCGGGAGCGCGTCCAGCAGGCCAGGGCCACCCTCGAACACGCCGTCTACCGCACCGCCTCGCTGGCCGCCCTGCACCAGACCTCCCGCATCCCGCTCCCGGCGGACGAGGCCCTGGCCGACCACGAGCGCATCATGCTGCGGGGCGAGGCCGGATCGGGCAAGACCACCCTCATCCAGTGGCTGGCCGTCTCCGCCGCCCGCCCCGCCGGCGACAGCGGGCGCATGACATACCTGCGCGACCGCATCCCGTTCGTCCTGCCGCTGCGCTCCCTGACCCGGCACGGCGGGCGGCTGCCCGCACCCCGGCACTTCCTCGACGCGGTGGGCGCGGCGATCGCCGGGGAGCAGCCGGCCGGCTGGGAGGCACGGGTGCTGGCCGCCGGCCGGGGGCTCGTCCTCGTCGACGGCATCGACGAGGTACCCGAGGCCGAGCGGGCACTGGCCCGGGCCTGGCTGGTGGACCTGGTCGACGCCTATCCGGGCAACCGGTGGCTGGTCACCTCCCGGCCCGCCGCCGTCCGGGAGGACTGGCTGGCCGACGAGGCCTTCACCGAACTGGTGCTGTCCCCGATGCGGCCGGAGGACGTGGTCTCCTTCGTCCGGCGCTGGCACACCGCCGCCCGGCCGGCCGCACCCGGGGACGACAGCGACCTCGACCGCTACCAGGCCCAGCTGATCCATGCCGTACGCACGAAGCCCGATCTCGGCCGGCTCGCCACCAACCCCCTCATGTGCGGGCTGATCTGCGCCCTGCACCGCGACCGCCACGGCTTCCTCCCGCTCGGCCGCAAGGAGCTGTACGAGGCCGCCCTCACCATGCTGCTGGCCCGCCGCGACCGGGAGCGCGGGATGCCGAGCCCGGAACTGCGGGAGGAGCCGCAGCTGCAGATCCTGCAGCGGCTTGCGTACTGGCTCATCAAGGACGGCCGGACCGAGATGGCCCGGGAGCGGGCCGTAGCCGAGATCGACAAGGCACTGCCCGCCCTGCCCGAAGCGGCCGCGCTCGGCGACGCCGACACGGTGCTGGCCCATCTGCTGAACCGCAGCGGTCTGCTGCGCGCCCCGTCCACCGACACCATCGACTTCTGCCACCGCACCTTCCAGGACTTCCTGGGCGCCCGGGCCCTGCTCGACGAGGGCACCTTCGGGATGGTCCACAAGCATGCCGCCGACGACCAGTGGGAGGACGTCATCCGGATGGCGGTGGCCCAGGGCCGGCCGCGCGAGCGGGGTGAGGTCCTGGGCGAACTGCTGCGCGCGGACTCCCCGCGCGCCCTGCTGCTCGCCGCGTCCTGCCTGGAACAGGCCACCGAGCTGGACCCGTCGGTGCGCACCGCCATCGAGAACGGTGTCGCCGGGCTGGTGCCCCCGCCCGACCTGGAGTCCGCCTACGAACTGGCCGCCGTCGGCCCCCTGATCCTCGACTTCCTGCCCACCCCGGAGCAGCTCGCCCCCACCGGTGCGGAGTCCGGCACGGAGACCGGTCGGGAGACCGGCACGGGGACCCGCGCTGCCGACCGCGCCGCCGAGGCGGCCCACCTCTGCGTCATCACCGCCTCCCTGATCGGCACCGACACGGCGATCCCGTACCTCGCGGAGTTCGCCGGCCACCCCTCCTGGCGGGTCCGCAAGCAGCTCTCGGGCTCCTGGCACCGGTTCGACACGGAGGTGTACGGACGGGAGGTGATCGCCCGGCTCCGCCACGACGACCTCTACCTGGTCGCGCACTCCGCCGCCGAACTCGCGGCCGTCCGCGCGATGGGCGGCCGTCGCTGGATGCAGCTGGAGGGCGACTTCGCCCCGGAGGACCTGACAGCCCACCTGGACCCGGACCAGCTGACCCGGCTCGACCTGCGCGGCACCGTCCGGGACCTGTCGGTCCTGGCCCGTTTCCCCCGGCTGGAGACGCTGTACATCACCGAGTGCCCGCCCGAGGTCTTCCTCGCCGGCCTGACGGAGCTGCCAGTGCTCACCCAGGCGGGACTGTCGGCCCAGCACGCCGCCGTCTCCGCTCAGGCGGGGCTCGTCCTCCCCCAGGTCACCACTCTCCACGTCTACGACCTCGGCACGGAACGGCAGTTGAGGTCCCTGCCGCCCGCCTTCCCGGCGCTGCGCGTGCTGCGCCTGCTGCTGCGGCCGGGCTACGACCCCCGCAAGGACAGCGGGCTGCTGACCGAGCTGTTCCCCGGAGTGTCGGTACGGGTGGCCGAGGCGGCCCGGCGCGGCAACCACGAGTGAGGTCCACGGCCCGCACCGTGTGACCGGCCTCTCAGCCGGGATTACCCTCCAGTAACCCCGCGGTTCCCCCCGCGCCACCCGGGCCTCAGATCATGCACCTGCCATCCGGCACGCCTACGGACGTGAGAGGACACCCCACACCGATGACCACAGGCACCTGGATCCGCCGCACAGCCGTCACCGCCGTCTCCGTGGCCGCACTCGCCGGACTGGCCGCGCCGGCCCAGGCCGCGACCGAGAGCAGCTCCGCCACGGTCGACTACGCCACCTGGCAGCAGGACTGCCAGTCCGTGATGGACCAGGCCCTGCCCTACCTCAAGCAGCGCATCGCCGCGGCCGAGCCGGGCGAGAAGCAGGCGATCGTCTTCGACATCGACAACACCACGCTGGAGACCGACTTCGGCTTCAGCTTCCCCCAGCCGGCCAACAAGCCGGTCCTGAACGTCGCCAAGTACGCCCAGGAGCACGGCGTCTCCCTGTTCTTCGTCACCGCCCGCCCCGGCATCATCTACCTGCCGACCGAGTACAACCTCGAACACGACGGCTACCAGGTCTCCGGCCTCTACGTCCGCGGCTTCCTCGACCTCTTCAAGGACGTCGCCGCCTACAAGACCGCCCAGCGCGTCGACATCGAGAACAAGGGCTACGACATCATCGCGAACATCGGCAACAGCGCCACCGACCTCTCGGGCGGCCACGCCGACAAGACGTTCAAGCTGCCCGACTACAACGGCCAGTTGTCGTAACTCACCGCTAGGCTCCATCCGTTCGCGGAAATCACGGGGGTGGGCGGATGGAGCCGGCGGTACTGGGCGGCAAGCTGGCATCGAGCCTGATGGGCCCGCTGCTGAAGAAGCTGTTCGTGGCGGACGGGCCGGGCGCGGGGCTGGTGGACCGGCCGGTGCGGCTGAAGGACCTGGTGTCGTTCCGGGGCGAGAAGCGGGTGCTGGTCGAGAAGGACGTGCACAAGCTGGCGGAGCACCTGGTCCGGCAGGCGGTCGACTCGCCCGGTGAGCCGCCCTTCCGGGCCGACGAGCGGATCGCCGTCGCCGACGCCCTCGCCCGCCGGCTGCTCGCCCTCGGCGACCTGGACATGGACGACGTCCAGGCCGTACGGCTCGGCCACCGCGAACTCGCCCGGACACTCACGCGCTCGGCACCCGTGCCCGACGGGCTCTCCGCCGACGCCGGCCACTTCCTCGGCTCCGCGACGGAGTGGGCCTGCCTGCAGATCCTGGAGTTCTTCACCCGCCGCTCCACCTTTGTCCCCCGCACCCTCGTGGAACAGACCCGGGCCCAGAGCGAACTCATCGCGAAGACCGACGAGCTGCTTGCCCGCACCCCGCGCCCCGACGCCCGCGACACCGCCTTCGAGCGCCGCTACCGCGCCTACGTCGCCGAGCGCCACAACCACCTCACCATCTACGGCATCGACCTGCGGGACTCCCCCGACCGCTGGCCGCTCGAAGTGGCCTACCTGAGCCTGGAGGCGACCGCCGCCGAGGACCGCCCCGTCCCCGGCGACGGCCCCGGCGCGGCCCCGGTCACCGTGCAGCTCCCCGCCGAGCAGGCCCTGCTCGGCCACGACCGCGTCCTGCTGCGCGGCGACGCCGGCTCCGGCAAGACGACGCTGGTCCAGTGGCTGGCGGTGACGGCGGCCCGCGAGGGCGCGCACGTCCCGTACGTCCTGCCGCTGCGCACCGTGATCCGCGGCGCGGACCCCTTCCCCGCCCCCGCGGCCTTCCTGACGGCGGTGGGCTGCCCGCTGTCGGCGCCCGAGGGCTGGGCGGAGCGCGTCCTCACCGCGGGCCGCGGCCTGGTCCTCGTCGACGGGCTGGACGAGCTCCCCGCCAACGACCGGCACCGCGTCCGCGACTGGCTGGTCTCCCTCGTCCACGCCTTCCCGGGCAACCGCTGGCTGCTGACCTCCCGTCCCACCGCGGTCCGCCCCGACTGGCTCGCCGCACAGGGCTTCCGCGAGCTGACCCTCGCCCCCATGCGCCGCACGGACGTGGCGACCTTCGTCCACCGCTGGCACACGGCGGCCGACGCCGGGCAGTTCGAGGGCCCGCTCCTCGACTCCCTGCGCACCAAACGCGACCTGGCCCGCCTCGCCACCAACCCCCTGATGTGCGGCCTGATCTGCGCCCTGCACCGGGAGCGCCGCGGCTATCTCCCCACCGGCCGCAAGGAGTTGTACGACGCCGCCCTCACGATGCTGCTGACACGCCGGGACCGGGAGCGGGGCCTGCCGGTGGTGGACGAGGTGGAGCTGGGCGAGGAGGCCCAGCTGGAGCTGCTGCAACGCCTCGCGTACGCGCTGGTGCTGAGCGGCCGCACCGAGATGGACCTGGACACGGCCGAGTCGATCGTGGACCGCAGCCTGCCGGTCGTCGCCCTGCACCGCAACCGGCACGCCCGGACCGTGCTGCGCACCCTGCTCCTGCGCAGCGGACTGGTCCGCCGGCCCGCCGACGGCGTCCTGGACTTCGTCCACCGCACCTTCCAGGACTATCTCGGCGCCCGGTACGCGGTGGCGGAGGGCCACCTGGACGTCCTCGCCGGCCACGCGGACGACACCCAGTGGGAGGACGTGATCCGGATGGCCGTGGCCCACGCCCGGCCCGGGGAACGGGCCTCGCTGCTACGGCGGTTGCTCGCCGCTCGGTCGCCCCGGCTGACCCTGCTGGCGCTGGCCTGTCTGGAGCATGCGGTGGCACTGGACGCTGACGTGCGGGCGGAGGTGGAGCGGCGGGCGGCGGAGCTGATCCCGCCGCGGACCACGGAGGACGCGAAGGTGCTCGCGGAGGCCGGGCCCCTGGTGCTGGAGCTGCTGCCGGGACCCGAGGGGCTGACGGCGGAGGAGGCGCGGAGCGTCGCCGTCACCGCCTCGCTGCTCGGCGCCGAGGAACCGGAGGGAGCCCTCGCGGTGCTGCGCCGGTTCCGCGACCACCCGGACCTCAAGGTGCGCCGGCAGCTGGTGGGGACCTGGAGCCGCTTCGACACCGCGGCCTACGCGGCAGAGGTGCTGGACGAGCTGCCCCGCGGCGACCTCTACCTCACCTGCGAGTCCGCCGAGCAGCGGGCCGCTCTGACCGGGATGCGGCCCTGGCAAGGTCTCACGTTCCTGGGCAGCCACTCGGTCGGAGAGATCCTGGACGCGGTCCGCGAGCCCGGCGCGGTGACCCTCCTCGACCTGCGGGACAACCCGCTCCTCACCGACCTGGGCGAGCTGTCGCCCTTCGGGGCCCTGCGCGAGCTGATGCTGGCCCGCTGTCCGGCGGCGGACGGCCTGGAGCGGCTCGCGGAGCTGCCGCTCGCCGAGCTGGTCTGCGGGCAGATCGCCGACGTCACGGGCCTGCGGTCGCTGGGCTCGCTGGTCCGGCTCAGCGTGGAACAGGAGCTCCCCGGCGACAGCCTCGTCGAGGTGCTGCCCGTCGACGCGCCGCTGGAGTTCCTCTTCCTCGGCCGGAACAGCACGAACCGCACCGGACTGCGCGGCCTGGAGCACTGGACCACCCTCACGGAACTCAGCCTCGGACCACTGACCACGGACCTGACGGCAGCGGACTGGGAGGAGGTGACCGCGCTGCCCGGGCTGCGGACCCTGCATCTGAACGCGCGGATCCTGCGGGAGCTGCCGCGCTCCGTCAAACGCATGCCGGAACTCTCCGGGGTCAAGGCACTGCGCGTCCCCGGGCTGCTCGGCATCGAGGACCTCTCCGTCCTGGCACGCCGGCTGCCCTCGGTGCGCCGCCTGACCCTGCAGACCATGCCGGGGCACGTCTTCCCGGAGCGCATCCCCCAGCTCTTTCCCACGGCGGACGTCGTCCGGGTGAAACGCTGAAACGGGGCCGGTGCTGAAAGCACCGGCCCCGTTCCGTTCGGCTTCAGGTCCACGGCCGCACGGCCGTGAGGCCTACGCCTCCTTGCTCAGGTTCGGTCCGGCTCCGCCGGCCGCCTGCTCGATCGGCGGGACGTCGGGGAGGGCCGACTTCTCCTCGCCGCGGAAGGTGAAGGTCTTGGTGTCGCCCTCGCCCTCCGTGTCGACGACCACGATGTGACCGGGGCGCAGCTCGCCGAAGAGGATCTTCTCCGAGAGCGTGTCCTCGATCTCGCGCTGGATCGTGCGACGCAGCGGACGCGCGCCCAGCACCGGGTCGTAGCCCTTCTTGGACAGCAGCTCCTTGGCGGACTGGGAGAGCTCGATGCCCATGTCCCGGTCCTTGAGGCGCTCGTCCACCTTGCCGACCATCAGGTCGACGATCCGCAGGATGTCCTCCTGCGTCAGCTGCGGGAAGACGACCACGTCGTCGACGCGGTTGAGGAACTCGGGCCGGAAGTGCTGCTTGAGCTCGTCCTGGACCTTGTTCTTCATGCGCTCGTAGTTGGACTTCGTGTCGCCCGTGGCCGCGAAGCCCAGGTTGAAGCCCTTGGAGATGTCCCGGGTGCCGAGGTTGGTCGTCATGATGATGACCGTGTTCTTGAAGTCCACGACCCGGCCCTGGGAGTCGGTCAGGCGACCGTCCTCCAGGATCTGCAGCAGCGAGTTGAAGATGTCCGGGTGGGCCTTCTCGACCTCGTCGAAGAGGACCACCGAGAACGGCTTGCGCCGCACCTTCTCCGTCAGCTGGCCGCCCTCCTCGTAGCCCACGTAGCCGGGGGGCGAACCGAAGAGACGCGACACCGTGTGCTTCTCGCTGAACTCCGACATGTCGAGGGAGATCAGCGCGTCCTCGTCACCGAAGAGGAACTCGGCGAGGGCCTTGGACAGCTCGGTCTTACCGACACCGGACGGGCCGGCGAAGATGAACGAGCCACCGGGGCGCTTCGGGTCCTTCAGACCGGCACGCGTACGGCGGATCGCCTTCGACAGCGCCTTGACGGCGTCGACCTGGCCGATGACCCGCTTGTGGAGCTCGTCCTCCATGCGGAGCAGTCGGGAGGACTCCTCCTCGGTCAGCTTGAAGACGGGGATGCCGGTGGCCGTGGCGAGGACCTCGGCGATCAGCTCGCCGTCGACCTCGGCGACGACGTCCATGTCGCCGGCCTTCCACTCCTTCTCCCGCTTGGCCTTGGCGGCCAGGAGCTGCTTCTCCTTGTCGCGGAGGGAGGCGGCCTTCTCGAAGTCCTGCGAGTCGATCGCGGACTCCTTGTCCCGGCGGACGGCGGCGATCTTCTCGTCGAACTCGCGGAGGTCCGGCGGCGCGGTCATCCGGCGGATGCGCATCCGGGAACCGGCCTCGTCGATCAGGTCGATCGCCTTGTCCGGCAGGAAGCGGTCCGAGATGTACCGGTCGGCCAGGGTGGCGGCCTGGACCAGCGCCTCGTCCGTGATGGAGACCCGGTGGTGGGCCTCGTACCGGTCACGCAGACCCTTGAGGATCTCGATGGTGTGCGGCAGGGACGGCTCGGCGACCTGGATGGGCTGGAAGCGGCGCTCCAGGGCCGCGTCCTTCTCCAGGTGCTTGCGGTACTCGTCCAGGGTGGTGGCACCGATGGTCTGCAGCTCACCGCGGGCCAGCATCGGCTTCAGGATGGAAGCCGCGTCGATGGCGCCCTCGGCGGCACCCGCACCGACCAGCGTGTGCAGCTCGTCGATGAACAGGATGATGTCGCCGCGGGTGCGGATCTCCTTGAGCACCTTCTTCAGGCGCTCCTCGAAGTCACCGCGGTAGCGGGAGCCGGCGACCAGGGCGCCGAGGTCGAGGGTGTAGAGGTGCTTGTCCTTGAGGGTCTCGGGCACCTCGCCCTTGACGATGGCCTGGGCGAGGCCCTCGACGACGGCGGTCTTGCCGACGCCGGGCTCACCGATCAGGACCGGGTTGTTCTTGGTACGGCGGGACAGCACCTGCATGACCCGCTCGATCTCCTTCTCGCGCCCGATGACCGGGTCGAGCTTGGACTCACGAGCGGCCTGGGTGAGGTTCCGGCCGAACTGGTCGAGGACCAGGGACGTCGAGGGGGTGCCCTCGGCAGGCCCGCCTGCGGTGGCGGTCTCCTTGCCCTGGTAGCCGGAGAGCAGCTGGATGACCTGCTGCCGCACCCGGTTGAGATCTGCGCCCAGCTTGACCAGGACCTGGGCGGCGACGCCCTCGCCCTCACGGATCAGGCCGAGCAGGATGTGCTCCGTGCCGATGTAGTTGTGACCCAGCTGAAGGGCCTCCCGGAGCGACAGCTCCAGGACCTTCTTGGCACGGGGGGTGAAGGGGATGTGCCCGGACGGGGCCTGCTGGCCCTGGCCGATGATCTCCTCCACCTGCTGGCGGACCGCCTCGAGCGAAATCCCGAGGCTCTCAAGGGCCTTGGCGGCGACACCCTCACCCTCGTGGATCAGGCCCAGGAGGATGTGCTCGGTGCCGATGTAGTTGTGGTTGAGCATCCGGGCTTCTTCCTGAGCCAGGACGACAACCCGCCGCGCGCGGTCGGTGAACCTCTCGAACATCGTTAATCGCTCCTCAGAGCGGTCAGGCAGTGGGGGGAACTTCCCCTCCCTGTCCTTCCGCAGCTTAGTCCCGCAAGCGGGGACCGCTCATTCCAACTGCCGACACCGTCGATGGCCTCCTGACCCCGAACGCCGACATCTGCTCCAACCCGATGGTGCGAGACGATGTTCCCGCAGGCCAGGCAGTTACCCCTTCCGCCAGTACGCCGATGGCGAACGTGAGACGGCCTCGTCTGCGTGTCGCCCCCTCCCACTAGGGATGTCTTACCCGCAGCTACTGACAGTCCATGCCGTGGGCCCCCGGTCCCTCCGCTACGGGCGAACAACCTTGCGTCCCTCCGGACCTCCGCACGCCCCCTCTTCGGGAACTGTGCGCAGCCGTACGCGCACCCAGCGTAACCTGCGCGGCTTCCGGACGGTTGCGCCTGGTATGGCTGGCACAGCGCCTCTGGCCGCTTCAACGGTCCCTCACCCCCGTCGTCCGTTCGATTCCGCTTCCGAGTGCGGCGCCGGTTCCGGCACGGTCCGGCACTGGTACGAGAACGATCTGGGGTGGGCAACAGTGCCCGCGGTGCCCGGAGAGCCGCTACGGCTGGTCACGGGCGTGCGTTTCGACGTGCTGGAGATGCCGGCGCGGGCGGGGGCAGGGGCGCTCAGGCACCTGGTGCCGGGCTCTCCGGTGGCCCTTCAGGGCGGCCGGATGCGGCTGCTGGTGGCGGCGGGCAGCGCGGAGGAGCTGCCGGGGCTGCTGGCCTGGCTGGAGTGGGGCGCACCGGCCCTCGATCTCGGCCTGCGGGCGCTGGGCGCCGGGGGCGCGATGGACGCGCCGGTCCGGCCCGGCCCGGCGGTCACCGGGATCCGGCCGTCTTCCGGATCCCCCGGGGGCCCGGGCGGGCCCGTGCAGGGGGCCGCCGTCTGGTTGCGGCCCCCCGAGTCGGGGTGCGAGGTCGAGGCCTCGCTGCCGACGCTGTCGGCCATGGGGGGCGTTGGGGGCGCCCCCGATCTCGTACGACTGGTGAACACGGTGGCCACGGAGTGCCACCGGGTCCGGCTGCGGCGCGTGGGCCGCGGGCCGGATGACAGTCAGACGTTCGCGTCCTCGTAGGCCTGGCGAATCGTCGCCGGAACACGGCCACGGTCGTTGACGTCGTAACCGTTCTCCTTGGCCCACGCGCGAATCTGCGCGGTGTCCTGGCTGCCGCCGGAAGCCGCACGGGCCTTTCCGCGTCCGCCCGAAGCACGGCCACCGGTACGCCGGCCGCCCTTGACATACGGGTCGAGAAGGCCGCGCAGCTTGTCCGCATTGGCGGTCGTGAGGTCGATCTCGTACGTCTTGCCGTCCAACGCGAACGTCACGGTCTCGTCCGCCTCGCCGCCGTCGAGGTCGTCGACAAGAAGGACCTGAACCTTCTGTGCCACCGGATTTCCTTTCATCGATAACTTCAGGGCCGGGGTCTGCGGCGCCCGCCGTTTCGCCGCCCCCTGTTATATGCAGTACTGCAGTACGTCGGAAAGCAAACCGCTTTTGCGGGAAAAACACAAACCCCCGGGAGAGATCGAGGGGCCCGCTCCCACCCGGAAACATGCGCGTTTCGGACATAGGGCACCTGGGCAAGGGGCGATGCCCGGAATAGCAGGCCGATCTCCGCCCGATCTCCGGCCCATCACTGTCCATCACTGGCGCCATCTCCGCCCCGATGGCCCTTGTCCGCCGCGATCCCTCTCGGCGATCACAGATGCAGAAGCATCCGGCTGTTGCCCAAGGTGTTCGGTTTCACTCGTTCGAGTCCGAGGAACTCCGCGACTCCCTCGTCATAGGAACGCAGCAGCTCCGCGTAGACATCGGTGTCCACGGGTGTCTCGCCGATCTCCACGAAGCCGTGCTTCCCGAAGAACTCGACTTCGAAGGTCAGACAGAAAACACGGCGAACACCAAGCCAACGTGCGGTCTCCAGCAACTTCTCCAGCAACTGATGACCGACACCGGCGCCCTTGAGACCCCGGTTCACCGCGAGAGTGCGTACTTCCGCGAGGTCTTCCCACATCACGTGCAGTGCGCCGCAGCCGACCACCTCGGCGTTGTCGTCGCGTTCCGCGACCCAGAACTCCTGGATGTCCTCGTAAAGCGTCACCGTGGCTTTGTCGAGCAGGATGCGGTCGCGAACGTACGCGTCGAGGAGGCGGCGCACGGCCGGGACATCGCTGGTCCGGGCCCGCCGGACGGTGATGGCTTTTGCGGTGACTTCGGGGCGCGTCGCTGACATGAGCGGACGCTATCGCCCGCCGGCGTCCGCCACGGAGCCGGGGTTCTCCTCTTGCGGAGCTTCCCGCTCTTCCCTCTCTTCGCGCCGCTCCCGGCTATCCGGGCCCTGCACGATGCGTACTGCGTCCTGCAAGGCCTGCCGCTGTTCGTCGCTCATCATCCCGAAGAAGGCGACGAGTGCGGCGGCCGGGTTGTCACTCTGCGACCACGCGTCGTTCATCAGGGCGGCGGCGTAGGCGGCCCGGGTGGAGACGGCCTCATATCGATAGGCGCGTCCTTCGGCCTCCCGCCGGACCCAGCCCTTCTGATGGAGATTGTCCAGAACGGTCATCACCGTGGTGTACGCGATGGACCGTTCCTGCTGAAGGTCTTCCAGGACTTCTCGAACGGTCACCGGGCGGTTCCACTTCCACACCCGCGTCATGACCGCGTCTTCGAGTTCTCCCAATGGGCGAGGCACAGCTCAGAACAATAGTGGGAGATCCCGCCAATGGCCTGCCGGACGTGCACTTTCACCAACAAAGGCGAACAAAAAGGGCGTACGGCTCGGAAAGTGCGGTCCGCCCCGGACGGCCGCCGCCCCGGCCCTCAGACGCCGTCGGTCTTGGAGACGGCGGCCCGGCGGGCGTTCTCGGCGAAGGCGGCGTCGACGGCGGCGTCCTCCTTGGCCTTGGCGGCCCCGCCCTGGGTCTTCACGATCACCCGGACCAGGCCGATGAAGAAGATGGCCATGACGACCGGAGGCAGGAGCGCGGAGACGTAGTCCATGGGTCCAGGGTAGCCACGGAGTACCGGGCGAAAGGGGCGGGGTGGGCCAACCACTCCGCAACCCCCCGCCAACTGCCGTTTTCCTCAGCCCGCGGCGAGTTGCTGCGGGGGCCCGGCCGGCGGCGCGGCGGGCCGGCGGCGCGGGAAGACCTCGCCCGGGGTGGGAATGGGCCGCTTCGGCGCGGAGGGCTCGGGAGCCGCGGGCCGCGGGGCGGGCCGCTCCGCGGGCTTCTCCCTGGGTTTCTTCTCCGGCTCCTTGGCCACCCCGCCCGGCAGGGCCGTCAGCCGGACCCTGGAGGCCGGAACGGCCGGTGCCGGTACCTTGCGCGCCCCCTGGGCGAGCCGGGCCCGCACGTCGCGCTCGGCGAGGTCCTGGCAGCGGCCGAGCAGCGCCGCGGCGCCGGTGTTCCCGCGCAGCGCCCGCAGCGCGGTGAGGTCGTCCGGGGTGGGCCGGTGCCCGGCCCCCAGCGCCTCCTCCAGGAGGGCGAGGTAACCGGCGGCGGTCCCCGGCAGGGCGGCCCGGTACCGGGCCAGATCGGCCACCAGAAAGGCACGCAGCCGGGCCCCCTCGCCGATCGCCTCGTCGAGCGACTCGGCGAGCCGATGACAGTCCTTGACGTCCTCGGCGGAGACGGGACCGGGGTGAAGGGCGAGGGCGAGAGCACGGCGGAGCACACGCAGCTCCTCCGCACCGAACACCATGCCGCCGCGGGATCCGTATGGCGTGGGCATGGACCGAAGATACGCGTAAATCAGACAAACTCGACATACCGAACGGGTGTGGCGCGACAGGGCCACCCACCTGGCCGCCGCCGACCGATGACGCCCGTCCGGCGTCCGAGGACGAGAGCCGGCCAGCACCACAACTCAGCCCGCCCGGCGTTTGAGGACGACAGCCGACCTGCACCACGACTCAGCCCGTCCGGCGTTTGAGGACGACAGCCGACCTGCACCACAACTCAGCCCGTCCGGCGTCCGAGGACGAGAGTTGGCCAGCACCACGACTCAGCCCGTCCGGCGTTTGAGGACGAGGCCGTTCAGGCCGATGCGGGGGTCCGGGGGCGGCAGCCCCCGAACAGCGCGGCGGTCGCGACCGGGGGGTCGAAGGGGGCGCACCCCCTTCAGGACGGGACGGGTAGGGGCGGCGGGGGCGAAGAACCCGCGCCCGCCCCCACCGGCCGCTCACATCCGCGACACGTTCCGCTCGTACACCAGCCGCAGCCCCACCAACGTCAGCCACGGCTCGTGCTCGTCGATCACCGAGGACTCCCCGAGGACCATCGGCGCCAGCCCACCGGTGGCGATCACCGTCACATCGTCCGGATCGTCCGCCAACTCCCGCGCCATCCGCCCGACCACCCCGTCGACCTGCCCGGCGAACCCGTACACGATGCCCGCCTGCATGGCCTCCACCGTGTTCTTCCCGATCACGCTCCGCGGCCGCGCCACCTCGATCTTGCGCAGCTGCGCGCCCCGGACGCCCAGCGCCTCCACCGAGATCTCGATACCGGGCGCGATCACACCCCCGACGTACTCCCCGCGCGCGGACACCGCGTCGAAGGTCGTCGCCGTCCCGAAGTCGACGACGATCGCCGGCCCCCCGAACAGCTCGACGGCGGCGACCGCGTTGATGATCCGGTCGGCGCCGACCTCCTTGGGGTTGTCGGTGAGGATCGGCACCCCGGTCTTCACCCCGGGCTCCACCAGCACCGCCGGCACGTCGCCGTAGTACCGCCGGGTGACCTCGCGCAGCTCGTGCAGCACGCTCGGCACGGTCGCGCAGATCGCGATCCCGTCGATGCCGTCGCCGAGCTCGTCGCCGAGCAGCGGGTGCATGCCCATCAGGCCCTGGAGGAGCACCGCCAGCTCGTCGGCGGTACGGCGCGCGTCCGTGGAGATGCGCCAGTGCTCGACGATGTCCTCGCCGTCGAAGAGCCCGAGGACGGTGTGGGTGTTGCCGACGTCGATGGTGAGGAGCATGGGGTCACTCCGCCTCGCGCAGGTCCAGGCCGATGTCCAGGATCGGCGAGGAGTGGGTGAGGGCGCCGACGGCCAGGAAGTCCACGCCGGTGTCGGCGTACGCCCGCGCGTTGTCCAGCGTGAGCCGCCCGGACGCCTCCAGGAGCGCGCGCCCGTCGACGATGGCGACGGCCTCCTCGCACTCCATCGGCGTGAAGTTGTCCAGCAGGATCAGGTCGGCGCCCGCGTCGACGACCTCGCGCAGCTGGTGCAGGGTGTCGACCTCGACCTCGATCGCCAGCTCCGGGAAGGCCTCGCGGACGGCCTTGAAGGCCTGGCCGACGCCGCCGGCGGCGACCACGTGGTTGTCCTTGACCAGGGCCGCGTCGGAGAGCGACATGCGGTGGTTGACGCCGCCGCCGCTGCGCACCGCGAACTTCTCCAGGGACCTGAGCCCCGCGGTGGTCTTCCGGGTGTCACGCACGCGTGCCCGCGTGCCCTCCAGCGCGTCCGCCCACGCGCGCGTGGCGGTCGCGATGCCGGACAGCCGGCACAGGATGTTCAGCGCGCTGCGCTCGGCGGTGAGCAGGTCCCGGGTGCGGGTGGTGATCGACAGCAGCGGCTGCCCGGCCTCGACCCGGTCGCCGTCCTCGACGTGCCGCTCGACCTCGAACTCGTCGGTGCAGACCACCGAGACCACGGCCTCGGCGACCCGGAGGCCCGCGACGACGCCGGCCTCGCGCGCGACGAAGTCGCCGGTCGCCACGGCCTCCTCGGGGATGGTCGCGACGGTCGTCACGTCCACGCCGCCCGCCAGGTCCTCCTGGATGGCCACGTTGGCGATGTCCTCGACCTCGATGGGGTCGAGCCCGGCCGCGGCCAGCAGTTCGGCGAGCGCGGGGTCGAGCCCGCACTCCAGGTACTCCTCGTCGCCCTCGGCGCCACAGGCACAGCCGTCGCCGCAGCCGCCGCCGTCGGCGAGGGGAAGGTCGTTGGTGCTCACGTCTGTCACTGCTCCTGGTGTGGCTGGTGCGGCCGGGTAGGGGGGAAGTCTGCGGTGTCGGTGGTGCCCACGGCCAGCGTCCGGTCGGGATTCAGCCGTACGACGATGTGGCGCCCCCACCGGGCGTCGTCGCGGTCGGCGTGGTCCTCGCGCCAGTGGCAGCCGCGGGTCTCCTCGCGGCGGCGGGCCGCCTCGACGAGCACGCGCGCGACGCACAGGAGGTTGGTGGCCTCCCAGGTGTCGACGCCGGGCTCGGCGGTCTTGCCGTTCTCGTCCAGGGCGTCGCGGGCCTCCGCGTGCAGCCGCTGGAGCTGTACGGCGGCCCTGGCCAGGGACTCCTCGGAACGCAGCACGCCGGCGCCCTCGGTCATGGTCCGCTGGATGGCGAACCGGGTCTCGGGGGCGAGCAGCGGGTGCGCGGGCTTCTCGGGGTGCGGGACCGGTGCGGGCACCCGCGCGTGCAGGCCGTGGTCCGCGCGGGCCGCCGTGATGTCGGCGGCGATGCGCTCGGCGTAGACGAGGCCTTCGAGGAGGGAGTTGGAGGCGAGCCGGTTCGCGCCGTGCACGCCGGTGCACGCGACCTCGCCGCACGCGTAGAGCCCGGGCACGGTCGTGCGCCCGCGCGCGTCGGTGCGTATGCCCCCGGAGGCGTAGTGGGCGGCCGGTGCTATCGGGATGGGCTCGGTGACCGGGTCGATGCCGTTGGCCCGGCAGGCGGCCAGGATGGTCGGGAAGCGGTGCTCCCACATGTCGGCGCCGAAGTGCCGGGCGTCGAGGTACATGTGCTCGGCGTCCTGCTCCTGCATGCGCCGCATGATGCCCTTGGCGACGACGTCCCGGGGCGCCAGTTCGGCGAGTTCGTGCTGCCCCACCATGAAGCGGACGCCGTCGGCGTCGACCAGGTGGGCGCCCTCGCCGCGCACCGCCTCGGAGACCAGCGGCTGCTGGCCCTCCGCGTCGGGGCCGAGGAAGAGCACGGTCGGGTGGAACTGCACGAATTCGAGGTCGCTGACCTCCGCGCCCGCGCGCAGGGCCAGTGCCACGCCGTCGCCGGTCGACACGGACGGGTTGGTGGTCGCGGAGAACACCTGGCCCATGCCGCCGGTGGCGAGGACGACCGCGGGGGCGTGCACGGCGCCCACGCCGTCGTGCTGGCCCTCGCCCATGACGTGCAGGGTGACACCGGCCGTACGGCCCTCGGCGTCGGTCAGCAGGTCCAGGACGAGCGCGTTCTCGAAGGTGCGCAGCCCACGCGCGCGTACCGCCTCGACGAGGGCCCGGGAGACCTCGGCGCCGGTGGCGTCGCCGCCCGCGTGCGCGATCCGGCGCCGGTGGTGGCCGCCCTCGCGGGTGAGGTCGAGGCCGCCCTCGGAGGACTCGTCGAAGATGGCACCGGTGTCGATGAGCCGCCGTACCGCGCCGGGGCCCTCGGTGACGAGGATCCGTACGGCGTCCTCGTCGCAGAGGCCGGCGCCGGCCACCAGGGTGTCCGCGAGGTGCTGCTCGGGGGTGTCGCCCTCGCCGAGGGCCGCGGCGATGCCGCCCTGCGCCCAGCGGGTGGAGCCGTCGTCCAGGCGGGCCTTGGTGACGACGACCGTGGTGAGCCCGGCGGCCTGGCAGCGCAGGGCCGCGGTCAGGCCGGCCACCCCGGACCCGACGACGACCACGTCCGCCGAGATGCTCCACCCGGGGGCGGGCGCGTGCAGTCGTATGCCGGTGCTGGTGCCTGTGCTGCTGGTGCCTGTGCTGGTCACGAGGCGGCTCCGAGGGTTCCGAAGGTGAGCGGAAGGTTGTCGATCAGCCGGGTCGTCCCGACCCGGGCGGCGACGGCGAGGACGGCCTCTCCGGTGAAGTCGTCGTCGATCTCGGTGAAGTCGGACGGGTCGACCAGGGCGAGGTAGTCCAGTTCGAGCGGCGGGTCGTAGTGGACGGCCTCGTCCAGGACCTGCCGGGCGGCCGCGCGGACCGCCGCGGCGGCGTTGGGCACGGCCTTGGCGACGGCGTGCGCGTCGGCGGCCGCGCGGGACTCCCCTATGGCGCTGAGCGCCTCGGCGCGCGCCCGCGTGGACGGCACTTCGCGCGCCCGCGCGCGCAGCGCCTCCTGCGCCGCGTGCCGGTCGCGGCCGGCGAACAGCGCCCGGGACAGCGTGAGCGCCGTGCGCCGGTCGTCGGCCGACAGGTAGCGGTTGCGGCTGGACAGCGCGAGCCCGTCGGCCTCGCGCACGGTCGGCACGCCGACGATGTCGATGCCGAAGTTCAGGTCGCGCACCATGCGCCGGATCACGGCCAGCTGCTGGGCGTCCTTCTGCCCGAACAGGGCCGCGTCGGGCCGGGTCAGGTGCAGCAGCTTGGCGACGACGGTGAGGACGCCGTCGAAGTGCCCGGGGCGGGAGGCGCCCTCCAGGCGCGTGCCCATCGACCCGGCGCTGACCCGCACCTGGGGCTCCCCGCCCGGGTAGACCTCGTCGGCGGAGGGGGCGAACACCACGTCCGCACCGGCCTGCTCGGCGATCTTCAGGTCGGCGTCCAGGGTGCGCGGGTAGCGGTCGAGGTCCTCGCCGGCACCGAACTGGAGCGGGTTGACGAAGACCGTGACGACGACCTCGCCGTCCGGGCCCGCGATCTCGCGCGCGGCACGGATCAGGGTGGCGTGGCCCTCGTGCAGGGCGCCCATCGTCATCACGACGGCGCGGCGGCCTTGCCGCACACGCGCGTGCAGTTCCTCGGCGGTATGGAGCAGGGCGGTGCTCATCGGGGGTTCCCCTCGGTGCCGTTGGTGCCGGTCGGGCCGGTGCCGCCGTCGGCGCCGTGCGCGTTCTTGGCCAGGACACCGAGCAGGTCCTCGGCGAGCTCCGGCTTCAGCAGACCGTGCGCGAGCGCGCGGTCGGCCGTCGCGCGGGCCATCGCCAGGTAGCCGTCCACGGCCTGCGGGGCATGCCTGCGCAACTCCGTGACGTGCGCGGCGACGGTGCCCGCGTCCCCGCGCGCGACCGGCCCGGTCAGCGCCGCGTCACCGGAGCGCAGGGCGTTGTCCAGGGCGGCGCCGAGCAGCGGGCCGAGCATCCGGTCGGGGGCCTCCACGCCGGCGGTGCGCAGCAGCTCCATGGCCTGGGCGACCAGGGTGACCAGGTGGTTGGCGCCGAGGGCGAGGGCCGCGTGGTAGAGCGGGCGGTTCTCCTCGAAGATCCACTCCGGTTCGCCGCCCATCTCGATGACCAGGGCCTCGGCGGCCAGCCGCAGCTCCTCGGGCGCGGTGACCCCGAACGAGCAGCCCGCCAGCCGCTGCACGTCCACCGGCGTCCCGGTGAAGGTCATCGCCGGGTGCAGGGCCAGCGGCAGGGCGCCCGCCCGCAGGGCCGGGTCCAGGACCCTCGCGCCGTACCGCCCGGAGGTGTGCACGAGCAGCTGGCCGGGCCGTACGGCACCGGTCTCGGCGAGGCCGGCGACCAGGCCGGGCAGGGCGTCGTCGGGGACGGTCAGCAGGACCAGGTCGGCGCGCCGGAGGACCTCGGCGGGGGATACCAGCGGGACGTCGGGCAGCATCGTCTCGGCGCGCCGCCGGGAGGCGTCGGAGACCCCGGAGACGGCCACCGGGCGGTGCCCGGCGAGCTGGAGGGACGCGGCCAGCGCGGGGCCCACCCGGCCCGCGCCGACGACGCCGACGGTGAGCCGCGCGGGGCGTTCACTCGGGTCTGGCTGTTGGACTGTACTCACGCGAGGGTGGCCTTCCCGTTCCAGTCCGCTCTGGGTACCGGACGATTTCTCGTCATGTTAACGCTATCCGGTCCGGGGCCGATCGGTCGTCCACAGGCTGTGGGTGACGGGTCACACCGGTGACGGGTCACACCGGTGGTGCGGAAAAATGACGAGCCCCTGACCAGGTGCCACGGCATCATCCACGGCATGAGTGATACGGCCACGGCCCAGGACGAGCAGCCGAAGGAACCCCTGTCGGCGGAGGACCGGATGCGGGAGCGGCGCTCCGCCGCCTATCGGGGTGCCACCCGCGTCCTCGCGCGCGTGGGCGCGCGGGCTTCGCTCCGCGAACGGCTCGCGCTGCTCCAGGAGGCGGCCCCCGAGGTGTACGACCTGGACGCACCGGCGGACGTCTACGGCAACGGTGTCGTGGAGGCCCTGGAGCGGCGCGTCGCGGCCCTGCTGGGCACGGAGGCCGCCGCGTTCTTCCCGACCGGCACGATGGCCCAGCAGGTCGCCCTGCGCTGCTGGGCGGCCCGCACCGGCAACCCCACGGTCGCCGTGCACGCCCTCGCCCACCCCGAGGTGCACGAGCGCAACGCCTTCCGCGAGGTGGCCGGCCTGCGCACCGTACGCGTCACCGGCGAGCCCCGGCTCCCCACCGCCCAGGAGATACGCGACTTCGCGGAGCCCTTCGGGGCGCTGATGCTGGAGCTGCCCCTCAGGGACGCCGGTTTCGTCCTGCCCTCCTGGGACGAGCTGACGGAGCTGGTGGAGGCGGCGCGGGAACGCGACGCGGTGGTGCACTTCGACGGCGCGCGCCTGTGGGAGTCCACCGTCCACTTCGGGCGCTCCCTGCCCGAGATCACGGACCTGGCGGACAGCGTCTACGTGTCGTTCTACAAGTCCCTCGACGGCTTCGGCGGCGCCGCGCTGGCCGGCCCGAAAACCCTGGTCGAGGAGGCGAAGACCTGGCGCCACCGCTACGGCGGCATGATCTTCCAGCAGTTCCCGACCGCCCTGGCGGCCCTGGCCGGCCTGGACCACGAGCTGCCCCGCCTCCCGGACTACGTCCGCCACGCGCGCGTGGTCGCCACGGCCCTGCGGGACGGCTTCGCCGGGTCGGGCGTCCCCTGGTTCCGCATCCACCCGGAGGAACCGCACACCCACCAGTTCCAGGTCTGGCTGCCGTACGAAGCCGACGTACTGCTGGACGCGGCGGTACGCCAGGCCGAGGAGACCGGCACCTACCTCTTCCCCGGCTTCTGGGACCCGAAGGGCCCGGGCCTGTCCATGACCGAGGTGACGGTGGCGGAGGCGGGCCTGGAGTGGACGGCGGCGGACGTGCGGGCGGCGGTCGCGGACTTCGCGAAGCGGTTGCCTGCACCGCTCCTTTAGGGGCGCGGGGAACCGCTCCTCTAGGGGCGCGGGGAACCGCGCGACCAGCCACACTCCACCCGCACCCGCCGCCGAACCGCACCCGGCACCCCGGTAGGCGCCCGTCCCACCGACGCCGGGGAGGGATGCAGGATGGTGACATGAGCGTACGTATCGACATCCCGGGCCTACGGCCCGAGAGCGTCACCGTCGTGCCCTCGCCGCTCGCGGAGCTCGGCATGGCGCTGCACGCCCTGTCCGAGCCCGGCCACCATCCCGGCCTGCAGGGCTGGGCGACCGGCGTCACCGCCCGCATGGAAGCGCACCTGGCCGACCGGATGTGCGAGGCGGACTTCCTGTGGCGGACGACGTTCTCGGACCTGTTCCTGCCGTACGCGGCCGTGCCGGGCGCCCTCCCGGCCGGCACGCTCGCGGCGGAGCTCGACCAGCTGGACAAGCTGACGGACGAGCAGTTCGTCGACGCGGCCCTGGAGTTCGCGTGCGTGCTCACGTACGCCACGCAGGCACCGGCGCTCCTGTCGGATCCCGCCGGGCGCCGCAGGGCGCTTGAGGCGGCCGCCTCGCGGGGCCCGCAACAGGCCCGGTTCGCCCGGTGGCTGCTGGACGACCCGCCGGGCGTACGCGCGTGGCTGCGCCGGTTCCTGGAGGACTGCGCCGCCGCGTTCTTCGACGACGCCTGGTCACGGCTGCGCCCCCAGCTGGAGGCCGACGCCCGGCACAAGACGGAGCTGCTGCGCCGCAAGGGGCTGGCCGAGGCGCTGGCGGCGGTCTCGCCCGCCGTGACGCTCGACGGGACGGGCGCGCGGATCACCGTGGACAAGCTCACCGACGGCCACGCGCGCGTGGCGGCCGACGGCCTGCTGCTGGTGCCCACCAGCCTGGGCCGGCCGCACCTGATGGTGCTGCACCGCTACGGCTGGCAGCCGGTGCTGCACTACCCGGTCGGCTCGCCGGAACTCGCCCCGCCCGCGTCCGTGGAGGAGCTGACGCTCCGGATGGCGGCGCTCTCCCATCCCGTGCGGATGCGGCTGTGCCGGCATCTGGCACGCAGCGCGTACACCACCGGCGAGCTGGCGCAGATGCACGGCCTGTCGGCGCCGGAGGTGTCCCGGCACCTGGGCGTGCTCAAGAAGGCGGGCCTGGTCACGACGCGCCGCCGCGGCCGGTACGTCCTGCACCAGCTGGACGTCACGGTCGTCGCCCGGCTGGGCAGCGACTTCCTGGAGGGGATGCTCCGCTGAACGCCGCGCGGGAAGCGGGAAGGGGCGCTGCCGGGGCAGCGTCAGCCGTGTCCGCCGCCCGCCCGCACCAGCCCCGTCTCGTAGGCCAGCACGACCACCTGCACGCGGTCACGGAGCCCGAGCTTGGTCAGGATGCGGCCCACATGGGTCTTCACGGTCGCCTCGGACAGCACCAGCCGGCCCGCGATCTCGCCGTTCGACAGGCCCTGCGCGACCAGCACCATCACCTCGCGCTCGCGCTCGGTGAGCCGCTCCAGTTCCTGGTGCCGGGGCTCCTTGCCGGCGGACGGCAGCATCGGCGCGAAACGGTCGAGGAGGCGCCGGGTGGTGGAGGGCGCGACCACGGCGTCGCCGCTGTGCACGGAACGGATGGCGGCCAGCAGTTCACCCGGGGGCACGTCCTTGAGCATGAATCCCGAGGCACCCGCCTTCAGCCCCGAGAAGGCGTACTCGTCGAGGTCGAAGGTGGTCAGGATGAGCACCTTGGGCGGGTCGGCCTGCTCGCAGATGCGCCGGGTGGCCTCCACGCCGTCCAGCTTGGGCATGCGCACATCCATCAGGACGACGTCCACGGCGGTGGACTTCAGCACCTGGAGGGCCTCGACGCCGTCGCCCGCCTCCGCGACGACCTCCATGTCCGGCTGGGCCGCGAGCACCATCCGGAACCCGGTGCGCAGCAGCACCTGGTCGTCGACGAGCATCACGCGGATCGTCATCGGGTCCTCTTCCGTTTTCTTGCGGCCGTTCGGCCTGGGGGCGTGACAGGTGTCAACCGGGGGCGTGCGTCCGCGTCAATGCGCTGGTTTGAGCGGCAGCAGGGCACTGATGCGGAATCCTCCGCCAGGGCGGGGGCCCGCGTCGAGGGTGCCGCCCACCATGCCGACGCGCTCGCGCATGCCGATCAGGCCGTGTCCCTGGCCGTCGGCGCCGCCCTCCTCGTACATCTCGTGCGGGGCGCCCTTGCCGTCGTCCTCGACCAGCAGGCCGAGTCCGTCGTCGAAGTAGACCAGCCGCACGCTGGCACCCGTGTTGGGGCCACCGTGCTTGCGGGTGTTGGTGAGCGCCTCCTGCACGATCCGGTACGCCGTGAGCTCGACGCCGCTGGGCAGCGGCCGCGGGGTGCCCTCGACCTTGAAGTCGACGGGCAGACCGGAGGTGCGGCACTGCTCGATGAGGTCGTCGATCTGCTCGACGTCGGGCTGCGGGACGTACTCGCCGACCTCCTTGTGCTCGCCGGTGCGCAGCACGCCCAGCAGGCGGCGCATCTCGGCGAGGGCCTGGCGGCCGGTGGAGGAGATCGTCTCCAGGGCCTTCTTGGCCTGGTCGGGGGCGGCGTCGAGGACGTAGGCGGCGCCGTCGGCCTGGACCACCATCACCGACACGTTGTGCGCGACCACGTCGTGCAGCTCGCGCGCGATCCGGGCGCGCTCCGCGGCGACCGCGACCTTGGCCTGCGCCTCGCGCTCCTTCTCCAGCCGGGCGGCCCGCTCCTCCAGCTGCGCGAAGTAGGCGCGGCGGGTGCGCATGGAGTCGCCGAGCACCCAGGCGAGCACGAACGGCACCGTCTGGAACAGCACGATCGCCACGTGCCCCGGGAAGCTCGCCTCCTGCTGCGGCCACCTGATCTGGGCCAGGGGCGCGGCGCCCAGCCCCGCGTAGAGGCCGAACCGGGACGCCCAGCGCGCGCCGACGGCGGCGTTCGTGCACACGATCACCAGCATGGCGAAGTTGGCGACGGTCGTCTCCACGTCCAGCACCAGCTGGGCCAGGCCGGTCGCCGCGGCCAGCAGCAGCATCGGCTCCGGGAAGCGGCGGCGCAGCGCGACGACGACGCCCATCACGACGGACACGGCCAGCATGGCGGCCCTGGATCCGTGGTGCTGCTGGGCCTCACCGAGCTTCCAGATGCTCGCGCCGGAGATCCCGAGCAGGACGACGGCCCAGAAGCTGTCGACCCATGTCGGGTGCCTGCGGAGGAAGTCATAGAGGCGCTGCACGTAACCCAGAGTAGGGAAGCGTGATAGGTGCAGGGGTCAACCGGAGGGCCGATCCCTGTTCCGCACGCGTACTCCGCAAGGTGGAGAAGGTGATCACCTGTGCGCCTAGTCTGGCCCGGTGACGGATGAGGCGACGCGAGAGACGGCCGACGACGCCCGTGGCTGGCGTGCGGCCACCGAGGCGGCCCTGTACGGCCCCGGCGGCTTCTACCGCCGCCCGGAGGGCCCGGCCGGGCACTTCCGTACGTCGGTGCACGCCTCGCGGCTGTTCGCCGAGGCCGTGGCCGAACTGCTGTGCCGGGTCGACGAGGCCCTGGGCCGCCCCGAGGCGCTGGACTTCGTGGACATGGGCGCCGGCCGGGGCGAACTGGTCAGGGGCGTGCTCGCGGCCCTGCCCCCGGGCGTGGCGGCACGCACGCGTGCGTACGCCGTCGAGCTCGCCGACCGCCCGCCGGGCCTGCCCGACCGGATCACCTGGCTGACCGAGCTCCCGCGCACGGTCCGCGGGCTGCTCTTCGCCAACGAGTGGCTCGACAACGTGCCGGTCGAGGTCGCCGAGGTGGACCCGGCCGGGGTGGCCCGCCTGGTGCACGTCCGGCGGGACGGCACCGAGCTGCTCGGCGAGCGTGTGTCGGGCCCGGACGCGCAGTGGCTCGCGCGGTGGTGGCCGCTGGGCGCCGAGCCGGGACTGCGCGCCGAGATCGGGCTGCCCCGGGACCGGGCGTGGGCGTCCGCCGTCACCAGCCTCCAGCGGGGGCTCGCGGTGGCCGTGGACTACGCGCACACCGTGGACACGCGCCCCCCGTTCGGAACGCTCACCGGCTTCCGCGAGGGCCGCGCGACGGCACCCGTGCCGGACGGGGCCTGCGACATCACGGCGCATGTGGCGCTGGACGCGTGCACGGCGCTCGACCCCGCGCTCAGGCTGCCCGAGGCGCTCCTGTGCACACAACGCGACGCCCTGCGCGCCCTCGGCGTGGTGGGCGCACGCCCCCCGCTCACGCTCGCCTCCACGAACCCCGCCGGATACGTGCGCGCCCTCGCGACCGCGGGAGAGGCCGCCGAACTCACCGCCCCCGGCGGCCTCGGCGACTTCCTCTGGCTGCTCCAGCCGGTCGGCATGGACGACGCACTGCTCTAGACGCACTGCTGCAAGGACCCACCCTGCGCGCCCGCTCGCCCCACGCGCAAACTCACCCCTGACGGGCCCTATTTGTCGATGTCTCCCACCACGAAGAACAGCGACCCCAGGATCGCCACCATGTCCGCCACCAGCGTCCCCGGCAGCAGTTCGGTCAGGGCCTGGATGTTGTTGTACGACGCGGAGCGCAGCTTCAGCCGGTACGGGGTCTTCTCGCCCTTGCTGACGAGGTAGTAGCCGTTGATGCCGAGGGGGTTCTCGGTCCAGGCGTAGGTGTGGCCCTCGGGCGCCTTGAGGACCTTGGGGAGCCGCTGGTTGATCGGTCCCGGCGGCAGGTCGGCTAGCCGGTCCAGACAGGCGTCGGCCAGGTCGAGGGCGTTGTGCGTCTGCTCCAGGAGGCATTCGAAGCGGGCCAGGCAGTCGCCCTCGGTCCGGGTGACGACCTTCAGGGTGTCCTGGAGTTCGCCGTAGGCCAGGTAGGGCTCGTCGCGGCGCAGGTCGAAGTCGACGCCGGAGGCGCGCGCGATGGGCCCGCTCACGCCGTACGCGTGCACGGCCTCGGGGGCGAGGACGCCCACGCCCCGGGTACGGCCGCGGAAGATCTCGTTGCCGAGGACCAGATCGTCGAAGACGTCCATGCGGGAGCGGACGGCGGAGACGGCCGCACGCGCGCGTGCGGTCCAGCCGGCCGGCAGGTCCTCCTTGAGGCCGCCGACGCGGTTGAACATGTAGTGCATGCGCCCGCCGGAGACCTCCTCCATGACGTTCTGCAGCTCCTCTCGCTCGCGGAACGCGTAGAAGACCGGGGTGATCCCGCCCAGCTCCAGCGGATAGGAGCCGAGGAACATCAGGTGGTTGAGGACCCGGTTCAGCTCGGCGAGCAGGGTGCGGGTCCACACCGCGCGGACGGGTACCTCCATGCCGAGCATGCGCTCGACGGCGAGGACCACGCCCAGCTCGTTGGAGAACGCCGACAGCCAGTCGTGGCGGTTGGCGAGCATGATGATCTGCCGGTAGTCGCGGGCCTCGAAGAGCTTCTCCGCGCCCCGGTGCATGTAGCCGATCACCGGCTCCGCCGAGACGATCCGCTCGCCGTCCAGCACCAGCCGCAGCCGCAGCACGCCGTGCGTGGAGGGGTGCTGGGGGCCGATGTTGAGCACCATGTCGGTGCTCTCGGCGGCGCCGCCGATTCCGACCGTGGTCTCCGTCGTAGGCGTCATGGACCCAGTCTCCCCTACGTACGCTGGCCCTATGGAGACGGGGAGCGCCGCCGGCGCCGAGACCACGGGGACCGAGCCGGTGTGGACGGGGCTGCCGCCCGGGCTGCTGCGGATGCGCCGGCTGCTGCTGGTGGTGTGGCTGGGGCTGCTGGCCCTGGCCCTGGGAGTGCTGCTGGGCCTGCTCGCGGGCCCGGTGTGGGCGGCCTTCGCGCTGCTGCCGCTGGCCGTGCTGGCCTGGGGCTGGGTGCTGCTGGGCCGCAACTGGCGCTCCTGGCGGTACGCCGAGCGCGCCGACGACCTGCTGATCACCCGCGGGGTGCTGTGGCGCGAGGAGACCGTGGTGCCGTACGGGCGGATGCAGCTCGTGGAGGTCACCTCGGGACCCGTCGAGCGGCACTTCGGGCTGGCCAGCGTGCAGCTGCACACCGCGGCCGCGGCCACCGACGCGACGATCCCCGGGCTCGACCCGGCCGAGGCGGAACGGCTGCGCGACCGGCTCACCGAACTCGGCGAGGCCCGATCGGCGGGGCTGTGACCGCCCCGGGCGTCGAGGGCGCCATAGACACGGGCCAGAGCGCGGGCAAGACCGCGGGCGAGCGGCGGCTGCACCCGGTGACGCCGTTCCGGCGGGCGTGGGCGCCGGTCGCGGTGCTCACCGGCTGGGCGGTGCACGACCCGAACCAGGCACAGGAGCAGCTGACGAAGCTGACCACGACCATGGTCCTCGGCGGGCTCGCCGCCCTGGTCACGGCGGGGGCCCTCTACGGCTTCCTGACCTGGTGGTTCACCTACTTCTCGGTGACCGACAGCGAACTGCGGATACGCACCGGCCTGTTGTTCCGGCGGACCGCGCACATCCGGCTGGAGCGGATCCAGGCAGTCGACATCACCCAGCCGCTCCTCGCGCGCGTGGCGGGCGTCGCCAAGCTGCGGATAGACGTCGTCGGCACCGACAAGAAGGACGAACTCGCCTTCCTCGGCCAGGGCGAGGCGCGCCGGCTGCGCGCGGAGCTGCTCGCGCGTGCCGCCGGGTTCGCGCCCGAGACGGCGCGCGAGGTCGGCGAGGCGCCGGCGCACGAGCTGATGCGGGTGCCCCCGGGCAAGCTCGCGATCTCGATCCTGCTGACGGGCGCGACCTGGGGCTCGCTGGCCGCCGCCCTCGTGGCCCCGCCGTTCCTCTGGCTGACCACCCACAGCGTGTGGACGGTCCTCGCCACGGCCGTGCCGCTGCTCGGCGCGGCGGCCACGACCAGCGTGGGGCGGTTCGTCGGGGAGTACGACTGGACGGTCGGGGAGTCCCCGGACGGGCTGCGCATCGACCACGGGCTGCTCGACCGCACGCACGAGACGGTGCCGCCGGGGCGGGTGCAGACCGTGCGGATCGTGGAGCCGCTGATGTGGCGGCCGCTGCGCTGGGTGCGGGTGGAGCTGGACGTGGCCGGGTCGGCGAACTCCGTGCTGGTGCCGGTCGCCCCGCGCGCGGTCGCCGAGTCGGTCGTCGCGCGCGTGCTGCCCGGGGTGACCGTGCCCGGTGAGCTGCTGCGGCCGCCGGGGCGGGCCCGGTGGTGCGTGCCGCTGTGGTGGCGCGGGTACGGGCTCGCGGTCACGGACGCGGTGTTCGCGGCACGGCACGGGCTGCTGCGCCGGCGCCTCGCGCTCGTCCCGCACGCCAAGGTCCAGAGCGTACGGCTCACCCAGGGGCCCTGGCGGCGGCTGTGGCGGCTCGCGGACGTTCATGTGGACACGGGGGCCGACAAGACCGTGACGGCCCGGCTGCGGGGCGCCGAGGAGGCCGCGGGCCTGCTTCGCGAGCAGGCCGAGCGGTCACGGACTGGGCGCCGGTCGGCCCGCCCGGACCGCTGGATGGCCTGACGGCCGGACCGGTCGGTGATCAGGTGCGGCGCCATCGTGGCCGGTCGCGCAGTTCCCCGCGCCCCTGAAGGGCGCTGACCTGCTTTCAGGGGCGCGGGGAACTGCGCGACCAGCCCCCACGCACCCGCACCCGACCACCGGCCGGCCGTCCCCGGCTCGGAACCGCCGCGTGGAACCGCCGCGTGTTCAGGACGCGGCGCTGCGCAGGCCGCCGAGGTTGATCTGCTCCGTCTCGTCGTGCGCGGTCAGGTCGATGACCTGGCCGACGCCCCGCGCCTGTGCGTCGGCGGGCTTGAACTCGGCCTCGGCCTCGGTCTTGTGGAGCGCGAGCGCCTCCTGGCCGACGACGTCCGCGAGGTCCTCGTTGTGCATGGCGTCCAGGCCGCCCGCCGACGCGCCCTTCTGGGTACCGAAGAAGTCGAAGCCGCCGGTGACCAGCGGGCGCGGCATCGGCGCGGCCGGCAGGACCGCCACCGCGGTCGGCACCGTGAAGTGGCCCGAGGGCTTGACGGAGTTCGCGGACGGAGCCGGCGCGGGGTGGGCGTCCTGCTCCGCCCGTGCCGGGGCGGTGTCCCCGGCCTCGTCCTGGTCGTCCGGACCGGCCGTGCTGGCGGCGGCCGCGCGCGCGTGCCCGTCGGCCGCCTCGGGCTGCCCCTGTGCCTCGTCCTCCGGTGCGGTCTCGCCCGTCGGGGCGGCCTCGGGTTCGGCGACCGTCTCCGCCGTGCCCTCGGCTTCGGCGGCCGCGTCGGTCCCGGCCTTCGGGGCGTCCTTCGGAGCGTCCTTCTCGTCGAACCGGGCCAATGCCACCTTGGCCCGCAGGAACAGCTTGGAACCCTCCGGCGAGAAGACCGCGGGAACCGTCTCCTCGACCGTCAGCTCCTCGGCCTTCTCCTCGGCAGTCTTCTCGGCCTTCTCCTCGACGTCCGCGGCGGACCCCTCCGCCTCGTCCGCCTTGCGGGGGCCCGGGAGTGCGTTCGACGGCTCGGCGGCCTCGATCTCCAGCAGGCGGCGGCCCTCCAGGGCGCTCGCGCGCTCCGTCTCGGCCGTGGCGTAGCGGCGCAGCAGGGACGCGTGCTCGTTGCGCAGCCCCGCCAGCTCCGACCGCTTCGCGCGCAGTCGCTGCTCCAGCTTGGCGCGCAGCTCCCGCGACTCCTCCAGGTCGGTCTCCAGCTCGGCGATCCGCTCCTCGTGGCGCCACTCGTCGCTCGCACGCGCGCGTGCGAGGTCGGCCACCTGCTTGCCCGCCTCGCTGTCCCAGCGCCGCATGACGGCGGCACCGACGGCCGCGGTGGCCGCGGCTATCGCGGCCAGGGTGCGCAGCACCGTCGGTTGGGAGAACAACCAGGGGCCCAGGGCGCAGACGAGGGAGACACCGGCGATCGCCGAGGGAGGCAACAGCCTGTGCAAGGGCGGTGAATGACGGTGACGTCCACGTGGCATGGCCAGAAACTTACCGCGCGTAGGCGAATCGTGGTGCCCCGGGCCGTAAAAACACAGCGACAACGAAGTCTTCACACGGTATCGGCAAGGGCGGGGCTCAGCGGTCGCTCAATCGGCCGCTGATCCACTGGAGCGTCGCGGGGATCTCGCGGCGCCAGGTGTTGAAGTTGTGGCCGCCGCTGTCGAGGATGATCGACGAGATCCGGGTCGGCTTCACGGCCTCGACGGACGCGATGAATCTCAGCGTGGCCTTGTAGTTCGTCTCCCCGACTTTGCTGCTGGTGACCAGCAGGGAGGTGTCCGGGGCGGGCTCGTGCTTCAGGAACCACCAGAGGTCCGCGCGGTTCCGGAGATTCCGGTCGCCCTGGAAGAGGTCGCCGGTCGTGGCGTCGAGAGGCGCCTTGTACGACGGGGAGAGCCCGGCGCCGGCCCCGTACACGCCGGGGTGGTGCATCGCGAGCTTGAGTGCGCAGTACCCGCCCGTCGAGTCGCCGACGATCCCCCAGCCGCCCGGCTTCACGGCGGCCCGGTAGTGCGCGCGCACGGCGTCGGGCAGGTCCCTGGCGAAGAAGGTCTCGGTCTGCGGGCCGCGCGGGACGTCCACGCACTCGGTGTCCCGGGGCGGCGCGACCGTCGGCCGCAGCATCACCAGGATCGTCGGCCGCATCCGCCCGTCCCTGACCAGGTGCTGCGCGGTGCGCGGGTAGTGCAGCTTGTCGACCAGCGCCCGGGCGGTCCCGGGATAGCCGCTGAGGACGACCACCACCGGGAACGTGCGCGTGCGGTACTGCGGCTGGAAGTACTCCGGCGGCAGGTACACGTACGCGGGCGTGGCGATGTGGGTGGTACGGCCGACTATGCCGACCTGCTGGATCTGTCCGGCCGTCCGGGGCAGCGAGCCGCCCATGCCGTGCACCTCCGACGTGGACACCACCTGGAGCGGGCCGGACGCGTGGTCGACGACGACGCCCTGGTCGGTCTCCGTGCCGAACAGGTCCGCCCAGCTCGCGTAGAAGCCGAAGGCCTGGTTGACCGCTATCCCGACGCACGCGAAGAGTGCCAGCTGGGTGGCCAGCAGAAGACCGACGCGGCCGCTGACGGCCCGCCAGTTCCGGCGGCCCAGCCGGGGCCACAGCCACACCGTGCCTACGAACAGCAGTGCGGCGGACAAGATCGCCATTGCCAGCAATTTATTGCTCGTGAGACCCATGAGGTGCTTCCTGCCTGCGCTTCCCCCCGTGGCCACCGCTGCTTTCAGCAAGGCTTGCCCCGGGCTTTCCCTGGCCTTTGAACCGGCTTTCCGGTGGGGAGTGAACCTCTCCCCCCGAGACACCGTCCTAGAGGGCGCAATGTCGCCGGATGCCCGAATCGGGCCCGGATTCAAGGTCTCTCGCAGAACTACGGGATGCGATGTCTGTCAGGATAGATGGGGAAATGTCGGGCGGGGTTCCGAGCCGATCAGGCCGGGCGCGGCGCATAGTCCGTGGCCCGCGCCCTGAGGCCGTCCCCGCTCTGGTCGGCAGGGCGTGCGCGGTCGTGGGCGTCCTGGACATCGCCGCGGGCGTGTTCCCGCGCTTCCGTCACAGCCGTATGCACGCCATGGCAGAGGTACTGCCCGGCTCGCTCGGCCCGTTCGCCGCCGCGCTCTCGCTCAGCGTCGGCGTGCTGTTGCTGCTGCTCGCGCACGGGCTCAAGCGCCGCAAGCGCCGGGCCTGGCGGGCCGCGGTCGCGCTGCTGCCGGCCGGCGCGATCTCGCAGTTCGTGTACCGGCACTCGGTCATCGGCGCGCTGATCTCACTGGCCCTGTTCGTGCCGCTCGTGCTCCACCGCGACGAGTTCAAGGCGCTGCCCGACCCGCGCAGCCGCTGGCGGGCGCTCGCCAACTTCGTCCTCATGAGCGCCGGTTCGCTCGCCCTCGGCCTGGTCATCGTCAGCGCCCACCCGAAGCGCACGATCGGCGACCCGAGCCTGGCCGACCGCATCACCCACGTCCTGTACGGCCTGTTCGGCTTCGAGGGCCCCGTCGACTACGAGGGCTCCACCTCCTGGACGGTCGCCTTCTCCCTCGGCGCCCTCGGCCTGATCACCGCCGTCACCACCATCTACCTCGCCTTCCGCCCGGAACACCCCGCCGCGCACCTCACCGAGGAGGACGAGGCCCAGCTGCGCGCCCTGCTGGAGAAGCACGGCGCCCGCGACTCCCTCGGCCACTTCGCGCTCCGCCGCGACAAGGCCGTCGTCTTCTCCCCCAGCGGCAAGGCCGCGGTCACCTACCGCGTCGTCTCCGGCGTCATGCTCGCCAGCGGCGACCCGATCGGCGACGTCGAGGCCTGGCCCGGCGCGATCGAACGCTTCATGGACGAGGCCAAGGCCCACTCCTGGACCCCCGCCGTCATGGGCTGCTCGGAGACGGGCGGCGAGGTGTGGACCCGCGAGACCGGCCTGGACGCCCTCGAACTCGGCGACGAGGCGGTGGTGGACGTGGCGGATTTCTCGCTCGCCGGACGCGCGATGCGCAACGTGCGCCAGATGGTCAAGCGCATCGAGCGGGCCGGCTACGAAACCCGGGTACGGCGCATCCGTGACCTCGGCGAGGCCGAACTGGACCGCATCCGCCGGGCCGCCGAGGACTGGCGCGGCACCGACACCGAACGCGGCTTCTCCATGGCGCTCGGCCGCATCGGCGACCCCAACGACGGCGACTGCCTGATCGCCACCGCCCACAAGACCGACGAGACACCCGGCCAGTACGGCGACCTCAAGGCGATCCTGCACTTCGTGCCCTGGGGCACCGACGGCGTCTCCCTCGACCTGATGCGCCGCGACCGCTCCGCCGACCCCGGCATGAACGAACTGCTCATCGTGGCCGCCCTCCAGGCGGCCCCGAAACTCGGCATCACCAGGATCTCGCTCAACTTCGCGATGTTCCGCTCCGCCCTCGCCCGCGGCGAGAAGATCGGCGCCGGACCGGTACTGCGCGCCTGGCGCGGACTGCTGGTCTTCCTCTCCCGCTGGTTCCAGATCGAGTCCCTGTACAAGTTCAACGCCAAGTTCCAGCCCCGCTGGGAGCCCCGCTTCGTGGTCTACCGGGCCTCCGGCGACCTCCCGCGCATCGGCCTCGCCGCCATGCAGGCCGAGGGCTTCGTCAGCCTCGCCCTCCCGCTCCCCCGCTTCCTGCGCCGCCAGGCACCCGCCCCCCGCCCGTGCGCCCACAGCATCGCCGAACAGGGCGTACGAGCGGCCTGACCCCGGGACCGGCCCGAGCGGACGCCCCGCCCCCTCCGGCCCGGGGGCGCCGCTCGGGCCACGGGGGCTGGCCGCAGGGCCCTGGGCCTACGCTGAACGTATGAGCAACCACAGCGGACGTGGCCAGGTGACAGGGCTTCCGGCATGGGACCGGTGCGCGGTCATGGGGGTTGTGAACGTCACCCCCGACTCCTTCTCCGACGGCGGCCGCTGGTTCGACACGACGGCCGCCGTGAAGCACGGCCTCGACCTCGGCGCCCAGGGCGCCGACCTGGTCGACGTCGGCGGCGAGTCCACCCGCCCGGGCGCCACCCGCGTCGACGAGGACGAGGAACTGCGCCGGGTCGTCCCCGTCGTCCGCGGCCTCGCCTCCGAAGGCGTGGTCGTCTCCGTCGACACCATGCGCGCCTCCGTCGCCCGGCAGGCCCTCGCCGCCGGCGCCGCCCTCGTCAACGACGTCAGCGGCGGCCTCGCCGACCCCGACATGATCCCCGTCGTCGCCGACTCCGGCGCCCCCTTCGTCGTCATGCACTGGCGCGGCTTCCTGGAGGGCGGCAACGTCAAGGGCGTGTACGACGACGTCGTCGGCGAGGTCCTCGACGAACTGCACGCACGCGTGGACGCCGTCCTGGCCGGCGGCATCTCCCCCGACCGCGTCGTCGTCGACCCCGGGCTCGGCTTCTCCAAGAACTCCGAGCACGACCTGACCCTGCTCGCCCACCTCGACCGGCTGCACGCCCTGGGCCACCCCCTGCTCGTCGCCGCCTCCCGCAAGCGGTTCCTCGGCCGGGTCCTGGCCGGGCCCGAAGGGGCGCCCCCGCCCGCCCGGGAGCGTGACGCGGCGACGGCCGCCGTCTCGGCACTCGCGGCGCACGCCGGCGCATGGGCGGTGCGCGTGCACGAGGTACACGCCACGGCGGACGCGGTACGGGTCGCGCGCGCCATAGAGGGAGCGCGCGCCGGAACGGACACGCCGGGCGCAGCGACCGCACAGGCCACGCCGAACACCCCCCACCGCGCAGAAGGAGCCCGGTGAGCGCCCCCCATACCGACGTCGAGCAGGTCGAGGCCGCCAACACCGCCTTCTACGAGGCACTGGAGAACGGCGACTTCGAGACCGTCTCCTCCCTCTGGCTCACCCCCGCCGACCTGGGCGTCGACGAGGAGTACCACGACCCCGCCGACAGCGGCGTGATCTCCTGCGTGCACCCGGGCTGGCCGGTGCTCACCGGCCGCGGCGAGGTCCTGCGGTCGTACGCGCTGATCATGGCGAACACCGACTACATCCAGTTCTTCCTCACCGACGTGCACGTCTCCGTCACCGGCGACACCGCCCTGGTGACCTGCACGGAGAACATCCTCAGCGGCGGCCCCGCCCCCGAGGGCGGCCAGGAACTCGGCCCGCTGGTCGGACAGCTGGTCGTCGCCACGAACGTGTTCCGGCGCACCCGGGACGGCTGGAAACTCTGGTCCCACCACGCCTCCCCGGTGCTCTCCGACACCGACGAGGACGAGGAGGACGACACGCCCTCCTGAGCACCGGACCCCCCTCGCGGCCCAAGAAGTGGCTGGAATCACGAACTCGCGAGTAGGTACGGCCACCGGCCCGTGAGCCGCCGGGTTCTCCGGGGGAAACACGCGATGAACCCTGCCGCACCCCGGCGGACCCAGCGCCCCGTACCCCGGCGCTGTCAGTGCCCGCAGGTAGATTCATGGGTGGCCGGTCCGTCGCCCGCACGCGATGCCACCCGGCCGCCACACCGACGATTGCAGGAGTGATTCGCGTGGATCGTGTCGCGCTGCGCGGCCTCAGGGCCCGCGGGCACCACGGTGTCTTCCCCAAGGAGCGCGAGGAGGGCCAGACCTTCATCGTGGACCTCGTCCTTGGCCTGGACACCCGTCCGGCGGCGGCCGACGACGACCTGGCGAAGACCGTGCACTACGGCATCGTGGCCGAGGAGGTCGTCGCCGTGGTCGAGGGGGAGCCGGTGAACCTGATCGAGACGCTCGCCGAGCGGATCGCCCAGGTCTGCCTCAAGCACGAGGGGGTACAAGAGGTCGAGGTCCAGGTCCACAAGCCGGACGCGCCCATCACCGTCCCCTTCGACGACGTCACCGTCACCATCACCCGGAGCCGAGTATGACCGCATCCTCTCTGCGGGGTCCCAGCGACCCGACCGTCCAGCCGGTGCCCGCCTCCGTCGTCGCGCAGGTCGACGCCGCCGACACCACCCTGTCCAACCCCAGACGGGCCGTGGTCGCCCTCGGCTCCAACCTCGGCAACCGCCTGGAGACCCTGCAGGGCGCCATCGACGCCCTGGAGGACACCCCGGGCGTCCGCATCAAGGCCGTGTCGCCGGTCTACGAGACCGAGCCGTGGGGCGTCGAGCCCGGCAGCCAGCCGACGTACTACAACGCGATCGTGGTGCTGAAGACCACGCTCCCGCCGTCCTCCCTGCTGGAGCGTGCCCACGCGGTCGAGGAGGCGTTCAACCGGGTGCGGGACGAGCGCTGGGGCCCGCGCACCCTCGACGTCGACATCGTCGCCTACGCCGACGTCGTCTCCGACGACCCGCACCTCACCCTGCCCCACCCGCGCGCCCACGAGCGCGCCTTCGTGCTGGCGCCCTGGTACGACATCGACCCGGAGGCCCTGCTGCCCGGCCGCGGCACGGTCGCGGACCTGCTTGCCGCCGTCACCCGGCACGGTGTGGAAGCCCGCGGGGACCTGGAACTCCGACTGCCCGAGTAGTCGTTAAGGTCGAGACGACCACATCGCTGCGGGGGAGCTGAAGGAAAACAGTGAAAGAGCTGCGGATCAGGGTGCTGGCCGGCGTCTTCGTCGTGGCCGGAGTGCTGTCCTGGGCGGCCGCCCGCCTCTGGAACGCGGTGGGGACGCTGCCCAGCGTGCCGGTGGCCGCCCCGATCGTCCTCGCCCTGATCGCCGTGGTCCTGCTCTCCACCGCGCTCTCGCTGCGGGCCCGCCTCAAGGCCCAGCGCGAGCGCCGCCCCGGCGCCAAGGGCGTCGACCCCCTGATGGCGGCCCGCGCGGTCGTCTTCGGCCAGGCGAGCGCCCTGGTCGCCGCCCTCGTCGCCGGCATGTACGGCGGCACCGGCGTCTTCCTCCTGGAACTCCTCGACCTCCCGACCCGCCGCGACCAGGCCCTCTACGCGGCCTTCTCGGTCGTCGCCGGCATCGCCGTGATAGCGGCGGCCATCTTCCTGGAACGGGTGTGCAAGCTCCCGGAGGACGACGACAACAACCACGGCGGGGCCGAACCGGTGGCGTGACCCCGGTCAGGGGCAGGCGTCAGCGGGCCATGATGAGGCTCATCGCCTCGTTCCGCGTGGCCGCGTCCCGCAGCTGGCCGCGGACCGCCGACGTTATGGTCTTCGCGCCGGGCTTGCGGATCCCCCGCATCGACATGCACATGTGCTCGCACTCGACGACCACGATGACGCCCCGCGGCTCCAGGATCTGCATCAGGGAATCGGCGATCTGCGTAGTGAGACGTTCCTGCACCTGCGGGCGGCGCGCGTAGACGTCGACCAGCCGGGCCAGTTTGGACAGCCCGGTGATCTTCCCGGTCACCGACGGGATGTACCCGACGTGGGCGACGCCGTGGAACGGGACCAGATGGTGTTCACAGGTGCTGTAGACCTCGATGTCCTTCACCAGCACCATTTCGTCGTGCCCGATGTCGAACGTGGTGGTCAGGACGTCCTCGGGCTTCTGCCACAGCCCCGCGAAGATCTCCTTGTAGGCCCGCGCCACCCGCGCCGGAGTCTCCCGCAGGCCCTCGCGGTCCGGGTCCTCGCCGACCGCGATGAGGAGTTCGCGTACGGCGTTCTCGGCGCGTTTCTCGTCGAACTCGCCGATGGTGCCTTCGCCGTCCAGGGTCACGGGGTCGGTCATCTGGGGTGCCTCGTTCCATCGGGTGTGCGCATGTGGATCACGCGCTCATGTACAGGCATTACGGAAATGCCGCGCCCCCCAGGCTAGATCCTGGGGGGCGCGGCATCCATTCCGAGCCAGGTGAGACCGGTGTGACTCAGCTCTCGGGTCGGTCCTCCGGGGCCTTCTCGACCGCGGTGGCGGGCTCGGCCGCCGTGGACTTCACCGTGCTGATCGCCGGCGTCGAGCCGTTCGCCCCGTTGGTCAGTGCGAGCTCCCTGGGGGAGAGCACCGGCGGGCGGGTGGACGGCGTACGGCGGGAGGAGCCGGTCCACGCGGGGCGCGCGGGCCGCTTGTGGATCGCCGCGAAGACCTCGGCGATCTCCTCCTTGTTCAGGGTCTCCTTCTCCAGCAGCTGGAGAACGAGGTTGTCGAGGACGTCGCGGTTCTCGACCAGGATCTCCCAGGCTTCGTTATGCGCGTTCTCGATGAGTTTCTTCACTTCCTCGTCCACCAGAGCGGCGACCTCTTCCGAGTAGTCGCGCTGGTGGGACATCTCACGGCCGAGGAAGGGCTCGGTGTTGTCGCCGCCGAACTTGATCGCGCCGAGACGCTCGGTCATGCCGTACTGCGTGACCATCGCGCGGGCGGTGGCCGTGGCCTTCTCGATGTCGTTCGCGGCGCCCGTGGTCGGGTCGTGGAAGACCAGTTCCTCGGCCGCGCGGCCGCCCAGCATGTAGGCGAGCTGGTCGAGCATCTCGTTGCGCGTGGTCGAGTACTTGTCCTCGTCCGGCAGGACCATCGTGTAGCCGAGGGCGCGGCCGCGGGACAGGATCGTGATCTTGTGGACCGGGTCGGAGTTCGGGGAGGCCGCCGCGACCAGGGCGTGTCCGCCCTCGTGGTACGCGGTGATCTTCTTCTCCTTGTCCGACATGATCCGGGTCCGCTTCTGCGGGCCCGCGACCACGCGGTCGATCGCCTCGTCGAGCATCTGGTTGTCGATGAGCTTGCGGTCGCTGCGGGCCGTGAGCAGCGCCGCCTCGTTCAGCACGTTCGACAGGTCGGCGCCGGTGAAGCCCGGGGTACGGCGGGCGACCGCCGCGAGGTCGACGTCGGGCGCGACCGGCTTGCCCTTCTGGTGGACCTTGAGGATCTCCAGACGGCCCTGCAGGTCCGGCGGGTCGACCGCGATCTGGCGGTCGAAGCGGCCGGGGCGCAGCAGCGCCGGGTCGAGGATGTCGGGCCGGTTCGTCGCGGCGATGAGAATCACGCCGCCCTTGACGTCGAAGCCGTCCATCTCGACGAGCAGCTGGTTCAGCGTCTGCTCGCGCTCGTCATGACCGCCGCCGAGGCCTGCGCCACGGTGTCGGCCGACCGCGTCGATCTCGTCGACGAAGACGATCGCCGGGGCGTTCGCCTTGGCCTGCTCGAAGAGGTCGCGGACCCGGGAGGCACCGACACCGACGAACATCTCGACGAAGTCGGAACCGGAGATCGAGTAGAAGGGGACCCCTGCCTCGCCGGCGACGGCACGCGCGAGCAGCGTCTTGCCGGTGCCGGGGCGGCCGTAGAGGAGAACGCCCTTGGGGATCTTGGCGCCGACGGCCTGGAACTTGGCCGGCTCCTGCAGGAACTCCTTGATCTCGTGGAGTTCCTCGACGGCCTCGTCGCAGCCCGCGACGTCCGCGAAGGTCGTCTTCGGGGTGTCCTTGGTGATGAGCTTCGCCTTGGACTTGCCGAAGTTCATGACCCGGGAGCCGCCGCCCTGCATCTGGTTCATCAGGAACAGGAAGACGACCACGATGAGGACGAAGGGCAGCAGGGAGAGCAGGACGCTGACGAAGGCGTTCTGCTTGGTCGGCGCGACGGTGTAGCCGTCGGGGATCTGCTTGTCCTGGTACTTGGTCTGCAGCGTGTTGGCGAGGGTGACGCCCTGGTCGCCGATGTAGCTCGCCTGGATCTTCGAGCTGCCCTCGACCTTCTCGCCGTTCTTGAGCGTGACCTTGATGGTCTGCTCGTCACCGGTGGTCAGCTTGGCCGATTCCACCTTGTTGTCATTGATCGCCGCCACGACCTGGCCGGTGTCCACCGTCTTGTAGCCGCCGGACGAGCCGACGACCTGCATCAACACGACCACGGCAAGGACGGCCAGCACGATCCACATGACCGGCCCACGGAAGTATCGCTTCACGTCCATCCATACGGAGCGGTGTCGCCCCGTCCCTCCTGCCATAGTGAGTTTGATAAGACAGTTCTTCTGACGGTACCCCAGCATTGTCGCCCGAAGCCGCACGAAGCTGCGCGGACGACTGGTGAAACCCGTCTCTGCATGCTCCAACGGCGCGAAACCCGCTGGGGTTCCCGATCGTCTTACGTAAGTGGACCCTCCGGCGTATCAGCCGGGGTTCAGCCGCCGTAGACGTGAGGCGCGAGCGTACCGACGAACGGGAGGTTGCGGTACTTCTCGGCGTAGTCGAGGCCGTAACCGACGACGAACTCGTTGGGGATGTCGAAGCCGACCCACTCGACGTCGATGGCGACCTTGGCCGCGTCCGGCTTGCGCAGCAGCGTGCAGATCTTCAGGGTCTCGGGCTCGCGGGAGCCGAGGTTGTTGATCAGCCAGGACAGGGTCAGGCCCGAGTCGATGATGTCCTCGACGATCAGGACGTGCCGGCCCTTGATGTCGGTGTCGAGGTCCTTGAGGATCCGCACCACACCGGAGGACTGGGTGCCCGCGCCGTACGAGGACACGGCCATCCAGTCCATGGTGACGGGGGTGGACAGCGCCCGGGCGAGGTCCGCCATGACCATCACGGCGCCCTTGAGGACGCCGACGATGAGCAGGTCCTTGCCCGCGTACTCCGCGTCGATCTTCGCGGCCAGCTCGGCCAGCTTCGCGTCGATCTCTTCCTTGGTGATGAGCACCTGCTGGAGGTCGGCACCCATGTCTTTCGCGTCCACCCGCATCACTTTCGGTCGGTCGTCCCACCGGCCTACCCGGCCCTTCGGAGGAGCTCCGGGGAACTCTCCGCGAGGTCGGGATTCAGCCTTGCCGAATCACCAGTCTGCCACCCTGGCGCTGGGCGACGACTTTGCCCGGGAGATTGATGGCCCCCTGGCCGCGCCAGCCGGTGATCAGGCGGTCGACTTCCTCGATGTGCCGGGCGAACAGGGAACCGGCCGGTGCGCCCGCCTCGATGGCCGCGCGGCGCAGGATCCGGCGGCGGACCGCGGGGGGCAGCGCGTAGAGCTTGGCGCACTCCAGCAGGCCCGCCGCGTCCCGTACGGAGGCCTCGGCCTGGCTGGCCCAGGTGTCGAGGGCGTCGGCGTCGTCGCGGGAGAGCTGGGCGGTGCGGGCGAGCGCCTCGACGACACCCTTGCCGAGGGCCTTCTCCAGAGCGGGCAGGCCCTCGTGGCGGAGCCGGGAGCGGGTGTAGGCCGGGTCCGCGTTGTGGGGATCGTCCCAGACCGGGAGGGCCTGGACCATGCAGGCCTTGCGGGCGGTCTGCCGGTCCAGCTGGAGGAACGGGCGGCGGTAACGGCCGCCGGCCCCCGAGACCGCGGCCATTCCGGACAGGGAGCGGATGCCGGAGCCGCGGGCGAGGCCGAGCAGGACGGTTTCGGCCTGGTCGTCCCTGGTGTGGCCGAGCAGGATCGCGGTGCCGCCGTGCCGTTCGAGGGCGGCGTCCAGGGCGGCGTAGCGGGCGTCGCGGGCGGCGGCTTCGGGTCCGCCGTCGCGGCCGACGGTCACGGTGATGGACTCGACCGGGTCGAGGCCGAGTTCGCGCAGGCGCAGGACGACCTCGTCGGCGCGCAGGTCGGAGCCGGGCTGCAGGCCGTGGTCGACGGTGATGCCGCCCGCGCGGATGCCGAGCTTGGGGGCCTCGAAGGCGAGGGCGGAGGCCAGCGCCATGGAGTCGGCGCCGCCGGAGCACGCGACGAGGACGAGCGGAGAGGGGGGCCGCTCGTTCGGTGTCTGCTCCGGGATCTCGAGGATCTCGGGGACCACGGGGAGGCCGCCGGCGGGGCGTGCGAGGCGCACGCCGATGCGCCCACCGGCGCGCTCACCGGCGGTACGGCTGTGCCGACTGTCGTCGGTGAGGATGTCGTGGAGGACGCGGCGGACCGCCAGGCGTATCGCCGCGACCGCAGGATGGGGACCCATGTCCGGTTCCCTTCATGAAGTTTTCGGGGGGTGAGCCCGAGATCGGTCACTCAGAGTACGTAGATGGTGACAGAAACGGGCCGTTCCCCGAGCATCGCACGCCTACCCATCGCTCACGGTCCCTCGGACGGGTGATTGGAGGGGCGTTCGCCTGCCGTCGGCCGGTTTCCGTTCACCACACATCCGCTCGTTCACGACTCGGACTTGCGGTGCACCCGCGCGACCCAGTCCGCCGGTTTGGCGATCTCCGCCTTGGTCGGCAGGGTGTTCGGAGAGGTCCACACCCGGTTGAAGCCGTCCATGCCGACCTGTTCGACGACGGCCCGCACGAACCGTTCGCCGTCCCGGTACTGACGGAGTTTGGCATCCAGGCCGAGCAGCTTGCGCAGCGTCGTGTCGAGCCGGGAGGCGCCCTTGGCGCGCCGCTGCTGGAACTTCTCGCGGATCTCGGCGACGGTCGGCACGACCGCGGGTCCGACGCCGTCCATGACGAAGTCGGCGTGGCCCTCTAGGAGGGACATGACGGCGGTGAGCCGGCCGAGGATCTCGCGCTGGGCCGGGGTCTGCACGAGTTCGACGAACGACCGTCCGCCGTCGTCCTCCTCGGCCTCGGGGCGGCTGCCGGCGAGGGACTGGGCGGCGTCCCGGATGCGTTCGAGCACGGTCATCGGGTCGACATCGGTCTCCGACAGGAACGACTGGATCTCGCCCTCCAGATGGGCGCGCAGCCAGGGCACCGCCGTGAACTGGGTGCGGTGCGTCTCCTCGTGCAGGCACACCCACAGGCGGAAGTCGTGGGGCTGGACGTCGAGTTCGCGCTCCACGTGGACGATGTTCGGGGCGACGAGCAGCAGCCGGCCGCCGCCGTTCTCGTCCGCCGGGAGGTCGCGGGAGGAGGGGGCGAAGGTCTCGTACTGGCCGAGGACCCGGGACGACAGGAACGACAGCAGCATGCCGAGTTCCACGCCGGTGACCTTGCCGCCGACCGCGCCGAGGACCGCGCCGCCGGGGCTGCCCGCGCGCCGCTCCTGCATCTTCTCGAGCAGCGGCTTGAGGAGTTCGCGGAAACCGGCGACGTTCGCCTTGACCCAGCCGGGCCTGTCCACCACCAGAACGGGGGTGTCGTGAATGTCGTCGGTCCCCATACGAGTGAAGCCCCGGACGTGTTCCTCCGAGGCCTTCGCGTGCCGCCGCAGTTCCGCGACGATGACCCGGGCCTCGTCGCGGCTCACCTCGGGCCCCGGCCGCACGAGCCGGGTCGCGGTCGCCACCGCGAGATTCCAGTCGACCATCCCAGAAGAAGCAGCGCCACCGATGCTCGTCATGCGTCAACCGTACGTTAGCGCTACCGGTTGGGGCAGGCCGTGGGGGTTGGTGAGGTTGGCGTGACTTGTGTGGTGGGGTCGGGTTGGGCGCTTGCGTGGGCAGGGGCGGGGGTTTGTTTCACGGTGCCCGGCACTGTCCGCCGTGCCCGCCCTCCCCCACTCTCGGCTTCGCTCAAGCGGGGGGACCCCATCGCCGTGCGGAACGCCTGCCCACGGTGGTTGAGAGGCGGTCGCGGCCCGGCGGTCACAGGCCCGCCAAGGCCGTTGCAGCCTGGTCGAGAGCTGCCTGGGCCGCTGGTGGGTTCGTCGTGTTCGAGGTCAGGAAGGCGAAGGCCAGGAGGCGGCCGTCCTTGTCGACGACCGTGCCCGCGAGGGTGTTGACGCCGGTGAGGGTGCCGGTCTTCGCGCGGACGACGCCGGCCGCGCCGTCCGTGTAGCGGCTGGTGAGGGTGCCCGTGAAGTGGGCGACGGGGAGGCCCGTGAGGACCGCGCGCAGGCCCGGCCGGTCCGCGTCGGCGGCCATGACGAGGAGGGCGGTCAGGAGGTTCGCCGTCAGCCGGTCGTCGCGGTTCAGGCCGCTGCCGTCGTGGAAGGAGGCGCCGGTCATCGGCAGGCCCAGCTTGGTCAGCTGGGCGTCGATCGCGGCCGCTCCCCCGTCGAAGCCGGCCGCCTTGCCGCCGGCGAGCGCCGTCTGGCGGGCCAGGGCCTCGGCGATGTCGTTGTCGCTGTTGGTCAGCATGCGCTCGACGATCGCGGACAGCGGCGGCGAGGAGACGGTGGCGAGGGTGTCGGCCCGGCCGCTCGCCTTGGAGGTGCCCGGGGCCGAGGTCTTGATGCCGGCGTCCGTCAGGAAGCCCGCGAACTTCCGGGCCGCGTCGGCCGCCGGGTCGCTCACCCGGTTCACGGGTCCCTCGACGGAGTCGTCGGTGCGGCCCTCGTCGGCCGTCAGGGGGCTCACGCGCGCGAGGTTGCCGTTGACGCCGATGGGGTGCAGGTCGGGGCCGGAGTAGAGGGTGGTGTCGTACGAGAGGGTGATCTGCCTGATGCCCCGCGCGGTCAGCGCCTTCGCCGTCTGGGTGGCGAGGGTGCGCAGGCTGGCCCAGCCGGCCGCGTCCTTGCGGGCGGTCAGGGTGGGGTCGCCGCCGCCGACCAGGACGACCTCCCTGGTGCCGGGTTCGAGGGCCACGCGCGTGGTGATGCGGTGGTCGGGGCCGAGCGCGGAGAGGGCGGCGACGGCAGTGGCGATCTTGGTGGTGGAGGCGGGGGTCAGGGCGGTGTCGGCGCCGGAGCCGTACAGGCGGCTGCCGCTGGCCACGTCGACGACCACGGCGGTACGGACGCTGCCGAGCGCCGAGGCCTTCAGGAGGGGCCCCAGGAGGTTCGTGACGGCCGTTCCGGAGATGCCGACGGACTTTCCGGCGGGCGCCGACTTCACGGTGTTCGTGGCGCCGTTGAGCCCCGTGAGGACGGGTCCGGCGCTGGGCGCGGGGGCGGGCCCGCCGTCGGCTGTGACGGAGCCCGCACCGGAGCCGTGATCTGTGCCACCCGTCCGCTCCGGGGCGACGGCCCGGTCCCGCTCGGCCGTACGCTGGCCGTTGGCGTCCCAGGGGCCCGCCGCGGTCACCGCACCGGCGGCCAGCGCGAGCCCGGCCGTGGCGGCGCCCGCGGTGTACCGCCAGGTCCTGAACGTCACGGACCGCGGCCGAGGGGGGCGGACCAGGGTGGCAAGCCGGGGTCCCGTCGCGCGCGCGGCGCGTGCGAGCCGGGGTCCGACCGTTCGCCGCAACCTCGCGACCTGCGATTTCGTGGCCGTCACCAGGCGTGCCAGACGCGGTCGTACGGCGCCCGCGATCTTCCGCACACGCGGTTTCGCGGACTGCCAAGGCCTCAGCTCTGGCACGACCACCAGCCCCTTTCGCGATCACACACCTGCGTGGGGGACACTTAACCATCAGAACTATGTGTTGATCATGGAGGAGCCACCGGTGGAGTTCGACGTCACGATCGAGATCCCGAAGGGTTCGCGGAACAAGTACGAGGTGGACCACGAGACCGGTCGGATCCGCCTCGACCGTCGTCTCTTCACCTCGACCGCCTACCCGACCGACTACGGCTTCGTCGAGAACACCCTCGGCGAGGACGGCGACCCGCTGGACGCGCTGGTCATCCTGGACGAGCCGACCTTCCCGGGCTGCCTGATCAAGTGCCGCGCGATCGGCATGTTCCGGATGACGGACGAGGCCGGCGGCGACGACAAGCTGCTGTGCGTCCCGGCGACCGACCCGCGTGTGGAGCACCTGCGCGACATCCACCACGTGTCGGAGTTCGACCGCCTGGAGATCCAGCACTTCTTCGAGGTCTACAAGGACCTGGAGCCCGGCAAGTCCGTCGAGGGCGCCAACTGGGTGGGCCGCACCGACGCCGAGGCGGAGATCGAGCGGTCCTACAAGCGCTTCAAGGAGACGGGCGGTCACTGAGACCACCCCGCAAGCCGTAACCGGGAGACGGGCCGCACGCACGCGTGGGGCCCGTTTTCCGTGCCCGCGTTCTTCGCGGCCGCCGGATTTCGTGTCCGCTGCGTGGTCACGCGCATACTGAGGCTGTTGTGGAAGGTGTCGTTCAGGGAGCGTTGCGACGGTGACGGAGGCGGAGGACCGCAAGCCCGGGTCGGACGAGGCGCGGTACGACCCGGAACTCACGTCCGAGTTCGCCGTCCCCCAGGGCATCGAGGTCCCCGAGGGCGGCGGCGAGCCGGAGACGACGTCCGAGTTCGCGGTGCCGGAGGGACTCGCGGCGCCGCAGCCGGCGGGTGCCGAGGCGGAGGGGTCGGCGTTCAGCCTGCCGAGCACCTACAGCGCCCAGGAGGCCCCGGCCGTCTTCACGCCCGCCTCCGGGTTCCCCGCGGTCAGCCTCGTCAAGGACGCGCCCTGGCAGGACCGGATGCGCACGATGCTGCGCATGCCGGTGGCCGAGCGGCCGGCGCTGGAACCGGTGCAGAAGACCGAGGAGGGCGCTCCCGCCGTCCCGCGCGTGCTCGACCTGACCCTGCGTATCGGGGAGTTGCTGCTTGCGGGCGGCGAGGGCTCGGAGGACGTGGAGGCCGCGATGTTCGCGGTCTGCCGGTCGTACGGGCTCGACCGCTGCGAGCCGAACGTCACGTTCACGCTGCTGGCGATCTCGTACCAGCCCTCGCTCGTCGACGACCCGGTGACCGCGTCCCGGACGGTGCGGCGGCGCGGGACGGACTACACGCGCCTGTCCGCCGTCTTCCGGCTCGTGGACGACCTCACCGACCCCGAGGCCCACGTCTCCCTGGAGGAGGCCTACCGGCGGCTCGCGGAGATCCGCCGTAACCGGCACCCGTACCCCGGCTGGGCGCTGACCGCGGCGAGCGGGCTGCTCGCCGGGGCCGCCTCCGTGCTGGTCGGCGGTGACCTGCTGGTGTTCGTGGCGGCCGCGGTCGGCGCGATGCTCGGCGACCGGCTGGCGTGGCTCTGCGCGGGGCGGGGGCTGCCGGAGTTCTACCAGTTCATGATCGCCGCGATGCCGCCGGCCGCGATCGGGGTCGCCTTCTCGCTCGCCCACGTCGATGTCGCGGCGTCCGCCGTCGTCACCGGTGGGCTGTTCGCGCTGCTGCCCGGGCGGGCCCTCGTCGCGAGCGTCCAGGACGGGCTCACCGGCTTCTACATCACCGCCTCCGCGCGTCTGCTGGAGGTCATGTACTTCTTCGTCGGCATCGTCATCGGGGTGCTGACGATCCTGTACTTCGGCGTGAAGCTGGGCGGCAGCCTCAACCCCGACGTGGCGCTCGGCGTCTCCGAGCGGCCGCTGATCCAGATCGCCGCGTCCATGGTGCTGTCGCTGACCTTCGCCGTACTGCTCCAGCAGGAACGATCCACCGTGCTGGCCGTGACCCTCAACGGGGGCGTGGCGTGGTCGGTCTACGGAGCGATGCGCTACGCCGGGGGGATCTCGCCGGTCGCCTCCACGGCGGTGGCGGCGGGGCTGGTGGGGCTGTTCGGGCAGCTGCTGTCGCGGTACCGGTTCGCCTCCGCGCTGCCGTACACGACGGCGGCGATCGGGCCCCTGCTGCCGGGGTCGGCGACCTATTTCGGGCTGCTGTCGATGGCCCAGAACGAGGTCGACAAGGGGCTGGTGTCACTGGCCAAGGCGGCGTCGCTCGCCATGGCCATCGCCATCGGGGTCAATCTGGGGTCGGAGATCTCCCGGCTGACCCTGCGGGTGGGGTCGGCCGGGAAGCGGAGGGCCGCGAAGCGGACGAGGGGGTTCTGAGCGCCTGAGGGGGAGCCGGTGCGGGTACGTCGGCGGGTGCGGGTACGTCGTGGCTGGTCGCGCAGTTCCCCGCGCCCCTAAAGGGGCGCTTTCGCTTACGGCGCCCGGTAGTGGTCCTCGGTGTACGGGTTCTGCTGGCCGTAGCCGTTCTGGTCGTAGTACGGCTGCTGCTGGCCGTACCCGTACTGCTGCTGGGGCTGGGGCTGCTGCCCGTACTGCTGCTGAGGCTGCTGGCCGTACTGCTGCTGGGGCTGCTGGCCGTACTGCTGCTGGGGCTGCTGTGGGGTGTACGTCGGCTCGATCCTGCGCAGCTGGGTCGTCGCGTCGTCCATCACCGGGGGTGCCGGGTGCTGCCGGACCGGCTGCGGCTCCGGCTCCTGTGCGGCCGCCTTCTTGTCCTTCGCGCGGGCCCGCAGGAACTCGATGACGATCGGGACCACCGAGACCAGGACGATCAGGATCAGGATCGCCTCGATGTTGTTGTTGACGAATTCGATCTTGCCGAGCCAGGAGCCGAGCAGGGTGACGCCGGCGCCCCACAGGACGCCGCCGATGACGTTGAAGGTCAGGAACGAGCGGTACGCCATACCGCTGACGCCGGCGATGATCGGCGTGAACGTGCGGATCACCGGCACGAAGCGGGCCAGGATCAGGGACTTCGGGCCGTGCTTCTCGAAGAACTCGTGCGCCTTGGTGACGTTCTCCCGCTTGAAGAGGCGGGAGTCCGGGCGGTTGAAGAGCGACGGGCCGACCTTCTTGCCGAACATGTAGCCCGCCTGGTCACCGAGGATCGCGGCGAGGCAGATCAAGGCGATGGCGCCCCACAGCGGGAAGTCCAGCTGGTTCGAGGTGATCAGCAGGCCGCAGGTGAAGAGGAGCGAGTCGCCCGGGAGGAAGAAGCCGATCAGGAGTCCGGACTCGGCGAAGACCACCAGGAGCAGGCCCCAGATGCCGAACGAGTCGAGAAGTTGGTTCGGATCCAGCCAGCTCGGGCCGAGGGCGAGCGTCATAGACGTTCCGGTCGTCACGGTTCCGGGCTCCTGTGAGGTGAAGGCACTGCGGGTTCCTGGTGCGGGCGCACAAAACTATCAACGCAATGTGTCCGCCCCAGGTTCCACCGGTGGAACCAGGATGCACTGTGCCCGGCCTGGGGAATGGCTGTGGACATGGGTATCGAAGAGTACGGCGGCGGTCAGGGACCGCAGGCCGATGTGCTGGTGGTCACCACGAACGACGTTCCCGGGTACCGGGTGCGGGAGGTCATCGGCGAGGTCTTCGGGCTGACCGTGCGCTCCCGGCACCTGGGCAGCCAGATCGGTGCGGGCCTGAAGTCGATGATCGGGGGTGAGCTGAAGGGGCTGACGAAAACGCTCGTCCAGACCCGCAACCAGGCCATGGAACGGCTCATCGAGCAGGCACGCGCGCGTGGTGCCAACGCCGTGCTGGCCTTCCGGTTCGACGTGACCGAGGCGGCGGACACGGGGACCGAGGTGTGCGCCTACGGCACCGCCGTCATCCTCGACAAGGAGTAGGCAAGGAGTGGGCGAGGAGTAGGCAAGGAGCGGGCGAGGAGTGGGCGAGGCATAGGAGGCACAGACAGGGCGCGGTCACGCCGTGTGCCGGGCCGCGTTCGCCTCGATCGCCTCCTTCAGGTGCTCGGCCAGGCCCGGGGCCATCGAGTCGTAGAAGGCCCTGAAGCGCTCGTCGGACACGTACATCGCGGCGAGGGAGCGGTGCATCTCGGGCGGGCAGTCGTAGAACCAGGCCGAGATGTGCCGCCGGTGCTCCTCCGCCATGTCCATGGCCCGTTCGCCGGTGGGTGGCTCGGCGGCGGTCACCAGGGCGGCGTAACGCGCGCTCCAGTCGTCGACCTCGGCCTTCATCCGCTGCCAGTCGGCCTTGGTGTAGCGGGCCGCGCGGCGCCGGGACTCGGCGTACGCCTCGGTGCCGCCCCAGCGCTGCTCGGCCTCCTCGGCGTACTGCTCGGGGTCCTTGTCGCCGAAGACCTCGAAGCGTTCTTCGGGGGTGAGGTTGATGCCCATCCTGCGTGCCTCCATGGCGTGCTCCACGGCCGCGGCCATCTTCTGCAGCTTCCCGATCCGGGCGGTCAGCAGTTCGTGCTGCCGGCGCAGATGTGCGCGCAGGTCCGTTTTTCCGGTGGCCTCGCCGTCGAGCAGGGCCGCGACCTCGTCGAGCGGGAAGCCGAGCTCCCGGTAGAACAGGATCTTCTGCAGCCGGTCCAGGTCGGCGTCGCCGTAGCGCCGGTGGCCCGCGGTACTGCGCTCGCCCGGCACCAGCAGGCCGATCTCGTCGTAGTGGTGCAGGGTGCGCACGGTGACGCCGGCGAACCCGGCGACCTGTCCTACGGAGTAGTTCACTTCCGCTCCTTTCCGTGCTCCACCCTGGGTCCTCACGTCACGTGAGGTGCAAGCCCGTTCCGCGCGGAGGCCTTCGGATTCCGTACGGTGCACGGTTCGGGATGTTATGCCGGTTTTGCCCGCTTATCGTGGGCCCGTGGCCCAGGACACCGCGCAGCAGGCGCTCCCCATCCCGCCCTCGGCCCCCGCGCGCGCCCTGCTGCCGCTGATCCTGCCCGCTCTTGTCGTCGGTGTCGGCAGCAGCCTGCTGTTCCTGCTGGTGAGCTCGCTGGCCGAACAGTTGCAGCACGTGCTGTGGAACAACCTGCCGGACGCGCTGGGCATCGGACGGTACTCGGTGCCGTGGATGCTGGTGATGCTGACGGCCACCGGGGTCGCGGTGGGGCTGGTGGTGTGGAAGGTGCCGGGGCACGCCGGGCCCGATCCGGCCACCCTGGGCCTGGAGGCGGTGGCGCTGCCGCCGGCCGTGCTGCCGGGGCTGGTGCTGGCGACCGTGCTGATGCTGGCGGGCGGGCCGAGCCTCGGTCCGGAGAACCCCCTCATCGCCGTCAACGTCGGGCTCGCGCTGTGGCTGGGGCGGCTCGCGATGCCCCGGCTGCCGGGTTCGCTGTGGCCCGCGCTGGCCGACGCGGCGACGCTCGGCGCCCTGTTCGGGACGCCGGTGGCGGCGGCCCTGGTGATCTCCGAGGCGCTGGCCGGGAAGCCTCTGAAGGGCGCCCTGTGGGACAACCTCTTCGGGCCGCTGCTGGCCGCGGGGGCGGGCGCGATGACGACCGCCCTGGTGGCCCGCCCGACCCTGGACCTCGGGCTGCCCGCGCTCGGCCACCCGCGCTGGCCGGACCAGCTGGCGGCGCTGGTGGTCGCCTCCGCGGCCGCGGTGCTCGGCATGTGCGCCGTGTACGCCTTCCCGTACGTCCACGGCGTCTTCCGGCGCCTCGGGCACCCCATGGTGGCCCTTCCGGCCGGCGGGCTGGTGCTGGGCCTCCTGGGGGCGCTGGGCGGGCATCTGACGCTCTTCAAGGGGCTGGACGAGGTCGAGGAGCTGGCGAAGAACCCGGAGGGCTGGTCGGCCGGGCAGTTCGCCGTGATGACGGTCGTCAAGCTGGCCGCCCTGCTGGTGGCCGCCGCCTGCGGTTTCCGCGGTGGCCGGATCTTTCCGTCGGTGTTCATCGGCTCCGCCCTCGGGCTGTGCGCCCACGCCCTGGTGCCCGCGGTCCAGCCCTCGGTGGGCGTGGCGGCGGGTGTCCTGGGCATGCTGTTGGCGATCACCCGCCAGGGCTGGGTGAGCCTGTTCACGGCCGCGGTGCTGGTGGCCTCGCCGAGCATCATCGCGCTGCTGTGCGTCGCGTCGCTGCCCGCGTGGCTGCTGGTGACCGGGCGGCCGAGAATGCAGTTGCGGGCGGACGGTACGGCCCTGCGCTGATCCTTGTGAAATCCCTCGTGTCGTTCAGGAGGCACTCTTCATGCCGCTGCACAAAGGTCCCCAGAAACACCAACAGCGACCCATGTCCGTCAACCCGTTCTTCGGTGAGGCGAACCCGGTCGCCGGCATGGCCGAGGCCCCGCCCACGCACCGGCTGCCGGACGGCCCGCTGCCGCCCTCGACCGCCTACCAGCTGGTGCACGACGAGCTGATGCTGGACGGCAACGCCCGGCTGAATCTGGCCACTTTCGTCACCACCTGGATGGAGCCCCAGGCGGGCATCCTGATGGCGGAGTGCGACGACAAGAACATGATCGACAAGGACGAGTACCCGCGCACCGCCGAGCTGGAACGGCGCTGTGTGGCGATGCTCGCCGACCTGTGGAACGCGCCGGATCCGGCCAACACCGTCGGCTGTTCGACGACCGGCTCCAGCGAGGCCTGCATGCTGGCCGGGATGGCGCTCAAGCGGCGCTGGATGAAGCGCAACACCGACCGCTATCCGGGCGGCGCCCGCCCGAATCTGATCATGGGCATCAACGTCCAGGTCTGCTGGGAGAAGTTCTGCAACTTCTGGGAGGTGGAGCCCCGGTTCGTGCCCATGGAGGGCGACCGCTACCACCTGGACGCGCAGGCCGCCGCCGACCTCTGCGACGAGAACACCATCGGGGTCGTCGCCATCCTCGGCTCCACCTTCGACGGGTCCTACGAGCCGGTCGCCGACCTCTGCGCGGCCCTGGACGCCCTCCAGGAGCGCACCGGCATCGACGTCCCGGTCCACGTGGACGGCGCGTCCGGCGGGATGATCGCGCCCTTCCTCGACGAGGACCTGGTGTGGGACTTCCGGCTGCCGCGCGTGGCGTCGATCAACACCTCCGGCCACAAGTACGGGCTGGTCTACCCGGGTGTCGGCTGGGCGCTGTGGCGGGAGAAGGAGGCGCTGCCCGAGGAACTGGTCTTCCGGGTCAACTACCTGGGCGGCGACATGCCCACCTTCGCCCTCAACTTCTCCCGCCCCGGCGCCCAGGTGGTCGCGCAGTACTACACGTTCCTGCGGCTGGGACGGGACGGCTACCGCGCGGTGCAGCAGGCGTCCCGGGACGTGGCGACCGGGCTCGCCGAACGCATCGAGGCGCTCGGCGACTTCCGGCTCCTCACCCGGGGGGACGAGCTGCCCGTCTTCGCGTTCACCACCGCCGACCACGTGACGGCGTACGACGTCTTCGACGTGTCCCGGCGGCTGCGCGAGAACGGCTGGCTGGTGCCCGCGTACACCTTCCCGGCGAACCGGGCGGACCTGTCCGTGCTGCGGGTGGTGTGCCGCAACGGCTTCTCGAAGGACCTGGCGGACCTGTTCATCGAGGACCTGTCCCGGCTGCTGCCGGAACTGCGCCGGCAGCCGCATCCGCTGACCCATGACAAGGAAGCGGCCACCAGCTTCCACCACTGAGCGCTCGGCGCTGCGCTGGGAGAGCCGCGAGGTGCCGTCCGCCGTCCGCCGTGTGCCGTCTGCGGCGCCCTCGTGGCTGGTCGCGCAGTTCCTCCCCAGCCTTCGGCCGGGGGTACCCCCAGCGCCCCTTACGGGGCGCTCACCTAGGCGGACTGCTCAAGCGCCACCAGTTCGAAGGCCGTCTTGCCGTCCAGGGACTCGCGGATGATGTCGGCGTGGCCCGCGTGGCGGGCGGTCTCGCGGATCAGGTGGAGGCAGACCCAGCGCATGGAGACCCGGCCCTCCGGCGGGAACCAGGGCTGGGGCGGGAGCGGGAAGGTGTCGTCGAGGCCGGGGACCGAGCGGATGAACTTCTCGGTCTCGGCGGCGACCTGCTCCCAGTACGCCAGCTGCGAGGCCACCGTCTCGTCGCCGACCAGCTGGAAGGTCTCGTGCCAGTTCGACTGGTCGCGCTGGATCGCCGGCGGCTCCTGCTTGGCCCGGGCGATCCAGCTCTGCTCGACCTCCGCGCAGTGCTTGAGCAGGCCCGCCAGGGACAGCTCGCTCGCGCTCGGCCTGCTCGCGGCCTGCTCGTCGGTCAGGCCGAGCAGCGCCCGGCGGATGCCGCCGCGCTGCTCCTCGATGAAGGAGAGCAGAGCTCCGCGCTCGTCGCCCTGTGCTTCCGCGGGAACGTGAGTGACCATGACCGGCCGCCTTTCCTCAGGTGGTGTTTCCCCCGACACGACCGAAGCTACGGGCCCCTTAGGACAGATCTCGTCCTAAAGGGCCCGGGGCGCCGAGATGCTTCAGCGGGGTTCTAGAACGGGAAGCCGCTCCGGCCGTGCTGGACCGAGATCCACTTCAGGGTGGTGAAGGACTCCACGGTCGTCTCGCCGTTCAGGCGGCCGATCCCGGAGTGCTTCTCGCCGCCGAAGGGGACGACGGGCTCGTCGTGGACGGTGCCGTCGTTGACGTGGAACATCCCGGTGTCGATCTGCTTGGCGAAGGCCACGCCCCGCTCGACGTTCCCGGTGTGGACGGCGCCGCTGAGGCCGTAGGGGGTGTCGTTGACCAGGCGCACGGCCTCCTCCTCGCCGTCGAACGGGATGAGGAAGGCGACCGGGCCGAAGACCTCCTGGCGGAGCAGGTCGGAGTCGGCCGGGACGCCGGTGAGGACCGACGGCTCGACCAGGTTGTCGGTGGTCGAGCCGCGTACGAGGGCGGTGGCGCCCTCGGCGACGGCCTGCTCGACCGTGGCCGAAATCGACTCGGCCTGCTGGGAGTTGATCAGCGGGCCGATGACGGTCTGCGGGTCGTTCGGGTCGCCGACCTTGAGGGTCCTCACCTTGGCGACGAACTTCTCCGTGAACTCGTCCGCGATCGAGCGGTCGACCAGGACGCGGTTGGCGGCCATGCAGACCTGGCCCTGGTGGACGTACCGGCTGAAGACCGCCGCGTCGACCGCGTAGTCGATGTCCGCGTCGTCGAGGACCACGATCGCGCTGTTGCCGCCCAGTTCGAGCACCGAGCGCTTGAAGAGCGAGGCGCAGACGGTGGCCACGTGCCGGCCGACCTTGTCGGAACCGGTGAAGGAGATGACCTTGGGGACCGGGTGCTCGATGAAGGCGTCGCCGATCTCCGCGATGTCGGTGACGACGACGTTGAGCAGGCCGCCGGGCAGGCCCGCGTCCTCGAAGATCTTCGCGACCAGGGTGCCGCCGACGATCGGGGTGTTCTGGTGCGGCTTGAGGACCACGCCGTTGCCGAGCGCGAGCGCCGGGGCGACCGACTTGATCGACAGCAGGAAGGGGAAGTTGAAGGGGCTGATCACACCCACGACACCGACCGGCACCCGGTAGACGCGGTTCTCCTTGCCGTCCACCGGGGAGGGCAGGATCCTGCCCTCGGGGCGCAGCGCCCACTGGATCGACTCGCGCAGGAACTCCTTGGCGAGGTGCAGCTCGAAGGCGGCCTTCAGGTGCGTACCGCCGAGCTCGGCGATGATCGCCTCGGTGATCTCCGCCTCCCGCTCCTCGATGAGGCGCAGGGCCTTCTCGAAGACGGCGCGGCGGGCGTAGGGGTTGGTGGCGGCCCACTGCTTCTGGGCGCGCTCGGCGGCCCGGTAGGCCTGATCTATCTCGTCGACCGCGGCTATGGTGATCGACGCGAGCTTCTCACCGTCGTACGGGTTGAAGTCGATGATGTCCCAGGAACCGGTCCCCGGGCGCCACTCACCGTCGATGTACTGCTGGGCCAGGTCAGTGAAGTACGACGACATGTGATCCCCAAATCACTAGCGGCCATGATCAACATCACGGTCTGATCACACGTCATCGTACTTGTGTGACACGCCAGTTGGGGACGGAGAGCGAACTTCTGGGGAGAGCCCCGGGAAAGAGGACGCCCTAGGAGAGCTGGAGCAGCCCGCGCAGCAGGTCCCGGCTCTCGTCCGGTCCCGGGCTGTCCTGCTGGAGTTCCTTGAGCGCCTGCTCGTACTGGGCGACGTCCTCGCGCTTGTCGAGGTAGAGGGCGCTGGTGAGCTGCTCCAGGTAGACCACGTCGGACAGGTCCGACTCGGGGAAGCTCAGGATGGTGAACGAACCGCCCTCCCCGGAGTGCCCGCCGAAGCTGAACGGCATGATCTGCAGCCGTACGTTGGGCCGCTCGGAGATCTCGACGAGGTGCTGGAGCTGGCCGCGCATCACCTCGCGGCTGCCGTAGGGGCGGCGCAGGGCGGCCTCGTCCAGGACGATGTGGAAGTCGGGTGCGTTCTCGGCCACCAGGTACTTCTGCCGCTCCAGGCGCAGCGTGACCCGCCGTTCGACGTCGGCCTCGCCGGCCCCCTTCATACCGCGCCGCACCACCGCGCGCGCGTACTCCTCGGTCTGGAGGAGACCGTGGATGAACTGCACCTCGTAGGCGCGGATCAGATGCGCCGCGCCCTCCAGGCCGACATAGGTGGGGAACCAGGTCGGCAGGACGTCGGAGTAACTGTGCCACCAGCCGGCCACGTTGGCTTCCCGGGCGAGGGAGAGGAGCTGCTCGCGCTCGGCCTCGTCGGTGATGCCGTACAGCGTCAGCAGGTCTTCCACGTCCCTCGTCTTGAAGCTCACCCGGCCCAGCTCCATACGACTGATCTTCGACTCGGAGGCACGGATCGAGTACCCAGCGGCCTCCCGGGTGATTCCCCGGGCCTCGCGCAGCCGCCTGAGTTGCGAGCCGAGCAGCATTCGCCGCACCACCGATCCGGGCTCTCCCGCGCTCACGTTCGCCAGCCTCCCCAACCGTCTTCAGGGCCCGCAGTCTGCCACTAAAACACTTCGAGCAGTACTCGTCCGATTACGGAAACGGCAAGCGGCCAAAGTTTAAGCACAGGAAGTTGCAAGCAGGTAGTAAGCCAAGGGCGGGAAGTTGGCGGAAAAAATGGCCAACAAGCGGTACGGGAGGGTCCAATTCGGTCGCGTGCACGTGCATCTGCCCTTGCATCTGCTGTGCGCATCCGAAACCATGGTCCCGCGCCACCGCTGCATCGCAACGACCGCGAATTCCCGGGAGTGCCTCGCATGGGGACGAATGGATCGACCATGCTCAAGCCATTACGGCAGGGCCTTCCGCCGCTTGATCCCGCGGCCGTGTCCAACGCCGCCTCCTGTGCCCTGCCCGCCCGCTACGAAGCGGTGCGCGAGGCCCGCCTGTTCACCCGGAGAACGCTCGGCCAGTGGGACGTCGGCGACCGCTTCGACGACATCTGCCTCGTCGTGTCGGAACTCGTCACCAACGCCCTGCGGCACGCGGTGCCCGGTGAGACCGACTGCCTCGCGCCCCCGCAGGCGCCGGCGGTGCGGCTGCACCTGATGCGGTGGACCGGACGGCTGGTGTGCGCGGTGCGCGACCCCAGCCACGAGACGCCCGTCCCGCGCGACTCCGACGACTTCTCGGCGGAGTCGGGCCGCGGGTTGTTCCTGGTCGACTCGTTCAGCGACAGCTGGGGCTGGCACCCGCTGGCGGGCACCCTCAGCGGCAAGGTCGTGTGGGCGCTGTTCCGGCTGCAGGCCGCCGAGTGACGGACCCGGCGTCTTCGGACGCCGGGTTTCTACGCGCGTTACCCGCACGTTGTGCACCGAACGCACCGGGTTGCCCCGGATACGGCCGCCGTCAGCTCGTGATCAGGTGGTCGAACTCGCCGTCCTTGACGCCGAGAAGCATCGCCTCGATCTCGGCCCGCGTGTAGACGAGCGCCGGCCCGTCCGGGAAGCGCGAGTTGCGGACCGCGACGTCGCCGCCCGGCAGCCGGGCGAACTCCACGCAGGAACCCTGCGAGTTGCTGTGCCTGCTCTTCTGCCAGGCCACTCCGTCCAGCTGCGTGGCAGCCATGCCGTTGTACACGTCAAACCCCCCGTACACGCCGTCAACGTCGAGGTCGAGGTCCACAGGTCGCTCCCCGGTGGTGCACTAACTGGCTGATGTGACCATTGATGCAGCGGTCAACTGACCCGGATCATAACCTTGTTCACGTGCAGATGCATGAGCAGATGCACGTGCACGGGGGGTGTTCCTGCGATTACAGCTTTGACGTCCGCTTTACCCAACCCGTTCCAGCGTCTGCCCCAGACTCCGCAGGACATGCGACCGCCAGCCCCCGTCCATGATCGCGCGCCGTCATCTGCGCGGGATCGCCCGGATCGAATCCTTCATGCACAAAGAAAAGACGCACACCCCGGCCCCGGTGTTCCAGCGCCCGTGTGATGGTCCGGTGAGCGAGATTGGCCGGATCGGGACCGGACCGCCGGACGGACGCCGTCCACTACCTGGCGTAGGCGAGAACCTGCACGTCGACGACGCGCGAGAGGCCGGTGCGCGGTCGTACGACGACTCGCGCACCGGCCTCTGTGACGTTTCCTGCCGGGCTACGGCGATCGGGCTACGGCGATCCGTCCGCCCCGGCCGGGCCGAGACGGCCGGACTACGACAGCCGGACTACGACGACCGGACTACGACGGGTTGTCGCGCGGTCCCGTACGGCAGCAGTGCCATCTCGCGCGCGTTCTTGACCGCCCTGGCCAGCAGCCGCTGCTGCCGGGCGGAGACGCCGGTGACGCGCCGGCTGCGGATCCTGCCGCGGTCGGAGAGGAACTTCCGCAGCAGGTCGGTGTCCTTGTAGTCGATGTACGTCACGCCCGCCCGCTCCAGCGGGTCGGGCCGGCGCTTCACCGGGCCGCGGTCGGTCTTGCGGGGCATCGGGTCAGACCTCCAGAAGGGTGTCGAAGGCGGGCGGCAGCCGTTTCCAGGCGGCGCGTCCGGCGGCGTACTCGGCATCGGTCAGCAGGCAGGACTCCAGCAGCCGTTCGAGCCCGTCGCGGTCGAGCCCGGGGGACGTGAAGACCAGGCGCTGGCAGCGGTCGCCGTGTTCCGGGTGCCAGTCGAGGGCGGCGGCGGCCCGTCGCACCGGCGGGACCAGGTCCCAGGCCGCGTCCGGCAGGGAGGCGAGCCACGGCCCCGCGCTCTCCACGCACAGGGCGCCGCCCGCCGCGTCCCAGTGCAGCAGCACGTCGGGCTTGTCGGCGAGCCAGAACCGGCCCCGGCTGCGGGCGGCCGCGCAGGTCAGGTCCTCCAGCGCGGCGTACAGCCGCTCGGGGTGGAACGGCCGCCTGCGGTGCCAGACCAGCGTGGCGACACCGTGGCCGTCGGCCTCCGCGGGGAGCAGCGCACAGGCCGGGTGCTGGGCGGCCGCGGCCGCCTCGACGTCGAAACCGGCGAGGGCGGCCCGGGCCAGCGCGCCCGCGGCGCCCGCCAGGTCCCCGGGGTGGCCGCCCGGGAGAGGGACCTGGCGGGCTGTCGGGTGGAGTTGCGCGAGCAGCTCGCGGTCCTCGTCGTCGGCCTCCGGGGAGTCGAGGACGGCGAGGACGGGGGCGTACTCCAGCTGCCGGGCGAAGGTGTCGGCGACCGTGCGCCGGTCGGTGGCGGCCGCGGCGAGCCCGGCGTCGGCGAGGTCGTCGCCGTTGCCGAGGTACGGCAGCAGGAGCGACGGGTCGACGGCGGTGATCACGCCGGTGACGGTGAGCCCGCCGGCGACGACGACCTCGGTCATCGCCTTGGGCTCGACCGAGTCCCACAGCTCCACGATCGCGAGCCGGGTGGCGCCGTCGGCGGCGAGCCGCCGCAGTTCGGGCACCAGGTCCTCGCGCAGGGCGCAGCACGCGCAGTCGTCGACCAGGGGTGTCTCGGCACTGGACAGCAGGCCGCGGGCGTCCCGGACCGTCCGGACGACCGTGCCGTCGGCGGCCGTGGCGAGGTCGTGGTGGAGTACGACGCTCCCCGGGACGTCGGCGAGCAGCCGGGCGACGGCCTGCCTGCGGGCGTCGGCGTGCAGCCCGCCGACGATCACTACGGGGAGCGGGGCGCCTGGGGGCAGGGCTTCGGGGGGCTGGGCTCCGGGGGGCATCAGCCCTGCCTTCCGTACCGTCGCTCGAAGCGCTCCACGCGCCCGGCGGTGTCCAGGACGCGGGCGGTACCGGTGTAGAAGGGGTGGCTGACGTTCGAGATCTCGACGTCGACCACCGGGTAGGTCCGGCCGTCCTCCCACTCGACCGTCTTCCCGGTCGCCTCGGCGCCCGCCAGCGTCGAGCGGGTGAGGAAGGCGTGGTTCGCGGCCCGGTCACGGAACACGACGGGCCCGTAGGCGGGGTGGATTCCGTTGCGCATGGCGGCGGTTCAGCGCTCCTCTCGGAAGTCGACGTGCCGACCCGCGACCGGGTCGAACTTGCGCAGGGTCATACGGTCCGGGTCGTTCCGGCGGTTCTTGCGGGTCACGTAGGTGTAGCCGGTCCCTGCGGTGGACCGGAGCCTGATCACCGGACGGAGTTCGTTGCGTGCCATGGCTGGTACCTTACTGAAAATGAATCCCATTAGCATCAGCTTCTGGGGCTCCAGACCGAGAGAGGTACGTCACCATGTCCGCCCACTGCATGCTGACCGGCGCCCAGCCCGGCTTCGGCAACCGGATCTCCCACTCCCACCGGCGGACCTCCCGCCGCTTCGACCCCAACATCCAGACCCGGCGCTACTGGCTGCCGAGCGAGAACAGGCAGGTACGGCTCCGGCTGAGCGCGCGTGCCGTGAAAACCGTCGACACGATCGGCGTGGAGGCGGCCGTGGCCCGCATCCGCGCGCGGGGCGTGAAGGTCTGACGGGGGCGGGGCACCGACATGGCGAAGAAGAGCAAGATCGCGAAGAACGAACGGCGGCAAGCGGTCGTCGCGCGGTACGCCGCCCGCAGGGCCGAGCTGAAGGAGATCCTCCGACGGCCGTCCTCGACCCCGGCGGAGCGCCTCGCCGCCGGGCGTGAGCTGCGCGGGCAGCCGCGCGACGCGAGCGCCACGCGGGTGCGCAACCGCGACCAGGTGGACGGCCGTCCGCGCGGCTACTTCCGTGCGTTCGGCCTGTCCCGGGTGAAGCTGCGGGACCAGGCCCACAGCGGATACCTACCTGGCGTACGCAAGTCCTCCTGGTGAGTGCTGGTAGCTTGCCGCTGTCGTCCGGGCGGCCGGGCGGCCGACCCCCTAGAGCTCGGGAGCGTTGCGGTGACCACGGCTACGGCGAGTACGGCTACGACGCACAGCGACACGGCTTCGGCGGGGGCCGTTTCGGCACGGACGGCTGCGACGAGAACTGCTTCGGCACGGACGGCTGCGGCGACCGCGCGGCCGGCCCTAAGGACCGTGGCCGCCGCGGCCGGGCTGGTCGGCGCGCTCGCGCTGACCGCGTGCAGCGGGGGCGGCGGGTCCGGCAGCGACTCCTCGGGCACGTCGTCCGCCGGCGCCACCGCCGCGGCCGGTACGGACGGCTCCACGGCCTCCTCCGACGCGCTGCAGGGCAGCTGGATCACCACGAGCGGCGGCAAGATCGTCGCACTGGTCGTCACCGGCAAGGAAGCCGGGCTCTTCGAGACCGGCGGATCCGTGTGCAGCGGGACCGCCGGTGAGGAGGCCGGCATGCGGATGATCCACCTCACCTGCACGAACGGCAGCAAGGACCGGGTCACCGGAATGGTGGACTCGGTCAGCAAGAGCGGCATGAAGGTCACCTGGTCCGGAAAATCGGGCGAGGAGACCTACACCAAGGCCGAGGGCGGCAAGCTGCCGACGGGGCTGCCGACGGCGAGCCTTGGGCAGTAGGGCCGCACAGGACCGTTTCCGACGTGTTTTCGCCGGCCCGCGCGGGTCGGCGAAAACACGTCGGAAACGGTCGTCGGCGGGGGCGGGCGCGCGGGGCCCGGGCCGGGGCGTGATGATGCTGGGACACCGTCACGACCTCGATGGGGATCTGCACATGCGCGCCATTCCGCTCACCGTCACCGCCGTCGCCGCCGCCCTCGCCCTGACCGCCTGCAACAACGGCGGCTCGGGCTCCAGCGGCAAGAACAGCTCGGCCTGCGAGATCGGCAAGGTCTCCGTCCAGGTCGGCTCCGCGAGCGTGGCGCCTGCCGCGGGGGACACCGGCGAGGTGCCGGTGTCCATCACCAACCAGAGTGCGCCCTGCACGCTGGACGGCTTCGCCGGCGTCACGCTGAAGGCGGGCGGCACGTCGGCGACGGTCGCCGCGCAGTCGGGCGCGAAGAGCGACGAACTCAAGCTCGCCAAGGGCGACTCCGCGACGTTCTCGATCAGCTACGTGCGCGGCAAGGACGGCGACCAGGCGAGCCTCGCGGCCACCTCGCTGACGGTGTCCCTGCCGGGGGGCGACGCGACGGAGAGCTTCCCGTGGAAGTACGGGGCGGTGGCGGGCAAGGGGGCGGCGTCGAAGCCGAACGCCGCGGTGGGGGCTTTCCAGCAGGCGGGGGACTGATCCGGGGCCTGATTCGGGGGTTGGTTCATTGGGCCGACTCGTTGGGTTGATTCGGTGGGCCGACTCGGTGGGTTGATTCGGTGGGCCGACTCGGTGGGTTGATTCGGTGGGCCGACTCGGTGGGTTGATTCGGTGGGTTGATTCGGTGGGCGCGGTCGGGTTTCGGCTGACGGGCGGTGGGGGCTGGTCGCGCAGTTCCCCGCGCCCCTGACGGGGCGCCGGCGGGCCTTGGACGCGCCCGCGCGGCGGCAACCGAACGTCGGCACTACCCCTTGCCCCCGCACCGGGGCGCCGGCCCTCAGGGCAGTCGGGTGCGGGAGCGGACCTGGGCCTGGTCCGCGGCTCTTGTGCCTTCCGTCCAGCCCGCTTCGTCGGTCACTCCGCGCAGGCGGGTCGTCGTGGTCTCCGGGAACATCTGCTCCATGCGGTCGGTCACGGCCAGCTCTCTCGTGGCCAGGACCGGGAGCAGGTCCCGGGGCGACTCGGCGTCGGCCACCGCAGACCGGGCCGCTGCTCTGAGGCGGTCGCCGACCCGGTGGGCGTAGGCCGCCAGGAAGGACTGGCGGAAGGTCTTCGTCCGCTTGCGGCCGCCCGCCCGCTGCGCCGCCTCCGCCTTCGTCATCGCGTGCGTGGCCTGCACCAGCAGCGAGGTGTGCAGCAGCTCGACCGCTTCCAGGTCCGCCTCGAAGCCGACGACCGTGGAGAAGGCCAGCGGCTCGTTCCACACCGCGCGGCAGTGGTTGGCCGTGGCGACCGCGTCCAGCAGCACCGCCTTGGCCTGCTCGTACGGCGGCTCGACGCCGATCCGGCAGGCACCCGGCGCGTCCGGCGCGGGCGCACCCGCGGCGAGCAGCGCCTCGTCCACGCTGTGCCGGGCCATCAGCTCCTGCGCCTTGGCGCTGAGCGCCTCCGCCTCCTCCGGAAAGCCGGTCGCCTCCGCCTTGGCGAGCAGCGCGCGGATCCGGGCGAGCATGCGGGACTCCGGGCGGTGCGCGGTCGCGGCGGAGCGCGGCTCGTCGAGGGGCTCCAGGGCGGGCAGCCGCAGCAGCAGGCGGTAGAGCTCCAGGACGGCGGTGGCGTGCGAGAAACGGTCGCCCACGCGCGCGTGGCCGTCCGCCTCCGGCAGTTCGTCGAGCTGCCCCCGCCAGCGGGGGCCGCGCGGCCGGTCGTCCGGTGCCTGCGCCCGGATCAGCCCGGCGGCGAGCCGGAGGTGCGGTTCGTCCAGCTCACGCCGCACCAGCCGTACGACGTCGGCGGGCTGCCAGCCGCGCCGCCAGGCCGCCGCGACGAACTCCCGGCCTCGGTGCGCGAGTTCCGCGTCGGCGCCGGAGTCGGCCGCGAGGAGGGACGCGCCCGTGTCGAGGCCGGAGTCGGTGTCGTCGCACAGGGCGCTCTGGAAGGCTCGGTCGACGGTGCTGGGCTGGCTGCTGGTCACGTGTCGATCGTGCCATGTGGCGCCGGTGGCGTTCGATGGCCGTCCACACCCTGTGGATAAGTGCCCGCCCTGCCGTCGCCGAGCTTCCCTCGCGAGCTCCCTGGCACCAAAGTGTCAACCGACGGTTGACAGGGCCAAGGTGTCAACCTAAGGTTGACACATGGCTACCGACCCGAACATCACGGCATCCGTACGCCTCGACGACCTCATCGCGGCGATCAAGAAGGTGCACCCCGAACCCCTCGACCAGCTCCAGGACGCGGTGATCGCCGCCGACCACCTGGGCGACGTGGCCGACCACCTGATCGGGCACTTCGTCGACCAGGCCCGGCGCTCGGGCGCGTCCTGGTCCGAGATCGGCAAGAGCATGGGCGTGACCCGGCAGGCGGCGCAGAAGCGCTTCGTACCGAAGGAGTCCGCCGCCCTCGACCCCGGCCAGGGCTTCGACCGCTACACCCCGCGCGCGCGGAACGTGGTGATGGCGGCCCACAACGAGGCGCTCGCGGCCCGCAACCCCGAGGGCCGCCCCGAGCACCTGGTCCTCGGCCTGCTGGCCGAACCGGACGGCATCGCGGCGAAGGCGATCCTCGCGCAGGGCGTCCTGCTGGACAGCGTGCGCCAGGCGGCGACGGCCGCGCTGCCGCCGGCCGCCGACGACGTCCCCGACCTCGTCCCCTACGGCCCGGAGGCCAAGAAGGCCCTCGAACTCACCTTCCGCGAGGCCCTCCGCCTCGGCCACAACTACATCGGCACCGAGCACCTGCTGCTGGCCCTCCTCGAACACGAGAACGGCGACGGCGTCCTCAGCGAACTGGGCATCACCAAGCCCGCGACCGAGGAGTACATGACCAAGGTGCTGTCGCTGCTGCTGGAACAGAAGAACGCGGCGGCGGAGGCGGCGGGCGCGGCCGAGGCGGCGGGAACGGAGGGAACGGCAGGCACGGAGGCTGGCTGAAAAGCCCGCCGGAGCGCTGAATCCGCAGGTCAGAGCGTTTGTCAGTGGTGGGTGCCACACTCGCAGCATGACCGACCGGTGGGCTCTCGCTCCGGCCGAGGACGGTGGCGTGGACGTCGCCCCCCTCGGTCCGGACGGGCTGCCCGCCGGACCGGTGCGGCGGGAGCCCGATCTCGCCGGGGCGGTCAGGGGCCGCCCGGAGGTAACGCGCTGGGTGTGGCGGTCGACCGCCGAGGTCTACCCGCGTCTGCTCGCCACGGGGGTGCGAGTGGAGCGGTGCTACGACATCGAGGACGCCGAGACACTTCTGCTGGGCCACGAGGGACGGTCCGGCGAGCCGCACTCGGCCGCCGCCGCCCTGGCCCGCCTCCGCGGCGGCCCCGTACCGCCGGACCCGCCGCAGCGCGCGGCCGAGCCGGGCGCGCAGTCCCCGCTGTTCGAGCCGCAGGGCACCGCCCGCCTGACGCTCGACGAACTCCTCGCGGTCTACGCCGAGCAGCAGCGCCGGCACGACCGGGCCGAACACCCGGACCGGATGCGGCTGCTGACCGCCGCCGAGTCGGCGGGGATGCTGATCGCCGCAGAGATGAACGGCGCGGGCGTGCCCTGGAGCGCCGAGGTGCACCGCGAGGTGCTGCGCGAGCTGCTCGGCGAGCGGTACGCGGGCGGCGGCGAGCCGCGCCGGCTGGCCGAGCTGGCCGACGAGGTGTCGGCCGCGTTCGGCAGGCGGGTGCGCCCGGACCTGCCGGCCGATGTGGTCAAGGCCTTCGCCCAGGCCGGGATCAAGGTGAAGTCCACCCGCCGCTGGGAGCTGTCGGCCGTCGACCACCCGGCCGTGAAGCCGCTCCTCGAATACAAGAAGCTCTACCGGATCTGGGTGGCGCACGGCTGGACCTGGCTCCAGGACTGGGTACGCGACGGCCGTTTCCGGCCCGAGTTCCACGCGGGCGGTACGGTCACCGGGCGCTGGGTGACCAACGGCGGGGGCGCGCTGCAGATCCCCAAGGTGATCCGGCGGGCCGCGGTCGCCGACCCCGGCTGGCGGCTGGTCGTGGCCGACGCCGACCAGATGGAACCGCGCGTGCTGGCGGCGATCTCCCGCGACCCCGGCCTGATGGAGGTCGCCGGGCGGGAGACCGACCTGTACCAGTCCGTTTCCGACCGCGCCTTCTCCGGCGACCGCGCGCAGGCCAAGCTCGCCGTCCTCGGCGCGGTCTACGGCCAGACCTCGGGCGACGGACTGAAGAACCTGGCCGCACTCAGACGCCGTTTCCCCAAGGCGGTGGCGTACGTCGACGAGGCGGCGCGAGCGGGCGAGGAGGGCCGGCTGGTGCGCACCTGGCTGGGCCGGACCTGTCCACCGGCGACCGGCGCGGGCGACGGCACCGAGGAGGCCGGGATGCCCCAGGAGGAGCCGGAGGAGCAGGCCGCCGAGGGCTGGGTGCCGGGGTACGCCTCCACCAACTCCCGGGCCAGAGGCCGCTTCGCACGCAACTTCGTGGTGCAGGGCAGTGCCGCCGACTGGGCCCTGCTGATGCTCGCGGCACTGCGCCGGACCTGCGCGGACCTCTCGGCCGAGCTGGTCTTCTTCCAGCACGACGAAGTGATCGTGCACTGCCCCGAGGAGGAGACCGAGACGGTCGTGGCGGCCATCCGGGAGGCGGCCGACCTGGCCGGACGGCTGACGTTCGGCCGGACACCGGTGCGGTTCCCGTTCACGACCGCGGTGGTGGAGTGCTATGCCGACGCGAAGTGACCGGTCCGGTCAGTCGCCGGATGCCAGCAGGGTGCGCAGTTCGGCGAGGACGTCGGGCTCGTCCGTGCCGTCCAGGGCGGTGAGGGCGGCTCGCCAGGTGTCGTACGCCTCGCCGGTGCGCCCCTGCTCGCGCAGGAGCAGACCGAGTTGGTGGCGGGCGAGACCGCCGCTGTAGCGGTCGGCGCGGGCGTCGGCGCGGCGCAGGAGTTCGGCGCACTCGTGGTGGGCGCGGTCGGTCCGGCCGAGGGCGCGCAGTGCGCGGACCAGCCCGAGCCTGGTCTGGGACTCGCCGTGCCAGTCGCCGTGGCCGCCGAGGATGCGCAGGCTCTCCTCGAAGTGGGCGGCGGCGGCCGCCGGTTCGCCGAGGCGGAGGTGCGCGTAGCCGATGTTGCAGTGCGCCGAGTGCTGCAGGATGACGGCGCCGATCGCGTCCCCGATCGCGAGGGAACGCCGGTGCTGCTCGATGGCGGCGCGCGGGTCGGTGTGCTCGTAGAGGTTGCCGAGATGGCTGTGGGTGACGGCCTCGCCGTAGGGGTCGTTCAGCTGCCGGGAGTGGTCCAGGCTCTGCAGGAGTGCCTCGCCCGACTCCTCGTACCGGCCGAGCCCCTCCAGCAGCAGCCCGCGGTTGTTCAGGCCGCGCCGGATCCAGGACAGCACGCCCAGCCGCCGCCACAGGACCAGCGCCCCGTCGGTCAGGGCGAGGGCCTCCCGGTGGCGGCCGGTGAGGAAGCGCAGGCCGGCGAGGTCGCCCAGGGCGTAGGCCTCGGCGGGCTCGTCACCGAGGCGCCGGGCGGCGGCCAGGGCGGCGGTGCCCAGCACCTCCATCTCGGCGACCCGGCCGCTGCGCAGCACGTAGGGGTAGAGGAGGCGGACGAGCGTGGAGAGACAGGCGCTGATCCGGGCGTCGGCGGTGCCGGCGTACCGCTCCACGAGAGCGACGATGTTCTCCAGCTCCATGTCGCCCCAGGCGAAGGCGTGCTCGGCGCATTCGAAGGGCGGCAGGGCGGTGGCGTACGGCCGGTGTTCGGCGGGCTGGGCCGTGGTGGGCCGGCGGCGGTCGTCCCGGTCGAGTCCTGGTTCGAGGATCGCGAGGAGGGCGCGTTCGGCGACGGCGGCGAACCAGCGCAGGGCGGTGAGAGCGGCGTCGGTGCGGTCGGCGCCGTCGGTGCCGTCGGCCAGCTCGCGGGCGAAGTCCCGTACGAGGTCGTGCGGGGTGTAGCGACCGTACGCGGTCTCCTCCAGCAGGGCGACGTCGACCAGGCGGTCGAGGGCGGCCTCGGCGCGGCGCTCGTCGGTGCCGGTGAGCCGGGCGATCAGGGGGGCGCCGCAGGTGGGCAGGTCGAGGGCGCCGAGGTGGCGCAGGACGAGGGCGGCGTCGCGGTCGGCGGCGCGGTCGGAGCCGGCGAGGGCGTCATGGGCCACGGCGAGGGAGCGCCGGACGCTCAGGTCGTCGTATTCGAGGTGGTGCAACCTGTCCTCGGTGGCGGCCAGCTGACCCGCCAGCACCTCGGGGGTGAGCGCGCGTCGGGCGGCCAGCCGGGCGGCCACCACGCGCAGGGCGAGTGGAAGCCGTCCGGTGAGGCCGACGAGCGGGTGACCGGCGTCGATCTCCGCCCGCCCGCTGACCGCGCGCAGCAGCGCCGCGCTGTCCTCACCGGTCAGCGGCCCGAGCGGGAAGCGGCGGGCGCCGTCGAGCGCGGTGAGCGGCGAACGGCTGGTGACGATCACCGCGCAGCCGGGGCCGCCGGGGAGCAGCGGCCGCACCTGCGCGGCGGTCGCGGCGTCGTCGAGAAGCAGGAGGGTGCGGGTCGGCGCGAGCAGGGAGCGCAGCAACGCGGCGGCCGCGTCCGGGTGTTCGGGGATGTGCCGGGGGTCGGCGCCGAGGTCCCGCAGCAGCGCGGCGAGCGCCTGGCCGGGGGCGAGCGGGGGCATTCCGGGGGTGGCGCCGTGCAGGTTGACGTAGAGCTGGCCGTCGGGGAAACGATTCCGCAGCTGGTGCGCGACGTGCAGCGCGAGGGCGGTCTTGCCGACGCCGGCCATGCCGGTGATCGCGGTGAGGGTGGGGGTGGCTGTGGCCTCGGCTTCGCCATCGGCCCTTGTGTTCCCACCCGCACCACCCGTGACAGTTTCGTGGTCGGGTGCGGGTGGCCCCAGTGGGGCGGAATCGCCGTCGGCGGCTGCGGGGGGAAGGGGGGCGGGGGAAGCGGGAGGGTGGGGATCGGTGGGGGCAAGAGGGCGGGGATCGGTGGGGGTGGGGGGCAGGGTTGTTGGCGTGGGTTCGGGGTGGGGGGCGGGGTGGGCGATGAAGGGGGCGGGGGGTGGCGGAGCGAGAGGGTGCGTCGGGTCTTCGTGGGTGGGGTGGGGTGGCGGAGTGAGGGTGTGGCGCAGTTCCTCGGTGACGGTGGTGCGGCCGGTGAAGTGGGCGGGGGGTGGGGGGAGTTGAGCAGGGGGTGGAGGGAGTTGAGCGGGGCGGGGGGTCGGGGGGGCGTCGCGCGTAGAAGCGGGCGCGACGGGGTCGTCCAGGGGGTGGGCGGGCTCTGTCCGGTCGGCGGCGTTCCCGGCTTTCGTCGCGCGGTCCGTTGACGTGTCTTTCGAGGGCGCGGCGAAACACGCGTCCGCGCCTGTTTCACCCTCGTCGAGCGCCCCACCGCCCGAGGGACCCCTGTCCCCGTGCGGCAGCGCCTCCCCCGCCGCGTCGCTCCCCCGCAGCACCTCCACGTGGGCCCGGCGGACCGCCGGGCCCGGCTCGATGCCCAGGTCGTCTCTCAGGCGGTTGCGCAGGTCGCGGTGGACGGCGAGGGCCTCGGCCTGGCGACCCGTGCGGTGGAGGGCGAGCATCAGCTGGCGGTGATAGGCCTCCCGGAGGGGGTACTCGGCGACCAGCGCCGCCAACTCCGGTGCGACACCGCCCAGCCGGGGCCCGCCCAGGGCGAGCTCCGCGTCGTAACCCCACTCCAGCAGCAGGAGCCGGGCCTCCTCCAGGCGCTGTACGAAGGCACGGCCGCCGAAATCGGCGGGGAGACCGCCGAGCGGGCTGCCGCGCCACAGATCGAGCGCCTCGGCGCAGGCGCGCAGCACCGGCGCCCACTCCCGCCGCCTGTGCGCCGCGCGCGCCTGGGCCACCCGGGCGTCGAACACGTCGACGTCCAGCTCACCGTCGTCGACACGCAGCAGGTACCCGGGCGGTACGGCCCGCAGCCGCTCCGGATCGTCGAGGAGCCGGCGCAGCCGGGTGACGTGGTTGTGCAGCGAGGCGCGCGCCGACACCGGGGGCGCCCCGCCCCACAGGGCCTCCCTGAGCGAGTCGACGGAGACGACCCGCCCGGCCTCCAGGAGCAGCGCGGCCAGCAGCGCGCGCACCTTGGGGCTGCCGATGGGGCGTACGCCGGACGCGTCGTAGAGGACCGGAGGTCCCAGCAGTCCGAACCGCAGCTCGTACCGCCGCATCACTCCGCCCATCGCCTTCCCGCACGGCGGACGTACCCGCCGGTCCTGGATCCTGGCGGAATCCCATCCCGTAGGGGATGATTTCCCGCCACCTTCTCTGTGCTGGCCGGAGCCGGAATCCGCTGGGTTTCCGGGCTGTTCCCGGAGCCGTACGGCGGCTTCGCGCCAACCGGTTCGCGACCTCCGGGAGAACCGCTGGCCACATGTTAGCGATCCGTTGGCGAACCCTGATGTGATCTTCGCATCGGATCGGGTCCGACGGCGCGCGCGTGGATCGCGCAACTCGGGGGAGTGTCGCCGCAGGCCAGGGTCCGGGGACGCGAGAGGGTTCCGGTCGGCGGAGGTGATCGACCGGGGCCCTCGTCCCGCCCCTCCCGTACGGATTCCCGCGTTCACGCGTTTCCGCGCTCACGCGTTTCCGCGTTCCCGTATTTCCGCGTTCGCTTACTCCCGTGTTCGCCTATTCCCGTGTTTCCGGTGGGTCTGCGGGTCGGTGGGGGACAGTGGGCCCGGGTTCAGACGACCGGGGGGCGGCCCAGTCTGGTGAGCCGCCAGACCGTGCGCCAGCGCATGGGGCGGCGCTCCCCGGCCGGCTCGCGCAGTCCCTCCGCGAAGCCCGCGAACCAGGCCCGCAGGCCGCCCGTCGAACGGGTGCGCAGGACGGTGATCAGTATCCAGACGCCCAGGTGGACCGGGATCAGCGGCAGGGGGAGCCGACGGCGGGTCAGCCAGACCCGGTTGCGGGCGGTGACCCGGAAGTAGACGGCGTGCCGGGCGGGCGAGGTCCGGGGGTGCTGGAGGAGCAGTTCGGGCGCGTAGAGGATCTTCCAGCCGGCGTCGGCGGCCCGCCAGGCGAGGTCGGTCTCCTCGTGGGCGAAGAAGAACTCGGCGGGCCAGTCGCCGGTCTCGGCGAGCATGTCCATGCGCAGGGCATGGCCGCCGCCGAGGAACCCGGTGACGTAACCCCCGCGCAGGGGGTCGGCGTTGCCCACGCGCGGCACATGCCGGCGCTGGGTCACGCCGTGCTCGTCCGCGATCCGGAAGCCGACGATGCCGAGGCGGGGGTCGGCGGCGAACAGATCCCGGACCTGCCGGAACACCTCGACGTCGACGAGCAGGCCGTCGTCGTCCAGTTCGACGACGACGTCCACGTCGCCGAAGGCGCGCAGGGTGGCGAGGGCGACGTTGCGGCCGCCGGGGCAGCCGAGGTTGTCCTCGACGTCGACGGTGGTGACCTCGCCGGGCAGGTCGAGACGGCCGGCGAACTCGGGCAGCGGGCAGCCGTTGCCGACGATCACGATGCGGTCGGGGGCGAGGTCCTGCTTGGCGACGGACAGAAGCAGGGCGTCGACTTCGTCGGGGCGGTTCCCCATGGTCACCACGGCAACCCCGAGTCTCGGCTCCTGCATGCCCCTCACCCCATCCGGCCGACGGCTGCAGCCGCACCTGTCCCCAAGGATGGCCATTGTTCACCAAGGCGTCACCACAGGTAGGTCGATACTCCATAAATGGGCCTGCCTCGTGGCGCCACGCGGATGCCCGCACGCACCGGACGCGCACCGGACACACATCGGACGCACCCGACACGCACCCGGCACGGGCGGTCGGGAACCGGACGGGCACCGGGCGGGAGCCGGACGCACACCGGGCGGGAACCGGACGCACACCGGGCGGGAACCGGACGGGCACCGGGCGGGAGCCGCTTCCCGTCGGGCCCCGGGAAGCGCGTCGGACACGCCACGGAGCGCCTCCGAAGGGGTGAAGCGGCGCTGTAAATTGCCCGTTCATGCTCTGTGTTCAGGTCCTGGGACCGATCGGTGCCGACATCGACGGTGCACCGGTCCACCTGGGAAGCCCCCGGCAACGTGCGGTCCTCGCCCTCTTGCTGGCGAACCGCGGCCGGGTGGTGCCCGTCGACCGGCTCATCGACCGCCTGTGGCAGGGCCGGCCCCCGCGGAAGGCAGCGGCCTCCCTGCATGTCTACGTGTCGAACCTGCGCCGCGCGCTCGAACCCGGCCGGGCGCCGCGCACCCCCGCCGGTGTCCTGGTCAGCGTCGCACCCGGGTACGCGGTGCGGCTGCCCGAAGGGGCGGTCGACGCCTGGCGGTTCGAGGCGGCGGTGCGGCGGGCCCGTACGGCGCCGCCGGCCGAGGCCCGGCGCCTCCTTGAGGAGGCCATCGGGTGGTGGCACGGGGCCGCGTACGGCGAGTGGGCCGACGAGGAGTGGGCGGCCGCCGAGGCGACCCGGCTGGGTGATCTGCATCTCGCGGCACGGGAGTTGGCGATCGGCGCGACCCTCGCGTCCGGCACCCCGGCGGAGGCGGTACCGGCGGCCGAGGCGCTCGTGCGGGAGCATCCGCTGCGCGAGGAGGGCTGGCGGTTGCTGGCCCTCGCGCTGTGGGCCGGCGGGCGGCGTGCCGACGCGCTGGCCGAGCTGCGCCGCGCCGCCGCCGTCATGGCCGACGAACTCGGCCTGGGCCTGGGCGACGCGCTGACCGAACTGGAGAAGGCCCTGCTGGCGGGGCGGACCGAGATCCTGCGCGCGTCGGTGCCGACAGGGATGAGGGGGGTGACAGGGACGGCGGTGGCGACGGAGGTGACAGGGGCGACGGGGGCGAAAGTGCCCGCGGTGCCTACTGCGCGGTCGACGCCCGTACCGGTTTCGCCTGTACCGGCTTCGCCTGTACCGGTTTCGCCCATACCGGTTGCACCTGTACTGGCTTCGCCCATACCGGTTTCGCCCGTCCCGCTCGTGCCCTTCGCGGAGTCCGCGGCCCCAGCCGACGTGAACCTGCCTGCCGAGGAGCCGGCCGAAGAGCCGGCTGAGGAGCCGGCCGGGGAGCTGTTCGTGGGTCGGGACGGCGAGCTGCGGGCCCTCGTCGAGGTCGCGCGTGCCGCCCGGCGCGGCGGCGGGGTGGTCCTGGTGACCGGGGAGGCCGGTGCGGGCAAGTCGGCGCTGCTCGGCCGGTACCGGCTGTGGTTGCGGGAGCAGGGCTGGACCGTGGTGGTCGGCCGGTGCCCCGAGTTCGACGGCGCCCCCTCCGCCTGGGCCTGGGCGGAGGCGCTCGACACGCTCGCCCTCCACGTGCCGCCCACCGATCCGGACGCGCTCGGCGCACTGCTCCAGGAGGCCGGCTACGGCGAACGGGGAGCGGACGACGTCAGGGGCACCGGGCTCCCGGGCCCGGACGGCGGGGCGGCGTCGGCCGGACGGTTCCGGCTGCACCGGGCGTTCGCCGCCTGGCTGCGGGAGGCCGCGGCGAAGACCCCGCTGGCGGTCGTCCTCGACGACCTGCACCGGGCGGACGGCGAGACGCTGGCCCTGCTGGAACGCGCCGCCGAGCTGGTCGGCTCAGCGGTGCTGGTGATCGCCGCGTACCGCCCGGCCGACGCGGCGGACCGGCTGACCAAGACCCTCGCCGAACTCGCCCACCGCTCGCCGTTCCGGCTGGCGCTCGGCGGGCTGCCGTTGCCGGACGTGGCCGCCCTGGTCGGTGCGGTGTGCGGGGGGCCGGTCGACACGGCCATCGTGACCGCGCTCGCCGAGCGCACGGGCGGCAACCCCTTCTACGTCCGCGAGAGCGCACGGCTGCTCGCCAGCGAGGGGGCCCTGGTGGCGGTCTCCGAGGTACCGCAGGGCGTGCGCGACGTGCTGCGCCGACGGTTGCGGCAGCTGCCCGAAGGGGCACCGCCCGTCCTCCAGCTCGCCTCGGTGGTGGGTCGCGAGACGGAGGTCGGTGTGCTCGTGGAGGCCGCGGACCCGGCACGGCACGGCGAACACGACGTGCTCGACGCCGTCGAGGCGGCCGTCGTGGCCGGGCTGCTGACCGAACCGGCGCCGGGGGTGGTCCGGTTCGCGCACGCACTGGTCCGCGACACCCTCTACACGGACCTGGTCGGGGTGCGGCGCGCGCGGCTGCACGCCCGTCTGGCGGAGGTGCTGCGCCGGCGCCGTCCGGACGATCTGGCGGCCCTCGCGCACCATTTCGCACGGGCGGCGAACGCGCGGACGGCGGCGCTCGCCGTCGAGTACTCGCTGGGCGCGGCCGACCTCGCCGAGCGGCGCTACGCCCACGACACCGCGGTCGAACTGCTCACGCAGGCCATCGAGTCCTTCGCGCTGATACCCGCCGCCACCACGGACGGCGACACGGCCTGGGACTCGAACGGCGACACCGGCGACACCGGCTACACCGGCTACACCGGCGACTCCGGCTACACCGGCGACGCGGGAGGCGGCCGGGCGGGGCGGCTGGTCGCCCTGCTCGGGCGGTTGCTGCGGGCGGAGATACGGGCCGGGGCCATCGTGGCGGCGCGCCACACCAGGCAGCGCGCCCTGGCCGCGGCCGAGGGCCTCGGGCACGACGAACTGGCGGCGGCGGCCCTCGGCGCGTGGATCGGACCTGAGCCGGCGCCGAGCGGGGCCCTCAGCGGACCGTGGGGGCTGGTCGAACCGGCGGCGGTCGACACGTTCGTCGACCGGCTGATCGCACGCGCCGACCTGGACCCGGCCGTCCTCGGCACCCTGCCGCCCTCCCCTGCGGACGAAGAGGGCCGCGGGGACGCCGACGGCAGCGGCAGCGGCAGCGGGGACGGGGGCCGGGGCGATGCCGGAGTCGAGGCGAGCGTCCGGGGGCGTGCGGAGCAGGTGGTGGAGGCGAGGCGGCGGCTGGCCGTCGCCCGTGCGGTCGGGGACCCGCTGCTGCTCTCCTCCGCGCTGACCGTCGCGTCCGTCGTCACGCCCGACGGGTTCCCGGACCGCCGCGAGGCACTGGCGGCCGAACTGCGGGTGCTCGGGTACGCGCACGACCTGCCCGCCAACAGCTGGGTGCGGGAGCACATCGGAGCCATGGCCGCCGGCGCCCGCAACGACGTCGCCCACGTCCGCCGGCACACCGGGGAGGGGCGGACCGTCGCCCGGCGGCACCGGCTGGCTGAGGCGGAGACCATCAACCTGACGACCCTGGCCATGCTGGCCCATGTCGAGGGCCGCTTCGCGGAGTCCGAGGCCGGCTACGCGGAGGTGCGGGAGCGGCTGCGTTCCCGCGGATCGCCGTACGGCGACTTCGTGCACGTCCTCGGGCTGACGACCGTACGGCTGGGTCAGGGCCGCCCGCGGGAGGCCGAACCACTGCTGCGGGCCCTCCTCGCCGAACCCGAGCCCGAGCCCGAACCCACCGCCGAGCTCGCCCTCGCAGTGGTCCTCGCCCGGCTGGGCGAACGCGGGCAGGCACACGCGCTCGGCCGGCGCACCGAGGCCGCCGTACCCGTCGTACCCGACCACCTGTACGGCATCGCCCTGTCCTTCCGGGCCGAACTGGCGTTCCTGCTGGGCGACATGGCCACCGCACTGGAGCTGGTCCCGCTGCTGCTGCCGCTGCGCACCCAGCTCGCCGGTGCCGCCAGTGTCTCCTTCGCCACCCGTCCGTTCGCCCACTCGCTGGGCGAGTTGTACCGGCTGCTGGGTGACCAGGAGGAGGCGCGACGGCAGTTCGCCCTCGCGGAGGACGTGGCACGGCGGTGGGGTTCGCGGCACCTGGTGGAGGCGGCCCGGGCAGCCGCGGAGGACAGGGCCCCACGCAGCTGACACGAGGGCTGCCGGTTGCTGCCGGTCTCAGGCCAGATGCCACTTCTGGTTGGACGTCCCGGCGCAGTCCCACAGCTGGAGCCGGGTGCCGTTGGCGGTGCCCGAGTCCTTGGCGTCCACGCACTTGCCGATCACCGAGTTGACCAGGTCGTGGGAGCCGTTGAGGTTGAACTTCTGGGCCCAGCCGCCGTTGCAGGTCGCCAGCTGGACGGCCGCGCCGTTGTCCTGGGAGGCGTTGGCGATGTCCAGGCACAGGCCCATGGAGCGCACGGTGCCGTCGGACTTGAAGACCCACTTCTGCCAGGCGTCGCCGTCGCACCCCCACAGCCGCAGCGGGGAGCCGTCCGTGCCGGCGTGGGCGCTCACCTCGACGCACTTCGAGGAGGCGTAGCCGACGATCGCGTCGCCGGACACGGTGGCCGAGGAGGCGGCGTGGGTGGCGGTCGGCTTCGACGCCGGCTTGCTCGTCGCGGTGGTGCCGGTACCGCCGGCGGCGGCGTGGGTGGCCTTGGTGCCGGTCGCCTTGTCCGGGTGGGCGGCGTCGGCCTCCGCGGACGAATCCCCGGTGGTGTGCGCGCCCTTGGTCCTGCCGGGCTTCGTGCCCTTGGAGTCGTGCGCCGGACGGCCGCTGCCGGAGGCCGACGCGGAGCCGGAGCCCGAGCCGGTGGGCCAGGCCGCGGCGCCCTCGGTGAGCTGGGGGACGGCGCCGTCGCCTACGGCCGCGGCGTGCGGTGCGGAGTCGCCGTGGTCCGGCAGCGCCATGAACGCGGCGCTGCCGAGGCCGAGGACCAGCAGGACGCAGGCGGCGACCACGGCGCCGACGACCCGCGCCCCGCGCTCCGGCCGGGCTTCCCCGGAGCCCGCCTCGTCCGGTGCACCGGGCTGCTCCGGGCGCACCGCCGGCGACCGGAACAACCCGCCGGGCTGCCCGGCCGTAACCGACTCGGCCGCACCGGGTGCGGTCGCGGGCGGCGACGCAGGTGTGCGGTCGGGGGTCGGGGTCGGGGTCGGTACGGGTGCACTCTCGCCGTCCGGGGCGGGCCCGGACCCCCGGCCGCCCGCCGCCGGTTCCGCGGCCGGCGCTTCGGAAACGGGCTCCGTCCCGGTCGCTCCCCGTGACCCGGCCTCGGACCCGGGCTCAGACCTGGTCTCGGACCCGGTCTCCCGGAGCCACGGCAGCGGCCGTTCCCAGACGGCCGGCTCCTCCGGCGTCTCCGGCTGCCCTGCGGTGTGCTCCATGTCTGCCTGCCCGTCTCCGCGTGTGTTGTTCCCCGGCGCGCGAATCTAGGGGCGCGGCGGCGGACGGCCCGCCGATCGCCGCGGGCTCTGCCCCGCAGGACCGGAAATTCTTCCCCTGCGGGCCGACGGGGGCTGGTCACGCCCACGCGGCGGAGCCGCATACCGACACAGCCCCGCGCCCCCTGAAAGCAGGGCGCTGCTGTGGCGCCCCTTAGGGGCGCGGGGAACTGCGCGAGCAACCCCCACGCAGCCGCAGGCGCCCGACGGCATCGAGCGGCACCCTCTTCGGCGCTCCGGCCCCGCCCGCTACAACGTCCCCGAGCGCAGGGCGAAGGCGACCGCGTGGGTGCGGTTGCGCAGGCCGAGACGGTTCATCATGACGCTGACGATGCTCTTGATGGTGCGCTCGGAGTAGTTCAGCTTCTGGGCGATCTCCGTCGTCTCCAGGCCCTCGGCCAGCAGCCGCAGCACGTCGACCTCGCGGGACTCCAGCCCGGACGCGGTCAGTCCGAGCGGCCCCAGGACGTCGCGCTGGACCTCCCGGATGTGGTCGACGAGCCTGCCCTGGACCGTGAGCGGCAGCGCGGCCCCGCCGTCGGCCACCGCGCGCACCGCCTCCACGACCTTGTCGTACGTGGTGTCCTGACGCCACATCACCCCGCGCAGGCCGTGGCGCACCGCCCGCAGCAGGTGGGCGTCGCCGATGTGCCCGGTGACCAGGACGACCCCCACACCGGGGTTGGCCGAGCGGGCGGTCACCGACTCCAGCAGCAGTACCGTCTCCTCGGTGACGTCCGGCGTGATCATGAGGACCACGTCCGCGTGCCGGTGCTCCTCCTGGGACACCACCTTCAGCCCCGGGTACCTGCGCAGGCACGAGACGGCGCCCTCGCCGGTCATCGGGTCACCGGCGAGGACTGCGATCGAGATCATCCCCAACGTCCTTGCTTTCCTTCCGGGAGTCACGGGAGTGACGAGAGTGACGGGAGCAAACGGAAGTGACGGGGGTGGACCGTCGTTCCGAAGCGGCGTACGGGGATGTTCACCGGACCGCCTTAACGCCGACTTGGCGTGTACTTGGCGAAGCTGCCCCTCCGGCCAGGCTTCGCTGTCCGCGGGGGCGGACCTCGGCTCGTGCGGCGCGGGCGCGAGCGGCCTCCTGCCTACGCTCCACGCGCGGATCCCGCCGCGCGCACGCCAGGAAGTGCGGCAGACGCGCACACCAGGAAGTGCCGCGGAGCAGCAGAGCAGCAAAGCAGAAGCGAAGCAGAGCAGAGCAGCAGCGAAGAAGAGAAGAGAGCACGTTGAGCACCGTCGTCGCCAAGCGCTCGCCGCGTGCCGAAGGCCCCCCGATGCCGGAGGGCCAGGTGGAACTGGCCGAGCCCCCGGTCCTCGGCGAACCGGCCACCGCCGACTTCGGCTCGGTGATGACGTACCTGCCGATGGGCCTGGGTGCCGGGGCCATGGTGCTGATGTACTCGGTCGGCAGCGGCGGTACGTCCATGTACATGATGACCGGGATGATGGGCATCGCCATGGTCAGCATGACGCTGACCCAGATCGGCCGGCCCGGAGCGGAGCGGCGCCGCCGGATGCGCGCCGAACGCCGTGACTACCTGCGCTACCTCGGCCAGAAGCGGGTCCAGGCCCGGCAGGCGGCCGACGGACAGCGGGCCGCGCTGCTGTGGGACAACCCCGAGGCGGCCGATCTGTGGGCGCTGGCGAGCGGGCCCCGGCTGTGGGAACGCAGGCCCGGCTACGAGGACTTCGGCCGGGTCCGCATCGGACTCGCGACCCGCCGCGCCGCGCTGGAGTTCCTGCCGCCGCAGACCCGGCCGGTGGAGGACCTGGAGCCGCTGTGCGCGATCTCGCTGCGCCGGTTCACCAAGGCCCACCAGACCGTGCCCCTGCTGCCCGTGCCGGTCTCGCTGCGGCGCTTCACCAGCGTCGAGTTCACCGGCGAGACCGAGGAGGCGGTGGCCCTCGCCCGGGCGATGCTCGGGCAGTTGGCGGTCCTGCACTCCCCCGACGAACTGCGGGTGGCGGTGCTCGGCGACGAGGCCGCGCACCGCTCGTGGGACTGGCTCAAGTGGCTGCCGCACAACGCCCATCCGGCCGAGGAGGACGCGGCGGGGGCGGTGCGGCTGGCCGCCGGGGACCACGACGAGCTGATGGACCTGCTCGGGCCGGACGTCCGGGACCGCCCCGACCACGACCCGGCCTCCTCGCCCAGCGTGGCCGAGCCGTTCACGGTGATCGTCGCCCAGGGCGTACGACTCCCGGCGACCTCAAGGCTGTTGGGCGCCGGACTGCGCGGGGTGGTGCTGCTGGACCTCACCGGCGCGGTGCCCGGCGGCCCCAAGGTGCTGCGGCTCACGGTGCGCGGCGGCCGGGTGGACTTCCCGAGCGGCGCCGAGAACGTCAGCGGCCGGGCCGACCGGCTCGGTCCCGTCGAGGCCGAGAACCTGGCGCGGGCGCTCGCCCCGATGCGCACCGGCGGCGTCGTCGACCTGGCGGACCAGCCACTGGAGTCCGACTTCGACCTGGCCACCATGCTCGGCATCCGGGACGTGCGCGGCTTCGACGTCGCGGCCAAGTGGCGTCCCCGGCTGGCCCAGGAGGCCCGGCTGAAGGTGCCGATCGGGGTCACCGAGGACGGCGAGGTCGTCGAGCTGGACCTGAAGGAGTCCGCGCAGGGCGGCATGGGCCCGCACGGCCTGCTGATCGGCGCCACCGGCTCCGGCAAGAGCGAGCTGCTGCGCACGCTGGTGACCGGTCTGGCCGCCACCCACTCCTCCGAGATCCTGAACCTGGTCCTGGTGGACTTCAAGGGCGGCGCCACCTTCCTCAACATGGACCGGCTGCCGCACACCTCCGCCGTCATCACCAACCTCGCCGACGAACTCCACCTCGTCGACCGCATGCGGGACTCCATCAACGGCGAGATGATCCGCCGTCAGGAACTGCTGCGGGAGGCCGGCTACGCCTCGCTCTACGAGTACGAGAAGGCGCGCTCCGCCGGGGTCGGCACCCTCGCCCCGCTGCCCTCGCTGCTGGTCATCGTGGACGAGTTCTCCGAACTGCTCGCCAGCAAGCCCGAGTTCGTGGAGCTGTTCGTGTCCATCGGGCGGCTCGGGCGCAGCCTCGGCGTCCATCTGCTGCTGGCCTCGCAGCGGCTGGACGAGTCCCGGATCCACCGGGTCGAGGGCCACCTGTCGTACCGGCTGGCGCTGCGCACCTTCTCCTCGATGGAGTCCCGCAGCGTGATCGGCACCTCCAGCGCCTACGAGCTGCCGTCCGCGCCGGGCAACGGCTACCTCAAGGTCGACACCACCAACCTGGTCCGGTTCAAGGCCGCGTACGTCTCCGGGCCCGCGCCCGCGGCGCCGGGTCCCGAGGAGACGGCCGGGCGGCAGGGTGTCGTACGCGAGGTGACCGCCTTCGGCCTGGAGCGGCAGGGCCCTCCGGCCGCGGACCGGGAGGCGGAGGAGGCCGCCCGGCTGGTCTCGCTCGCCGAGGAGAACCTGCGCGGCCACGACACCGGGGCGGAGGAGGAGGCGGCGGACGGCAGCGGCGGCGAGGACAGCCTGCTGGAGGTGTTCGTCGGACGGCTGGAGGAGAGCGGTCCGCCCGCCCGGCAGGTCTGGCTCTCCCCGCTGTCCGAGTCGCCGGGACTGGACCAGCTGCTGCCCGGCATCGTGCCCGATCCCGAGCGCGGCATGGGCGCCGCCGACCCGCGGGTGCAGGGCGCGCTGCGCGTCCCGCTGGGCATGGTGGACCGTCCGTTCGAGCAGCTGCGCGAACTGCTGACCGCCGACCTGTCCGGCGCCGACGGCCACCTCGGCCTGGTGGGCGCGCCGCAGACCGGCAAGTCGACCCTGCTGCGCACCCTGATGCTGTCGCTGGCCCTGACCCACACGCCCCGCGAGGTGCAGTTCTACTGCCTGGACTTCGGCGGCGGCGGTCTGGTCTCGACGGCCGGTCTGCCGCACGTCGGGTCCGTCGCCACCCGCCTGGAACGCGACCGGGTGCTGCGTACCGTCGAGGAGCTGACCCAACTCCTCGAACAGCGTGAGCAGTTGTTCACCTCCCGAGGCCTGGAGTCGATGGCCGCCTACCGGGCGCTGCGCGCGGACGGCACGATCGACGACCCGTTCGGCGACGTCTTCCTGGTGGTCGACGGCTGGGCCACGCTCCGCCAGGACTTCGACGAGCTGGAGCAGCGGATCATGGAACTCGCCGCGCGCGGCCTGTCGTTCGGCCTGCACGTGGTGGCCTCCGCGGTCCGCTGGTCCGAAGTACGGCCCCGGCTGCGGGACATGCTCGGCACCAAGCTCGAACTGCGGCTCGGCGACTCGATGGAGTCCGAGGTCGGTTCCCGGGCCGCGGCCGGTGTCCCGCACCGGCCCGGACGCGGCCTGACCAGCTCGGGACACCACTTCCTGTCCGCGCTGCCCCGCCTCGACAGCTCCTCGCGCACCGACGACCTGACGGCCGCCACCAAGGCCGCGGTCGCCGAGATCGACACGTTCTGGACCGGCCCCCGGGCCCCCGGCGTACGGCTGCTGCCGACCCGCCTGGACGCCCGGCAGCTGCCCGCCCCCGCAGACACCCGCGACCTCAGGTTCTGCCTCGGCTGGGACGAGCAGCGCCTCGCCCCCGTCTGGCACGACTTCGGCACCACCCCGCACCTGCTGGTCTACGGCGACGGCGAGACCGGCAAGACCAACGCCCTGCGCCTCGCCATCCGCGCCATCACCGCCCGCTACCGCCCGGAGGAGGCCAGGATCCTGCTGGCCGACCCCGGCCGCGGACTCCTCAAGGACGTCCCCGAGGAGTACCGGGTCGGCTACGTCGTCGACGGCGACGCGCTCGGCAAGCTCGCCGACAGCGCCGCGGTCTCCGTGGTCAAGCGGGCCCCCGGCGCCGACGTCACCCCGGAGCAGCTGGAGAAGCGGGACTGGTGGACCGGACCGCTGCTGTTCGTCCTGGTCGACGACTACGACCTCTTCGCCGGCGCGCCCGGCACGCCTTCCCCGATGACGCCGCTGGTGCCGCTGCTCGCGCAGGGCGCCCACATCGGGCTGCACCTGGTCGTGGCCCGCTCCACCTCCGGCGCCATGCGGTCCGTGATGGACCCGCTGATCCGCCGCATGTGGGAGCTCGGCAACCCGGCGCTGCTGTTCTCCTACCCCAAGGAGGAGGGCAAGTTCATCGGCGAGGCCAAGCCCCGCACCCTGCCCGCCGGGCGGGCCCAGCTCGTCACCCGGCGCACCGTCCAGCTCGTCCAGACCGGCCTGGTGTCGGCGGCGCCCGTCCCCACAGGAGCACGATGACCACCGCCCCGGCCAACACCGTTCCGGCCACTACCGCCCCGGCCACCACCGGACCGGCCACCACCGGACCGGCCGCCACCGGACCGGCCGCCGCCCTGGCCGCGACGAGCCCCACCGGCGGGCCGCCGTCCGTCCGGGTCACCGAGGTCTGCCGCCTCACCGTCGAGGCGCCGGCCGGCCGGGCCGACCTCGCCGTCCCGGTCACCACCCCGGTCGCCGCCCTGCTGCCGGTGCTGCTGCGCCAGGCCGTCGGCGACGACCTCCAGGCCCAGGGCACGCCCTGGATCCTGCAACGGCTCGGCGCGGAACCCCTCGACCCGGAGGCGACCCCCGAGAGCGCCGGGCTGCGCGACGGCGACGTGCTGCACCTGCGGCCGGCCGACGCGGCGCTGCCCGCCCTGCACTTCGACGACGTCTCCGACGGTGTCGCGCACGCCGTCGGCGCCGGCTCCGGCCGCTGGCGCCCCGGACTCACCCGGAACCTCGGTCTCGCCCTGTCCTGCCTGGCGCTTGCCGCGCTCGCCGCCACGCTGCTCGGCGCCGGTCCCGGTGCGCTCACCTCGGCGGCCGCGGGCGCGGTCGCCCTGGTGCTGGCCGCGGCCTGCGCGGCGGCCGCCCGCGCACAGGCCGACCGGGGCGGTGTCCTGGTCGCCGGGGTCGGCGCGTTCGGCTTCGCCGCGCTGGCCGGGACGGCCCTGCGGGAGGGCCCGTCCGGCGGGTTCGCCCCGGGCACCACGGGGACGCTGCTGGCCGCCGGGTTCGTGGTCGCGCTGGCCGGGCTGCTGCTCGCGCTGGGCGCGCTGCCGCTCGTCGTACCCGGCACCGTACTGCTCACGGCTGTCGCCGCCGCGATCGGCGCGGGACTCGCCCAGGCCACCGGCCTGCACGGCGTCCAGGCCGCCGCGGTGGTCGCGGTGGGCCTGTTCGTCCTGGGACACCTGGCCCCCCGCCTCGCCCTGCGCACAGCCCGGCTGCGCGTACCCCAACTCCCCCACGACGCCGAGGAACTCCAGCTCGACATCGAGCCCGAGCCCGGCCACGCCGTGGCGAACCGGGTCGCCGTCGCCACCGCCTGCCTCGACATGATCAGCATCTCCTCGGCGCTGGTGTGGGGCGTCGCCCTGTGGCTGCTCGCCGACCGCGAGCACGGCTGGGCCGGCTGGCTGCTCCCGCTCACGCTCAGCCTGGCCGTCCTGCTCCGCGCCCGCGGCACCAACGGCACCCTCCAGCGGGTCCCCGCCGTGCTGGCCGGCGCCTACGGCCTGGGGCTCGTCCTCATCGTCCGGGTCGCGGCCACCGGCCCCGGCGGCCGGGCCGCCGTCCTCGCGGTCCTGCTGGCCGCCGCGCTGCTCCTGCTGGTCGGCGCCTGGCGGCTGCCACGCGCCCGGCTCCTTCCCGTATGGGGGCACTTCGGCGACCTCCTGGAGACGGTCACGGCGATCGCGCTGCTGCCGCTGCTGCTCCAGGTGCTGCACGCGTACGGCTACTTCCGCGGCCTCGCGGGCTGAGGACGAGGACAGGGACGGCGGCAGTCATGCAGACGCGACGCGATCACGTACAGGCCTACCAGTTCGCCATGGGCCGCCTCGCCTCCGCCCTGGTGAGCGGCGATCCCGGCCGGGGCGACAGCCCGACCCGGCGGTCCGCGCTCGGCTCGGTCTTCGGGGTGGGTGTGACGGTGCTGCTGTGCGCCGGGTTCGGGGTGTACGGGCTGATCTCGCCCGTCGCCAAGGACGACTGGCGCAAGGACGGGGCGATCGTCCTGGAGGAGGACACCGGCAACCGGTACGTGTACGCGGGCGGCGAGCTGCGCCCCGTACGCAACTACGCCTCCGCGCTGCTCATCGCGGGCGGGCGCGGCACGCCGGAGACGGTGTCCGCGAAGTCCCTGGCCGGGGTCCCGCACGGCACCCCGGTCGGCATCCAGGGCGCACCGGACACCGTGCCGACCGCGTCCGCACTGGCGACCGGCGCGTGGGCGCGGTGCCTGGCGGGGGAGGGGGCGGGCGGCAGCCAGTCGGGCAGCCTGCCGGGCACGCAGTCGGGCGGCGAAGAGCCGGACGGCAAGGGGCCGACCGGCAAGGAGGCGGGCGCCAAGGGCACGGGGGCCGAGGGCACGGGGGCCGAGGGCGCGGGGGCTGAGGGCGCGGGGGCCGAGGACGCGGGCGCCAAGGACCCGGCCGACCAGGGGCAGGCGCTCGTCTTCGGGAGTTCCGCCGCCGCGCTCGCCGCGCTGCCCGCCGACCGCCAGGTGCTGCTCACCGGGCCCGGCGACACCCGGTACCTGCTGCTGCGCGGCGTCAAGTACCCCGTTCCCGGCGACTCGACGCTGATCGCCCTCGGCCTGGACGACCAGACGGCCCTCCCCGCCACCGCCGACTGGCTGGCCGCCGTGCCCACGGGCGCCGCGCTCGCCGCGCCCGTACCGGCCGACGCCGGGAAGGCGGCCGGGCAGGTCGCCGGGCAGACCGCGAAGGTCGGCCAGGTCTTCCGCACCGGCACCGACGGCACCGGTAGCAATGACAGCACCGGCAACACCGGCAACACCGGCAGCGCGGTGCACTACTACGTGATGCGCTCCGACGGAGTCGCCCGCGTCAACGCCACCGAGTACGCCCTGCTCGCCGCCCGCCCCGGCGCGCCGGCACCGCGCCAGGTCGGACCGTCGGACATCGCGGTCGCGCCGCTCTCGGCGGACGACGCCACGACCGGCCGGATACCGGACCTGACCGGTGTCCGTGCTCTGACCGGCGGCACCGTCTGCCTGACGGAGGCGGCGGACGGCCGGGCCCGGATCACCGTGGGCGCCCCCGGCGCCGGCGGGGTCGTCCTGCCCGCCGGCGGCGGTGTGCTGGCCGTCCCGGCGGGCTCCTCGGCAGGCTCCTCGGCCAGCTCCTCGGCCAGCTCCTCGGCGGGCTCCTCGGCGGGCGGCGACCGCGCCGAGTACCTGATCACCGAGCAGGGCCTGAAGTACCGGATCGCGGACACCGACGCCGAGAAGGCCCTCGGGTTCGGCGACGGCAAGCGCCGGCTCGCGCTGCCCGCGGGCGTCCTCGCCCTCGTCCCCGACGGTCCGGCGCTCAGCCGTGCCGCCGCGGCGAAGGGCTGAGCCCGGTGGCCCGGCTCCGCCTTCGCTCGACCCTGGTGGGCGACGCCCTGCTGATCCATCCCAAGGGCAGGTTCGACGACCGGGCGGCCGCGTTCGCCGGGGGGATCGCCGAGGACCCGCTGCACACCCTCGCCGTGGTGGACCTGCCCGGCGGTTCCCTCGCCACCGAGTGGGAGGCGGTGGCCCGGCTGCTGTCGGCCGCCCGGTACGGCAGCCCGCGGCTGGTCTTCGGCCGGGGCACGCCGGACGACATCCGAACGGCGTGCCGTCGTATCGCCGACCGGCTCGAACGCGAGGTGCTGGCCGCCGACGGCGACCTCGTGCCGACCGTCGGCGGCGGCCTGTTCGTGCCGGGCGACGACGGCGCCGCCTGGCTGCGGTTCCGGCCGGGCCACGACCCCGAGCCGGTGGCGCAGCGCTTCCCCAAGCCGCACTGGGAGTTCTCCGCGCCGATCCGCACCACCGGGCAGGCCGGCACCAGCGTCGTCGCCCAACCGCTGCCCGCCGGCGTGTGGTTGCGCCACGCCGAGCACGACCCCCTGGCCGCGCACCACCGGCGGACGGTCGAGGCCGTGCCCACCGACCCGCATCTCTACCTGGTCGTCCTCGGCAGCCCCGGCACCCGCCCGCTCTCCCCCGACCACGTTGCCCGCTTCTGGGACACCGTGCTCCCCGGCGCCCGCTCCGCGGTGCGCTTCGTCCTCTACGGCGCCCTCGACGTCCCCGGCGACCCCGCCGCCCCCGGGCAGGCACTGGCCGACACCCTGGGTCACCCGGCCGTGCTGTACGACGGCCTGCCCTGCGCCGAGACCGGCGAACGGACCCTCCCGACCGAGACGACGTACTTCCCCGCCGGTTCCGTGCCACCGGCCCCGGCACCTGCCCCCGGCGACACCGCCGTACCCCTCTCACCCCTCCCACCGCCCCCGCCGGCCGCGCCGCCCATCCGCACGGAGTCCGGCGCCGACGCATCGGTGGTGCCACCGGACGCCGCGTCACCCGTGGTGCCCGGCTCCGCCCCATGGCAGGAGGAGGCCGACGCGGCGGACCCTGCGGAGCCGCCCGCCGAGCACGACACCGAGGGGGCGACGGACCTCTCGGAGGCACCGACCGTACGCAACGCGACCAGCGCCGACACCGGCAGCGACAGCGACAGCGGCACCGGCACCGGCACCGGTGATCCGGAAACGGAAGCCGGGCACGGCAGCGGCGCGGCAGACCTCGGCGACGCGCCCACCGTGCTCGGCAGACGCCGTGCGCCGCGGAGCGGTATCCAGGCCGGCACACCGGTAGCCGAAGCGGACGCGGACGCGAAGTCGGCGTCGTCGGCGACCCCTCAGCCCGAACCCGTGCCCCCTGCCGAACCCACGGCCTCCGCGCAGCCGCCCGTGCCGCCCGCCGCGCCACCACGCTTCCGGTTGGAGTCCGCCGCGCCCGAGCCGGAGATCGGCGACATCGATGACATCGGTGGCGTTGGTGGCGTTGGGGGCGTCGATGGCATGGGTGACATCGGCGTTGCCCCGCCGACGGCGGCACCGGCCCCCGGGACCGGTCCCGCCCCGGGCCACGCGAACGGCAGCGCCGTGCCGTCGGCGTCCACGCGAACGGGTGCCGTGCGGGTGCAGCCCGTGCCGCGGGCCGCGGCCGGCGCGTTGCCTCCGGAGCGGGGCGTCGCGCAGGAGCGGGACTGGATGCGCCGGACCTTCAGCGAGCAGTACAACGCCCTCGCCGGCTCCGTCTCACGCGTGATGTCGGAGTCGCCCGGACTGCGCGGCCGGTCCAGGACGGAGGCGGCGGACGCGCTGACCGACCTGGTCGCCGTACGCCTGTACCTGTCCGGCGATCCCCGGCAGGCCGACGCCGCGGTGCGCGAGGCCGTACCCGGACCGCACGTGCCGCTGGCGCGCTGTGTGACGGCGGGGCTGCGGCGGCTGCCCTCCTACCGTGGCCCGACCCTGCTGCGCACCCGGCTCGGTGAGGCGGAGCGCGCCTGGTACCGCGAGGGCGGGCTGGTCACCGAGTGGGCGTTCTGTCACGCCCGTACGTCGCTGCACCCAGGCCCGCGCGGCAGCGGCGCCACCGACGTCCTGATCTGGTCGATGACCGCGCGGCGGACCAGTTCGCTGGACCCGGCCGTCCCCGACCGGGTGGTGTTCCTGCCGGGCACCGTCTTCAAGGTGCTGCGTGCCGAGGGTCCCGCCGTGCTGATGCGGGAACTGTCGCCGTCGGAAGCCGCCGAGGCCGCCGAGGCCGCCAAAGCCGCCGGGAACACCGTGGGCGGTGGCGGCGGTGGGCGGGACGTCGCGGCGAAGCTCGACGAGATCGCCGTCAAGGGCCTGGAGAAGATTCTGGACGCGCTGGAGCGGACCGGCACCGACGCCGGGGCCGAGAGCGCCGATCCGCCCGGACTGATCGTCACCCGTCGTACGGTCCGTGCAGAAGGAGCCGAGCAGTGAGCAGGCAGGTATTGCTGGTCTCCCCGGAGCGCCCGGGCGCCCACCGTACGATCGCCGGGGCGCTGGCCGAGGCCGCGGAGGGGGCGCTGATCACGGTCGCCCCCGGCCGGTACGAGGAGGCGCTGGACATTGTCCGGCCCGTGACGCTGGCCGCGGAGGGCGGTGCCGGGACCGTGCGGGTGCACGCGCCCGCCGGGAGCACGGTCGTGGTGCGGGCCGAGGCGGTGCAGCTGTCCGGGCTCGTCCTGTCGGGCGCCGACCGGGAGGCCCCGGTCCTCGACCTGCGGCGCGGGCAGTCGGCGCTGGACGGCTGCCGGATCGAGGGCGCGGCGTGGACGGCCGTACTCGCCTGGGACGAGGGCACGCTGGCCGCCCGCGGCTGCCGGGTGACCAACCCGAACGGCGCGGGCGTGGTGGTCACCTCGCCCGGCGGCAACGTGCTGGCCGACACCGAGATCACCGAGGCGGGTTCCTCGGCGGTGGTGGTCGCCGAGCACGGCCGCCTCGACATACGGGACTGCCGGCTCGACCGCCCCCGGGGCAACGGCGTCTGCGTCAACGGCAGCGCCGCCGCGACCGTCGAGGCCACCCTGATCACCGGCAGCGGCAAGCCCGCCGTCGCCGTCGAGCAGGAGGCGCGCGCCGCCCTGGTCCGGGTCACCGTGACCGGCAGTACCGCGCTGGACGCGTACCTGACCGGCCGGGGCGAGACGACGCTCACCGACTGCGCGTTCTCCGGTTCGGGCGGGCAGTCCGTGCACGTCGCCGACGGCGCCGCGCCGCACCTGCGCGGCTGCACGGTCACCGGCGCGGCCCGCAGCGGCGTCCAGGTCACCGGGGGCGCCCGGCCCCGCCTGGAGGACTGCGAGATCACCGGCACCCCGGTCGGGCTCCACGTCACCGGCGCGGCCACCGCCGTCCGGGCGACGGGGCTCGTCGTCCGGGACGCCACGACCGCCGCCGTGCAGGCCGCCGACTCCGGTACGGCCGAGCTGGAGCGGCTCACCGTCACCGGCGGCGCGGGTGCTGGGGTCCGGGCGCAGGGCGGTGCCCGGCTGACCCTGCGGGACGCCGACATCGCGATGGACGGCGACGGCCAGGCGACGACGGCACACGGACCGGGGCCGGGACCGGGGCTGGGGCTGGGGCTGACCGGATCGGCGAGCGCGTTCATGGCCGGCTCCGTCCTGCGCGGGTGCGGTGCGGTCGTCGGCGAGGACGCGGAACTCACCGCGCACGACTCGGAGTTCACCGGCTCGCCGGGCGACGCGGTGCGGGTCCTGGCAGGCGGCTCGTTCACCGCCGTCGGCTGCCGGATGACCGGCGCGCGCGGCCAAGGCGTCAACGCCCACGCCGACGCCCGTACCGACCTCAACAACTGCGCGGTCCAGGACAACGCGGGCGACAGACCCGCCGACGGCCCGGCCGACCCGCACAGCCCACACGGCCCAAACGGCCCCCACAGCCCCCACAGCCCCCACAGCCCCCACGACCCGCACAGTCCACACGGCCCGGACGGTTCCGGGACCCCCGGCCCACCCGCCGACCCGGGCGGCTCCCGCTCCGCCACCGGACCACTCGCCGAACTCGACGCGCTGGTCGGCCTGGAGAGCGTCAAGCTGGAGGTCACCGGGCTGATCAACCTCAACAAGATGACCAAGCGGCGCACCGAGATGGGCCTGCCCATGCCGCCGATGAGCCGCCACCTCGTCTTCGCGGGGCCGCCCGGCACCGGCAAGACCACCGTGGCCCGCCTCTACGGCGCGGTCCTCGCCGAACTCGGCATCCTCGGCCAGGGGCACATCGTCGAGGTGGCCCGCGCCGACCTGGTCGCCCAGATCATCGGCGGGACCGCCATCAAGACCACGGAGGTCTTCAACCGGGCGCTGGGCGGGGTGCTCTTCATCGACGAGGCGTACACCCTGACCAACCAGTCGCGGGGCACCGGACCGGACTTCGGCCAGGAGGCCGTCGAGACGCTGATGAAGCTGATGGAGGACCACCGCGACGAGATCGTCGTCATCGCGGCCGGCTACTCGGAGCACATGGACCGGTTCCTCGCCTCCAACCCCGGCATGGCCTCCCGGTTCGCCCGGACGATCGAGTTCCCCAACTACTCGCCGGAGGAACTGGTCACGATCGTCCGCGGCCTGTGCGCCAAGCACTACTACGAGCTCTCCGACGACGCCCTGGAGGCGCTGTCCCGCTATTTCGAGGATGTGCCCAAGGGCCCGACCTTCGGCAACGGCCGGGTCGCCCGCCAGGTCTTCGAGTCGATGATCGGCTCCCAGGCATCCCGGCTGGCCACGCACCCCCCGGGCCACGACAGCGAACTGAGCCTCCTGACCGCAGCGGACGTCACCCCGGCCCCCCGCCCACCGTCTCCCCGCCCCACAACCCCCACACCCACACCCGCACCCGCACCCGCACCCGCACCGCCGACGCCTCCGGCGCCCGCACCGACGCCACCTCCGCCTCCGCCTCCACTTCCAGCATCCGCACCGACCCCATCCTCGCCCTCGCCCTCGCCCCTGCCCCCGCTCTCGCCCGCGGCATCCGTACCGACTCCGCCCTCTCCTCCGTCCCTTGCGCCCGCGGCCGCCGACGGCGAATCGGCCCCACAGGGGCCACCCGCACCCGACGACGAAACTGTCACGGGTGGTGCGGGTGGGAACACGACGGCCGAAGGCGAAGCCGAGGCCGCGGCCCCCACCGACACCGCGGCCGCCGACGGCGAATCCGCCCCACAGGGGCCACCCGCACCCGACCACGAAACCGTCACGGGTGGTGCGGGCGGGAACACAAGGGCCGATGGCGAAGCCACCCCCACCCCCACCCCCACCCGCCACCTCACCACCCTCACCACCCTCACCCCCGTCACCGACGCCCTCACCGCCCGCCTGGACACCCTCGTCAGCCTCGGGCAGGGCACCGCAGGTCTGGCCGACGTCGTCCTGGAGGGCGCCCCCGGCAGCGGCCGCCGGGCCGTGGCCGCCGCCTACGGCAGGGCGCTCGGCGAGCTCGGCATCCTCGCCTCCGGCGCGCTCACGCACGTACCGCTGTCGGCGGTCCCGGCCCGCTGGGCCCCGCAGCCGCGGGCGTTCCTCGCCGACGCGTTCCGGCGCGCGGCCGGCGGCCTGCTGACCGTGACGGCGGACCCCGCCTTCGAGGCCCGCCCGGAGCCCGAACGGCACGCGGTCGTGGACGCGTTGGCCGCGGAGGCGGCGGCCCGCGACCCCCACGGCGCGGTGCTCGTGCTCTGCGGCGCCGCCCCGCGCCTGATGGAGCTGCTGCGTACCCGTACCGACCTGGCCGGGGCGTTCGCCGAGTACCTGCGGCTGCCCGCCTGGACCGGCGCGGGGCTCGCGGAACTGACCCGGCGGCGGCTCACGGTCCTCGGCTTCGAGGTACCCGACGACGTCCTCGCGGCACTCGCCGCGCAGGACCCGGCGCACGGCGCGTACGGCGCGCACCGGCTGGCCGACCGGATCGCCGACCGCGCGGGCGCCCCCACACTCGTCCTCGCCGACCTGGCGGGCGAACTCCCGCTGGAGGACGCGCTGGTGGCCGGCTGACGGGCCGCAGGGACAGAAAATCACGGCCGGTGGGGCAGGGAGTCCGGCTTACGGCCCCTGCCGGGCGCCGCCCCGGACCACCATCACGAACGACGACCCCCAACGTCCCCGGGTCCCCGGGTCCCCGGGTCCCCGGCACGAGAGGAACGGCCATGGCCGCCAACACGAACACATCGGTCGACACTTCGGGCATGCGGACCGCCCAGGGCAGCTTCCAGACCGCCCTGGACGAGGTCAACAGCACGTACACCCAGATGCAGAGCCAGATCGAGGCGCTGCGCTCCAGCTGGACCGGTGACGCCTCCACCACCTTCCAGAGCGCCATGGACACCTGGCTCACCGACTTCGGCACGGTGAAGCAGCAGTTGGAGCTGATGCTGCAGAAGCTCCAGGCGAACACCGGGAGTTACGACACCACGCACCAGCACACCTCGGACGCGGCCACCCAGCTGCACAAGAGCATGTCCACCCCGCTGCCCGGCTTCTGATCCCCGATCCCCACCACCACCCCCACACACGAGGAGCGACCATGCCTACGTACACCGTCAACATGAACCAGGTCGAGTACGTGGTCGGCGAGATGACCGCGATCAGCGGGAAGATCCAGGCGGCGCTGAGCGAGCTGGACGACAGCGCCAAGGTGCACCTGAGCGAGTGGACCAGCGACGCCCGCGCCACCTACGACGTCGCCAAGGCCAAGTGGGACGCCGCCGCCGCCGACATGGTGACCCAGGCCCAGAACGCCACCAACGCCCTCGGCCAGATCAACGAGTCCTACTACGCGGGTGAGCGGCACGGCGTGAGTCTCTGGGAGCAGTGAGATGTCGAACGAGACTGCCGACAGCGACCACGGCAGCAACGACCCGAACATCAACAACAACGACTACGGCGGGGGCGACAGCAACACCGGGAGCGGCGACTCCGGCGACCACCATTACCACGGCAGCACGGACGTTCTGCACGTCCCGGGGATCCTCACCGATCTGCACCCCTTCGTGCCGCCGCCGGTACCCGGCGGCGACGGGCACAACGGGACCTCGGTCAGCACGCCGTCGCTGGACCTGTTCGTCTCCAACATCGACCTGCTGATCCAGCCGGTGCGCGACGTCGCCACCGGTCTGGGCGATGTCGCGATCGCGCCGGGCGCCTTCTACCACGCCAACAAGATGCGGGCGACCGTGAACGGTCCGAACGCCGACGAGGGACTCAAGAAGAGCTACGGCGCCGCCCTGTCGGCCCTGGTCCGGGGCCTGACGGACCTGCGGGACGGCGTACGGGGGCTGAGCCACAAGTACGCCACGACCGAGGACGCCAACAACATGACGGCCCAGGACCTCGCGGACGCCTTCACGACGACCACCGCCGACTTCAACACGATGATGACGTCCAACGGCGGCAGCGGCATGACCGGCAACACCGGTACCGGCAACCCGAACAGCAGCACCGGCAACGGCGACACCGGTTCCGGTAACTCCAACACCACCACCTAGGCGGGTTCCGCGGGAGGGCGAAAGTGCCGGACTACAACAGCGACGGCTTCCACCAGGGCGATGACGGGGCGATCTTCGGGAATCCCGACGGCTCGGACAACGGAAGCGTCACGGACTACGACAACTGGGACTGGAAGCAGATCAAGGCCGCCGTCTACGGCATGTCGTCCGGAGTCTCCACCGACGCCAACCTGGCGCACGCCCGCTCCATCGCGAACCCGCAGTCGCTGCTCGACGCGGCCAACGCCTTCTACCACGTCCAGCGGACCCTGGAGGGCGTCACCCGGAGCCTGGTCGACCAGGCCAAGGCGCTCGCCGGCGACAACGGGCCGTGGGGCGGCACCGCCGCCGACTCGTTCCTCGACATGATGACCAACTTCTCCCGGCAGGTGAAGGCCAACGCCGAAGTCCTGTCCGGGGGTTCGACCGGCGACCACTCCGTCCCGCACCAGCTCGCCAACAACGCGATCTCCTTCCAGAGCGCGCAGAACCTGCTGGCGGAGATCGACACGTTCTACGCCAACGAGGCCCAGCGGATGGGCGTCACGCCGATGGCCGACGGGCTGATCCCGATCAGCCAGAAGCCCGAACTCGTCGCGATGATGACCGACGACATGCGCGCCGTCCTCAAGAGCCTGGCGCACTCCTACCAGGTCACCACCGACGCCATCGTGAACCCGACCCCGGTGACCTCGCCGACCGACAACCCGAACGACTCCGGCAACGACGACGGCCTCCCGGATCCGAACGACGGGCTGAACACCGACCCCGACCTGGGCGGCGGGTCCGACAGCGGCATCGGCGACCTCGGCGACACCGGAAACCTGTCGGCCCTCTCCGGCTATCCCGACACCGGCCTGGACAGCGGCCTCGGCACCGGCGACGGCATCGGAGACCTCGCCGGTCTGGACGGCTCCGGCGACCCCACCTCCTACCCCGGCGACCTCGGCCTGGACGGCGGTACGGACAGCGGGCTCGGCAGCGGCGACGGCATCGGAGACCTCGGTGACCTGGGCGATCTCGGCAGCCTCGACCCGTCGGCCCTCGACAGCGCGCTCAACCCGCTCTCGTTCCCCGGCCTGGGCAGCCTGTCCGGGCTGGGCAACAGCGGCCTCGGGGCGGACGGGGAGAGCGCGCTGGGCGGTCTGTCCACCGCCGACCCGGCCGCCTTCGGCGACACCGGCCTGGACGACGGACTGAGCGACGGACTGGGCAACGGCCTCACCGACGGTCTCACCGACGGCCTGGCCTCCGACGCCCTCTCCCCGTCCCAGCTGGCGACGTCCTCCGGGATGCCGTACATGCCGGGGATGGGCGGTACCGGGGCGAACGGCGCCGGTCTCACCTCCGAGCCCACGGACGCCTCGGGGCTGCTCGACTCCAGTGCGGACCCCTGGGAGGGCGAGGAGGCCCCCGGCGACGAGGTCGGTTCCGAGCTGGGCACGGCGGCCGGCGGCGAGGGCCTCGGCACGGCCGGGATGCCGTACCTGCCGGCCATGGGCGGCATGGGCGGCGCCTCCGGCGCGGGCCGGGACGGAGCCGGCGAACGCACCGACGCCTCCGGGCTGCTCGACGGCAGCACCGAGCCCTGGGAGGGCGCGGAGGAGGAGTCCGGCGACGACGAGGCCGGCTCCCTCACCGGAGCCCTGCCCGGAGTGCCGTACCTGCCCGGATTCGACACCACCACGGGCGCCGCGACCCGCACCACCACGGGCCCCGCGACCCGCGCCACCACGGGCCGCACGGACGGACGGGCCGAAGAGGGCACCCGGGAAAGCACCGGGGAAGGCACCAGGGAAGGCACCGGGGAACCGGCGGCGGCCGAACCGGGTACGACGGCGGAGGGCACCGCTCCGGAGACCGCGACCGCCCCGCGCACGGCACCGGTCGCCGTCGGATCCGACGGCCTCCCGCTGACCGCGGACCACCACGGCGACGGCCCCGGCGACGCCGACGACGGCGAGGAGGACTTCTCCGCGTGGGAGGCCGGGACCGGCGCCGCCGGGTTCGTCCCCCTGCTGTGGGCGCTGCGCGGTGACCGCGAGCGGGAGGCGGACCCCGAGGAGGCCGAGTCCGCCGAGCCGCGCACCACCTGGCAGCCGGACCGCACCGCCGCCGGGTCACCGGCCGGCACCGGCAGCGCCGCCCCCGGCGAGGCGATGTGCGGCGACGGCGGCCCCGCGCCGGAGGAACCCGAGGAGCCCGGGGAGTCGGCGGCGGCCGGGGAGGAGCCGGAGGAGGAACCGGCCGCCCGCGGCATCGCGGACCTGCTGGTCCAGCACCAGAGCACCTGGGGCACCGTCCCCGGCGACTCCACCGCCACCCTCTGACCCCCTCTGCCCCTATCTGAAGCCCTCTGACCCGGCCGACAGGAGACGAGTTCCCGTGCCCAGCCCGTACGACCAGCAGATCGAGGACCTGCTGGACCAGTACCGCCGCCAGCGCGACGAGGCCGCCGAGACCCGGCGCCGGATCAACGAGGCGACGGCGACCGCGACCGCCCCGCGGCAGACGGTGAAGATCACCGTCGGCGCCCAGGGTGACGTCATCGCCATCGAGTTCCCCACCGGCGCCTACCGCCGGATGGCCCCCAAGGAGCTGGCGGACGTACTGCTCACCACCCTGCGGCAGGCCAGGGCGGAGGCGCTGGAGGGCGTCGCGGGCGTGCTCGCCGAGCAGCTGCCGCCCGGGGTGACCGTGCCTGATCTGCTCCAGGGCCGGGTCGACCCGGCCGCCGTCCTGCCCGAGGACCCGGCGATGCCGGACTCCGTACGCGACTACGTCGACCACGGCTTCCAGGGAGAGACCCATGAGTGACGGCAGCACCTTCTCCGTCGACACCGCCCAGCTCGACCAGGCAGCCCCGCAGATGCAGGAGCTGGCCGGGCGGATCCGGTCCATCGCCACCAAGCTGGACGGCCGACTGGAGGCGCTCGGCGCGTGCTGGGGCGACGACGAGAGCGGACGGCAGTTCCTGGAGCAGTACGCGGAGCCCAGACGGCAGCTCGGCGAGGGCATCAGGGGCGTCGGCAACGTACTGGACAGCACGGTCGACGGCATCCGCACCATGGCCAAGGGCTTCGCCCGGACCGAGGAGGGGAACGTGGAGGCGCTGCGCGCCATCACGCCGTCGACGGACTCCGTGACGACGGGCGGCCACGACTCCTCGCCGCACCGCACCCGGCGGTGAACTCCCCCGTATGAGCGTCGAGATGCCCCCCGAGCTGGCCTGGGTCGCCCGGCTCGCGGTCGGTCAGGCCTGGCCCAAGGGCGACGAGGACAACCTGCACGCCCTCGGCCAGGCGTGGAACGACGCCGCTCAGGAACTCAAGGGCATCAGCGGGCAGATCGGCTCCTCCGGCAACGGGGTCCTGGAGAGCGTGGGCGGGCAGATCGCCGACGAGTTCCGGGCGTTCGTGACCCAACTGGAGTCCAGCCTCCCGGAGATGGCCGAGTCCGCGAACCAGCTGGGCAAGCTCGGCAAGCACACCGCCGTCCAGGTCGAGTACTCCAAGTACATGATCCTCGGCCAGCTCATCCTGCTGGCCGCGCAGATCGCCGAGTGGATCTTCTTCGCGCCCGAGGTCATCCCGGTGGCCATCACGGCGGCCCGGGTGGCGGTGAAGATGATCCTGCGCCGGCTGCTCATCTCGGTCGCGACCGGTGTCGCCCTGAACGTCGGCCTCGACGTCGCCGTCCAGACCATCCAGTTCCTCAAGGGCGACCGCACCGAGTGGTCCACCGACAACACGGTCTCCGCCGTGGTGTCGGGCGCCATCGGCGGGGCCGTGGGCGGCCTCTTCTTCGGCGTCGGCAGCGTCCTCGCGCCGAAGTTCGCGCACTCGCTGCTCGGCAAGGGCATCCTCGGCGCGGCCACCGGCATCGGCACGTCCGGGATCATGTACGGCATCTACCACAGCGGGCAGGACGAGTTCGGCACGTCCATCACCGCGGGTGCCCTGGGCGCGCTGGGCGGTGGCGGCAAGCGGCGGTTCGGCGGCAAGGACGAGACGGTCAAGGTGGACCCCGTCCACGTGAACGTGCCGAACGCGCTCAAGCTCAGCCTCTCCGGCCTGTCCGACCTGCCCGGCCTGGTCTCGGCCGAGAAGACGGAAAACCTGTCCGGCACGGGGACCTTCAAGGACTCGACACCGAACACGTCCACCGCCGAGAAGAACGGGACCGCCACGGCGACAGCCACCGGGCGGAACTCCAGCACCCACCACACCGTCGAGACGGCCCACGGCACGACCACGACCACGTCCGCATCGACCACGACCGCCACGTCATCGTCCGCATCCGCATCCGCATCCGGCGCCCAGCACGAACACCAACACGAGCAGGGGCTACCGGGGTTCACGACCACCGTCACGTCCACATCGAGCACGGCCACATCTCACGCCGACGGCGGGACAGCCGCCCGTACCGGTACGGCGGCGACCTCGCAGACCCGCGTGACGACAGGCGGCGCCGGAACCGCCCGCCCGTCGACGACGGGTACGGGTACGGGTACGACCGGGTCGACGCCGTCCGTCCGTACGGAGACCGGCGTGTCCACCCGTAACGAGCCGAGCGCATCCGTACGCACGCAGACAGAGACGAACACCCCGCCGTCCGCCGCCACCCGTACCGCGACCGGCCCGGAATCCGCCAGGACCACGCAGACCACCGGCACCGCGGACACGCCCCGGCCCACGCAGTCCACCACCGCCACCACGTCTTCGTCGGCCACCTCGTCGGCCACCGCATCCGCCACCACAGACGTCACCGCAGACGCCACCGCAGACGCCACCGCAGACGTCACCGAGACCTCGAACGCCACCTCCGCCGCCACACCCGGCGAGCACGGCACCTCCGTACCCCACCGCCAGGCCGCCGCCCACGCCTCCACCCCCGACCCCGTCCCCGTCCCCGTCCCCGACCGCACCCCGGACCCCACCCCGCCCCCCGGCGGCCACCAGGCCGGACGGGATCCGGCGCCCCGGATGACGCTCGACCGCACGCCCCGCTTCGTCGTCCGGTCCGGCTACGAGGCCCGGCGGTTGATGTACCGGAACGAGCGGTTCACCGATCTGACGATCAGGGTGGCGTTCCGCGAGGGCGGCCGGGGGCACGACACCGACGCCGTGTGGAACCGGATGTCCGACGGTGTCGAGCAGTTCCTCAACGCGCCCTCGTACCGCCTCCCCAACGGCGACCGGCTGCACGTCACCGTCGTGCGCGCCCGCCCCGGCGAGGAGCCGCACCTGACGGTCGACCTGGTGGGCCGGGAGCGGGCCATGGACCAGCGGTCGTGGTGGCCGGACGCGGAGCCCGTCGACTTCGCGCACGAGATCGCCCACCAGATCGGCCTGCGCGACGAGTACCGCGACCGGGACACCCCGCACCGCCCCGCGGTCGAGGGCAGCCTCCAGGGCGACTACCGCGCTCCCGCGCCCGAGGGCCTGCGCCAGGCGGGGCTGCGCGACCGCCATCTGCAGCTGATCGGCGCCGGGATCGGCGACCTGGGCGAACCGGCCGTGGCCGGACACCCCCTCGACGCGGCCCCGGGGTCGAGGACGGAGACGGAGACGGAGACCGTCACCCGCACGGGCGAGGGCGCACCGCCGCACGACGAGGAGTGGACGCGGGCCCGGCAGTCCGCGCAGGGCCACGAGCGCAGCCATGCCTGGGTGGACCCGGTCTCCGACCCCCTCGGCGCCGGACGCGGCCGCCTCCGGCCCGTGACCGGTGGCGGGACCGCGCCCGCGGTGGCCCCACGGATGCACCAGTCCCTGCGACCGTCGGTGTACTCACCCGAGAAGTCGCTGATCATGCAGCCCGGTTACGCCTCCGGCGACCAGTTCGGCATCCTCGCGATGCTGCTCGCCGAGCCGGACATGCACGTCCTGATCGCGCGCGGCCCCGGGCCCGGCCTGCCCGGACACGACCCGGTACTGGACAAGTCGCGGGCCATCGAGGCGTTCTATCGCGAGAGCGGGATCCACGAGGACCGCATCTGGACGCTGGACCTCCCCAGGCTGGAGCAGGGCAACGTCTGGCACCAGCTGAACGACGAGGCCGCCGGGATCGCCCAGGACAAGTGGGGGATCAACAAGTACTTCGAGGAGATGTACGAGCAGAAGGAGCTGTGGGGGGTCACCAGCGGCACCGACTACGTCGCCGGGAACTTCTCGGAGCCGATGCGCACCGCCATCCGCAACGCGTGGCATCTGGAGGACCACCGCGACGCGGAGGTCACCGACTGGCTGGCCGAGCGGGGGGTGCGCATCCCGGAGGGCGAGAAGGACGTCCTCGTGCTGTGGTCCCGGTTCACCGGCAAGGGAGCGCAGTGGTCCGACCTGCGCAGCCGGATGGAGCACGACACCAGCTTCGAGGGGATGCGCCAGCTCGTCCGGAACCTGGCGGGCGACTACAAGGCGGTGATCATCACCGGTGACCCCCACCCCGACCCGGCCAAGGCCGGCAAGTGGGCCGAGCTGGTCCGGGAGATGCGCACCGAGCTCGGCACCGAGCACATCCACAACCTCACCGGCTTCTGGCGGACCCCGACCGAGGAACTGCACGCCTGGGGCGGCGACACCCGCACCGGCCAGTTCCGGCTCTACGACCACCTCGCCCGGCAGCACGGCGTCCAGCACCTCGGCTTCCGTTCCGGAAACCTGGAGGCCGTGGCGCTGATCGGTCACCCGGTCCGCTATCTGGAGGAGGGCGACTCGACCGGCTCCCGGCGCATGGAGGCCTGGCACGCGGAGTCCCACGGGCAGACCCGCAAGGGCGGTCTGGCCCCCGGGTACGAGCGGACCGTCGTCATCGATCCCCCCACCGCGTCCGGCAGGTACTCCAAGGACTTCGAGCTGAAGCCGGAGTTGTGGGGCAGGTACCAGCCGCCGGACCCGAACTCCTGGTACCGCAAACCGATCGAGGTGTACGGCAAGGAGCACGGCTTCGCCCATACGGACGTGGAGCGGATCCGCGAGGACCTGGGGCTCACCGAGCACCACCAGGGGCAGGAGGCGTTCGACGCACACCGGTTGCGCGACGCCACCCGCCGGTATCTGAAGGTGACGGCGGAGATCAAGCAGTACCCGGAGTACAGCCGCCTCGCCGGGTACGACGTCGACGGGCACCTGGCGTACTTCGACGGCTTCCTGGCCCAGGACCCGGCGGTCTACCAGGGCGGAGCCAAACAGATGTACACCGACTTCGTCGACCGGTATCTGCCGCACCTGCCGGGCGTCTGGAACACCCGCCGTACCGTCCACTACAACGCCTGGGTCGAGCACGCCCAGCGGCAGGCCGCGGAGCAGGGCTCGTACCAGACCGGCGCCGCGCACGGCGGCGACGAGGTCATGCCGCGCGCCCCGCAGTCGGACGGCGACGGCCGGCAGTCCGACGGCACCGCGATGATGACCCGCCCCGCTCGCCCGTACCGGACGGCGGACGACTTCCCGTCGGGCGCGGTGGCGGAGTCCTCCGCCCAGGCGGCGGCCCGCGCGCAACGGTCCCCGGACCACCCGGCGCTCTCGGCGATCCCCACCACCGACGGCTTCGCCGAACTGCGCCACCTCTCCGACACCGCCGCCGACGCCACCGCTTCGAACACCACCGCCTCGAACACCACCGCCTCGAACACCACCGCCTCCGACGGGACCGTGACGGAGACCGACGCGCGGTCCCAGTACGGCATGCCCGCCGCCAACTTCCGCAAGTTCCAGGACATCGCGACCGGGCGCAACCTCCGGATCGACGTCCGCCCGACCAACCCGACGGCCGCCGACTGGCTCGAAGGGGGGAAGCTGCCCAAGCCCAAGGACATCAAGGCGAAGTCCGTCAACGACCTGGACGTCAGGCTGGGGGCCAAGGAGGAACACCGCGGTCTGATCGGCTACTTCAAGCCCGTGCTGCCCGAGCGCGGCAGCCTGGACGACGCGACCTGGACCACGCTCCAGGCACGGCACGCCCAGCGCGAGGAGGAGTTCAGAACGCTGGCGCCGGTCATGGAGCAACTCCGCGCCGAGGGCCGGTTCAAGGTCGAGGACGGCCTGGTGTTCGGCCGGGACCCCGAGGGGGAGTGGCGGGAGATCACCGGCGACCACGACGTGTTCGATATCAGCACGCCCGACGGTACCCGGCTCAAGGGCGAGCGGTACGACCAGGTCGTCGACGCCATGATGAAGAACGACATGGCCGTCATGCACGGCGCGCACATGGACTGGGAGCCGACCACACCCTTCGGCAAGGGCATCTTCAGCAAGATCGTGGACTCCCACCAGAAGGGCGGCGAGCCCCTCCTCCGCTTCCGCCCCGGCGTCAACAACGCGGAACTCGTGCACGCCCCGGCCGAGTTCCGCTTCCGGGGCCCGGCCCCGGAGCCACGGCCTGGCCCGGCGGAACCACCGACCGACCGCCCCGAACCACCGCTCCCGCAGACGGAGACCGTCACCGTCCCCCGGGCCGACGCACCGATCCGGCAGGCCGAACCCCCGTCACCGCTCGCGCACGCCGAGTCCACCACCCCCGCGCCGGAGCCGCCGGCCCTCGTCCGCGCCGACTCGCCCCTCGGGCACGCCTCCCCACTCCCCCGTATCGAGTACCCCACCCTCCCCTCCACGGAGCCGGAGACCGCGGTCGGCGTCCGGCACGGTGAGCCCGAGGCGCTGCCCGTCGTCAAGCCGGTGGTCGACCCCGTCGTGAAGCCCGTCGTCGAACCCGTCGTCAAGCCCGTAGTCGAACCCGTAGTTGAACCCGTAGTCGAACCCGTCGTGGACCCCGAGACGGCCACCGGGACGATCACCGGGGACGCCGTCAAGGCCGCCGAACCCGAGCCCGAGCCCGAGCCCGAACCCGAACCCGAACCCATGGTCGTGGAGCCGGAGGGCGACCCCGCGATCCCGCCCCGGCCGGACGACGACCCGCACCGGGCCGGTGACCCCGAGACCGTCGACCACCCCGCACCGCCGCCCGAGCCGCCCGGCCCGCCCGCCCGGCTCGGCGACCGGTACCAGCAGTCGCTGACCGGCATCCGGATCACCCACGCCCCCGGCCCGGAGGACCTGCGCGCCGAGGTCCTGGCGACCCTGCCCGAGGCGCACCGCACCGACCGCCAGGTCGTCCAGAAGCTCGACGCGGAGTTCGACCCGGCCAACTTCAGGACCCGGTACGAGCAGATGGTCAACGGCGGCTGGCGCTTCCAGATCCGGGTGGCCGGCGCCCTGCACGACGTGGCGCTCACGGCCGACCCCGGCCACTGGGACCTGCGCCCGGACCAGGCGACGGCCGAGGAGCGGAACGGCAAGAGCTTCGACCGGTCCGCCGAGGCCAAGCGCGCGGCCGAGCCGAAGAAGACGTCGCTCACCGCCTCGGAGGCGGGCCTGGACCTGGCCCCGACCGTGATCCGCCCGGACGGTTCGCAGGGCGACCGGCTCGCTCTGATCACCCCCTCCGTCAAGGCGGGCGGGGCCACGCACGCGACCGACACCTCGGTGAAGACGGGCGCCGAGACGGGCACGAAGACCTCGCTCACCGGCCCCACCGACACCTACGTCTCCCGGTTCCGCTACGAGGCGACCGTCACCGGCCCCGACGGCCACCCGCTCGCCCGGCCCGCCGGTGAACCCGTCACCGGCGACGTGACCGCGGAGATCACCCGCCCGGTCCCGGCCCCGGCGGACGGCCGCGCCGCCGACTGGAACGGCTGGGACAGCGACCGCCCCGACCGCGCGGAGGGCCGTCCGCTCGACGTCACCGGCCTGGGCGCGCTGCACGAGGACGTCTTCCGGCGTCTCCCGGACGAGGCCCGTCCCGACGGCACCGCGCACAACGACATCCTGGAGTTCCTGTCCCCGAAGAACGTCGTGGACGGCTTCGAGCACGCGGCCGGCTGGGGCCTGACCTCCAAACGGCTCGACCTCACCGGCGGCGGCCACGCCTGGCTCCGGCTCACCCTGGAGCCCAGGACGTCGGTGCGCGAGGGTACGGTCGCCGACAAGGACACCGTCACCGGCAAGGAGACCGGCGAGCACGCCACGGGCCGTACCGACACCTCCGGCTGGGGCCTCGGCCTGAACGGCGGCGGCGCGCGGCGGCTGTGGCAGAGCGGTACGACGAAGGAGTCGACCTGGCTGACGGTCACCGGCGGCTACTCCTACGCGTACAGCCAGGCCCACCAGGAGAAGGGCAAGCAGACCTTCTCGCTGGAGCGGAGCCTGGAGCACAAGGGCACCGGCGACCTGGTCAGGACGGGCGTACGGTTCCGGCTGGAGGTGCTGCGCGAGCGGCTGGCCCCGGGCACGGACAGCCTGCACGCGGTCCGCACGGAACCCGGCCCCGCGCCCGCGCGCGGCGAGGCCCCGCGCGACGAGGAGAACCCGCCCGCCGTACGCACCGGCGACGTCATCCGCGTCCGCCACCAGCCGGCCACACCCCCCACCGACGCCCACGCCCACGCCCCCGCCGACACCCACGCCCTCGCTCCCGCCCCGGCCCCGGCCCCGGCCCCCGTCAGCCTGCATGAGCCCCTGACCGCCCAGCGCACCGGCTTCGTGGACGTGCCCGGCTCCCGGGAGCTGGAGCGGCACATCACCGAGCGGCTGCACGAGCTGGCCCCCGGCGTCCTGCCGCCGCCCGACGGCGGGGCGGGCCGGGTCACCCCGCAGGCCATGGAGAACCAGCGGCTGCTGCGCGAACGCGTCTCCCGGTCCGGGCTGCGCGCCGACGGCGGACGGCTCCTCGACGGCACCTTCCGGATCACCCTGGACGCCTCCCATTTTCCGGGACTGTCGGGTCGTACGTACGAGGTGGTGGTCCGCGCCGACACCGGGGCGGGCCGGCACGACGGGGCGGCGACGGGAACCGCGAAGGACACGGTGGCCCGGGGCCATGCCGCCGACAAGGGGCTGACGAGGGGCAGCAAGCACACCCTCGGCGTCAGCGGCAACGTGCGCACGGCGCTGAACCCGCCGGACACCGTACGGACGTTCGGGAACGCCGGTGTCGACGGCTCGTACGGCCCGTCCCGGCAGACCGTGGCGTCCAGTGAGACGCAGGCCAAGCGGACGTTCCAGCACAAGGGGCCTGCGGACGCGTTCAGTTACCCGGTGACGTACCGGGTGCTGGTCGCCCCGCACCGGGAGGGCGACCCGCCGAGCACCCTGCCCGCCGAGCGCCCCGCCGACGGCCGGGGCCCGGCCACGGTGCGCGAGGTGGCCACCGCGGCCGACGACCGGCTGCGGGTCGAGGTCCGCCGCCCGGAGCTGTCCGCCACCGCGCCCCGGTACCTGCGGCCGGCCCGGCTGCCCCAGCTGCACACCGTCACGCGGGTCGCCGACGAGGCCGGGCTGCAGCGCCAGGCGCGGACCGCGCTGGAGCAGGCGTACCGGACCCGTGAGCCGGCCGACGCCGAACCGTCCGTCCCCCGGCTGGAGGAGGCCGTGGAGGCGCTCACCGGCCACGCCCAGCTGCCCGGTCTGGTCTCCGCCTCGCACTCCGGCTGGGCCAACACGCTCGACCGGCACGTCGGCGACGGCCGGGCCCCCGACACCGTGGGCCTGTCGGTGCGCACCCGGCTGATCGACCTGACCTACCAGGAGACGCTGTCCGGGGACAGCACCCTCGACCTGGAGCTGAAGGCGAGCGGGGCCACCGCCCTCGCCGACCAGACGTCGTGGTCCGTCAAGGGCAACATCGGCCCGGACTTCGGTCTGTTCCCGGAGACCGCGACCGGCGCGCTGACCACCACGTTCCAGGTGCGCGGCGGCGGCAAGCTCAAGGCCGGCGGCCAGTGGGACGACGTCGACACCTTCAAGCAGCAGACCAGCACCAGCCGCAAGGTCAGCCACACCGGCACCTGGCACGTCTACCGGGCGACGGCCGAGGTGAGCGTCGCCGGCCGCCTCACCGGGGCGTCCGGCGCCGCGCACGTGGGCGGCCCGGTCCGCCGCGACCACCAGCTCTACGTCCTGCTCTCCGACGAGGACGTGACCCGCCTGCACACCGCCCCCGCCGACCCGGCCCCCGCCGCCCAGGAACGCCGCGCCACCCTTCTCGACCAGGGCGTCTCGGGCGGTGCCCTGGTGGAACTCCCCGACACCGACGCCGTCCTGCGCGAGATCGACCAGCAGGTGCGCGGTCCGGGCGAGGAGGGCGTCCCGGTGGCCGCCCTCCCCTTCGCCGACACCTACTCGGCGGACGCCCTCGCCGCCCGCTACGACGAACTCGTCGGCCCCGGCGTCCTGGACCGGCACGTCGAGGTGACGCGCGCCGGACACGTCGTCACCGAGGTGCTGGTACGCGGTGTCCCCGACGGCTGGCGCGACGACGGCTCCCGTTCCGACCGCCCCCTCACCCGTGACGTCACCGCCGCCCACACGGTCAAGGGCAAGGCCGGCGCCAAGGGCACCCTCGGCGTCGACGTCAACCTGCGGGCCGCCGTGCGCCCCCCGGTGCCGCACTTCAACTCGGCCTCCGCCACCCCCGCCGGCGCGCTCGAAGGCGGCCGGGGCAGCAGCGCCGAGTCCGGCGTGACCACCACCGTCGGCCACAAGACGTCCGGATACGGCGACACGAACGCCCGGTTCACCACGGACCTGCGGTACGAGGTGACGGTCACCCGGCGCACCGAGACCGGCCGCTTCGTGCACCTGCCGAAGGAGCCGGCCGAGGTGGGCCCGCACCGGGCCACGGCGTGGGTGCCGGAGTCCCTCACCGAGGAGGCGACCGCCGCCCCCCACCCCGACGCCCCGCACGCCCCCGAGGACCCGGCCACCGCCCGCCCCTCGGACGTCGAACTCGACCGCCTCCACGACCCCGCCCAGTACACGGCCTGGCAGGACGCCCTGCGCGGGGCGCACGACCTGGTCGGCTTCGACAACACCAAGGCCCTGCACGACACCGCCGTCCAGGTCCAGGCGACCCCGCGCCCCTGGGGCGACGGGGTGCTGGGCCAGGCCGGCGCCTACTCCTCCCGGGCCCTCGCCCGGAGCGCCGGCGCGGCCCACTGGGCGGCCCACACCGTGCTGCCCCAGCACCTGACCGCCACGGTCTCCCGTTTCCTGGCCACCTTCACCGCCGACCCGCGGCTCGGCCCCGGCCACGACCTGAGCCAGGAACAGCGCCTCACGCTGGAGGAGCAGTTCGCGATCCGCCAGATGTTCTCCGGCCAGTCGCTCCCGGCCCTCTTCCACGAACTGGGCACCTCGGACCGCCCCTACCGGGTGCCGGGCACCTCACTCGCCGTCTCCATGGAGGCCATCGGCCCCGCGGAGGAACTGACCCGCCGCGAGGCGGCCGACGACGAACTCTCGGTAGCCGTCAAGGACGAGTCCGCCACCGCCGCGACCAACTCCTACAACTGGAGCGTCTCCCCCCTGGACCTCGCGGTCCTCACCGAGAACCCGGTCCTCACCCTCCCCGTCCCCACCACCCGCCTCACCCGCGACCAGACCTACGACTCCGCCCGCCCCGTCACCCGAGCCCCCGGCACCCCGAGCCGCCCCACCCCCGCCCCCGCCCTTCCGCACACCAGGAACCCCACCGAACCCGGCAAGGCCAAACTCACCGGCCCCACGTCCCTGATGCGCCAGCCGGTCCGCATCACCCTCCACCCCCACGACGACACCGGCCCCTACGCCACCCCCCGCACCCTGACCGGCCACGTCTTCCACTGGACCACGTCCCCCGAGCCCACCGCCACGGCCACCCCCACGTCCCCGCACCCCTCCCTCACCCACGACATCGCCTTCGCCACCGAGGACACCACCACCCTCACCCCCACCCAGAACACCCACCTCGACACCCTGGCCGCCGATGTCGCCCGAAGCTCCGTAGAACGCGCCGGGACCGGACACGGACTGCCCACCGTCCAGATCACCGGCCGCGCCACCGTGTCCGTCTCCGGCCAGCCCCACTTCGGCCGCTCGATCCAGCGCGGCGCCGAACACGCCGAACGCGTCAGCGAGTTCTTCACCCGCCTCCTGGACGCCCATCTGCACGCCCTCGGCTCCCCCCTCACCTCGGACGCCTTCACGATCACCACGGAGTCCCACGTCCCGACCCCCACCACCGACACCCCGGATTCCCCCCACCACGCAACCATCACCATCACCCACCCCCCGACCACCCCCCACGAACCACCAGCCCCGATCCCCGCCCAGTAGCCCCCCGGCGCCCCCACCAGCCACCCCGAAAACCCAGAAAACCCCGGACCAGAAAAAATTCTGATCCGGGGTTTCCGATGGAGCCGCTTTCGGGATTCGAACCCGAGACCTACGCATTACGAGGGCCTGAAAGATCATGACGGGTGATGGTTCATGATCACGCCCGGTCCAGTTCTTCCTCGTCAGAGCCCTGTCGACCTCGACGACGTGGCACTGAATCCAAAGGGTGCCAGCGTGTCCGCTCACGCAGCGCTCACGCGGTTGACGACCGTGTACCCGCTGGGATCGTCAACCTAGGCCGGGGCTGGTGTGCGCCACTGATCCAGAACCCGACCCTTGCATGGCGAAGGGAGGACGTCTCCAGCGTCAAGGGCAGCCTCCCGCAACTGCTCATACATCTTTTGCACGTCTCTCAGCTCAAGGTGTCCGTCTTGGTAAGACGCGACCAAGACATCCAATGCGCAGTGAGTCCGAAGCCTGAGCCGCCGCGCTACAACACGCGCCGCGTTCTCGTTGATTAGGGCCATCGCACTTCGCCTCTGCGCAAGGAGGAGCGTCTCCGACTCGCCAAGATCGTGTCCGTCTCTCGCCGGCCGAGTCGAGGCCGCTTGCACCTGGCCACGCATGGTATCCACTTCAGTGCGGTCCGTGAAAACCTGGGGTTCACCCAGCTGCCCAGCGCTAGGGCCAATCCACCGCCGGGCAGCCGACTGCTGACGCTTTTCTATGGCAGACGTGCCATTGCGTTGCGCTTGGTGTTGAATCTCGTTCGCCACAGCTTCTGCCCAATGCAGCCTTCCTTTGTACCGGCTAATGAACAGGCGAGGCCCGCCGGTCACCGCTCCAAAACACAGGAGAGGCCCAGTATCCACTGCGACAGCCGATATATGAGGTCGCTGCGCAGCAGACTCGGCGCTAGCACGCGGACGCGGAACTTGAGTCACGAGGTCACGTCCATCGGGTGAAGGCGGCCCCGGTCACCCCGAGAAACCATTGCGGCAAGATCAGGGATTTCCATGGCGTCATCGCGCAGAGCCCAGGGCTCATCCGCGAAGACGGGCCAAAGATCAGGCGCCAAACGGACACATTCCATAGCATCTGCGACGCCATCTTCTGCATAGTCCGCGTCAATTGTCACCACAGGGTGCACATGAGGGAGCAAAGTGACAGGCGAGCCATGTAGTCGTTCGTAGTAATCAGATAGTGCTTCTGCGACCTCCAGGTCCTCCGAAGAATCAAGAAGCGCTGTATCTACGAATGACTCTATTCCAGCCCGCCACCATCGCCGATCGACCAGCCCGGACAGATGCCCCGTATATACAATATTCCTGAGCTCCTCACCCATTTCGCTCTCAGAATCCGAGACTATGGATTGCAACTCCCTCAAGCCGATTCCTAGCAGTGTTGCGGCTTTGAGATCTGAGATCAGGAAGGACGGGAAAGGGAGAACTCGGTGAGCGAACCAGCGCAACCACGCGTTACCAGCCGTGTATCGGGCTACAACATGCTCTGGAGGTCGGCATACCTGCACTTCCGCGAGAGCACTATCGCTCCATGGGGCACTTTCCGCGAGATTCAGCCATGCAGCGCCTTCATTCCAAGAAGATTGATCGTGAATGAAAGGTCGAAGCGACGCCGCCCCCGCCGCCAGCTGGTGAAGTTTCGGTGAGGCATTTTCATCTTCCCCCTTCTCCAGAATCCAGTCCAGCCCACTTTGAGCGGAGAGCAGCGGCACACGTGCGGCCCTAGGCAGGTTCCCAGCCAGCCGGCCAAGCTCGCCTGTACGTAAAACGATAGCCGCGTGACTCTTCAAAGCAGCCAAGCGTCGAGATACTACTGCCGCCAGCGCCAGGCCATCCTGAGGCCAATAGGCAATCTCGTCCGGGTGGGGAACTAGATCCCACTCATAGTATTGATCAATGGCGACGACATCAGCCCGCCTCAGGTGATCATCAACCAATTTATTGGGCAGACATACCTCGACATCCAAGCCTGTGTGCTTGAGTACCGCGATGGCTGCAGTCTGATCCTCAGGGTGATCATCGATGATCAATACGGACGGCCTCTTCTGATCGCTCATCGCCGTACCTCACGACCAGGAATGATGACCTCTACAGCAGTTGAAAATCCATCCCGAGGTTCAACGAATCGAACCGACCCCGCATACTCGGATACGATACGGCGCGTGATCGGCAAACCCAATCCCATCCCCTGACCCAAAACGACGTCAATTTCGGTGGTTGTGGTTTCGAATGGAAGAAACCAGCGCTCGGCGTCTTCCAGCGACACTGCCTTCCCGGTGTTTTCGATCCTTATTCTGATCCCACCGTCCTTGACGGCCCCGCCCCAGATCATAATGCGCCCGTTCCTTCCTGCGGCCTTGACCGCATTAGTTAGCAGGTTGGTGCAAATAATAGTTAGCTCTGCAGGGAACATGGGTGGTGTCCTCACAGAGCTGTCAAGATCCTGCACTACCTCAACATCTCGTTCATTGAGAGTATTCGTGAGGAGCAGGAGGCTAGTACGAGGGGCATCAGATAGCGGAATCCTCTTTCGCCGACGCCTCGCATCGGGACCAACCACTTCCGTTAGATAGCTAGCCTGTCGCGTCAATGCCTGACACAAAGACTCAATCCCGCTACGCAGATCTTGAAGGAGTTGACTCTGACCCGGCCCGAGAGACCGTCCGTCGAGAGCACCTGCCAATGTGCGTAGGGCCTGCGCTTCACTTAGGAGGCCATTGACCTCATGAATGAAAGCGGCAAACTGGAGCCCGACGCTCGCTAGCACCTCCAGCATTGCCTGATCTGCATGCTCCTGGCTTGCAGAATGCTCTGCTAGATCGACAGCTGCAGCCGCCATCTCGATTTGCTCGGCAAGACCGGTATCTGGGCCAACGGTAGCCCTGATATTGGTCAGTTCTTGGCGCACTCTCGTGAGCGAGAAATTGAGATTATCTCGCGCGTTCTTCTCTTGGGGCTTCTCCTCAATGTCGGACTGAGGCTGGGAAAGTTCCAACTCCGCCTTGCTCGGCTCTTGAACAGGGGGTGCGAGACGTTGTTGAAGTTTTTCTGCTTTTGCCGATCTGCCACTTGCTTGCGTGGCAGCCCTAGCGCGAGACACCAGGTCGACGCCATTTCGTACAAGGTCTCGAAGATTACCGAACGCCTCATCCTGAAGGAAACCTTCTCGGTTAACTACAGGGCGGAGACAGGCAGCGTCCTCCGCCGTCATAAAAACGCCGCCAGTATATTGGTAATTACCAGCGATTTTGAAAGATTCACCCTCTTGCTTGGGTAGAACAGCAGACGACGCCTCATCGAGGATGATCTCGAACTCTCTCGCCCTCCTGGCATAGTCTTGATTAAGCCCTAGCCAGTCGTCATGTCGATCTCCGTAAGGAACGACGCGAAACCCCTCGAGATAAACACGAATACCTGAGTGTTCGTCAGCAAATTTCGTTAGCTCTGCCGACCTGACTGCTAGCTGTCCTTGGCGAGCATAGATCCTCGCAGTAAAGAATGGACCGCGCTCTGGATTCGGGTGGTCTCGACGCAAGAAATAACTCTTCGCCTCGGGAAAATCGTCGAGGGTTGCAGGTGTGGGGTGAATCGCGAAGGTCACGCCAGAACTGGTAGCGCGAATTTCAAGCAGCCAATTGCTACGTTCAAATAGTCGCATCCAGAGATCGTCACCAATATCGAGATCTCCCTGAAATGCGATTTTAAAGCCTGGATCACCGTCACCACGCGTCCACGGCTTCAAATGGCCAAGCGGAGCAAATTCGGGTGGAATGTCAAAAGACGGATCAACGAGAAGTCCGGGCGGTGGCAAGCAACTCGACACCTCCTGAACAAACTTGGATAGAGTTCTTTTGGTCCATCGAGATCGCACTGCTTCGAGTCGGAGCTCTGTCCCCGGCACCTGGCCGCGCGCATCAAATGCAGAAACCATCAGGCCGTCGCCGACGTCATCCAATGTGGAATGATCATCCTCGACCGAGCGCCAATTAATTACTGCCTGCACACCCTGCTCAGAAGATACCGACGAACCCGCACTGCGCACACCGGAATCAGGTACAGACCTCAACGAAAGCCGTTCGGCTAGCTTGTGGGCACTTAGCCTGCCAACGCCCTTCGCTCCGGTGTAACGCCTCTTGAATCGCGGGCTAAGGCGATCTCCTTGTTCCTTGTACCGGCTGGCGACACGAAGGAACGCCGTGCGGAAGATTTCGGGCGTCATTCCCACACCGTCATCCGCCACCGTGATGGTTCCTCCGCCACCATGGAGATCTTCGCCATGAACGATTACGCGAGTTGCATCAGCATCGTACGCATTCTTGATTAACTCGATCAATGCCGTGCTATCACGTCCCACCAAAAGCTCACCGAGCTCGCGGAAGAGGTGCGTATCCACTGTGAACCCGTACTCCTCCGGTTCCACCTGATCCCCTCTCATTTTCTCGGCCAAGTCAGCTGATCCTAGTACTGATCTTTGCGTTGCGCTGTAGTTCCACGATTCCGGCTGGAACGGGAACACCGCTCAACGGTCCGGGTTCCAGTTTAAGAAGACCGTCACCATGCTGCCGTGCCACGATACGCAGCGCCGCTTGGCCTTCTTCGCTCGACAGCCATTGAGCCAGGTGATTCACCGCTCCGGGCGAAGAGGGATTACGCAACCTGAGTCCGTACAAAGTATTTGTAGGAATTGCACCCACGTCGTTGACGACAATTCGAAAGCGGCTCTTCCCCATGGGGCCAATGAGTAGATCTGGGACTGTAATCCTCTCCAGGGCGTACCAAGGCGAACGCACCCTGCAAAGGTGCCGCTCGTGGATTCCCTCTGATTCTCCTTGGTCAAGAAGTTTCTTGACCTCCGGAATCTGGGCAGCTGAACTATCGAGCTTGAGCAGCCAGCATCGAAGCCCGTCCTCGCCAAGTTTTTCGTGTTCAGTGAAGCTCAATACGTCACCCGGCAGATCCCTAATTCGACTGACGGCCCTCACGCAAGTCCCATTGGGGAGCTGATTCTTTTCCTCCACCGTCCTGAGGAAAAAACTATTCGCGCCCGTTGCCACGCCGCGTCGAATGTGGACGAGTTGCGCCAACGGCACCGTTGTTTCTCGTTTACGGGCCCTTCGAGCTCTCGGATTCAATGCGCCTTCAGTGAAGGCAGCGGGCGAAGGAACTCCTTCCCGTCGCACCTGATTCTGCAGAACCCCAGAGAATCCAGATTGACCGTTCTCGGCAACTCGATAAAGAGCCATATCTTGAAGATCGGGTGAGATCGGGCCAACGAAAATCACCATGGCGGCGACTTGAGTTCCCGGAAATACTTCCAGGTGATTCGGGAATATATGTAGTTCCACCCTCCTACGCGTCGTGTGCCATAGGTGGTTTCGAACTGCTCGAGCGTAATCTGCTTCAAGCCAATTAGCCGGGAGTAGCAGGCATAGGGAGTCCCTGGGGCGCAGCGCCATCAAACTGGCAGCCAAGAAATAAGTTGAGAGGCCGGCGCGCAAACCGGGCGAAATGCTTCCTGATGCGGCTTGCGCCTGCTTCTTTTGGCCCTGAGTCAATTGCTGATGCCGAGTATACGGGGGGTTTCCAATGATTAGCCGCGGGCCGCGAAGCCTAGGCCATTTCTCCCCTAGCCAGCCAAGAAAATCCTCCTGCCTCACATGAAGTTTGGCAGTTTCTCCTGCCCGATGGAGATCTGGACGCGCGGCAAGCAATCCAAGCGTGACTAGGTTTACGTCAATGGCGTGGACGGCAGATCCTGGCCACCATGAGAGCGCGGAGGTCGTGAATGCGCCCACTCCCGCTCCCGGATCGGCGATGGTGCGCGGCGCTTCCGCGAGCCGAAGATCGAGAATTCCTTTAATGTAGGCAAGAACAGGCTCGGGAGTAAAAAAAGTACCCAGCCGACGACGTCGAGGGCTAGCCACGATGCGCTCGTAGACCAGCGCCAAGGGGTCATGTGCGGCACCTGTAAGCGCACCCAGGAGTCGGTCAATCAAGTCATCAGGAGGTACAGGAGCCGAACTGAGCCAATGCTGGACTTCAGCTGGCATCTTCGTTCGACGCAGTCCAATTTCTGCCCGCCGCGCGAGAGCCTCAGATACACCGCCCAGAGCGGCAAGGATACTGCGTTCTCGGTCATTGGTGCCGGGAACTGCAGTTTCTGGAAGTGGAGTTAAATGGCGGCCCCTGCACCATTTGACAACGTCAGAGACCACCGGATCAAATCTATCCCTGACTGGACTAATCAGACCTTCCGGGGCAGATTGCGTCAATCCGCCATCTTCTCGTTGTGGTGAGAGAGCATCGAGGAGCAGGCCCGGGGGTGATAGTTGGAGATCCGCTGGTGACATGCAGGAAAGTCTGCCAGAGGCTGGAATGGGTGCACGGTGTACGGCTCGACTGACTGGGAGCTCGTGCCGACATCCTGCTCTGGTCACAACCCAATGCAGGAAGGAGCCGCACTCTGCCCAGGCAGAAGCGCTTCGCCCGGCACTGTGAGCACCAGTCCGCTCTGATTCCTGACCGGCCCCGCAGCCGAGTCGCCGAGCTGCTTGGTCGGCGGGGCGGCTCTGCCGGCGGTCACAGGATCTACCGCCTGGCAGCCACCCAGCCGCTGCACCGTCGCACCCACTAGCTTGCAACACCACCATGAACAGCTACCCCTGGATTTCAAGGAAGTCACCACGAACCTCCATACGTCTGGCGGGAGCCGAGATTGATCAGCGCCAGCCATCGAGCGAGACATCAGTGCCGGCGGCAAGGTAGGAACGCAGAGCACTAGCAGTGGTCTCCACGAAGTCAGCCGGGATGGTGTCGCCGCCAACCCAGCAGACCTTGGAGTGCTTGCGGGGTTCACGGTTTACGGGTTCGCCAGTCCATTCATGGGCGACGAAGACGACGGTGAGAAAGCCGTTGGGCGCTTCGACACCCCATGCGCCGTGGATGATGTGGGCGACTTTGAGGGACTCCGGCTTCACGGTCAGGCCCGTCTCCTCGTACAGCTCGCGTACGGCGGTCTCCGTGATGGGCTCGCCGGGCTCGCTCTTGCCGACGGGAAGGTCCCACATGCCTTGGGCAAACTTGGCATTCTGGCTGCGCTGGAGAAGGACGACGCGGTTGGTTGCCTTGTCGTGGACGATGACGGCGGCGACCAGCAGGGTCATGGATTCGAGGGCGGGCGGCAGGGGTTTGGGCTGGTCGTCGGTGGTCCGCTGAGCCACGGCTGGTGTCCCTTCATCGGCCGGATGGTGGCAGCTTAGGCCAGCGCTTCGCGTGCGCGGCGGGCGAGTTCGGCGGCTCCGGGCACTTTGCGGCGCTGGTAGATGGAGAGGGTGGAGCGGAGCGAGGCGATCGCCTTGCGTGTACGGTCGGAAGTCATGCCCTCCATCAGGGTCAGGGCCTGTGACCATGCGGCTACGGCCTCGTCAGCACGGGCCTGGGCGGCGAGGCTGTCGCCGAGGTCGGCGTAGGTGAGGGCGTGGACGCGCTTGAACTTCTGGGGGTCCCAGCGCACCAGGGCGTCGCGGTGTTGTTGCTCAGTGCCGATGTGGTCGGCGAGGTCGGTCAGGGTGCGGGCGGTGTGACTGGCGACGGTGCCGGCGGCCGGGCCACTGACGCGGGAGTAGCTGGGCTGTGGGCCGTCGTCGCGCAGGAGGGCGTCTTCGGCGGCGAGCAGGGCGCGGGCCGCCGCGGGCTTCGCGCCTACCGCAGCGTAGGCGCGGGCGTGGGTGATGTGCAGCAGCGCCTCGGTCTGGCCGTCGACGTGGCCCAGTCCGCGGGTGAGGGCGCCTTCGACGAGGTCGACGCAGTGGTGAGGCTGCTTGAGGCTCAATGCTTGGTGAGCAAGGGCGCGCATCATCCAGGCGGCGTGACCGCGCGGGTCGGCTTCGCAGGCGAGCTGGTAGCCGACTTGGTAGTAGCGCTGGGCGGCGCCTTCCTGGCCGAGGTCGTGGTGCTTCCACCCAGCGAGGTAAGCGAGTTCGGCGACGGCACCGAAGGCAGCCTGTCGTAAGGCTTCGTTCGGGAAGCGGCCGCGAAGCATGGGAGCCGCCGTGTCGGCGAGGTAGGCGGTGACGGTGGTTAGGCCGTGGCCGCCGCCGAGGCGCTCGTCTGCCGCGCTGAAGGCCGCGGTGATCTGCCGTACGACGTCCACGTCCTCGATCCCGACCAGGGAGCTGCCGGTGCGGGCCTGCAGCATGCGTGCCGTGGCCTCGTGGTCGTAGAGGAGCGGCATGGCCACGCCGGCCGTGGTGAAGGCAGCGACGGCAAGGAAGCGGCGGCGTTCGACATCGGCTCGGCCTAGATCGGTGGCGGCCAGGACCGGATCGGTCTCCTCCGCTACCGCAGTTTCGGGTGTTCGAAGACCGATCTCGGCCATGGTGATGGCGCGGCCTGCTCGACGTGACAGTGCCTCAGCGAGGTACTGGCCGGTCCGTCCGGTCGGCTGGCGTGTGCCGTTCACCCAGTGCGAGACGGCCGACTTATTGGTCTGGAGGATCTCGCCGTTCTCGGCCGCGATACGGCGGATGTCCTTCGCCAGGGCCTCGAAGGTACAGCCGATCGCATCGATAACCTCACGCAGGCGGGGATTGGGACCCTTCGGCGCTGCCACGATCGCCTCCGCTCCGGAGCTGTAAACCGCGTATACCGCTTCAACCGCCTCTCACCGTACCCACTGTGCGTGTTGGAGGGTTCACTAAACATCAGCCGCCCGGCCCCGGTCCGACACCGTGACCAGGCTCCCCCCTTCGGCCGGGCGGCCCCCAGAAGTTCCGTACGCCTACACCGGGTTCGGGCACTTGTGTGCCCGAACCCGGCCGATCAGAGACGGAGACACGGTGACCATCATCGACACCGCGGCCATCACGGTCGTACTGCCCGAGGCGTTCGACGAGCGCTGGAGCCGTCTGCCCGGCATCCACATCGACGGCCGGCGCATCGCTATCGACCCGGCCGAGTACTTCTTCCGCTTCGAGTCCAACACCTGGCTCCTCGCCGACTGGGAGCTGGTCAAGTCCCAGCTCCTGGAGGCGCGGGAGACGACCGAAAGTGCGGTCGAGCAACTCGCGCTGGACTTCATCAAGGCCCACGCCGAGTCCACCTCAGACGCTTCCCGGGTGCTGTCCACCGCGTATGAGGTGTACGCCTACCTGTTCCGCGCGGAGCACCTCGACACCCTGGGCCTGCCGCAGATCACCGCCGAGCACCTGCGGATGCTGCGCGAGGCGGCCACGCTCATGGCGCTGAACAAGGTGGAGCTGGACGGGCACATCTCCAACGTCGGCCCGTGCTGGTTCTTCCCCGCCGCCACCTCCGTCGTCTTCGACTTGGACGACGAGATGGGCGGCATGCTCGACGAGGTGTACCACGGCGGCTGGTTCAACGAGCACCGCCGCATCGAATCCATCAAGGCCCACGCCGCCCTCGGCGGCCGGCTCGTGCACGGCTGCCAGTCCGTGCCGGACCAGTCCGGCGGCGTCGTCGCGCCCTACGGTGCCTTGATGGCGAACTTCCGAGACGACCTCGCGGCCTTCAAGTCCGGCTGGATCGAGCAGGTCTACGCCCACCGCGTGAGCCCTGCCGCCTAACACCGCACACCAGGCTCCGGGGCGGGCCGGCACCTCTCGCCCGCCCTGGACGCCCCCAACCTCCCTGGAGCCCCCACGTGACCGCGAACCCCAGCGCCGAACTCCTCGACAACCTGATCACGATGGCCGGACGGACCACCGCCGTGCGCGAGGAAGTGCGCGTGTGGTCGATGTCCGGTGTCGAGCGTTTGACCTTCCCCGACGCCACCACCGCGATCTTCAAGTACGCGAAGCGGCCCTTCGACAGCGAGGACCAGGCCCTCCGTCTGGCGCACACGCTCGGCGTGCCCGTCCCGCAGGTCCACGGCTCCGCCGTCCTGGACGGTTGGCTCGGCATGCTCATGGAGGACCTCGGCTCCGCCGTCCGCGATGCCGACGACCTCGACGGCACTGCTGCGGCCGTGGTCCTGCACGACACTCGGACGGCTCCCGCGTTGTCAGTCCTCGACCAGGCCAGTCTTCGCCTGCTGCCGAGCCGGGCCCTGGAGCACCTCGCCCGGCTGCGCAAGGCCGAGCGGTGGCAGGACGCGGACGACATTGAGGACGCGCTAGACCGGATCGCCCAGGCCGCTGAGACGCGCTCGGCTGGTACGACCGTGGCCCCGTTTGGTTGGGTGCACTCCGAGTTCCACCCCACCAGCCTCCACATCGGCCGATCCGGCTGGCGGCTACTGGACTTCGCCCGCGCCTTCACCGGCCCCGGACTGCTCGACCTCGCCAGCTGGCACGGCACCCTCGACACCCCCGACCCCGTACGCCTCCGTGTCTTCCTGGAGCAGTACGTCACTGCCGGCGGCACCCCCGACGCCCTCACCCGGCGCGGCGGGCTCACCGCCGAGAACTGGGCACTGGGCTGGCACCGCATGTGGGCTGTCGAGTGGTTCATGGAGCAGTCCATCCGCTGGATCAACGACCCGGCCACCGACCCCGCTTACCTCAAAGCCGTACGCCGCCACCTCACCGATGTCCTCCACCTCCTGGAGGTCTGACGTGCTCGCCCAGGCTTCCCCGTGGTACGTCCACGCCCTCCAGCGCACCACGGCCAGCCCCGCCGAACCCCTTTCTGTACCCGCCCGGATGGAATGGACCACCCGGCCCGGCAGCGGACCCGGCGCCGAGATCCTCGGACCGGACCTGCGCGGCAAGCGGCTGCTGGAACTCGGCTGCGGCCCCGGCCACAACGCCGCCCACCTCGCCACCCGCTACGGCGCCCAGGTCACCGGCGTCGATCTCGTCGGCCTCCAGGTCCGCCGAGCCCGCTCCCACTACGGCCGACTGAACAACCTGACCTTCGTCGCCGGCCACGCCCTGCACTATCTGCAAGCCTCAGACGAGCACTTCGACGCGGTCTACTCCGTCTTCGGCGCTATCGGGCTCGTCGCCCCCGAACTCCTGCTCCCGGCAATCGCCCAGCGCCTCAAGCCCGGCCGCACCCTCGCTTTCTCCGTTCCCCACCCCCAGCGCGGCGGCCTGCGCCCCGTAGCCGACGATCGGCCCCGCCGGGACTATGTCACCCTCCCTGACCGCACCCGACTGCCCATCGCCCGATGGGACTTCGACGCCGACCGCTGGGAGAAACACCTCGACCGCGCCGGCCTCTGGGTCACCTCGGCCCAGGAGTTCCACGACGTCCGCCACGGAGGCCGTTGGCCCACCACTCTGCTGATCACCGTGCGCAAGCTCTGACCCCCACCCCGGCCCCCCTGGGAGAAACCGATGCGCCCGCCCTATCTGCTCCTCGACGTCGACGGCATCCTCATACCTTTCCCGGACGTGGAAGGGGCCGGACCGGCGACCCACACCCGCCACGATGTCGTACCCACTGGCCGAAGCACCGACAACCCGGTCACCATCTGGCTCAACCCGGCACACGGCCCCCTGCTCATGCACGTCATCCGAACCGGCCTGGTCACCCCCGTCTGGTGCACCAGCTGGCGCCACGACGCCACCACCCTCATCGGACCGCTCCTCGGTCTCCCGCCCCTCCCCTACGTCCACCTCCCACGTCCCCAGATCACCACCAGCCACCCCAACGGCTACCTCTGGAAGCGCGACCACGTAGACACCTGGCTCGGCAACTCACCCGCCATCTGGATCGACGACGACTTCACCAGCCTCGACTACGAATGGGCCACCGAACGCACCGCTCACGGCCAGGCGACCGCGCTCATTCAGCCTGATCCCCACGTCGGCCTCCTGACCGAGCACCTGGTCGAGGCTTTGGGGCGGGCCGCGCTGTTGCCCATCGCACCGGATACTGCCTCCGGCTCTTCGCGCGAAGCGGAAGCCGCGTAGGAGAAGACAAATGAAGCGTCTGGTGCCTACCGGCGAAGGCGGTGCTGCTGGTCGGCAGGTGGCGTCGCCACCACTGAGGACTGGGGGTTACTGCTCTGCTGAGTAGCAATCGAACCTGCGATGGTGGAGCGTCGGCGGGCGGCTTCGGCGCGGCGGTTGGGTGCCGGGTTGCGGCCGGTGTGCTGGATGCGGGTGATAAGCACGCGGGCGGGTTGGCGGGCGGTGGTCAACTCGCGTTGAGCAGCGGCTTCCTTGAGGAGCTGGTGAGGTTGGTGACCGAGGGCTTCGGCGTCGGCCAGGACGGCAGCGAGCGCGGGCCAGGCCGCATCGGCGAGGATCCGCCCGGCGTGGTCGGGGACGGCTGCTCGCACGTCGCTGGCCAGGACACGGCGTGCTTCCTCTCTGGGCGGTCGGGCTGTGAGTTCGGCGAGCGTCGGGGCGAGGGCCAGGTCGGCGGCTGTCTGGAGGTGCTGGACGGCCTGGCGGGCGGCGTCTGCTTGGTGGGCGTGGTTCTTCGCTTCGTGCCAGCGCCTGGCGACGATGGTTGCCCAGACGAGGGCTGCGACCAGGGCGGCGAGTGCGCTGCCGTCGGGGCCGGTGGCGGTGTGGACGATGTCGCGTGCCGCGGTGCGCAGGGCGTGGGCGACTCGGTCTTCGGCCCGGATCTGGGACCGCTGAGCTCGGAAGAACGCCTTGGCGGCGGTCTGGAGTTCGGCGCGCAGATGGGCGGGTGCCGTCTGGGCGGTGGCTTCAAGGAGTTCGCCGAGGGCGGTGATGTGGGCCTGGGCATGGGTGTCGTCGGCGAGGTCGGTGTGGAGGGTGTCGAGTGCGTCGGCTGCTTGGTGCCACGGGGTGCTGGGGCGGTTGCGCCGGGCGGTGGGGTGTTCTTCGGGCTGGCTGGATTCGAGGCGGGCCTTGATTTTGGGCAGGGAGAGGTCGGAGGAGAACTTGCTTCCGGGGTGGTAGATCTGCTCGCCGGCCTCATTGAGGTCGCCGGGGCGGCCGGCGGCGTAGCCGAGGAGGTCGCCTGACGGGCCGCGCCGGACCTGGACCTCGACGCCGCCGGCTTCGAGGTAGGCAATGAATTCCTCGGCGCTGGTCGCGTGGGGGATAGCGGCGCGGATGCGGTCCTGGAGCCACTCGGGGCTGGTCTGGTCCCAGCCGAGGCGTTCGGCCTTGTGCATCTCGGCCTGAGTGGGGCGGCGGGCGCCGGTGCGGTCACCCTTCTTCAACTGCCGTAGCCCGTAGTCCTTCTCGATCTCACGGCAGGCGTCGCCGACGCGCAAGCCGCTGCCGTGCAGTTTGGGGCGGCGTCCGTCTTCGCGGACGGTGGTGGCGAGGATGTGGATGTGGTCGTCGGCGTGGCGTACGGCGATCCAGCGGCAGGCCAGGTCGTCACCAGCCGGGGCGATGCCGGCGGCCTCGACGATGCGCTGGGCGATCTCGGCCCACTCGGCGTCGGACAGGTAGCGGTCCTCGGGGGCGGCGCGGACCGGGCAGTGCCACACGTGGTCGGTGACCGGCTTGCCGAATTCGCCGTTGCGCAGCCGCACGGGTTCGTCGAGGTAGCGGGCGAGTTCGGTGAGGGTGGCGTTCTCGTCGCGGCCGGGGTCGGGCATGCCGAGCATGGCGAATCCGGCGACGATGTGCGGGTCGAGGTGTTCGTCGTGGTCGCCGGGGCCGTAGAGGTAGGCGAGGAGGCCGCGGGTGTTGGACCCGGCCGGTTTGATGGCGGCGATCACGCGGCTGCCTCCGTCTCCGGGTCGGCGGGCCGGCGCAGGGCTTCGGCGATCAGCTCCAGCATCTGGTGGAGTTCGGTAAGGCGCTGGCGGATGTCGGGTGGGGTGTGATCGCTGTTGAGGGCGCGGGCGATCTGGTTGACGTTGACGCCGATCCGGTTGAGCTGACGCAACACCTGGGCGCGGAACATGTGGGTGCGCCGGCGGTCCTCGGACAGGGGCAGGTTGGCGGTGAACCGGCCGGTGATGAAGGCGAGGACGATGTCGGCGGCGAAGCCGGAGTCGCCCTTGTAGCCGTGTGCGGCGGCAGTCTCCTGGAGCTGGGTGCGTTCGTCGCCGGTAAAGCGCAGGGGGCCGACGCGCACGACGCGCTTGGTGCCGGTGAAGCGGCGGATCGTGGGCTGGACGCTCTTCACGACAGGCTCACCGCCGACAGCCTCAGCGGTGCCGGCGGCGCGTACGGGGCGCAGGGTCTCGCGTTGGACGCGGTGGAGCGTGTCCTCGTCGGGGCCGCCCTCGGCCCCGACGTCCTGGTCTGGCGCCCCCTGGTGCCGGGCCGTCTCCGCCACCCCCGGGGCGGAGACCCCCGACGTCCGGCCTTGAGTCGGACTCGGGGTACTACTGGCTCCGCTCGGGGCAGCCCGTCCGAACGCCCGGCGCCAACGGTCCATCAGCGTAGGGGACTTCACCAGCGGCGGCTTCTCGTCGCCGGTGTGGTTGTGGAAGGGGTCGTGCGTCATGGCCAGTTCTCCAGAAGGGTGCGAGGAAAGCGCGCGGTGCAACGCGAACAGCAGACGGAGTTCGGACGGCCGCCACTTCATCCACAGGTGTGTACGACCGCGCCTTACGCGGAGCAGTGGCCGGCGGGCCGGGTGACCGGAAGGGTTCCGGTCACCCGGCAGCGGTTCCGGTCAGCCGTCGGCCTGATCAGTCTCGACGACGGCATCGGGTTCGGCCCGGAGGATGTCCATCACCTCGGTCAACCGCTTGCTGCCGACCGTCAACCCTTTGCCCTCAACCGCCGTTCGGACGACGGCACGGGTGAGCTTGTCCTGCTCAGCGGCGGCAGCCCGGCCGATCTCCACGAGCACCTCAAGTGGAGCGCCGGGCGGACGGCCACCGCGCAATTTGCCCGCTGCAGCGGAGGCAGGTGATTGCGGCGACTGGACGGATACGGCAACCGACGGCTCAACGGCCGAGCCGGGCTGAACCAGCGGGTCAGCACGCCGGACGGCCTCAGCCTGAGCCTCGCCGGACTGGTCGACGGTTATGTTCAACGGCTTGGCGAGGCGGACGGATGTGGTGGCTAGTGGTTCCGGCACCTGGGCGGAGCCCGGGGCCGAATGGTCCGCATCGTCCTGCGCGACGAGCTCGTGGATCTGCCGCATCAGCACACCGAAGGCCACCATCGCGGCGGCCGGGGGAACCGCAGCGACCACGTAGTCGAGCAACGGGACACTGTCGACTTCGCGAGTGCCGGTCACCCCGGCCACGTTGAGCCCGATGGAGCCGAATGATCCGATGGCGGTGACGCCGATGGCCCACATGTCGGTGACGCGGCGCAGGCCCGCGCGGAGCATGAGCAGCTCCCCCGCGACGATGAACGCGTCCAGCGTCGCGGGCCACGCCCATCGGCGGGTCGGCGAGTCGCGAAGTCCGTGCTGGGCGGCGACCTCGGCCAGGTGGGCGTAGGAGAGCCAGAACGCACCGGCGGTCAGAGCCACGATGACGATGCCGGCCGCGCGGAGCACGTACTGCTCCGCAGTCAGCTTCGTCTTCGCTGGTTCCTCCTGACCGGGCTGGTCGCCGCGCGACGAGAGGTCTCGGCGACGGGACATGAGAGGGATCCTCAAGCGGGGTACTCCTGGCGTAGTCGTGTGGTTCGTATTTGCCGTCTTGGCCGTTGCAAGCGCAGGTCACAGCAGGTACGGCAGCGATCTCGGTATTCCGTCTTGGCGGGTGCCATCGGCGTCTTCGCCTGGCCGCGAAGGGCTCAAGCGGTTGGTCGCGGCTGCGCTCGTCTCAGAGTTGTCGTGTCCCCGGTCGGGACGGGGGCGTTGCGCCTTCCGTCCCGGCGGACACCCCTGTGACCTGCGTCGATACGGCAAGGACGCCTAGGACGGCGCAAGACGGATACGGGTGGCGTCCTGGCGACAGGGCACAACTGCTGATCGCATTGCCGTCTTGCCCCCGGTTGCCGTCTTGCCTGTAGGCCCTTTGACCTGCGAGATCACGGCAGGGACGGCAAGTACGGCAAACCAGGGGCGGGGCTCAGCCCTCGCCGCGAGCGCGGCCTGGGTCGACGGGGTGGACGGCGGGGCAGTACCGGCGCCAGGCATCCAGGAACTTGTTGCGCATGTAGCCCTTGCGCTGCGTCCGGTCGGCCATCCGCACGTTGCCAGGCTGAATCTCGAACTCGCGGAGCAGCCTGCCCAGCTCACGCGCGGTCAGCCCGCCCCGCCCCCACTCCGCCCACGGAGCCTCCGCGTCCTGACGCAGGTGATGGAGGAGTTCCTCGGTGGACAGGCTGTCCACCTCCCGCTGGGCGTAGAAGACCCGGCGGATGTCGGCAAGGATCCGCGCCCCGCTCGGGTGGTCTTCCTCGGCCGCCACTTCAGCGGCGACCATCCGCGCACACGCGACGCGCGCCAGCCGGGGCCACTGCCCGCCTGCCAGGTCGGCGACGATGACCAGAGACTCCCAGGTGTCCGCGGCACGGTCCTCGACCGGCATGTCCGGCTCCAGGGTTGCAGCCTCGTCCAACAGCGGCCTGGCCCACGCGGCGATGCGGTCGCGCAGATCATGCAGGGCCGGGATGTCACGCCGCGACCGGAACGGTTTGACCTTCTCGCCCTCAGCCCGGCGCCGCATACGGATCACGACCGAACGGTCCATGACCGTGTCAGGCAGGTCACCGATCCCCGCGATGGCCGCCATAGCGAACGTCGCGAACCGGTGCGGGGCGTGGTCGTTGCCCACGACCCGGGTGACGTACCGGTTGCGCTGGTGGCCGGCGTTGAGCAGGCCGCGCATCTCCTCGTTCTTCTCGGCCATCTTCGGGGTGCCGAAGATGGTGTCCGCCTCGTCCACCAACAGCGTCGGCGGGTTCTCCTCGGTGATCGACCGGAAGATGGCCGCCGGTGTGGTGTTGATGGTGAGCATCGGTTCGTGGACCGTCTCGGTCAGCACGTCAAGGAGACGCGACTTGCCGCACCGCTTCGCCGGTCCCACCACCGCCAGGCGCGGGGCGTGCTGCCACGCGGGCTGCAGGTGCGTCGCCACCACCCACAAGGTGATCGCGTCGAGAGCCTCCTGCGAGGGCGGGATCACGAACTGGGCTATCTGCCCGCGCAGTTCCTCCAGCAGCTTCGAGCCGCGGGTCGGTTCCGCGTCGGATATCGCCTCCAGGCCGCTCGGCGTCTCCGCCTCGTCGGCGCTGCGGGCGTCCGTATCAACGCCGGGGCTTGGATCGGCGCCGTCGGCCTGCATGGCACACAGGTGGGCGCCGGGCTTTCCGGGTATGGCGGTGGTGGGCCAGGTTGCCTTGGCCGGGGTGGAATAGGGCTCGGGATTCTCAGGTTGCACTGGGCGGCTCCTCTGGCGGTGGCGGGCTTTCATGCCCTGTCCGCCGGGTCGGTTCGCATCGGATTGATGGGGAGTCATCGGGCCTCCGGCGTTGCACCGCCGGGGGCTCTCCCCCTTCTCGTGGGCGCTCAGGCGCCGCGAGGGAACACGGACAGTACGTCCACGCCCCGTCACAGTCCAGCGTTTCTGTGTCAGCTCTGCGCAGAATGGTCTGCTCCGGCTCCCCGCTCTCATGCGGCCAGGCCCAGCAGAGCCAACAGGTCCGCGGTCACCACCCGGTATGCGTTGCCCAGCCGCAGCACCTTGCAGGGGTACTGGCCGCGCTTCGCCAGCTCGTATCCCTTGCTCCGCCCGAGCCCCAGCGCCCGGTTGCCCGTCTCCAGGTCAACGGCAGCGGGAAGCTCTAGCAGCTCCTCTCGGCGCATGCCCTTCGCCAGACCGGCAGGTTCGTTCTCGCGCATACGCGCTCCATCCATGACTGAGCCCTCGGCGAACACGACGATCGCGCTCGTCTCCAGGCCATGGAATCAACGCTAGGCAAGTTAATGTGTCTTTATGACACAACGCCGTTCCGACCATGGATACGAGGAAGACACCGAGGTCGACGACCTCGAATGGGAGGACCACGTCATGGCCACCGTGGCCGGCGAGGTCCGCAGACGACGGAAGGAACTGGGGTGGAGCGCGCAGGATCTGGCCGACAGGTGCGAGGAGACCGGCTACCCGATCCCCCGCAACGTGATCGCCAACATGGAGTCCGGCCGCCGCGCCGTCCTCCCTCTGGTCGAGGTCATGATCCTTGCGAAGGCCCTGCGCATGTCCCCGATCAGCTTGATCTACCCCGTCGGCTACGTAGACGAGGTCCGCCAGCTCCCCTACGAAGACCCGCAACCGGCGTGGGACGCCGTGCAGTGGTTCACCGGCGACTCCCCGGCTGAAGATGCCACCGACTACATGCTCGACCACTTCGTGGCCCACGACCTCGAAGTCCGCTCGGCCCTGGCCGCCGTGGAGAGCGAGGACTACGAGCGCTGGAAGGTCAAGACCGCCCACAACCGCGTCCAGCGGGAAGCGGCCGAGCGCGCCTTGGCCCGGTACTCCGACCAGGCCATCAACGCCAAGCACGAACTGCGCCGCCACCGCGACGCCATCCGCGAAGCCGGCGGCACCCCACCCCACCTGCCCCCGCAGCTCGACGACATCGATCCACCAGATGCCGACACCACCGAGGAGAATGATTTTTGAAGGGCTCCACGTACCGCCGCTGTTCCTGCCGCGACCCGAAGACCGGCAAGGAACTCGGCACGGCCTGCCCCAAGCGCAACAGCAGGAACCACTGCACCTACTCCGTACGCCAGGAGCTGCCGCCCCGCGAGGACGGCAGTCGCAGGTCCTTCGCCCGTGGCGGCTACGACAGCCGCAAGGCTGCCCAGGCCGACCTCGACCACGTTCGCGCCCTCCTGGGACTGACCGAGTCGGAAGACCCCGAGGGCACGGAGCTGATCGCCGTCATGCTGGCGGAAGTCAGCCGTGAGAAGGCTCCTCTGCCCGACGTCGAGGAGACGAGGCGGCGCCTCAACGCCGGCCAGGACCTCATCGGCAGCCTGACCGTGAGTGAGTGGCTCGACCGGTGGCTGGCGGGCAAGCGCATACGGAAGTCCGGCCTGAACCGCTACGAAACCGATGTCCGCGTGCACTTGAAGCCTCGCATCGGGCACCGGCGCCTCGACCGCCTCCGCGTCAGCCACCTAAGCGAGATGTTCACAGACATCCGCGACGCCAACGCTCAGATCCTGGAGGACAACGCCCAACGGCGAGCAGCCATCGATGAGTTGGCGGCAGTGCCGTGGAAGGGCGTGGAGAACCGCGCCCACCGCAAGGCCATGAAGGCAGCGATCGACGAGATGCCGCCCTTCCGCCGCATCACTGGCCCCGCCACACGCCTGCACGTCAAAGCCACGCTCCGCGCGTCCCTGAACGACGCGATCGGACAGCAGATCCTCACGTTCAACCCGGCCGCCCACGTCGAGATCGACCCCGTACGCAAGCCGAAAGCCCTGGTGTGGACGGACGAGCGGGTCGCCAAATGGGAGCAGACGGGCGAGAAGCCGTCGCCCGTGATGGTCTGGACGCCCCAACAAACCGGCGCCTTTCTGGACTTCGTCGCTGAGGACCGGCTATACGCGATGTGGCACCTGATCGCGTTCCGTGGCCTGCGTCGCGGTGAAGCATGCGGACAACCATGGTCGGAGACGAACCTCGACGCCCACTCCCTCACCGTCTCCTCCCAACTCGTGCAGGACGGCTGGGAAGTCGAGGCATCCGACCCCAAGACCGACAGCGGCTACCGGGTGGTCGCGCTCGATGACGACACCGTCAACGTCCTCAAGCGGCACCGAGAACGGCAGGACTCGGACCGCGACGAGTGGGGCCCAGCTTGGGTCGAGACCGGCCACGTCTTCACCCAGGAAGACGGCTCCTGGCTCCACCCCGGCAAGGTGACCGACCTGTTCGAGCGGCTCGTCGCCGCCTCCGGCCTCCCGCCGATCCGGCTGCACGATCTGCGCCACGGCGCGGCCACCCTCATGCTGGCCGCCGACATCGACATCAAGGTCGTGTCGGACACTCTTGGACACAGCGACACCCGCATCACGCGGGACATCTACCAGAGCGTCCTGCCTGAGGTCGGCAAGAGCGCCGCCGAGGCCACCGCCAAGCTGGTCCCCCTTCAGCGCAGGGCCGAGGAAGAGAAGGCCGCCCGCAATGCCGCGAAGGCCGCCAAGAAGGCCAAGGCCAAGAAGACAGGCAAGCGCAACGGCAAGGCGAAGGACGGAGCGAAAGCTCAGGCCAGGGCCGGGAAGAAGGCCAAGCGGAAGAAGCCCAAGAAGTAGGGCACCGGACCGCTCCGCTCACGCATCGCTCACGCAAGCCATCCCACGGCACCCCGGCCGTGTGACGCGTCACGCCCCGAGCAACACAAAAGGCCAGGTCACGGGTTATGTGACCTGGCCTTTGCAGGAGCCGCTTTCGGGATTCGAACCCGAGACCTACGCATTACGAGTGCGTTGCTCTGGCCATCTGAGCTAAAGCGGCGCGTCGCCCGCACTATGGTGCGATCAGCGACGTCGGTAAGTCTACACAGTTTCCGGGGTGCTCCGTACCCGCCCCGGAGCCGAGGGTCCGGGGCGGGCCGCAGGGGCTATGAGCAGCGCTTTCCCTCCGCCGGCGGGGTGCCGTCGAGGAGGTAGGTGTCGATCGCGGAGTCGATGCAGGTGCTGCCCCGGCCGTAGGCCGTGTGGCCGTCGCCGACGTAGGTGAGGAGGCGGCCCGAGGAGAGCTGGCCGGCCAGGGACTGGGCCCAGGGGTAGGGGGTCGCGGGGTCACGGGTGGTGCCGACCACGACGATGGGGGCGGCGCCCTTCGCCGCGATCCGGTGCGGCTCGCCGGTGGCCCGCACCGGCCAGTACGCGCAGTTCAGCGACGCCCACGCCAGGTTCGGGCCGAACACCGGGGACGCCTTCTCGAACTCGGGCAGCGCCTTCTCGACCTCCTCGGGGCTGGTGAAGGCGGGCGGCAGGTCCAGGCAGTTCACCGCGGCGTTGGCGAACATCAGGTTCGAGTAGCGGCCGTCGGAGTCCCGCTCGTAGTAGCTGTCGGAGAGGGCGAGCAGACCCGCGCCGTCGTTGTCCTTCATCGCCGTGTGCAGGGCGTCGCGCAGCTGCTCCCACTCCGCCTGGTCGTACATCGCCGCGATCACGCCGGTCGTCGCGAGGGACTCGGTCAGCTTCCGGCCGTCCGGGTCGCCGGTCGGGACGGGGTGCGCGTCCACCTTCTTGAAGAACGTCGCGAGGTTGTCGGCGATCTGCGTCGGCGTGCTGCCCTTGGCGCCGAGCGGGCAGTCGCTGCGCTTCGCGCAGTCCCTGGCGAAGGACTGGAACGCCGTCTCGAACCCCGCCGTCTGCTGGAGGTTCAGGTCACGCGCGGACAGGGACGGGTTCATCGCGCCGTCCAGGACCATCCGGCCGACCCGTTCCGGGAACAGGCCGGCGTAGGTCGCGCCGAGGAAGGTGCCGTACGACGCCCCCACGTAGTTCAGTTTCCGGTCGCCGAGCACCGCCCGCAGGATGTCCATGTCCCGCGCCGAGTCGACGGTGGAGACATGGCGCAGCAGCTGGGCCGAATGCTTCCCGCAGGCCTCCGCGAACGTCTTGAACTCGCTGACCAGGCGGTCCGTCTCCTGCTGGTCGTCGGGGGTCATGTCGGTCTCGGTGAACGTGTCCATCTGCGGCCCGTCCAGGCACTCGACGGGCTCGCTGCGGGCGACTCCGCGCGGGTCCACGGCGACCATGTCGTAGCGCGCCCGCACCTCGGCGGGGTAGCCGATGCCCGCGTACTGCTGGAGGTAGTCCACCGCCGAGCCGCCTGGCCCGCCCGGGTTGACCAGCAGCGATCCGAGCGGCTTCGCCTTGCCGGTGGCCTTCTTGCGGGCGACCGCCAGCCGGACGTCGCCCGCGCCGGGCTCGGCGTAGTCCAGCGGCGCCTTCATCGTCGCGCACTGGAAACCGGGGACGCCGCAGTCGCGCCAGGTGAGCTTCTGGTCGTAGTACGGCGCCAGCGCGGACGGCGTCGAGCGGGGCAGCGCGGCCAGCTGGGCGGTGCCGGCCGACGAGGACTCCGACGTCGCCGTCGACGCGCTCCCGGCGGAGGAGCACGCGGAGGCGAGGAGGGCGGCGGCCGAGAGCAGGGCGGCCGCCATGGTCCGGGTGCGGGCCCGGGGTCGAATTCGGGTCTGGCGGGGGATTCGCCTGATGTGCATCAATCGAGCGTAACGCCGAGAAATGATCTCCGTGCCGTGCGTGATGACTGTGGCTCGTACGGGTGACCCTGGTCAACGCCGTGCCGCCCACGGCGCCGGCGCCGCCGTCAGCCCGCTCTGAGCGCCATCGTCATCGCCTCCACCGCCAGCAGCGGCGCCACATTGCGGTCGAGGGCCTCCCGGCAGGCGGCGATCGCCTCGATCCGGCGCAGCGTGGCCTCGGGCGAGCCGGCCCGGGCGAGCCGCTCCAGGGAGTCCTCGGCGTCCGCGTTGGCGATCGCGACCCTGGAGCCCAGCTGGAGCGCGAGGACGTCGCGGTAGAAGCCGGTGAGGTCGGTGAGGGCGACGTCGAGGCTGTCGCGCTGGGTTCTGGTGCGGCGGCGCTTCTGCATGTCCTCCAGGTCCTTCATCACGCCCGCCGTACCCCGCGGCAGGCGGCCGCCCTCGGCCGCGCCGAGCGCCGCCTTCAGCTCCTCGGTCTCCTTGCCGTCCATCTCCTCGGCAAGCTGCTTGGCGTCCTCCGCCGCCGCGTCCACCAGCTCCTGCGCGGCCTTCAGGCAGGCGCCGATCTCGTCCAGCCGCAACGGCAGCTTCAGCACGGCCGCGCGGCGCTCGCGGGCGGCCGGGTCGGTGGCCAGCCGACGGGCCCGGTCGACGTGCCCCTGGGTGGCGCGGGCCGCGGCCGCGGCGGCCTGGGGCTCGACGCCCTCGCGCCGGACGAGCATGTCGGCGACCGCGTCCACCGAGGGCGTGCGCAGGTTCAGGTGGCGGCAGCGGGAGCGGATCGTGGGCAGCACGTCCTCCAGCGAGGGCGCGCACAGCAGCCAGACCGTGCGGGGGGCGGGCTCCTCGACGGCCTTGAGGACGGCGTTGGCCGACTTCTCGTTCAGCCGCTCGGCGTCCTCGACCAGGATGATCTGCCAGCGGCCGGTCGCCGGGGCCGTGTACGACTTGCGGACCGTGTCGCGCATGTCCTTGACCAGGATCTCGGCGCCGACGGCGGCGACCGTGGTGACATCCGCGTGGGTGCCGACCAGCGCGGTGTGACAGCCGTCGCAGAAACCGCAGCCGGGGGCGCCGCCCAGGGCGCGGTCGGGGCTCACGCACTGGAGGGCGGCGGCGAAGGCCCGCGCCGTCTGGTTGCGGCCGGCGCCGGGCGGGCCGGTGAACAGCCAGGCGTGCGTCATCTTCGACGACTCCGGCAGCGGCCCGCCGGTCGCGGCGGCGGTGACGAGGGCGTCGGCGTCCCGGGCGGCGGCGGTGAGCACCTCGCTCACCCGCTCCTGCCCGACGAGGTCGTCCCACACGGTCATGGGTCACGCCGCCCTTTCGTCATACGTACCGTCGTACATGCCGTCGTACATGCCGGTCGCATGTACCGGTTCGAGGATCCGGGCCCATCGGTCTGCGCGGGCCGAAGTCCGCCGGGTTCGTGGTCCGGCCTCCATTGTGCGGGTGCCCACTGACAACGGGGGCGGTGCCGGTCGGCATACCCGACCCGCATCGCCCCCGCGTCAGAACCCTCAGCCGCGCCGACCGCGACCCCGGCGGCCCTGCTCGTCGTCGTACTCCGACTCGTCGTACGACCCCAGCAGTTCGTCCGCCAGCGACGGCAGGTCGTCCAGCGGGGTCTCCTCGGCCCAGTCGGGCCGGGGGCGCCTACGCGGGGCCGGGCCCTCGGCGTCGACCTGCGGCAGCTCACGAGTGCTGCCCTCGGAACCGTCGGGGTTCCCGCCCGCCCGCTCGTCCCGGAAGAAACCGGACGGCATCCGGTCCGCCGGGGCGTCGGTGGGAGCGGCGGCCTCGTCGCGCACGGGAGGCAGTACGGCGGTCTCGTCGGCCGCACCGGACGGCACCGGCGGCAGCACAGCCGTCTCGTCGGCCGCGCCCACCGCGGGCAGCACCGCCGTCTCGTCCGCCGCTCCCGGCGTCACAGGCGCCAGCACCGCCGTCTCCTCGGCCGCCCCCGCGGGCCGCACCGGCGGCTGCGGCAGCTCCGCCGTCACCTCGGCGTCCGACTCCCGGGCCGCGGGCGTCCGCTCGTCCCGCTCGTCCCGCACCGGGCGCAGCATCTTCGTCTCGTCGTCCCGGGCCTCCGGCTCGGCCCGCCCGGCCTCCGGCCTCACCACGGGCGTCGGCACGGTCATCGCCTCCGGTGTGACGCCGGGTGCCGTCGGCGGCCGTACGGCGGACTGCTGCGCGGCCACGTCGGCCGCTGCCGCCGCCTCCGCCGCGGCGCGCCGCGCCTGCTCGGCCTTGAGCAGGGCCTCCTCGGCCTTGCGCTGCTTCTCCAGGCGCCGTTCCTCGGCCTCGGCACGCAGCCGGGCCTCCTCCTCGGCCTGCTTGCGGCGCTGTTCCTCCTCGGCCTTGCGGCGGGCCTCGGCCTCCGCGCGGGCCTTCTCCTCGGCGAGCAGCCGGGCCTGCTCCTCCTCGGCCCGCTTGCGCGCCTCCTCGGCCCGCAGCCGGGCCTCCTCCGCCTGCCGTTCGGCCTCGCGGCGCTGCGCCTCCTCCAGCTCGCGGCGCTTGCGCTCCTCCTCCTCGGCGCGGAGCTTGGCGAGCTGCTCCTGGCGCTCGCGCTCCAGGCGCTCCTCCTCGGCCTTGCGCGCGGCCTCTTCCTCGGCCCTGCGGCGGGCCTCCTCCTCGGCCTTCCGGCGCGCCTCCTCGGCGGCCTTGATCTCGGCCTCGGACAGCGGCAGCACGGTGTCGAGCCGGGCCCGGATGACGGTGCTGACGGCCTCGGGCTCCTGGCCGGCGTCGACCACGAGGTAGCGGCCGGGGTCGGAGGCGGCGAGGGTGAGGAATCCGGCCCGCACGCGCGCGTGGAACTCGGCGGGCTCGGACTCCAGCCGGTCGGGCGCCTCGGTGAACCGCTCGCGGGCGGTCTCGGGAGCCACGTCCAGCAGGACGGTCAGGTGCGGGACGAGTCCGGCGGTGGCCCAGCGGTTAATGCGGGCGACCTCGGTCGGGGACAGGTCGCGGCCGGCGCCCTGGTAGGCGACGGAGGAGTCGATGTACCGGTCGGAGATGACGACCGCGCCGCGCTCCAGGGCGGGCCGGACGACGGTGTCGACGTGCTCCGCGCGGTCGGCGGCGTAGAGCAGGGCCTCCGCGCGGTGCGAGAGACCGGCGGACGAGACGTCGAGCAGGATCGAGCGCAGCCGTTTGCCGACGGGGGTGGCGCCGGGCTCGCGGGTGAGGACGACCTCGTGGCCCTTGGCGCGGATCCACTCGGCGAGGGCCTCGGCCTGGGTGGACTTGCCGGCGCCGTCGCCGCCCTCCAGGGCGATGAAGAAACCGTTGGCCGTGGGTGCCTGCGCCGGGTCGTCGCCGCCGAGCAGCGCGTCCCGCAGGTCGTGGCGGAGCGGTACGCCCGCGCGGTCGTCGACCTTGGCGAGCACCAGTGCGGCCACCGGCAGCAGCAGCGCGCCGACCAGCATCAGCGTGAACGCGGCGCCGCCGTGCGCGAACACGAACTTGCCGTTCTCCAGGCGGTGCGGGCCGATCAGCGCGGCCACCAGGGGGGCGACCAGCGCGCCGAGCGCTATGGCGACCCGGACCACCGCGTGCAGGTGCTCGGTGGTCCGCGGCCGGCGGGAGTCCTCGGTCTCCTGGTCGAGCAGGGTGTGCCCGGTGTTGGCGGCCACGCCCGCGCCGATGCCGGCCAGCGTGACGATCAGCAGCACCGTGGTGACGTCGGGTACCAGGCCCGCGGCGAGCAGCGCGATGCCGGTGAAGGCGATCGCCAGGGACAGCAGACGGCGGCGGGAGAGCGTCGGGAGCAGCGAGGGCGCCGTACGGATGCCGGCGGCGACGCCACCGGTCAGGGCGAGCACCAGCAGGCCGTACAGCACCGGGCCGCCGCCCAGGTCCTTGGCGTGCAGCACGGAGACGGCGACGGCGGCGGAGACCGCCCCGGCGACCGCGGCGCAGGCCAGCACCAGGAGCGGGATGGCGCCGGTGCGGCCGGTGTCGGTGCCGGCGGCGGTCTTGGGGCGGCGCAGGCCCTCCAGCGGCGACCGCGGGCGCGGGGTGCGGGTGCCGGGCACCTCCAGGTAGACCAGCACCGAGAGGGAGGCGGCGAACAGGCCCGCCGCCACGTACGACGCCAGGGCCGCCTGGTGCTGGGCGAACCAGGCGATGCCCGTGCCCAGCAGGTTGTTGACCAGCGAGGCGGCGACCAGGGCGGCGGCCGCGAGCGGGACCGCCAGGAACGTGGTCCGCAGCGAGAGGCGGCGCAGGGCGTCCAGGTGGTCCGGCAGCGGTCGTACCGTCGCGCCCTCCGGGGGCGGCGCGGGCAGCAGCGCGGGGGCCGCGCCCTCCCGGCAGACGGTCCAGAAGCGCTCGGCGATGCCGGTGACGAAGGCCGTCACCAGGACGAGCGTCAGGGCGTTCGCCGGGGTCCAGTCGATCCACAGGGGCGCGATGATCAGCAGGACCGTGCGCAGGCCGTCGGCCCCGACCATGGTCCAGCGGCGGTCGAGCGGGCCGTCCTGCGCGGTCAGCGTGGTGAGCGGGCCCAGCAGGACCGCGCCGAAGAGCAGGGTGGCGAGAATCCGCACCCCGAAGACGACCGTCACCGCGAGCGCGGCACCGCGGTAGCCGCCGCCGAAGGAAACCTGGGCGACGGCTGCCTGGAGCGTGAGCACGACAAGCACCAACAGCGCGAGGCTGTCGCCGATCCCGCTCACGAGCTGGGCGCTCCACAACCGCCTCAGTTCGGGTCGGCGCAGCAGCGACCGGACGGCGCGCTCGCGGGAATCCGCTACCAGCGCGTCGTCCGGATCTGTCTGGGGGGCCGTTGGCTGCTCGGCTCGCGTCATGCTTTCAGCCTATCGGCAGCCACGGACAGCCCGCCGCGACCGTCCACAGGTACGCACGCCCCGACACCAAGTTGATGCCGGGGCGTGCACAATGCGAAGCCGATGTGAGGGCCCGAGGGCGCCTCGGCCGCCCCAGGACGGCCGACCCGCTCCCCGCCGACCGCCGCGGAGACGACCGGCCGAGGTTCCCGGCGGCCGTCCCGAAGCCGATCGGCCGAGTCGCGCGACCGTCCCGAGGTCGACCGGCTCAGTCCTCCGCGGCCGCCTTGGCGGCCGTCGTCTTCTTCGCGGCCGCCGTCGTCTTGGCGGGTGCCTTCTTCGCGGCTGTCGTCGTCTTCTTCGCGGCGGTCTTCTTGGCCGCCGTCTTCTTCGCCGGCGCGGCCTTCTTGGCGGCCGCGGTCTTCTTCGCGGGCGCCTTCTTCGCCGTCTTCTTGGCCGGCGCCTTGGCCCGCTTCTCGGCGAGCAGCTCGTAGCCGCGCTCCGGGGTGATCTCCTCGACGCTGTCGCCGGAGCGCAGGGTCGCGTTGGTCTCCCCGTCGGTGACGTACGGCCCGAAGCGGCCGTCCTTCACCACCACCGGCTTCTCGCTGACCGGGTCGGTGCCCAGCTCCTTCAGCGGCGGCTTGGCGGCGGCCCGGCCGCGCTGCTTGGGCTGCGCGTAGATCTGCAGCGCCTCTTCGAGGGTGATTGTGAAGAGCTGGTCCTCGGAGGTGAGCGAGCGCGAGTCCGTGCCCTTCTTCAGGTACGGCCCGTAGCGCCCGTTCTGCGCGGTGATCTCCTGGCCCTCGGCGTCGGCGCCGACGACCCGCGGCAGCGACATCAGCTTCAGCGCGTCGGCCAGCGTGACCGTGTCCAGGGACATGGTCTTGAAGAGCGAGGCCGTGCGCGGCTTGACCGCGTTCTTGCCGGTCTTCGGGGTGCCCTCGGGGAGCACCTCGGTGACGTACGGGCCGTAGCGGCCGTCGCGGGCGATGATCTGGTGGCCGCTCTCCGGGTCGGCGCCCAGCTCGAAGTCGCCGCTCGGCTTGGCGAGCAGTTCCTCCGCGAGCTCGACGGAGAGCTCGTCGGGGGCCAGGTCCTCCGGCACGTCCGCGCGCTGGTGGCCCTCGGAGTCCTTCTCGCCGCGCTCGATGTACGGGCCGTAGCGGCCGACCCGCAGCACGATGTCGTTGCCCACCGGGAACGACGACACCTCGCGCGCGTCGATCGCGCCCAGGTCGGTCACCAGCTCCTTGAGGCCGCCGAGGTGGTCCCCGTCGCCGTTGCCGGCGTCGGCCGCGCCGCCGGGGGCCGTGTCCTCGCCGCCCTCGCCGAAGTAGAAGCGCTTCAGCCACGGCACGGCCTGGGCCTGACCGGCGGCGATGCGGTCGAGGTCGTCCTCCATCCGGGCGGTGAAGTCGTAGTCGACCAGCCGGCCGAAGTGCTTCTCCAGGAGGTTGACCACGGCGAAGCTCAGGAAGGAGGGCACCAGGGCCGTCCCCTTCTTGAACACGTATCCCCGGTCGAGGATCGTGCCGATGATCGACGCGTACGTCGACGGGCGGCCGATCTCGCGCTCTTCGAGCTCCTTGACCAGCGAGGCCTCGGTGTAGCGGGCCGGGGGCTTGGTGGCGTGCCCGTCGACCGTGATCTCCTCGGCGGACAGCGGGTCGCCCTCGGCCACCTGCGGCAGCCGGCGCTCGCGGTCGTCCAGCTCGGCGTTCGGGTCGTCGGCGCCCTCGACGTAGGCCTTGAGGAAGCCGTGGAAGGTGATCGTCTTGCCGGAGGCGCTGAACTCGACGTCCCGGCCGTCGGCGGCGGTGCCGGCGATCTTCACGGTGACGCTGTTGCCGGTCGCGTCCTTCATCTGGGAGGCGACGGTCCGCTTCCAGATCAGCTCGTAGAGCTTGAACTGGTCGCCGGTGAGGCCGGTCTCCGCGGGGGTGCGGAAACGGTCACCCGAGGGGCGGATCGCCTCGTGCGCCTCCTGCGCGTTCTTGACCTTCGCGGCGTACGTCCGCGGCTGGGCCGGCAGGTAGTCGGCGCCGTACAGCTGCGTGACCTGGGCGCGAGCGGCCGTGATGGCGGTGTCGCTCAGCGTCGTGGAGTCCGTACGCATGTACGTGATGTAGCCGTTCTCGTACAGCTTCTGGGCCACCTGCATGGTGGCCTTCGCGCCGAAGCCGAGCTTGCGCGAGGCCTCCTGCTGGAGGGTCGTCGTACGGAACGGGGCGTAGGGCGAGCGGCGGTACGGCTTGGACTCGACCGAGCGGACCGAGAACCGGGTGTTCTCCAGGGCGGCGGCGAGCGCGCGGGCGTTCGCCTCGTCGAGGTGGAGGGTGTTCGCGCTCTTGAGCTGCCCGAGCGAGTCGAAGTCGCGGCCCTGGGCGACGCGCTTGCCGTCGACGGCCTGCAGGCGGGCGACCAGGGACGACGGGTCCGACGGGTCGCCGGCCCGGCCGGTCCCGAAGGTGCCCGTCAGGTCCCAGTACTCGGCGGACCGGAACGCGATGCGCTCGCGCTCCCGCTCCACCACGAGCCGGGTCGCCACGGACTGGACACGGCCGGCCGACAGGCGCGGCATGACCTTCTTCCACAGGACCGGCGAGACCTCGTAGCCGTAGAGGCGGTCGAGGATGCGGCGGGTCTCCTGGGCGTCGACGAGCTTCTGGTTGAGCTGGCGCGGGTTGGCGACGGCGGCCCGGATCGCGTCCTTGGTGATCTCGTGGAAGACCATCCGCTTGACGGGGATCTTCGGCTTGAGGACTTCCTGGAGGTGCCAGGCGATGGCCTCGCCCTCGCGGTCCTCATCGGTGGCGAGGAAGAGCTCGTCGGAATCCTTCAGCAGGTCCTTGAGCTTCTTGACCTGCGCCCGCTTGTCGGCGTTGATCACGTAGATGGGCTGGAAGTCGTGCTCGACGTCCACGCCGAGGCGCCGGACCTCGCCGGTGTACTGCTCGGGCACCTCCGCGGCGCCGTTGGGAAGGTCACGGATGTGCCCGACGCTCGCTTCGACGACGTATCCGGGGCCCAGATAGCCCTTGATCGTCTTCGCCTTGGCAGGGGACTCGACGATGACGAGTCGGCGGCCGCCCTGTGCGGTCTCGCTGGTCGGGGACAACTTCGCTCTTCTCTCCGGTCGACGCTGGGGCCTCCCCAGGCCTTGCTCCCGGGGTCGTGGCACGGGCAGGGATTGCCCGCTCACTTGGTGACGCTGCGGAGTGTGACGGTACATCCCGCCCCCGTGTCAAACGGGAAAAGCCCACAACGGCCACTCGAACGGTAACCCGACTACCGCCATTCCTGCCGCCCGGAGTCTCCGGTCGCCTCCCGGCCCCTGTCCGGAGCGTGATGCTCCGATTACCGGCAGGGCACCTTCAGAGGCGGGTCAGGCAGTACGCCCCGAGGCCCAGCGCGATCACCGCGGCGAGGCTCGCGAGGGTCGCCGATGCGACCTGACTCACACCCTGGGCGACGGGTTCGCCACGCCGGAGCCGGATGCCGGTCCACACCAGCAGCGCACCTCCGAACAGGGCGAACACCGCCCCCGCGAAGATCGCCGGTCCGCTCTCCATGGCCCGCGCGCCCCTTCCCTGCCGCCCGTGACTGCCCAGCGCCCGGAGACTGGCACGGACGGGCGGCGGGCGGGAGACCGACGGGCGAAATCGAGGTGAACGGGCAGCCGCGACCCACTCGAACATCAGATCGACGGACTAGCCGTCAGTGAGCCGCCGAACGTTCCGGCCACATTTTTCCGGCCTTTTTCTTTTTCCGGCGTGTCTTACGGAGGCTTCCCGTGGACCCTCGCACGGATCCACAGGGCACGTCTTCCGGTCCGTCAGACCGCCGGCTCCAGGAACCCCTGCTCCACCAGCAGCCGGATCTGCGCGGGCGTGCGGTCCCGCAGCAACACCGGATCCTCGCCCGTCAGTTGCGCGATGGCGTCGAGAATCCGCCCCGCGCTCAGCGTGCCGTCGCACACCCCTGCGAACCCGGCACCCACCGTGTCCACCTTGGTCGCGCGGCGCATCCCGCGGTGCTGGCGCAGCACCACGTGCTCCGGGTCCTCGGCGCCGGGCAGCCCGACCTGCTCCTGGACCACCTCGACGGCGAGCCTGAAGTGGCCCTCCAGGAGATCCGCGTCGTCATGGTCCCGGAGGTAGTCGAGGCGGTCGAAGTGCGCGCGGATCGCCTCGCCGAGCGGCTGTTCGATCGGATGCGGCCACTCCTCGACGGTGACCGAAGGCACGGCGGCGCCCGTCTTCCGCAGCGTGATCCAGCCGAATCCCACCCCCTTCACCTTGCGCGCCTCGAACTCGTCGAGCCACGCGTCGTACCGCGCCTGGTACTCCGCCGGGTCCCCGCGGTGGTCGCCGGAGTCCCGGAGCCACAGCTCGGCGTACTGGTTGACGTCCTGCACCTCGCGCTGCACGACCCACGCGTCGCAGCCGCGCGGCACCCACGACCTGACCCTGTCCTGCCAGTCCTCCCCCGCGACGTGCTGCCAGTTGGCGAGGAACTGCGCGAACCCGCCCTCGTTCAGCCGCTCCCCGGCCTGTTGAACGAGCGAGCGGCACAGATCGTCCCCGCTCATCCCGCCGTCCCGGTACGTCAGCCGGGCTCCCGGAGAGATCACGAACGGCGGGTTGGACACGATCAGGTCGTACGTCTCCCCCTCCTTGACCGGCTCGAACAGCGAGCCCTCGCGCAGGTCGGCCGCCGGTGCGCCGGAAAGCGCCAGCGTGAGCGCCGTGATGTGCAGGGCGCGCGGGTTGAGGTCGGTCGCCGTCACGCGCGTGGCGTGCTGGGCGGCGTGCAGCGCCTGGATCCCGGAGCCGGTGCCGAGGTCGAGGGCGGCGGCGACGGGCGTGCGGACGGTGATGCCGGCCAGGGTGGTGGACGCGCCGCCGACCCCGAGGACGACTCCCTCGTGCCGCTGGCCGATGCCGCCCGCGCCGCCGACGGCACACCCGAGGTCGGAGACGATGAACCAGTCCTCGCCGTCGGGCCCGCCGTACGGCCGTACGTCCACGGTGGCCGCGACCTCGTCACCTCCCACACGGGTCAGCCAGCCGCTGTCCAGGAGGTCGTCGACGGGCAGGACGCCGGCCACGCGCGCGTGCGGCACGGGCTGCTGGAGGAGGAACAGCCGGACGAGCGTCTCCAGAGGCGTGTCCCCGCGGGTCGCCCGCAGCGCGGGCACCGTCTCGCTGCGGGCCAGCGCCGCGTACGCGGGCGCGCCGAGCAGGTCGAGCAGGCCGTCGGCGGTGAAGGAGGAGCCCAGCAGGGCGGTGCGCAGCCGGGCGGCGGCGTCGGGGCGGTCGGAGGCGGGCAGGGTGGCGAGGCCGGAGTCAGTCACGCCGTCCATTGTGGCCCGCGGCCACGCCCGACCACGGGCTCAGCGCACGGCGGCACACGGCCGCACGCGGCCGCGGACGGCCGCGCGTCGTGCGGGCCCCGCCGAGCGCACCGCTCCGGGCGCCGGCCTCCGGCCCCCGAGGGCCGGTCCCCGCCTCAGCCCGCGGTCGACGTGGCCGAGGACGAAGCCGACGACGAGGGGGCGGACGACGACGGAGCCGACGTCCCGGTCGAGGTCGTGGCGGAGACCTTCTTGCAGCTGGCCTGTTCGGCGATCGCGTCCTTGACCTCGCCCTGCTCCAGGGCGTTCAGGGCCGCGGTTCCGCTCTTGCTCTGCGTCTCCAGCTGTGTCGTCTGGGAGGCGATGTCCTGCAGACCGGAGGCGAACTTCGCCTGGTCCTTGGTGTCGAGCGCGTCGACCTTCTTCTTCAGGTCGGCGTAGGACGCGGAGAGGCTGTTGAGGGTCGTGACGACGTTCTGCTGGCGCTTGGCGCCGTCTTCCACCCCGGGGGGCGCGCCGGCGCTGCTGATGGCCGCGGCGAGCGCCTTGTAGCCGTCGGACATGTCCTGGAAGGCCTGGGAGTCGGTCTTCTTGATGGTCGCGGCCGAACTCGTCGTGTCCGAGGCCGTCGTGGAGATCGCCTCGTTCGCCGCCTTGATCTTCGCGTCCTGCGCCGGCACCGCGTCGCACACGGTCTTGGCCCAGGCGATCAGCTTCGGGTCGGTGCCCTTGTTGCTGCTGCACCCGGACAGCGCCACTACCAGTACCGCACCGCCGGACAGTGCGGCCGCGAGCTTCTTGTTCACCGGATCGGTCCCTTCCATGGCTCTCGGCCCCCGGAATCTACACGGCGGACGGACAGCACCCTCATGGAAGCACCCATTAAATATGCTTTTGGGTAAATTTGCTCCAAGAGAGAGAAGGCTCACGACGAGACGACGCGCACATTCAGGCCCCGAGCACACTCCGGCACGCTCCGGCACACGAAGGGCGGCAAGCGCCCCGGCGTACGACGGCACACGAAACGGGCGGACGGCGTGTCAGCACGCGCCGTCCGCCCGCTCGTTGACCGGTCCCCTCTCGCGAGGGCCCCGGTGGGCGTCGTAAGACCGCCTACGAAACCACCGCGGGATCGGCCGACTTGGCCACCCGTTCGGCGCTGTCCTCGTCGTCGCCGACGGCGATACCGCGCCGCTTGGAGACGTACACCGCGCCGACGATCACGGCCAGCGCGAGGACCGCGACCAGGATCCGGACGCCGATGCTCTTGTCATGTCCGTAGGAGAACTTGATCACCGCGGGCGCGATGAGCAGGGAGACCAGGTTCATGACCTTGAGCAGCGGGTTGATCGCGGGACCCGCGGTGTCCTTGAAGGGGTCGCCGACCGTGTCGCCGATGACCGTGGCGGCGTGGGCCTCACTGCCCTTGCCGCCGTGGTGGCCGTCCTCGACGAGTTTCTTGGCGTTGTCCCAGGCACCACCGGAGTTGGCCAGGAAGACGGCCATCAGGGTGCCCGCGCCGATCGCGCCCGCGAGGTAGGAACCGAGGGCGCCGACACCGAGGGTGAACCCGATGAAGATGGGCGCCATCACGGCGAGCAGTCCCGGCGTGGCCAGCTCGCGCAGAGCGTCCTTGGTGCAGATGTCGACGACCTTGCCGTACTCGGGCTGCTCCGTGTAGTCCATGATCCCGGGGTGCTCGCGGAACTGCCGCCGCACCTCGTAGACCACCGAACCCGCCGACCTCGACACCGCGTTGATGGCGAGTCCGGAGAAGAGGAACACGACCGCCGCGCCGGCGATGAGGCCGACGAGGTTGTTGGGCTGCGAGATGTCCATGGACAGGGTCAACGGGGAGCCCGCACCGCTGAGTTTCGCGCCCACGTCCTGCACGTTCGTGGTGATCGCGTCCCGGTACGACCCGAAGAGCGCCGACGCCGCGAGGACGGCGGTGGCGATGGCGATGCCCTTGGTGATGGCCTTGGTGGTGTTGCCGACGGCGTCCAGGTTGGTGAGCACCTGCGCGCCCGCGCCCTCGACGTCGCCGGACATCTCGGCGATGCCCTGGGCGTTGTCGGAGACCGGCCCGAAGGTGTCCATGGCGACGATCACGCCGACCGTGGTGAGCAGGCCGGTGCCGGCCAGCGCCACCGCGAACAGCGCGAGCATGATCGACGTACCGCCGAGCAGGAACGCCCCGTAGACGCCGAGGCCGATCAGCAGCGCGGTGTAGACGGCCGATTCCAGACCGACCGAGATACCGGCGAGGACGACGGTGGCCGGGCCGGTCAGCGAGGTCTTGCCGATGTCCATGACCGGACGCCGGTTGGTCTCGGTGAAGTAGCCGGTCAGCTGCTGGATGACGGCCGCGAGCAGGATGCCGATGGCGACCGCGACGAGCGCGAGGATCCGCGGGTCGCCGTCCTTGGCCCGGATGGCCGCGTCGGAGATTCCGTCGAGGTCGGAGTACTTGCCGGGGAGATAGACGAAGACCGCGATCGCGACCAGCACCAGCGAGATCACCGCGGAGATGAAGAAGCCGCGGTTGATGGCGCTCATGCCGCTGCGGTCGCTGCGGCGCGGCGCCACCGCGAAGATGCCGACCATCGCGGTGAGCACGCCGATCGCCGGCACCAGGAGCGGGAAGGCCAGTCCGGAGTCGCCGAACGCCGCCTTGCCGAGGATCAGCGCGGCGACCAGGGTCACGGCGTACGACTCGAAGAGGTCGGCCGCCATGCCCGCGCAGTCGCCGACGTTGTCGCCCACGTTGTCGGCGATGGTCGCGGCATTGCGCGGGTCGTCCTCCGGAATGCCCTGTTCGACCTTTCCGACCAGGTCGGCGCCGACGTCGGCGGCCTTGGTGAAGATGCCGCCGCCGACCCGCATGAACATGGCGATGAGGGCGGCACCGAGGCCGAATCCTTCGAGCACCTTCGGCGCGTCGGCCGCGTACACCAGCACCACACAGGAGGCGCCGAGCAGGCCGAGCCCCACCGTGAACATGCCGACGACGCCGCCCGTGCGGAAAGCGATCTTCATGGCCTTGTGCGAGACGGCGGTGAGATCCTTTTCCGGTTCGCCCGCCGCCGGAGTGGCTTCCCGGGCCGCCGCGGCGACGCGCACATTGCTGCGCACGGCGAGCCACATGCCGATATAACCGGTGGTCGCCGAGAAGGCCGCGCCGATCAGGAAGAAGATCGACCGGCCGGCGCGCTGATTCCAGTCGTCCGCGGGCAGCAGCAGGAGCAGGAAGAACACCACGACGGCGAATACGCCGAGAGTGCGCAACTGCCGGCCCAGATAGGCGTTGGCGCCTTCCTGGACCGCCGCCGCGATCTTCTTCATGCTGTCGGTGCCCTCGCCCGCCGCGAGCACCTGGCGTACCAGGATCCAGGCGACCACGAGCGCGGCCAGCGCCACGGCGGCGATGACCGCCACCAGGACCCGGTTGTCGTCGGTCAGGACCGCGGCTGCGAGGGTTGTGGGGTGGTGGCCCAACTGATGAGGGGTAGAAAGCCCCGCCATTCGTCCTCCTTGACGCTTGGGCTGAGCTCAAGATGTGGACGGATTCTAGGTACCCGCGAGTGATCTAAACAGGGGACGGTAAACGGAATTGGCCTTCTTGTGCTCTTCAGCAAATGATCGAGGTCACGCCGGAGGACCCGAAAGCGGTAATGCCCTAAAAGCATTGACGACGGCGTTTACTTGATCGAATTATCGCCCGATTGATCGTGAATGAATTCACTAAACACATCGCACGAGATCACTGTACGACCGGCCGCAGGTGGCACAGCCGCCGGGACTCGCGGACATGCCGAAGGGCCCCACTCGGTGGGGCCCTTCGTTACCCGGTCAGGGTGACTCTCAGGTGAGCGCGACCCCGGGCGGGGTCGTCGGCCAGGTCATGCGGATCAGCCCGCCGTGCTCCCCGGCCGTGACCTCCACGTCGTCCACGAGGCCGCTGATGACCGCGAGGCCCATCTCGTCCTCCTCGGCCTCCACGTCCGCGTCCGCCGCGCCACCGGAGACCCGGTCGCCGGGAACGGAACGGGGTGCCTCGTCGCCGACCTCGATGGAGAACTGTTTCTCCTCTTCGATCAGCGCCACCCGCACCGGCTCGGTGATGCCGGCGGCCTGGTGCAGACCCACGGCACGGGAACAGGCCTCGCCGACGGCCAGCCGGACCTCGTCCAGGACGGCCTCGTCCACTCCGGCCCTGCGAGCCACCGCCGCCGCCACCAGTCGGGCGGTGCGGACGTGCTCGGGCAGCGCGCTGAAGCGGAGTTCAACGGTGGCCATACGTCCCCCTCGGAACTACGGGCGTGCGGTGGGGGGCCGGGCCGCCGAAGAACCCGGAACCCCCCGATGAATTGCGTCCGCCCGCGGGCAGTGCGGCCCGTGCGCGGCTGGCGGCACGGACACGCGGGCCCGAACGGGCGGGGATGGCACGGGCGTCCGTACGGCGCGCATGGCGCGCACGAGCCCGTGCCGAGGGCCGGCCGGACGGCACGGACCGATCGGCGGTCCGGGGTACGTCGGCCGGCCCGGGGTCAGTCGGTGGCCGCCACCGCTTCCTCGACCGAGGTGTGGATCGGGAACACCTTGGTGAGGCCGGTGATACGGAAGATCTTCAGAATGCGCTCCTGGTTGCAGACCAGGCGCAGCGAGCCCTCATGGGCACGCACCCGCTTCAGGCCGCCGACCAGCACGCCGAGCCCGGTGGAGTCGAGGAAGTCCACGCCCTCCATGTCGACGACGAGGTGGAAATTCCCGTCGTTCACCAGCTCGACCAGCTGCTCGCGCAGCTTGGGCGCGGTATATACGTCGATTTCGCCACCGACCTCGACGACCGTACGATCGCCGACTGTACGGGTCGACAGGGACAGGTCCACGGATCCTCCAGCACCTTGCTATCGAGCGGTCGCCCCTCGGGACACCTCGGCTTGCGGCCCCCGGGACGGTTCGCCAGCCGCGATGGCATTCAATCACTTACGGCAGGCGTGCACGACGCCTTGGCCCCATTGTCCGTCACGCCAGTGACACACTCGGTCCCGATGGCCATAAATCACCGATCCGATCGACAGCCGGTTCCGGCCGTGTCCGGGTTCTCTCCGGGCACGGTCCTGGACCGGCTCGCCTCCGGGCCGAGCCGGGCTTCGCGCATCACTCATACGGAGCACTTGCCCCCGCGCGCGGGTCGGCATGCCGTCTGGCCTGACCGGATTCGTTCGGAGGTCGTCGCGGCCGTCCAGGAGTGCGGCATCGAACATCCCTGGGAGCACCAGGCGCTGGCCGCCGAGCACGCCCTGGACGGCGACTCGGTCGTGGTCGCCACCGGCACCGCCTCCGGAAAGTCCCTGGCCTACCTCGTACCGGTGCTGTCCACCCTCCTGGACGGCTCCGAGGCCGCCAACGGCCGCGGCGCCACCGCCCTCTACCTGGCGCCCACCAAGGCGCTGGCGGCCGACCAGTGCCGAGCTGTGAAGGAACTTTCACAACCGCTGGGAAACTCGGTCCGCCCCGCGGTCTACGACGGCGACACCCCGTACGAGGAGCGGGAGTGGATCCGCCAGTACGCCAACTACGTGCTCACCAACCCCGACATGCTGCACCGCGGGATCCTCCCCGGGCACGCCCGTTGGTCCTCCTTCCTGAAGTCGCTGAAGTACGTCGTCGTCGACGAGTGCCACACCTACCGGGGCGTCTTCGGCTCGCACGTCGCCCAGGTGCTGCGCCGGCTACGCCGCCTGTGCGCCCGCTACGGCGCCTCCCCGGTCTTCCTGCTGGCCTCCGCGACCGCCGCCGAGCCGGCCGTGGCCGCCGGGCGGCTGACCGGCCTGCCGGTCGTGGAGATCGCCGACGACGCCTCCCCGCGCGGCGAGCTGGTCTTCGCCCTCTGGGAGCCGCCGCTGACCGAGCTGCACGGCGAGAAGGGCGCCCCGGTCCGCCGTACCGCCACCGCCGAGACCGCCGACCTGCTGACCGACCTCGCCGTGCAGGGCGTGCGCTCGGTCGCCTTCGTGCGCTCCAGACGCGGCGCGGAACTGATCGCCGTCATCACCCAGGAACGGCTGGCCGAGGTGGACCGTTCCCTCGCCCGGCGTGTCGCGGCCTACCGCGGCGGCTACCTCCCCGAGGAGCGGCGCGCCCTGGAACGCGCGCTGCACTCCGGGGAACTCCTCGGGCTTGCCGCCACGACGGCCCTGGAGCTGGGCGTGGACGTCTCCGGGCTGGACGCCGTACTGATCGCCGGGTACCCCGGTACGAGGGCCTCTGTGTGGCAGCAGGCGGGTCGCGCGGGCCGGGCCGGGCAGGGCGCCCTCGCGGTCCTGGTCGCCCGCGACGACCCGCTGGACACCTTCCTCGTCCATCATCCCGAGGCCCTGTTCGACCAACCGGTTGAATCCACCGTCCTCGACCCCGACAACCCGTACGTCCTCGCCCCGCACCTGTGCGCCGCCGCGGCCGAGATCCCGCTCACCGACGACGACCTCGACCTCTTCGGCCCCGCCTGCAAGGAGCTGCTGCCGCAGCTGGAGGCCGCGAAGCTGCTGCGCCGCCGGACCAAAGCCTGGCACTGGACCCGCCGGGAGCGGGCCGCCGAGCTGACCGACATCCGCGGCGAGGGCGGCCGCCCGGTGCAGGTCGTCGAGGCGGGCACGGGGCGCCTGCTCGGCACGGTGGACGCGAGCGCCGCGCACTCCACGGTCCACGAGGGCGCCGTCCACCTGCACCAGGGCCGCACCTACCTGGTGCGCTCCCTCGACCTGGAGGACTCGGTGGCCCTGGTCGAGCAGGCCGAACCGCCGTACTCCACGGTCGCCCGCGACACCACGGCCATCTCCGTCCTGGAGACCGACACCGAGATCCCCTGGGGCGACGGCCGGCTCTGCTACGGCTCCGTCGAGGTCACCAACCAGGTGGTCTCCTACCTGCGCCGCCGGCTGATCACCGGCGAGGTCCTGGGCGAGACGAAACTCGACCTCCCTCCTCGTACCCTGCGCACCCGCGCGGTGTGGTGGACCGTCACCGAGGACCAGCTCGACGAGGCCCGGATCAACCCGGAGATCCTCGGCGGCGCCCTGCACGCCGCCGAACACGCCTCCATCGGCCTGCTCCCGCTCTTCGCCACCTGCGACCGCTGGGACATCGGTGGCGTGTCGATACCGCTGCACCCCGACACGCTCCTGCCGACCGTCTTCGTCTACGACGGCCACCCCGGCGGCGCGGGCTTCGCGGAACGCGCCTTCCACACGGCCCACACGTGGCTGACAGCGACCCGGGAGGCGATCGCCGCGTGCGAGTGCGACGCCGGGTGCCCGTCCTGCATCCAGTCCCCCAAGTGCGGGAACGGGAACGAGCCGTTGCACAAGCGGGGGGCGGTGCGACTCCTCACGGTGCTGCTGAGGGGGGCGCCGACGGGGTAGGCGTTCGGCTGCGGGCCGGTGGGGGCTGGTCGCGCAGTTCCCCGCGCCCCTTCGGGGCGCGTTGTCAGGGGCGCGTTGCGACAGGGCCGGCTCTGGCCCGGACCTCTGCCGTGAACGGCCCGCCGCCCGAGGCCGCCAGGACATCCGAGACGTCACCGACGATCACACACCGCGTCAGCCGCGTGTCCTGAGCCCGTGCCACGCGGTCCGCCAGGGCGCAGGCCGCTGCCGTGCCCTCGGCCCAGTGGTCCGCCGCGGCGAGGGCGGCCATGTCGGCGCCACCCGCCGCCCGATGCCGGACGACCACGGCCTGCCCCAGCCCCAGCACGACCCCGAACACCACGCACAGCACGGCAATCGCTCCGACGCTCCAGACGGTGGCTGAGCCTTGATCACGAGCCCCGCTGCAACGCGCCCCGAAGGGGCGCGGGGAACTGCGCGACCAGCCCCCACGCAGCCGCAGCCGAACGACCACCGCACGCCCCCTCACGGCCCCTCCGCGAGTGCCACCGCCGACTCCCGCACCTCGAACGGCAACGCGCCGAGCACCGGCGGCCTCGCCACCACCGTCACCCGCACCACGTCACCCTCCCGGCCGACCGTCACCGCCGCCCCGTCCGGCGCCGCCTCCTTCGTCACCGCGATCACCGCGTCCTCGGCGTCCTGCCGCGCCGCGGCCCGCGCCCCGGTGCGGGCGGCGTCCACGCACCTGATCTGGGCGGCCACCACGAGCAGCCCCCACACCAGCGCCATCGTGAACGCCACCAGCACCGGCAGCACCACGGCCGCCTCCGCGGTCACGAACCCCCGGTCCGCCCCGCGCCCCCGCTCACATCCGCGCACTGAGGGCTCGTTTCACGATGGCCTGGAGCTCCGCGCTGACCTGCCCGCTCGTCACGACCGCGTAGAGGACCGCCGCGAACCCGACGGCGGCGATGATCCCCATCGCGTACTCGGAGGTGACCATTCCCGCGTCCCTGCGCGTCAGCTTCCACATCTTCCAGCACATCTCACGCATTTCGACTCCCTTGAACTCTCTCGAACTCGCTTGAACTCGCTTGGATTTGACTTCGTTTCCCGTCGGCGGCCCGCTATCGCGCCCTTCATCCACCACCCCCTCGCAGCACCCCGCCCGCGAGTCCGATCACCACGGGCAGCACACCGACCGCGATGAACGCGGGCAGGAAGCACAGCCCCACCGGCGCCGAGATCAGCACGGCCGCCCGTCGTGCCCGCGTGGTCGCGCTCCTTGCCCACTCGGCCCGGGCGTCCGAGGCGAGCCGGGCGACGGGCGCGGCCGCCGGCATCCCCGACTCGTCCGCGCGCTCCAGCAGCCGGGCCAGGGCGGCGGCCCCCGGCAGTCCGGCCAACCGCCGCCAGGCTGCCGCCGGTTCGCCGCCCAGTCGCACCTCCGCCGCGCCCCGCGCCAGCCCCTCCCCGACAGGCCCGCCGAGGGCCTCTCCGACGGCCTGGGCGGCGACCACCGGACCGGCCCCCGCGGCGATGCAGGCCGCCAGGAGGTCGGCGGCGAGCGGGAGTTGACGCGCGGCCTCGGCCGCCTCCGCCTCGACCGTCCGGTCCGTGCCGCCCGCCCGGCTCCGCCACTGCCACAACCCCACCGCCGCGGCCAGCCCCAGCAGCACCCCGACGACCCCGCCGACCAGCACCCAGCCGCCGCACACCACCCCGACGACCGGCAGCCACCTGCGGACGGCATCGCCGACGGCGGACTGCTTCTCCGCCTGCGCCGGCCTCTCCAGGCCGAGCAGTTCGGCCACCTTGCGCCGGGCCCAGCGCCTGTGCCTGGCCCGCTCCAGCCGCCATGCCGACCAGCCCAGGACCGCCAGCACGGCGACCGTCACCCCCAGCCTGTGGACAACCTCCGCGCTCATGCCGCCTCGGCTCCCCGCACGATCCGGACCGCCCACCACATCCCGGCGCCCTCGAACACCGCACCGGCGACCAGGCAGCCCAGGCCCGCCCCGGTGTGCAGCAGCACGTGCAGCGGGTCGGCGCCCATGGCCGAGCCGAGCAGGAGGCCGAGGGCGGGCAGCGCGGCGAGCATCACCGCGGTGGCCCGGGCTCCCGACAACTGGGCGCGCAGGTCGGCGCGTTGGTCGCGTTCGGCACGCAGGGCGGCGTCCAGGCGGTCGAGACCGGCCGCGAGTCCGGCGCCCTGGTCGACCGCCACCCGCCAGCAGGCCGCGAGCCCCAGCAGGCCCTCGGCACCGGGCTGCCGCGCCGCCAGCGCCAGCGCCTCCGGCACGTCCCCGCCGAAGCGGGCCGCCGCCACCACGGCCGGCCGGGCCTCACCGAGCCCGCCGGAGTCCTGAGCGGCCCGCAACAGCGCCTCACCCGGCTGGCGTCCCGCACGCACCTCGCCGGCGAGCGCCCCGCACAGCGCGATCACCGCGTCGGCGCGCGCCTGCCGGGTCCGCCGCGCCCGTCGGGCCAGCCGTACCCGGCGCAGCACCGGCACCCCGGCCGCTCCCGCGAGGACCGGAAGGACCGAGGCGGCGAGAAGCGCGAGCGCGACACCGACGGCCAGGGCCCACCACTCACCCCGCCAACGGCCGTGCAGCCGCCGTAGTTCCCCGAGCGCCTGCTCCCAGGAGGGCGGCCCGGTGGTCACCGCCCCACCACCGGCGAGCAGCAGCCGCGTCCGCCGTACCTCACGCTGCCGTTCGGCCAGCAGCCAGGCCAGGACCCCGCCGCACACCACGGCCGCGCCGACCGTCGTCTCACCCATCACACACGCCCCTTTCAACCCATAAATGGCTTTCAACTCACGGATCTCTTTCAACTCACGGATCACTGAGGTCACTTCGGACCGGGCGGAACTCACAGGCAGGCCGCGTCGCTCCGCAGCAGCCCCCGCAGCCGCTCCCACCCCTGCTCCCGCGCGAACTCCGCCGCGTCCCAGCGCAGTGCCGGCACCGTTCGCACCAGTCCGGAGGGGTCCCGCTCCAGGACGTGCACCTCGGCGATCCGCCGCCGGCCCGCACGGTCCCGGACCAGGTGCAGCACCACCGACAGCGCGGCAGCGAGCTGGCTGTGCAGGGCGGCCCGGTCGAGCCCGGCGGCCGTGCCGAGTGCCTCCAGGCGGGCCGGTACGTCCGCGGCCGCGTTGGCGTGCACGGTGCCGCAGCCGCCCTCGTGGCCGGTGTTGAGCGCGGCCAGCAGGTCGACCACCTCGGGCCCGCGGACCTCGCCGACGACGAGCCGGTCGGGCCGCATCCGCAGGGCCTGCCGGACCAGGTCCTCCAGGGTGACCAGGCCGGCGCCCTCCTGGTTGGCGGGTCTGGTCTCCAGCCGTACGACATGCGGGTGTTCGGGCCTGAGCTCCGCCGAGTCCTCGGCGAGCACGATCCGCTCGCCCGGGCCGACGAGACCGAGCAGGGTACTCAGGAGGGTCGTCTTTCCTGTGCCGGTACCACCGCTGACCAGGAAGGACAGCCGGGCCGCGAGGAGGGCCCGCAGGATCCGGTCGCCGCCCGGGGGCACGGTCCCGGCCGCGACCAGTTCGTCGAGGGTGAACGCCCGCGGACGGACCACCCGCAGGGACAGGCAGGTGCAGCCGACGGCCACCGGAGGCAGGACCGCGTGCAGGCGGGTGCCGTCGGGCAGCCGGGCGTCCGCCCAGGGACGCGCGTCGTCCAGGCGCCGGCCGGCCACCGCGGCCAGCCGCTGCGCGAGGCGCCGTACCGCCGCCGCGTCCGGGAAGGCGACGCCGGTCAGTTCGAGGCCGCCGCCGCGGTCCACCCAGACCCGGTCCGGGGCGGTCACCAGGACGTCGGTGACCGCGGGGTCGGCGAGCAGGGGCTCCAGGGGGCCGCTGCCGACCAGTTCGGAGCGCAGGCGCTCGGCCGCGCCGAGGACCTCGGTGTCGCCGAGGACCCGTCCCTGGGCGCGCAGTGCCTGTGCCACCCGCGCGGGTGTCGGTTCGGCGCCGCTCTCGGCGAGCCAGCGCCGTACTCCGTCGAGGAGGGCCGGGCCGTCGGTGCCCGCGGTGCCGGGCCTCATGCGACACCGCCGGCCTCGACCAGCGTGCGCTCCCAGAAGCCCTTGCAGAAGCGGGCCAGCGGTCCGCGTGCGGCGGACCCGGGCGGTTTCCGGTTCGGGCGGGACAGGCCGGGTTCGGCGGGTACCTCGCCGGCCAGCGGCAGGCCGAGCAGCCGGGCCACCTCGCGGTCGTCGAGGCCCGGCGCGTACGGCCCCCGTACCGCCACCCTGAGGTCGCGCACGACCATGCCGACGGTGGCGGCCACCCGGCCGGCCGCGGCGACGGCGCGGAGTTCGGCGGGGACCACCAGGACGGCCAGGTCGAGCTGGGTGAGGACCTCGGCGACCCCGTCGTCCAGGCGGCGCGGCAGGTCGACGACGACCGTGCCGCCGCGCCGCCGGGCGGCGGCGAGCACCGCGCGGACGGCGGGCGGCGGGATCGCCACGCAGTCGCCGCGGTCCCAGCTGAGGATCCGCAGCGAGTGCAGTTCGGGCAGCGACTCCTCCAGGGCGCCGCTGCCGAGCCGGCCGCGCGAGGCGGCGAAGGCGGGCCAGCGCAGGCCCTCGGCGGTCTCGCCGCCGAGGAGTACGTCGATTCCGCCACCCAGCGGATCCGCGTCCACGAGCAGGGTGCGCAGTCCCTCCCTCGCGGAGGTGACGGCGAGCGCGCAGGCAAGCGTGGAGGCACCGGCCCCGCCCCGGCCGCCGATGACGCCGACGGTGAGGGCCGGGCGGCCCACGCCCTCGACGACGTCGGCGATCCGGTCCACGAGCCACTGCTCGCCGTCGGGCAGCATCAGGACGTGGTCCGCGCCGATCTCCACGGCCCGTTTCCAGACGTCGGGGTCGTCCTGGTCGAGGCCCACCAGGACCACCCCGCGCCGGCGCGTGGCTCCGCGGACCCGCCGTGCGGCGTCGTCGCCGACCAGGACGAGCGGGGCGGACTCCCAGCCGCCGCCGCGTTCCGGAGGGCCGTGGTGGACCTCCGGTTTGGCGCCGGCCGCGGCGCACAGGCGCAGCAGGTCGTCGAGGAGTTCGGCGTCCTCGGTGACGATCATCGGGCGTCCGGGCCGTCCCGAGGCGGCGGACGGCGGGTCGTGGGTGACAGTTCCGGCCACGTGAGCTTCCCCCTTGGCTGCGTTCTCCCGCGTGGCCCCTGCGGCCACGCGATTCCCAAACGTGCGAAGAACCGGCAAGCGGCTCCTTATGCACGGCCGACAGAAACCGGCCATTGGCGCCCGACAAACGGAACCGGCCATGAACTCGCCGCCGCCGGAGCGCGCTGGAATCACGGTGCAGCGAACCCGGAAATCGTGTGGATCTTGGTCCGAAACTGTGGACAACTCGACGGCTGTGAATATCGCCGTCACCCATACCGGTGAGGCCCGTTCCGGGCTCCGTGCGACTTCCACAGCGCAGCGCTGCGACTACCCACCGTGACGGATCATGGGCATGCGAAAGGGGCGGCCGAAGCCGCCCGACCACGGCCTCACGGCCCGCGAGAGAGGAGAAAAACCCACCCGGACATGCGACGACCCCCACCGGGGGGGAGAGTGGGGGTCGTCTCCACGGCCGACTCGGGGGGGGAGGAGCCGGACCGGGTTAGCACGGTCGCGAACGATCCGTGACTTCCATGGTGTACCCGAGAGCCCTCTCAGGCAAACCCACGCGCCACACCTTACGCCGAATGGTGGGCGCCTATGCTCGGGGGCGTGGAAAGCCACTCCTTGCCCCGCACAGCGGCCTTCTTTGACCTGGACAAGACGGTCATTGCGAAGTCGAGCACGCTCACCTTCAGCAAGTCGTTCTACCAAGGCGGTCTGATCAACCGCAGGGCGGCGCTGCGCAACGCGTACTCCCAGTTCGTGTTCCTGGTCGGCGGTATGGACCACGACCAGATGGAGCGCACCCGCGCGTACCTGTCCGGCCTCGTCCGTGGCTGGAATGTCCAGCAGGTCAAGGAGATCGTCGCCGAGACCCTGCACGACCTGATCGACCCGATCATCTACGACGAGGCCGCCTCCCTCATCGAGGAGCACCACAAGGCAGGCCGGGACGTCGTCATCGTCTCCACCTCGGGCGCCGAGGTGGTCGAGCCGATCGGCGAACTGCTCGGCGCCGACCGGGTGGTGGCCACCCGCATGGTCGTCGGCGACGACGGCTGCTACACCGGCGAGGTGGAGTACTACGCGTACGGGCCGACCAAGGCCGAGGCCGTCCGGGAGCTGGCCGCCTCCGAGGGGTACGACCTGGACCGCTGCTACGCCTACAGCGACTCGGCGACCGACCTGCCGATGCTCCAGGCCGTCGGGCATCCGCACGCCGTGAACCCGGACCGCACGCTGCGCCGCGAGGCCCTCGCCCGCGGCTGGCCGATCCTGGACTTCCACCGGCCGGTACGGCTCAAGCAGCGGATCTCCGCGCCCCCGCGCCCGGCCCTGGTCGCCGCGGCGGCCATAGGAGCGGCCGCCGCCACCGCGGGCCTGGTCTGGTACGCGAGCCGGCGCCGGAGCACGGTCGCCTGAACCGGCCACTCCGGCCCTCCCGGCCCTCCCGGCCCTCCCGGCCCTCCCGGCCCTCCCGGCCCTCCCGGCCCTCCCGGCTCCCCGGCCCCATTCACCCGTTCGGCCTGTCGGCGCCCCTTTAGGGAGTCTTTGAACCCAAAAGTAAAGAACTGCAGGCAGGGGTTCCGCTTGCTCCGGGCTTGCAGTACAAAGGGGTTAGCGGCCCGCGAGACCAAAGGACATCCGAGAGGATCACCTTTAAAACGCATTTGGCCCCACGGACCGAGCATGGACACTGGGCACCCACGCGACGTCGACCCGTCGATTACGGGCCAGCCGCACCAGGTGACGGGCAAAGCACCCGACCTGATGGGCGACATATCGAGGACGCTTGGTAACCCGGCGAGCATGCCAGCGGCGGTACGAGAACTCGTACCGCCGCAACCCTTTTCCGGAGCCTCGCCCGGCCTTGCGCCCGGGCCCCGCGCCGCCCCGCCCTACGCCGCCCCGCGCTGCAGCGCCTCGCACACCGCCGTCGACTCGCGCACGCCGAGTTCGACCGCGCGCCCGCAGTGTGCGATCCAGGCCGCCATCCCTTCCGGAGTGCCGGACACATAGCCGTCCAGGGCCGCCAGATAGGAGGCGCGGCCCAGTTCGGCGTGGCCGACCTCGGCGGGGCAGATCGCCTTGGGGTCGAGGCCGCTGGCGATCAGCACGATCCGCTCGGCCGCGCGGGCGACCAGCCCGTTGCACGAGGTGAAGGGCCGCAGCGCGAGCAGTTCGCCGTGCACCACGGCGGCCGTCACCAGCGCGGGCGCCTCGCTCCCCGCGACGATCAGTTCGGAGAGCCCCTCCAGGCGCCCCGACACCTCGTCGGCGTCGGGCAGTTCCAGTTCCACCAGCGGCTCGTCGACGCCCTCGCCGGCCCGCCGCGGCCGGCCGACCTGCTCGTCGCCCGTCGCGGCCGCCACCAGGTGCAGGCGGGCCAGCACCCGCAGCGGCGACTGCCGCCAGATGGACAGCAGCTGGCCCGCCTCCGCGGTCAGCCGCAGGGCCGCGCCGACGACGCGCGCGTCGTCGTCCACACCGAAGTCGGAGCGCCGCCGCACCTCCTCCAGCGCCCAGTCGGCGCCGGAGAGCGCGGCGCTGCCCCGGGCGGCCCGCAGCGCGGCCTCCGAGGTGACGGCGTTGCTGCGGCGCCGCATGACCCGGTGCCCGTAGACCCGGTCCACGGCCTTGCGCACGGACTCCACGGACTCGGCCACCCCGGACAGCGAGCCCAGGGCCGCGAGCGGATCAGCGGTCGCACCAGTCGTACTCATGAGTACGACACTACGCACCCCGCCCGGGGACTCCACGAAGGAGTGGTCTTCTTCACTTCACGTGACACGTACAGCTATCACCCGACTACCCTTCGTGAACATGAAAATTGCTTTCGTCGGAAAGGGCGGCAGCGGCAAGACCACGCTCTCCTCCCTGTTCATCCGCCACCTCGCGGCCGCCGGTGCGCCGGTCGTCGCCGTCGACGCCGACATCAACCAGCACCTGGGCCCCGCGCTCGGCCTCGACGAGGCGGAGGCGGAGGCACTGCCCGCGATGGGCGAGCGGCTCTCCCTGATCAAGGACTACCTGCGCGGCCACAACCCGCGCATCGCCTCCGCCGCGACCATGATCAAGACCACCCCGCCCGGCGAGGGTTCGCGACTGGTCCGGGTGCGGGAGCCCAATCCGGTGTACGACGCCTGCGCACGTCCGGTGGAACTCGACGGCGGCGCCGTCCGTTTGATGGTCACCGGGCCCTTCACGGACGCCGACCTGGGGGTCTCCTGCTACCACTCCAAGACGGGAGCGGTGGAGCTGTTCCTGAACCACCTCGCCGACGGCCCCGACGAGTACGTCGTGGTGGACATGACGGCGGGCTCGGACTCCTTCGCCTCCGGCATGTTCACCCGCTTCGACATCACGTTCCTCGTCGCCGAGCCGACCCGGAAGGGGGTCTCCGTCTACCGCCAGTACAAGGAGTACGCCCGGGACTTCGGCGTCGTCCTGAAGGTCGTGGGCAACAAGGTGCAGGGGCCGGAGGACATCGACTTCCTGCGCTCGGAGGTCGGGGACGACCTGCTGGTCACGGTCGGGCACTCGGACTGGGTGCGCGCCATGGAGAAGGGCCGGCCGCCCCGGTTCGACCTCCTGGAGACCCCCAACTCCCGCGCCCTGCGCGCCCTCAAGGTGGCCACCGACGCGACGTACGAGCTGCGGGACTGGGAGCGCTACACCCGGCAGATGGTCCACTTCCACCTGAAGAACGCCCTGTCCTGGGGGAACGAGCGCACCGGAGCCGACCTGGCGGCGCAGATCGACCCCGGCTTCGTGCTCGGCGAGGGAGTGGCCACCCCTGCCTGACGGGTGGCCGGCCCCGGTCTCCGCGCCTACTGCTTGACGGCCGGCGCCCCGGGCACCCCCTTCGGTGCCGGGGCGGGGCGGCCGGACAGGAAGGACTCCCAGCCCAGCCGCGGCGCCTCGCCCACGTTCAGGGTGCGCAGCCTCGCCAGGACCTGCGGGTCCTGGGCGTCCAGCCAGTCGGCCAGCTGGCGGAAGGAGACACAGCGCACCTCGGGCTTGTTGCAGACGTCGGCGACGACCTCGTCGAGGGCGCGCATGTAGGTGCCGCCGTTCCAGGACTCGAAGTGGTTGCCGATGACGAGCGGTGCGCGGTTGCCGTTGTAGGCCCGGTTGAAGCCCTGGAGCAGCCCGTCGCGCATCTGGTCGCCCCAGTAGTCGTACTTGTCGGGGTCGCCCTGGGTCGACGTTCCGGACTGGTTGACCATGAAGTTGTAGTCCATGGTCAGCTGCTCGTAGGTGTGGCCGGGGAAGGGGACGAGCTGCATCGACAGGTCCCACAGCCCTTCCCGCTTCTTGGGCCAGACCTGGTCGTTGACGCCACTGGTGTCGTAGCGGAAGCCCAGTCGGCTCGCCGCCTTCACGAAGTTCTTCTGCCCCTCCAGGCAGGGGGTCCGGGCGCCGATGAGCTCCTTGTCGTAGTCGAAGGGCAGCGGTGCGGCGTTCTTCATGCCGGTGTTGGTCTTCCAGGTCTTCACGAACTGCTTGGCCTGGGCGATCTCGCTCTTCCACTCGGCCACCGACCACTCACCGACCCCGCCGTCGGGGCCGCAGAAGTGCCCGTTGAAGTGGGTGCCGATCTCGTTGCCCTCCAGCCAGGCCAGCCGTAGCTGCTTGACCGTGTCGGTGATGCCCTGCTCGTCGTTGAAGCCGATCTCGGAGCTGCCGGGCGAGTGCTGCGGGGGCCGGTAGAGGTCACGCTTCTCCTCGGGCAGCATGTAGACGCCGCTGAGGAAGAACGTCATGTTCGCCCGGTTCTCCTTGGCGACCTTGCGGAAGTGCGAGAACAGCTTCTGGCTGTCCTCGCCCGAGCCGTCCCAGGAGAACACCACGAACTGCGGGGGCTTCTCACCGGCCTTGAGCCGCTCGGGCCGGGGCAGATGCGGCTGCGCCCCGGTGTACGCGGTGGATCCGTCGCCGATCAGACGGACTACGCTCTGGGGCGCCGGCGCTCCTTTCTGCGGCCCGGACGCCCCTTGTTCGGAGTTGGTACCGGTCGCGCAACCGGCGACCGACGCGGCACAGGCCGCGGCGGCCACGGCACCGACCGCAATCCTCTGGGTGGCGGCCAATTCCGCTCACCTTCTTCCTTCTCTCGGCGAACGCCGGTGACGGCGTTTTATGGCGATGTGCCGGGTATCTGCCGACAGCGCGGCAAAGATCGCATAGGACCGAGTGAGGGATTAATACGACAAGCCGATGAACTGCTCACTTCATCCATTGAGGTGAAGGGGTGCCCCATTTGCGCAGTAAATCCATGCTTGACCTTTACCTTGCATTACGATTCGTTTACTGAACGTTGGTTCATCCCGCCCAGATCCGCGACCGCGCTGCCCCGGAGGAGACGGGAAACATGTCATCAGCCTGCGTACCCGCCCACCCCGAGAGCCTCGGCCTCGCCCGAGCCACAACTCCCAAGGCCGTCACCGGCGCTGACCGGCCACAGCGCCCGCCCACGCCCCCGCCCCCACCCACGCGCGGCCGCCTTCCCCTCGCGGGCGCCGATCTGTCCGCGTCCGTCGCGGTGTTCCTGATCGCCCTCCCGCTGTCCCTCGGCATCGCCCTCGCCACGGGTGCCCCGCTCCAGGCCGGCCTGGTCGCGGCGGCCGTCGGCGGTCTGGTCGCCGGACGGCTCGGCGGCTGCCCGCTCCAGGTCAGCGGCCCCGCCGCCGGACTCACCGTGGTCACCGCCGACCTGATCCACCGGTACGGCTGGCGGGCCACCTGCGGCATCACCGTCCTCGCCGGACTGGCCCAACTGGGCCTGGGCTGCCTGCGCGTGGCCCGGACCGCGCTCGCCGTCAGCCCGGCCGTGGTGCACGGCATGCTCGCCGGCATCGGTGTCACCATCGCCGTCGCCCAGCTGCACATCGTCCTCGGCGGCACCCCGCAGAGCTCGGTCCTCGCCAACGTCCGGGCGCTGCCAGCCCAGTTGGTGAACCTGCACCCGGCCGCCGTCGCGATGAGCGCACTGACCCTGGCCCTGCTGTTCGGCTGGCCCCGGATCCCGGGCAGAGCGGGCCGGCTGCTGCACACGGTCCCGGCCGCCCTGGTCGCCGTGGCCGGTGCCACCGCGACCGCCTCGCTCACCGGGCTCACCCTGCCCCGGGTCGACCTGCCGTCCTGGAGCAGCCATGCCCTGGCGGGGCTGCCCGAGGGGCCGGCGCTCGGCCTCGTCGCCGCCGTGCTCACCACCACCCTGGTCTGCAGCGTGCAGTCGCTGCTGGGCGCGGTCGCCGTGGACAAACTGGTGGCGGGCCGCACCGGACCCCAGTCCCGGCTCGGCCGCTCCGACCTGGACCGGGAGCTCCTCGGTCAGGGCGCGGGCAACATCGTTTCGGGGGCGCTCGGCGGGCTGCCGATCGCGGGGGTCGCGGTGCGCAGCTCGGCGAATGTGCAATCAGGCGCCGTGAGCCGGAACTCCACGATGATGCACGGCGTTTTCGTAGTAGCCGCCGCGCTGCTGATGGTCCCGGTCCTGGACCTCATCCCGCTCGCCTCGCTCGCCGCCCTGGTGATGGCCGTCGGCATCCAGATGGTGTCCCTGCACCACATCCGTACGGTGACCCGCCACCGCGAAGTGCTGGTGTACGCCGTCACCACGCTCGGGGTGGCTCTCCTCGGCGTCCTGGAGGGCGTGGTCCTCGGGGTCTCCGTGGCCGTCGCCGTCGCCCTGCACCGCCTCACCCGCACCCGCATCACGCACGAAGAGAAGGAAGGAGTCCATCACGTACACGTAAGAGGACAGCTGACGTTCCTCGCGGTGCCCCGGCTCAGCAGAGTCCTGCATCACGTGCCCCAAGGCGCCCACGCCGTGGTGGAGCTGGACGGTTCGTTCATGGACCACGCGGCGTACGAGTCACTGCGGGACTGGCGCAGGGCCCACACCGCGCGGGGCGGCTCCGCCGAACTGACCGGCTGCCGTGTGGGCGTCCGCGCACCGGAGTACGGCCACGGGCCGGAGCACGGCCGCCGCGCCGAGCCGCACACGGGTCATGGTCCCGGCCCGCGTCCCGGCCCGCGTGCCGGTCTCGGCCCCTGGCGCCGGTTCGGGAGGCCGGCCGGCGCGGGTCATGAACTCGCCCGAGGGATCAGCGCGTTCCAGCGCGACACCGCGCCCCTGGTGCGGGAGGAGCTGGCCCGGCTGGCGCGCGAGGGGCAGCGGCCGTCGCAGCTCTTCCTCACCTGCGCCGACTCCCGGCTCGTCACCTCGATGATCACCTCCAGTGGTCCGGGTGACCTGTTCGTGGTCCGCAACGTCGGGAACCTGGTCCCTCTTCCGGGTGAGGAGAACGGCGACGACTCGGTGGCGGCCGCGATCGAGTACGCGGTGGACGTGCTGAAGGTGCGGTCCATCACGGTGTGCGGGCACTCCGGGTGCGGGGCGATGCAGGCGCTGCTCGGCTCCGGGACCGGCGGTACGGCGACCCCGCTCGGGCGGTGGCTGCGGCACGGGCTGCCGAGCCTGGCGCGGCTGGCCGACGAGGGCGGAGCGGGGGCCCGGCTGGCCGGGCGGGCGGCGGCGGACACGGTGGAGCGGCTGTGCCTGACCAACGTGGTCCAGCAGTTGGAGCACCTGCGGGCGCACGACTCGGTGGCGCGAGCGCTGGCCGCGGGTGCGCTGGAGCTGCACGGGATGTACTTCCACGTGGGTGAGGCGCAGGCGTATCTGCTGAGCCGGGGCGGTGCGGACGCGGCGGGAGAGGGAGGCGTGTTCCAGGGGGTACCCGGCACGGAGGAGCTGGCCAGCCCGGCGTGAGCGGAAGGGCGGGCCCGGTGCGCCGCACCGCGGCCTGGACTGGCAGGCTCGGCACGCCCGACGGTGACACGGGGGTGACACGGGGGACGACGACACCGCGGACGGTGACGCGCCCGACCGTGGCTCACCCCGCCGGAACCGATAGGTCTAAACCAATTATTCGGCGGCCCTTGTCACCGGGGCCCCAGGTCTGATGAGCTGTGGCCTGGGACACAACGGACACCCTTCGAAAGGGAGATGTCGTGAGCAACGAAAGCCTGGCCAACCTCTTGAGGGAGGAGCGACGCTTCGCGCCGCCCGCTGACCTGGCCGAGAACGCCAATGTCACGGCCGAGGCGTACGAACAGGCCAAGGCTGACAGGCTCGGCTTCTGGGCCGCGCAGGCCCGTCGGCTGACCTGGGCCAAGGAGCCGACCGAGACGCTGGACTGGTCGAACCCGCCGTTCGCCAAGTGGTTCAAGGACGGCGCGCTCAACGTCGCGTACAACTGCGTGGACCGGCATGTGGAGGCCGGGCTCGGCGACCGGGTCGCCATCCACTTCGAGGGCGAGCCCGGCGACAGCCGCGCGATCACCTACGCCGAGCTGAAGGACGAGGTCTCCAGGGCGGCCAACGCGCTGCTGGAGCTCGGAGTTCAGAAGGGCGACCGGGTCGCGGTCTACATGCCGATGATCCCGGAGACGGCGATCGCGATGCTCGCCTGCGCCCGGATCGGCGCCGCGCACTCCGTGGTCTTCGGCGGCTTCTCGGCGGACGCGCTGGCCACCCGGATCCAGGACGCCGACGCCAAGGTCGTCATCACCTCCGACGGCGGCTACCGGCGCGGCAAGCCGTCCGCGCTCAAGCCGGCCGTGGACGAGGCGATCGGCAAGGTGGACAACGTCGAGCACGTGCTGGTCGTGCGCCGCACCGGGCAGGAAGTGGCCTGGGACGACGCGCGGGACGTGTGGTGGCACGAGATCGTCGAGCGGCAGCCGGCCGAGCACACGCCGGAGGCCTTCGACGCCGAGCACCCGCTCTTCATCCTCTACACGTCCGGTACGACGGGTAAGCCGAAGGGCATCCTGCACACCTCGGGCGGCTACCTCACGCAGGCGTCGTACACGCACTGGGCGGTGTTCGACCTCAAGCCGGAGACGGACGTGTACTGGTGCACGGCCGACGTCGGCTGGGTGACCGGCCACTCGTACATCGTGTACGGGCCGCTGGCCAACGGCGCGACGCAGGTGATGTACGAGGGCACCCCGGACACCCCGCACCAGGGCCGGTTCTGGGAGATCGTGCAGAAGTACGGGGTGACGATCCTGTACACGGCGCCCACCGCGATCCGCACGTTCATGAAGTGGGGCGACGACATCCCCGCGAAGTTCGACCTGAGCAGCCTGCGGGTGCTGGGTTCGGTGGGCGAGCCGATCAACCCCGAGGCGTGGATCTGGTACCGCAAGCACATCGGCGCCGACCGGACGCCGATCGTGGACACCTGGTGGCAGACCGAGACCGGCGCGATGATGATCTCGCCGCTGCCGGGCGTCACCACGACCAAGCCCGGTTCCGCGCAGACCCCGCTGCCCGGCATCTCGGCGACGGTCGTCGACGACGAGGCGCACGAGGTGCCGAACGGCGGTGGCGGCTACCTGGTGCTGACCGAGCCGTGGCCGTCGATGCTGCGCACGATCTGGGGCGACGACCAGCGGTTCCTGGACACGTACTGGTCGCGGTTCGAGGGCAAGTACTTCGCCGGTGACGGCGCGAAGAAGGACGACGACGGCGACATCTGGCTGCTCGGCCGGGTGGACGACGTCATGCTCGTCTCCGGGCACAACATCTCGACCACCGAGGTGGAGTCGGCGCTGGTGTCCCACCCGTCGGTCGCCGAGGCGGCCGTGGTCGGCGCGGCGGACGAGACGACCGGTCAGGCGATCGTCGCCTTCGTGATCCTGCGCGGCACGGCGAACGCCGAGGACGAGAACCTCATCGCCGACCTGCGCAACCACGTCGGCGCGACGCTCGGCCCGATCGCCAAGCCCAAGCGGGTCCTGCCGGTGGCCGAGCTGCCGAAGACCCGCTCCGGCAAGATCATGCGCCGGCTGCTGCGCGACGTCGCAGAGAACCGCCAGCTCGGCGACGTGACGACGCTGACCGACTCCACGGTCATGGACCTCATCCAGGCGAAGCTGCCGGCGGCGCCGAGCGAGGACTGACCTCGACCGGCCCGGCCGGCACAGCCACGCAGGCCCGAAGGGCGCCCGGCGCGAAACGCGCCGGGCGCCCTTTTTGCACCTACCGTGAAACTCACCTGGCAACTCCCGCCACACCTTAGGTAAACTAAGCAAAGTAGCGTGACCTCAAGGTGTGCCGGGAAGTCTGGTCGGCAAGTAGCCCTGTCCTGCCCACCGACCGGAGGTTCCCGTGTCCGCGCCCCGCACCGCCCCTGTCCGGAAGGTCCTCGGGCGGCTCTCGCTGCCCGAGCGGACCATCGTGGCGGACGCGCTGCGGACCGAGACCGTCGGCGGTGTGCTGCTGCTCGTCGCCGCGATAGCCGCGCTGGTCTGGGCGAACATCCCCGCGCTCCACCACAGCTACCAGAGCGTCGCCGACTTCCACTTCGGCCCTCGCGCCCTCGGCCTGGACCTCTCCGTCGCCCACTGGGCCGCCGACGGACTGCTCGCGGTCTTCTTCTTCGTCGCCGGCATCGAGCTCAAGCGCGAGCTGGTGGCGGGCGACCTGCGGGATCCGAAGGCGGCCGTCCTCCCGGTGGTCGCCGCGCTGTGCGGGATGGCCGTACCGGCGCTCGTCTACGCCCTCACCAACCTCGCCGGCGGCGGCTCCTTGCAGGGCTGGGCGGTGCCCACGGCCACCGACATCGCCTTCGCGCTGGCCGTGCTGGCGGTGATCGGCACCTCGCTGCCGGGCGCCCTGCGCGCCTTCCTGCTCACCCTCGCGGTCGTCGACGACCTGTTCGCGATCCTGATCATCGCGGTCTTCTTCACCGAGCGGATCGACTTCGCCGCGCTCGGCGGCGCGGTCCTCGGCCTCGCCGTCTTCTGGCTGCTGCTGCGCAGGGGCGTGCGCGGCTGGTACGTGTACGTCCCGCTCGCGGTCGTGATCTGGGCGCTGATGTACAACAGCGGCGTGCACGCGACGATCGCCGGTGTCGCGATGGGCCTGATGCTGCGCTGCACCACCCGCGAGGACGAGCAGCACTCCCCCGGCGAGCACGTCGAGCATCTGGTGCGGCCGTTGTCGGCGGGGCTGGCCGTGCCCCTGTTCGCGCTCTTCAGCGCCGGCGTGAAGGTGTCCGGAGGGGCGCTCGGCGACGTCTTCACCAAGCCGGAGACGCTCGGGGTCGTCCTCGGCCTGGTGGTGGGCAAGGCGGTCGGGATCTTCGGCGGGACCTGGCTGACCGCCCGCTTCACCCGGGCCTCGCTCAGCGAGGACCTCGAATGGGCGGACGTCTTCGCGGTGGCCTCGCTGGCCGGCATCGGCTTCACCGTCTCGCTGCTCATCGACGAACTCGCCTTCGCCGGCGACGCCGTGCTCACCGACGAGGTCAAGGCCGCCGTGCTCACCGGCTCGCTCATCGCGGCCCTGTGCGCCACCGTGCTGCTGAAGATACGCAACACCCGCTACCGCAGGCTGGTCGAGGCCGAGGAGCGGGACGACGACCTCGACGGCATCCCGGACGTCTACGAGCAGGACGACCCGGCGTACCACCTGCGGATGGCGGAGATATACGACCGCAAGGCCGCCGAACACCGCCGGATCGCCGCCGAGAAAGCCGCCCAGTAGCCGCCCCGCAGCCACCCCGCGGCCGCCCCGAAGGCATGACGCGCCTGCCGAAGTGCCGGGCGGGGCAGGCGAGCAGGGCGGCCGTCCGGCATGATCTGACGAGACGGTACAAAAGACGATGACAAGTACGCAGAGGGAGATCGCGATGAGCGCACCCGACGGCAGCCCGGTCGGTGCCGAACGCAGCGTCGGCCAGCTGTTCGCCTCGGCCACGGCCGAGATGTCGGCGCTGGTGCACGACGAGATCGCGCTGGCCAAGGCCCAGCTGAAGCAGGACGTCAAGCGGGGCGCGGTGAGCGGCGGCGCGCTCACGGTGGCGGGTGTGCTGCTGCTGTTCTCCCTGCCGATGCTCAACTTCGCGCTGGCGTACGGCATTCGGACCTGGACCCAGTGGAATCTCGCGCTCTGCTTCCTGCTCTCCTTCTTCGCGAACGTCCTGGTGGCCATCGTCCTCGGGCTGATCGGCGTGGCGTTCGCGAAGAAGGCCAGGAAGGGCCAGGGCCCGCAGAAGGTGGCCGCGTCGATGAAGGAGACGGCGGGCGTGCTGCAGAACGCCAAGCCGCATCCGCGCCCGGAACTCCCCCGGGACGACGTGCGTGCCATCGAGGCCGCTGTGGGACGCTCGTCGTCATGACGGACCCCGCTCCCTCGGCCGTACGGCTGGAGGGCCCCTGGACGCACCGGGACGTCGCCGCGAACGGCGCCCGCTTCCACATCGCCGAGCTCGGCGACGGACCGCTGGTCATGCTGGTGCACGGCTTCCCGCAGTTCTGGTGGACCTGGCGGCACCAGCTGGTCGCGCTCGCCGACGCGGGCTTCCGGGCCGTGGCCATGGACCTGCGCGGCGTCGGCGGCAGCGACCGCACCCCGCGCGGCTACGACCCGGCGAACCTCGCGCTCGACATCACCGGCGTGATCCGCTCCCTCGGCGAACCGGACGCTGCGCTGGTCGGCCACGACCTGGGCGGCTACCTGGCGTGGACGGCGGCCGCGATGCGCCCGAAGCTGGTACGGCGGCTCGCGGTGGTGTCCATGCCGCACCCGCGGCGCTGGCGCTCGGCGATGCTCCGGGACCGCCGGCAGACCGCCGCCGCCTCCTACATCTGGGGCTTCCAGCGGCCCTGGATCCCCGAGCGGCAGCTCATCGCCGACGACGGTGCGCTGGTCGGCCGGCTGATCCGGGACTGGTCCGGCCCCCGGCTGCCGGACGACAAGGCCGTGGAGACGTACCAGCGGGCCATGTGCATCCCGTCCACCGCGCACTGCTCGATCGAGCCGTACCGCTGGCTGGTGCGCTCGCTGGCACGCCCGGACGGCATCCAGTTCAACCGCAGGATGAAGCGCCCGGTGCGCGTCCCGACGCTGCATCTGCACGGCTCCCTGGACCCGGTGACCCGCACCCGCAGCGCGGCGGGCTCCGGCGAGTACGTCGAAGCGCCGTACCGCTGGCGGCTGTTCGACGGGCTCGGGCACTTCCCGCACGAGGAGGACCCGGTCGCGTTCTCCGCCGAACTGGTCAACTGGCTGAAAGACCCCGAACCCGATCGGTGACCGCGCCGATGCGCCCGGTATCCGGATCTGCACACCTGTTCTACGAACGGCCACATGCCCGGCGCATAGGCCGATTGAGGGGCGTGCGAGAGGTTATCGACCTTGGGGCAGGGGCAGACGTCGGGGTATGGGCTGGACGCACGACTACAGTGACGCACCCCGCAACCGCCGTACGACAGGCGGCCTGAACCCCCATCGGGGAGGTGCCCCGCAGCTGCCGGGAACCGACCTCAGGGTGGGGATTCCGCACATCCTGCGCCGCCGGGCCCGCTGGGTCTCGGTACGTCTGCGCCATACCCGCGGCTGACACCTCGAAGGGCCCCGCAGCACCCCTGAGGGGGCTCCTAGAGGGCGCAGCTGTCGGTGCCCACCTGCTGGCTCGCGGTACGGCCCCGGGCGATGTCCGCCTGGATCTCGTCGGCCGTGAGGGCGTACCCGGTGTCGGCGTCGTCCAGTGACTTCGCGAAGACGACCCCGTACACCCTGCCCTGCGGCGTGAGCAGCGGGCCGCCGGAGTTGCCCTGGCGGACGGTCGCGTACAGCGAGTAGACGTCACGGCGGACGGTGCCGCGGTGGTAGATGTCCGGGCCGTTGGCCGTGATCCGGCCGCGCACCCGGGCCGGCCGGACGTCGTACGAGCCGTTCTCCGGGAACCCGGCGACGATCGCGCTGTCGGTCGTCTCCGCGTCCTGGGCGGAGAACTTCAGGGCCTTGGCCCGCAGGTCCGGCACGTCCAGTACGGCGATGTCGCGCTGCCAGTCGTAGAGGACGACCTTGGCGTCGTACCTGCGGCCCTCGCCGCCGATCTGGACGGTGGGCTCGTCGACGCCGCCGACCACGTGCGCGTTGGTCATGACACGGCGGTCGGCGAAGACGAAGCCGGTGCCCTCCAGGATCTTGCCGCAGCTCTGCGCGGTGCCCGTCACCTTGACGATGGACTGCTTGGCGGTGGTGGCCACCGCGCTGTTCGCGAGAGCCGGGTCGGGCGGCGAGACGTCGGTGATCGGCTCGTTGGCGAAGGGGCTGAAGACCTGCGGGAAGCCGTTCTGCGCGAGGACCGCGGAGAAGTCCGCGAACCAGGTGTCGGCCTGGTTGGGCAGCGCTCTGGACACCCCGAGCAGCACCTTGGAGTTGCGCACCTCCTTGCCGAGCGTCGGCAGGGTGGTGCCCGCGAGGGCGGAGCCGATCAGCCAGGCGACCAGCAGCATCGCCACCACGTTGACCAGCGCGCCGCCGGTGGCGTCCAGGGCGCGGGCCGGGGACCAGGTGATGTACCGGCGGAGCTTGTTGCCCAGGTGGGTGGTCAGCGCCTGGCCGACGGAGGCGCAGACGATGACGACGACCACGGCGACGACCGCGGCGGTGGTGCCCACCTCGGCGTTGTCGGTCACCGCGTCCCAGATCACCGGCAGGACGTAGACGGCGACCAGGCCGCCGCCCAGGAAGCCGATCACCGACAGGATGCCGACGACGAACCCCTGGCGGTAGCCGACGATCGCGAACCACACGGCGGCGACCAGCAACAGGATGTCCAGCACGTTCACCGAGTCAAGCCTCGCCTCGTCGCTTCGCGGTCTCTACAGGTCGGCCGGGGGTCCGGCCCGCCGCGCAGCGGAAATCGGACACAGCGTCCCCCGGATGGCACAGCACGGTGGACACCCTGTCATGACCGCCAGTCGAGCGGGACCAGCTTCTCGCGGTCCCAGGAGCGCTCCCATCCCGCGTAGTGCAGCAGGCGGTCGATCACCCCGGCCGTGAACCCCCATACCAGGGTCGATTCGACCAGGAATGCCGGACCTCGGTGGCCGCTGGGGTGCACGGCGGTGGCCCGGTTGGCCGGATTCGTGAGATCCGCCACGGGGACCGTGAAGACCCGCGCCGTCTCGTTCGGATCGACCACGCCCACCGGCGTCGGCTCGCGCCACCAGCCCAGCACCGGGGTGACCACGAACTTGCTCACCGGGATGTACAGCCTGGGCAGCACCCCGAAGAGCTGGACACCGGCCGGATCCAGCCCGGTCTCCTCCTCGGCCTCACGGAGAGCGGCCCGCAGCGGCCCGTCGGCCTTCGGGTCGCCGTCCTCGGGGTCGAGGGCGCCGCCGGGGAAGGAGGGCTGCCCGGCGTGTGAGCGCAGCGAACCGGCCCGCTCCATCAGCAGCAGCTCGGGCCCCTGCTCTCCCTCACCGAACAGGATCAGCACGGCCGACTGCCGTCCCGCCCCGTTCTCCGGGGGCAGGAAGCGGCTCAGCTGGAGCGGCTGGACGGTCTCTGCGGCCCGCACCACCGGGTCCAGCCACCCCGGCAGCCCCTCCTTGCTGAGCGCCACATCCCCGCGCGGCCCGTCCGTCTGCGCCTTGCTGTGTGTCACGGCATCCCCCGTCCTGCCCTGCTCCCCCGTCCTGCTGCCCGTTCCAACGCCCGAAGTCTCCTTGATCGTTCCGTTCTCCGTCCCTGAGAAGACCCCTGGGTCATGTCCCTGATACGCCGCCCAGCGGCGGCGCCGGCCGGCCGCCCGCGTCCAGATACGCCTGCGGCGGCTTCAGCCGCTGGCCGGGCAAGCCGCCCTTCTCGTACTTGAGCAGCTTCTTCGCCTTCTCCGGGTCGGTCTCGCCCTCCCCGTAGGCCGGGCAGAGCGGGGCGATGGGGCAGACGCCGCAGGCGGGCTTGCGGGCGTGGCACATCCGGCGGCCGTGCCAGATCACGTGGTGCGAGAGGTCGGTCCAGTCGCTCTTGGGGAACAGCGCGCCGACGGCCGCCTCGATCTTGTCGGGGTCGGTCTCCGCGGTCCACCGCCAGCGCCGGACCAGGCGCTGGAAGTGCGTGTCCACGGTGATGCCGGGGCGCCCGAAGGCGTTGCCGAGCACGACGAACGCGGTCTTGCGGCCGACGCCGGGCAGCTTGACCAGGTCTTCGAGCCGGCCGGGGACCTCGCCGCCGAACCCCTCCACCAGGCCCTTGGAGAGCCCTATCACCGACTTGGTCTTGGCCCGGAAGAACCCGCACGGCCGCAGGATCTCCTCGACCTCCTCCGGGTTGGCGGCGGCCAGGTCCTCGGGGGTGGGGTACTTCGCGAACAGCGTCGGGGTGGTCTGGTTGACCCTGAGGTCGGTGGTCTGGGCGGACAGCACCGTGGCGACCAGGAGCTGGAAGGGGTTCTCGAAGTCCAGTTCGGGGTGGGCGTAGGGGTACACCTCGGCGAGCTCGCGGTTGATCCGGCGCGCCCGGCGGACCAGCGCGGCCGGCGACTCGGGCTTCCCGGCCGGCCGCGGCTGCTCGGCGACGGCCTTCTCGACCACCGCCTTCCTGGCGGCCACCTTCTTCGCCGGGGCCTTCTTCGCCGGGGCCTTCTTCGCCGGCGAAGCCTTTGCGGCGGTCGCGGTCTTCGCCGGCGCCGCCTTCTTCACCGCCGTCTTCTTCGCGGCGGCCTTCTTCGCCGTGGTCGTTCTCGCCGCCGTTTTCGCTGCCGTTTTCGCTGCGGTCTTCACTGCGGTCTTCTTCACGGCTTTCACCGCTTTTGCCGCCTTCTTCGGCTCACCGGAGGCGGCATCGGACCCTTGTTCGCCCACAGCGGAATCACCTCGTACAACCACCCGCCCAGCCCCCTTGGCCTGTGCTCTCACCGGCGATTTGGACACCCGGCCAGCCTAAAGCCCGGCACCGACATCCGCTCCGGACCCGGAAGATCAGCCCCCGATTGGACCCCTGCCGCTTACCTGGGCACACCTGTGCGGCATCCTTGTGACAGATCACACTGTTTGGACCGTCCGGCAAAATGGGGAGCACGGTCCCCTGGTACCAAGGGGGAGCAAGATCCCCTGAGCAGGTCGACAAGGAGAGAACTCGTGGACGACGTTCTGCGGCGCAACCCGCTCTTCGCGGCGCTCGATGACGAGCAGTCCGCGGAGCTGCGTGCCTCCATGAGTGAGGTGACCCTCGCGCGTGGCGACTCCCTGTTCCACGAGGGCGACCCGGGCGACCGGCTCTACGTGGTCACCGAGGGCAAGGTCAAGCTCCACCGCACCTCCCCCGACGGCCGCGAGAACATGCTCGCCGTCGTCGGCCCCGGCGAGCTGATCGGCGAGCTGTCGCTGTTCGACCCGGGCCCGCGCACGGCGACCGCGACCGCGCTGACCGAGGTCAAGCTGCTGGGCCTCGGCCACGGCGACCTCCAGCCCTGGCTGAACGCCCGCCCCGAGGTCGCCACCGCACTGCTGCGTGCCGTCGCCCGCCGACTGCGCAAGACCAACGACGCCATGTCCGACCTGGTCTTCTCCGACGTGCCGGGCCGGGTCGCGCGCGCCCTGCTGGACCTCTCCCGCCGCTTCGGTGTGCAGTCCGAGGAGGGCATCCACGTCGTCCACGACCTCACGCAGGAGGAGCTGGCCCAGCTGGTCGGCGCGTCCCGCGAGACCGTGAACAAGGCGCTGGCGGACTTCGCGCAGCGCGGCTGGCTGCGCCTGGAGGCGCGAGCCGTGATCCTGCTGGACGTCGAGCGGCTGGCGAAGCGGTCCCGGTAGGCACCGTATTCCGGGGGCGCAGCCCCCGGACGGGCTGGTATCTGGTTCCCCATGCCTAAAAAAGTCGCGTCCCGGGGCCTCGACCCACTGGGCTTCATCGAGCGCGAAGGCTCGCACGCGCGCGTGCCGCACGTGTTCCGTCCCGTGGTCGCAGCCGCCCGCGACCGGCTTCTGGACGTCTTCGGCGCGCGCCTGGACAGCGCCTACCTCTACGGCTCGATCCCGCGCGGCACCGCGCGGGCGGGGCACAGCGACCTGGACCTCGTGGTCGTCCTGCGCGAGGAGCCGACCGGCGCCGACCGGGACGCGGCGCGCGCCCTCGGCGAGGCCGTGGACAAGGAGTACGCGCAGATCGACGGGGTCGGGACCCTGCTCTTCTCCCGCGCGCGGGTGCTCAGCGAGGTGGAGCGCCACGACATCGGGTGGTTCGTGGCCTGCCTGTGCACCCCGCTGCTCGGCGAGGACCTCGCCGAATTCCTGCCCCGCTACCGCCCCGACTCGCTGCTCGCCCGCGAGACCAACGGCGACCTGGCCGGGTTGCTGCCGCGCTGGCGGGAGCGGATCGCGGCCGCCGAGGACACCGAGGAGAGCCTGCGGCCCCTGGTGCGCTTCATGTCACGCCATCTCGTCCGCACCGGCTTCACCCTCGTCATGCCCCGCTGGAACGGCTGGACGAGCAACCTGCGGGAGATGGCCGAGGCGTTCGCCGGCTACTACCCGGAGCGGGCCGGACAGCTGCGCCGCGCCGCCGAGTCGGGGTACGAGCCGGTCGGCGACCGTGCCGTACTGCGGTCGTACGTGGACGACCTCGGCCCCTGGCTGGCGGACGAATACGCGCGCGTGCACGGCGTGAAGGCGCCCCGGCCGCCGGGCTGGGACTGACGCCGACGGCAGAGGCCGACAGCAGAGGCCGGACGGAAACCCGGACTGGAGCTCTAGAGCTCGGCCTGGATCAGCCCGTGTTCGGTCAGGTAGTCCAGCTGGGCCCGTACCGACAGTTCCGCCGCCGGCCACAGCGAGCGGTCCACGTCGGCGTACACGTGCGCGACGACCTCGGCGGGGCTGCGGTGGCCGTTCTCCACGGCCGTCTCGACCTGGGCCAGCCGGTGGGCGCGGTGGGCCAGGTAGAACTCGACGGCGCCCTGGGCGTCCTCCAGGACCGGTCCGTGGCCCGGCAGGACGGTGTGGACGCCGTCGTCGACCGTCAGCGAGCGCAGCCGGCGCAGCGAGTCCAGGTAGTCGCCCAGACGGCCGTCCGGGTGCGCCACGACCGTCGTACCGCGCCCCAGGATGGTGTCACCGGTCAGGACCGCGCGGTCGGCCGGCAGGTGGAAGCACAGGGAGTCCGACGTGTGGCCCGGGGTCGGTACGACCCGCAGCTCCAGCCCGCCGGTGGTGATCACGTCTCCGGCGGCCAGGCCCTCGTCGCCGAGCCGCAGCGCCGGATCGAGGGCACGCACGCGCGTGCCGGTCAGTTCCGCGAACCGTACGGCGCCCTCGGCGTGGTCCGGGTGGCCGTGGGTCAGGAGGGTGAGCGCGATCCGCTTGCCGGCCTTCTCGGCGGTGTCGACGACGTTCTTGAGGTGGCCGTCGTCCAGCGGGCCCGGGTCGATCACCACGGCCAGGTCGGAGTCGGGCTCGGCGACGATCCAGGTGTTGGTGCCGTCCAGGGTCATCGCGGAGGCGTTGGGAGCCAGCACGTTGACGGCCCGCGCGGTGGCGGGCCCCGGGAGCACTCCGCCGCGCGGCTGGCCGGGCAGGGCTGCTGCGTCCGTCATGGTCAGGCTCCACCGGTCGTCAGGTCGGTCGGTATGTGCTTGGTGAACTCCTCGTGGCCCGGCCAGGTCAGGACGATCTCGCCGTCCGCCAGCCGGGCGCGGGCCAGTACCGGGGTCATGTCCCGCGCGGGCGCCGCGGCGAGCGTCCCGGCGGCCGTGGCGTACGGCAGGAGCTGGCGCAGGGTGGCGATGGTGGGCGGCATCATCAGCAGCTCGCCCTTGTCGTAGCCGGCCGCGGCCTCGGCCGGGCGGATCCACACCGTGCGGTCGGCCTCCGTGGAGGCGTTGCGGGTGCGCTGGCCCGCCGGGAGGGCGGCGACGAAGAACCAGGTGTCGTAGCGGCGGCTCTCGAACTCCGGGGTGATCCAGCGCGTCCAGGCGCCCAGCAGGTCCGAGCGCAGGACCAGGCCCCGCCGGTCCAGGAACTGGGCGAAGGACAGCTCACGGGCGACCAGGGCCGCGCGGTCGGCCTCCCAGTCGTCCCCGGTGGTGTCGCCGACGACGGCGTCCGGGGCAGGACCGGCGAGCAGCACGCCGGCTTCCTCGTACGTCTCCCGGACGGCCGCGCAGACGATCGCCTGGGCGCCCGCCTCGTCGACGCCGAGCCGGTCGGCCCACCACGCGCGCGTGGGGCCCGCCCAGCGGACCTGGTGGTCGTCGTCGCGCGGGTCGACACCGCCGCCCGGATACGCGTACGCGCCTCCGGCGAAGGCCATGGAGGCGCGTCTGCGCAGCATGTGGACGGCGGGACCGTCCGGGGTGTCCTTCAGGAGCAGCACGGTGGCCGCCCGCTTCGGGGCCACCGGCACGAGGGTGCCCTCCGCGTGTGCGCGGATGCGGTCCGGCCACTCGGGGGGATACCACTGTCCATCGGCCATTACCGGAGGCTATCCCGTGGGGAGCGAATGTTCGAGAGGGGCTTCGGCGGACCACCCCTCCGACTCCGGCGGACCACCCCGCCGGCTCCGGCCGGCACCGCCCCGGGGCTCTGGTCGGTTACGGCTCCAGCTCGACCTGGACCTCCACCTCGACCGGCGCGTCCAGCGGCAGCACCGCGACGCCCACCGCGCTGCGCGCGTGCACGCCCTTGTCGCCGAGGACCTCGCCGAGCAGCTCGCTGGCGCCGTTGATCACGCCCGGCTGCCCGGTGAAGTCGGCGGCGGAGGCGACGAAGCCGACGACCTTCACCACGCGCGCGACCCGGTCCAGGTCACCGGCGACGGACTTCACGGCGGCCAGGGCGTTCAGCGCGCAGATGCGGGCCAGCTCCTTGGCCTCCTCCGCGGTGACCTCGGCGCCGACCTTGCCGGTGACCGGAAGCTTGCCGTCCACCATCGGCAGCTGGCCGGAGGTGTAGACGTACGCACCGGTCCGCACGGCCGGCTGGTAGGCGGCGAGCGGCGGGACGACCGCCGGCAGCGCGAGACCGAGTTCGGCCAGCTTGGCCTCCACGGCGCCCATTACGGCTTCTCCCGCTTCAGGTAGGCCACGAGCTGCTCGGGGTTGTTGGGCCCGGGCACGACCTGGACGAGCTCCCAGCCGTCCTCGCCCCAGGTGTCCAGAATCTGCTTCGTGGCATGGACGAGCAGCGGCACGGTTGCGTATTCCCACTTGGTCATGCGGCCGACTTTATCCGCTGTGACGGACGGGACACGTGGCCCACCGCACGCACGGTTATCCACAGCCTCCCGCGTGAGTGTCCGGCCGACTGGTTAGTCTCGAAGATGTGAGCAGGCTCCAGGTCGTCAGCGGCAAGGGCGGGACCGGAAAGACGACGGTCGCCGCCGCACTCGCGCTGGCCCTCGCGACCGAGGGGAAGCGGACGCTTCTCGTGGAGGTCGAGGGCCGGCAGGGCATCGCCCAGCTCTTCGAGACGGAGGCGTTGCCCTACGAAGAGCGGAAAATCGCGGTGGCGCCGGGAGGCGGTGAGGTCTTCGCGCTCGCCATCGATCCCGAACTGGCCCTTCTGGACTACCTCCAGATGTTCTACAAGCTCGGTGGGGCGGGCCGGGCGCTGAAGAAGCTCGGCGCGATCGACTTCGCCACCACCGTCGCGCCCGGCCTCCGGGACGTGCTGCTGACCGGCAAGGCGTGCGAGGCGGTGCGCCGGAAGGACAAGGCCGGGCGCTTCATCTACGACTACGTCGTCATGGACGCCCCGCCGACCGGCCGCATCACCCGCTTCCTGAACGTCAACGACGAGGTGGCCGGGCTCGCCAAGATCGGCCCCATACACAATCAGGCGCAGGCCGTGATGCGGGTGCTCAAGTCCAAGGAGACGGCCGTGCACCTGGTCACCCTGCTGGAGGAGATGCCGGTCCAGGAGACCGCCGACGGCATCGCCGAACTGCGCGCCGCGCGGCTGCCGGTGGGCCGGGTCATCGTGAACATGGTCCGGCCGGAGGTGCTGGACGCCGCCGATCTGGAACTCGTACGGACCGTGCCGCGCACCGCCGTGGCGCAGACGCTGTCGGCGGCCGGGCTCGGCGGGGCGCGGCGCGGCGGGAAGGCCGAGCAGCTGGTGGACCCGCTGCTCGCGCAGGCCGCCGAGTACGCCGAGCGGTACGCGCTGGAGCACGAGCAGCGCGCGGTCCTCGCCGAGCTGGACCTGGAGCGGCACGAACTGCCGTTGCTCGCTGAGGGCATGGACCTGGCGGGCCTGTACGAACTCGCCCGCGAACTGCGGAAACAGGGGATGTCATGACTCCGGACCCGGCCGAGGCACAGGACGAGGCCCGTCGGCTGTCGCACGCGCCCGCGCTCGACGTCGATGCCCTGCTCGACGACCCGGACACCCGGATCGTGGTGTGCTGCGGCTCGGGCGGGGTCGGGAAGACCACCACCGCGGCGGCCCTGGGCCTGCGGGCGGCGGAGCGCGGCCGCAAGGTCGTGGTGCTGACCATCGACCCGGCCAGGCGGCTCGCGCAGTCCATGGGCATCGACTCGCTGGACAACGTGCCGCGGAAGGTGAAGGGCACCGAGGGCCCCGGCGAACTGCACGCCATGATGCTCGACATGAAGCGCACCTTCGACGAGGTCGTGGAGGCGCACGCGGACGCCGAGCGGGCGGCGGCCATCCTGGCCAACCCCTTCTACCAGTCGCTCTCGGCGGGCTTCGCGGGCACGCAGGAGTACATGGCGATGGAGAAGCTGGGCCAGCTGCGGGCCCGGGACGAGTGGGACCTGATCGTGGTCGACACCCCGCCCTCCCGCTCCGCCCTGGACTTCCTCGACGCGCCGAAGCGCCTCGGCTCCTTCCTGGACGGCCGGTTGATCCGGCTGCTGACGGCCCCCGCGAAGCTCGGCGGCCGCGCGGGCATGGCCTTCCTCAACGTCGGCATGTCGATGATGACCGGCACGCTCGGCAAGCTGCTCGGCGGGCAGCTGCTGAAGGACGTGCAGACGTTCGTGGCGGCGATGGACACGACGTTCGGCGGGTTCCGCACCCGCGCGGACGCGACGTACAAGCTGCTTCAGGCGCCCGGTACGGCGTTCCTGGTGGTGGCGGCTCCGGAGCGGGACGCGCTGCGCGAGGCCGCGTACTTCGTGGAGCGGCTGGCCGCGGAGGACATGCCGCTGGTCGGTCTGGTCCTCAACCGGGTCCACGGCAGCGGCGCCGACCGGCTGTCGGCCGAGCGTGCGCTCGCCGCCGCGGAAAATCTTGAGGAGCCCCGCATTGTGGATCAGAGGGGCGGGAAAGCTGGACTTCGTAACTCTCCCGACACGTACGGCAGTTCTGAATCACCCGCGCCCGTGCCGTCCGAGTCCCGGCCCGACGGATCCCCCTCGTCAGGGCCTGCGGACACGACTGACGAATCCCCCTCGTCAGAGCACTCGGACCGCACCGTCGACCAGCTCACCGCAGGCCTGCTGAGGCTGCACGCCGAGCGCATGCAGCTGCTCTCCCGCGAGCAGCGCACACGTGACCGCTTCACCGCGCGCCACCCCGAGGTGGCCGTGGTCGAAGTGGCCGCGTTGCCCGGCGACGTGCACGACCTCACGGGGCTGCGGGACATCGGTGACCGGCTCGCGGCCGGCCGGCCGGAGCTGCCGTAGCCGAGTCGTGCGGTTCAGCTCACGGCTGCGTAGTTCTCGTACACCTCGTCGCTGTCGAGGGGGACGATTCCGGTCCCCCGCTCGTACTCCGAGCGCGCTGTCTCCAGGAGCCTGCGCCAGGAGGTCACGGTGGGACGCCTGCGCAGCAGTGCGCGGCGCTCCCGCTCCGTCATGCCTCCCCACACGCCGAACTCGACGCGATTGTCCAGCGCATCGGCCAGGCATTCCGTGCGTACCGGACATCCGGTGCACACCGCCTTGGCCCTGTTCTGCGCTGCTCCTTGAACGAACAGTTCATCCGGATCGGTAGTGCGGCAGGCAGCCTGCGCACTCCAGTCGGTTACCCAGCCCATACCGGCGCCGTCCTCTCCCGAATCGAGGCTCCCCCACGGCGGCAGCGGCATATTCACCGCCGCCAGTTGAGGACGTTACGGAAGGTGGGCACAGCGCAACACCCCCTTCGGGCCCAATCTTGAATGGCCCGAACGGACTATGGGTAAGCGGCAGATCACCCGCGGGAGTGAGCTGGCGACATGCGTGATGATCGCGGCAAACCGGGACAGCTGCGGTGCGTCACAACGGACGCCGAGTGACACACGAGGCGGATTCGGACACGCCATCAACACCTCACCCGAAAAAAAGTGGGCAGGTTCCGGAACGATTCGGGGTCGCCGGACGTATTGATACGTGGCCGCACTGCTGTGACAGTTGAGAGCAGCTTAGGCCAAGGCCTGTACGTGTGTCCGGCGAATGGCAAGGTAGACCGTTCATGTCGTCGTGCCGTCGTGCACGGTCGCCGGTGTCGCCCTCTATGTCACGATCCGGCACTCGAACATCCCGAGAGCCACCCGCTCACCCGGAATGCTCATCCCCACGGATTAGGCTGCCCCCATGCCAAAGAAGCGCTCGGGCGGTGGTCTGTCGACCACGCAGCAGGCCGCCAAGTTCCTCGGTGTCAGTGTGCTCGCGGGAGCCGTGATGGCGGGCATCGCGCTGCCCGCGGCCGGGGCGCTGGGCCTCGCGGCCAAGGGCTCGGTACAGGGCTTCGACGAGATCCCGGCCAACCTGAAGAGCCCGCAGCTGAGCCAGCGCACCAACATCCTCGACAGCAAGGGCAACCAGATCGCCCAGGTCTACTCCCGTGACCGCACGGTGGTGGAGCTCAAGGACATCTCGCCGTACATGCAGAAGGCGATCGTCGCGATCGAGGACTCGCGCTACTACCAGCACGGCGCCATCGACCTGAAGGGCGTGCTGCGCGCGCTGAACAAGAACGCGCAGAGCGGCGGGGTCGCCCAGGGCGCGTCGACGCTCACCCAGCAGCTGGTGAAGAACTACTTCATCGAGGAGGCCGGCGACGACCCGACCAAGGTCGCCGAGGCCACCCAGCAGACCCTCGGCCGCAAGGTCAAGGAGCTGAAGTACGCGATCCAGCTGGAGGAGAAGCTCGGCAAGAAGAAGATCCTCGAGAACTACCTGAACATCACCTTCTTCGGCGAGCAGGCCTACGGCGTCGAGGCCGCCTCCCAGCGCTACTTCTCCAAGCACGCCAAGGACCTGAGCCTCCCGCAGGCCGCGCTGCTGGCCGGCATCGTGCAGTCGCCGAGCCGCTACGACCCGGTCAACGACGAGGCCGAGGCCACCAAGCGGCGCAACGTCGTCCTCGAACGCATGGCCCAACTCGGCGACATCTCCCAGGCGGAGGCCGACAAGGCCAAGGAGGCCCCGCTCGGCCTGCACGTCACCCAGCCGAAGAACGGCTGCATCACCGCGGTCAAGGGCGCCGGGTTCTTCTGCAAGTACGTCGAGAACGTCTTCCTGACCGACCCGGTCTTCGGCAAGACCCGCGAGGCGCGCGCCAAGCTCTGGAACCAGGGCGGCCTGACCATCCGCACCACCCTGGACCCGCAGGCCCAGGACTCGGTGCAGGCCTCGATCAAGGACCACGTCTACAAGTCCGACTCGGTCGCGGCCGCCGCCACCCTCGTGGAGCCCGGCAGCGGCAAGATCCTGGCGATGGGCCAGTCGAAGCCGTACGGCTACAACAAGAACGAGACCGAGTACAACTTCTCGGTCGACCGGGACTACGGCGGCTCCAACTACGGCTTCCCGACGGGTTCGACGTTCAAGCCGTTCGTGGCCGCGGCCGCCATCGAGGGCGGCAAGCCGGCGACGCAGGAGTACTCGTCGCCGTACAAGATGAACTACCCGAGCCCCGTGCAGCAGTGCGACGGCAAGCAGTGGGTCAACACGGACGGCGAGCAGGTCCAGAACGAGAACGAGTCCGAGGTCGGGCCGTACCAGATGAAGAAGGCGATGGCGAAGTCCATCAACACCTACTTCGTCCAGCTGATCTCCGACATCGGCCTGTGCCCGGTGGTCAAGATGACCGACTCGCTCCACGTCCACCAGGGCGACGGCTCGAAGCTGCCGCAGACCCCGTCCATCGCCCTCGGCGCGATCGGCCTCTCCCCGCTCACCATGGCGAGCGCGTACGCCGCCTTCGCCGACCGGGGCATGTACTGCACGCCGGTCGCCATCGAGTCGATCACCCAGAAGGTCGGCAACGAGCAGAAGTCCCTCGCCGTCCCGAAGTCGACCTGCTCGCGGGCGATGAGCGAGAAGACCGCGGACACGATCAACACCCTGCTGCGCGGCGTGATCGACTCCGGTACCGGTCAGCAGGCCGGCCTGGACGACCGGGAGAGCGCAGGCAAGACGGGTACGACGGACTCCCGCAAGAACGCCTGGTTCGTCGGCTACACGCCCAACCTCGCGGGCGCGGTCTGGGTCGGCAGCGCCAAGCAGAACATCGAGATGACCAACATCACCATCGGCGGCGTCTACCACTCCGAGGTCTTCGGCGCCGACACCCCGGGCCCGATCTGGAAGGACGCCATGACGGGCGCCCTGGAGGGCAAGGCGTCCGAGTCCTTCAACCTCGTCGACATCCCGGACGAGAACGACAACAACCGGGGCCACGGGAACGGCAACGGGAACGACAACGGCGGCAACGACAACGGCGGCCTGATCGGCGGTCTCATCGGCGGCACCGACAACGGCGGCACGACCGACGGCTCGACGAACGGCGGCACCACCCCGAACCCGACCTTCTCCCTCCCCGACGGCTTCATCCAGGGGAACGGGAACGGCGGGAACAACGGGAACGGCGGAACCCGGGGCTGACCCTCAGCTCCGACCCGGTACGACGGTGGGGCCGCGCCTCCGAGAAAGAGGCGCGGCCCCACCGTCGTACCGCCTGCCGTACTGCCTACCTGTCGTACCGCCTGCCGTACTGCCTGCGTTCTGCTCTCTCAGCCCTGGAGCAGCTTCTTCACCGCGGCGGCGACACGGCCGCCCTCGGCCAGGCCGGCCACCTTCGGGTTCACGATCTTCATCACGGCGCCCATGGCCCGGGGCCCCTCGGCGCCCGCCGCCTTCGCCTCCTCGACGGCCGCGGCGACGATCCCCGCCAGCTCCTCGTCGCTCAGCTGCTTCGGCAGGTACTCGGCGAGGACCCCGCCCTCCGCCTTCTCCCGCTCGGCGCTCTCGGCACGGCCGCCGTTCGCGAAGGCCTCGGCCGCCTCCCGGCGCTTCTTCGCCTCCTTGGCGATCACCTTGAGCACCTCGTCGTCGGAGAGCTCACGCTTCTCCTTGCCCGCGACCTCTTCGTTGGTGATCGCGGCGAGCGTCATCCGGAGCGTGGCCGAGCGGAGCTCGTCGCGTCCCTTGATCGCGGCGTTGAGGTCGTCCTGCAGCTTCGACTTGAGCGTGGTGGTCATGGCACCGATTGTCGCAGGTGCCACCCGGCCGACGCCCGCCGATTTACCCGCCTCACGTCCTGCCCGGTCTCTGAGCGCTCGCTCGGTCTGACACGATGGTCATATGCGCGCTCGATACGGAGTACCCCTGGGAATCGCGGCGTTCGGCGCCGCGGGTGTGTTGTACGCGGCCGGCTACGAGGTCCGTTCCTTCCGCCTGCGCCGGGTGACGGTCCCGGTCCTCCCGCCGGGGATGCGCCCGCTGCGCGTGCTCCAGGTCTCCGACATCCACATGGTGGGCGGCCAGCGAAAGAAGCAGCGCTGGCTGCAGTCGCTGGCGGGCCTGCGCCCGGACTTCGTGATCAACACGGGCGACAACCTGTCGGACCCGGAGGGCGTTCCCGAGGTCCTGGACGCGCTGGGCCCCCTGATGGAGTTCCCGGGCGCGTACGTCTTCGGCTCCAACGACTACTACGGCCCCAAGCCCCGCAACCCCGCCCGGTACTTGCTGGAGAAGGTGAGCGGCAAGCACGGCCTGAACGGCAACCCGCCGGTCGTCGGCGCGATCCACAACCCCTGGCAGGACCTGCGGGACGGCTTCGACGGGGCGGGCTGGCTGAACCTCACGAACACGAGGGGCACCCTGAAGATCGAGGGCGCCTCGGTGGAGCTGACGGGACTGGACGACCCGCACATCAAGCGGGACCGCTATCCGCAGGTGGCGGGCGGCCCGTCCGGTACGGCCGACTTCTCGATGGGCGTGGTGCACGCCCCGTACCTGCGGGTCCTGGACTCCTTCACGGCCGACGGCTACCCCCTGGTCCTGGCCGGCCACACCCACGGCGGCCAGCTCTGCGTCCCCTTCTACGGCGCCCTGGTCACCAACTGCGACCTGGACGCGGACCGCGTGAAGGGCCTGTCCACGCACACGGCCGAGGGCCGTACCTCCTACCTGCACGTCTCGGCGGGCTGCGGCACGAACCGCTACACCCCGGTCCGCTTCGCCTGCCCGCCGGAGGCGACGCTGCTGACGCTGGTGGAGCGCAAGTAGGAGGGGACCGACGGCGCGGTCCCTCCCTCCTCCCCGATCACCCCGCCCCTGAGGAATCGCGAGGGACCCTCAGGGACCCCCGAGGAACTCAGACGAACCCAGACGCCCCCTGAGGAACCCTGAGGAACCCTGAGGGACGGGACACCCCACCAGGCCATAACCCACCCGGCCTAGACCAAAATGCCGAACATGCCCCTTTCTCCCTAATTTGAGGGCATGACGACTCCTCCGATACCCAGGGACATACCCGACCTCCCCGCGGTTCCAGGCACGCCCGTACTCATGCCCGGATACGTTCCGGCGACGGCAGTGGTCGCCCCCATCCGCCGTCCCGTGACCGCGGTGTTCCGTCTCCTGACGGCCGTGCTGGCCTCGGCGGGCGTGGCACTGGAGCTGCTGCTGGGCAGCCCGGACCGGATCCTGGGCTACTTCGGAGTCCAGGCGGCCGTACTCCTGACCCTGGTGAGCCTCGCCTCGGCCCGCCGAGCCTGGCTGGCGGCCCGCCCCCTGTCCTCGTCCCTGACCGGCGCGGCACTCCTGTACGCCGTGATCTCGTCCTTGGTCTACCACCTGCTTCTGGGCCACACGACTCCCCCGTTCTCCATGACGGGCTCGACACATCTGCCGGTGGCCTGGCACGGCCAGTGGCTGGCCCTGCAGCTCCTCTACACGGCGGCCCCCGCGGCAGCCCTCCTGGACTGGCTCGTCCTCACTCCCCCGGCCCGCCTCCACCTCCGTCAGACGCCGGCGTGGATGCTGTACCCCCTGGCCTACCTGACCTTCACCTTCGTCCGGGCGGAGATGCTGCTCCCCGGCACGCCGGGCCGCTACCTCTACCCCTTCCTGGACGCCGAGCAGCACAGCTACCGCGCCACCCTCGCCAACGCCCTCCTCCTGGGCCTCGCCTGCTACGCCCTGGCGGTCCTCCTGGTAGCCCTCGACCACACCCGCCCGAACCCGGTCGGCCGCCGCCCCTAAACCGGATTTCGTCTCCGGCCACCAGTGGGCTAAAGTAAACGACGTCGCCGCGACAAGCAGCAAAGCAGCGACACCGGGGTGTAGCGCAGCTTGGCAGCGCGCTTCGTTCGGGACGAAGAGGTCGTGGGTTCAAATCCCGCCACCCCGACGCTGAAGTACCAGGTCAGGGGCCTGATCCGCATCGCGGGTCGGGCCCCTGAGTGGTTCCGGGGGCTGTTTTGGGAGCCGTCTGGGGGCCGACTTCGAATTTGGCTCCCACACAGGCGTTGGTGGCACGCCTCAGGGGGCCGACGCCTCCGAGTACAGCCCAGTCATGCTCAAGCAGCCAGCTGCTGTCCCGGACTGGCTTCCTCCGGCGGGTCGAGAAGTCTGAAGTCGCAGTTTTCCGGGCGTCGCGCCAACTCCGCCGCGTCGTCTGCGCGGAACGTATCGACATTCGCCCACGGTGCTACGAGAGAGCCGGAATTGACCCACTCTTGCAGGCCGACGGCATCGCCTTCGAGAAACCGTACGTGGACCCAGCCAGACCCGCCAGGGCCGCCCACGCGAACGACCTCAACCTGGCGAACCGCACCGCCCAGCTCCTTCGGCCTCGCGCGGTAGGCCCAATGCTCGCCAATCTCCATGTGCCTATTGAGCCAGGTCTGTTGGACCCGCCACTGGGCGTTTGCCATAACTACCGGCGCGAACCCCTCATCACCAGGTTGACGCCGCTCTGCGAAGCATCGCGCGAAACAGCTTCACCCCGGCAGCAACCGCAAGGAGGCACAGCAGCAGGTCCGGCCATCCGTGCTGTCCCTCGCAGCGTTCCTCACCGGACGACGCTCCCTCCACGTACGAGACTCAGTGGCTGGTCGACGAGTTCACCGGTCGGGGACTTCGTCGCGTTCCACGTGGAACCTGTACCCCTCCCCCAGAGAGGCCCTCACGCATAGTCACAGGATGGTCACGAGGTGGAATATGCGGGTGATCAAGTGGCTGATCTCCAAGAAAATGTCACTCTACGTTTGCCGGGAATGTCCGGCGCCCTGTGTGCTGGGGAGCCTCAGGGGCGAGGGGGTGGGGAATGACTACTTACCGTTTCAATCCGCCGCCGGGTTGGCCTGTGCCACCCGCGGGATGGATGCCGCCGCCGGACTGGCGGCCCGACCCCACGTGGCCCCCGATGCCAGCAGGATGGCAGCTGTGGGTTCCTGAGGCCGACTCCACCGTCGACACCCTCGCTGTCGGCCCTGCCACGGGAGCCTCTGCGGTGCCGGTCACGCCCGCTGCCGGGAACACGACCGCGGTGCCGGCGCCTCGAAAGGGAGGGCTGTTCGGACGTCGGCGTTCGGATGCCGTGTCCGAGGCCGAAGAGCTGCGGGCGTGGATCGCAAGCACGCAGGGACTGGATGCCGCGCGGGTCGCCGGTCTTGTGCGGCAGGTCGAGGCGGAGGCCGCCGCGCTGCGTGAGAAGGCGTCGGCCGAAGCCGTCGAGGAGGCCGAGAGGATCCTCAAGGACGCGCGTGAGACGGCGAAGGAGATTCTCGCCGACGCGCGCCGGACGGCGAAGGAGACCGAGCGGGTCCGTAAGGAGGCCGACCGGCACCGCAAGGACGTCTTCGACGCCGAGCGGCGGCTTGCCGAACTGCAGGGCCGGATCGTCAACGCCGATGAGACCGCCATGCTGCAGGAGGCCGGGATCTATGCCTACCGGCACGCGCTGCACGACGCGATCGCCTACCGCAGCCGGCTCGACACGCTGCAGAACGAGATCAAGGCGCTGGCCCGTGCAGGCCGCGCCGTCCAGGCGGCGACAGACTGGACGGTCAACGGCTCCAAGCGCGAGGGCCAGAAGATGGTCCGCGACTTCTCCAAGCTCATGCTGCGCGCCTACAACGCCGAAGCCGACTACGCCGTGCGGTCCATGCGGCCGCACCGGCTGAGCTCCCTCGTCGACCGCCTCTACAAGAGCCGAGAAACGATCGCCAGACTCGGCGCCACCATGCACATCCGGATCACCGACGACTACCACAACGCGCGCGTACGGGAGTTGGAACTCACCGCCGACTTCCTGCAGAAGAAGGAAGAGGAGAAAGAAGCCCAGCGTGAGGTACGTGCCCGGGAGCGTGAGGAGGCGGCGGTCCAGCGGGAACTCGACCGGCAGCGCGAAAAGCTGAACAAGGAACTCGGCCACTACCAGTCAGCCCTTGACCGCCTGCGCGAGCGCGGTGACGAGGCCGGTGTGGCGGAGATGGAGGCCAAACTGGCCGAGATCGAGAACGCTCTGCAGGACGTCGAGTCCCGCGCGGCGAACATCCGCGCCGGCTATGTGTACGTCATCTCGAACATCGGCGCCTTCGGCGATCGTATGGTGAAGATCGGAATGACGCGTCGACTCGAACCTCTGGAGCGCGTCTACGAGTTGAGTGGTGCGGCCGTGCCCTTCCGGTTCGATGTGCACGCGCTGATCTTCAGCAAGGACGCGGTCGGCCTGGAGACGGAACTCCACCGGCAGTTCGCCTCGCGGCGGGTCAACCAGGTCAACAGCAGGAAGGAGTTCTTCTACGCCACCCCGGCGGAGGTGCGCGACGCGCTGCAACGGTTCGCCGGACAGCATCTGATCGAGTTCACCGAGGAACCCCTGGCGCTGGAATGGCGGGCCGGCAGGCGCGCGGGCGAAGCCGGTGCGCCCGTCGCAGGCGTCGGCGCAGGCGCAGGAGGAGTTGCCGCCCGGACAGCATGAGGTGCGAGCAGGCATCACTACGATCACCGTCATGGACTGGCTGGAGCGGGCGGCGAAGCTTAGGCAGTGGAGTCGGGACGGGGTGCGGGCGCCGCACAAGCCGTTGCTGCTGCTGTACGCGCTGGGCCGGTTTCAGGCGGATGCCGCGGACGAGTTGCCGTACAGCGCGGTGGAGGCGGATCTGAAGCAGCTGCTGGTGGAGTACGGTCCGCCGCGTGGGACCACGCCCGCCTATCCCTTCCATCATCTGATCAGTGACGGGGTGTGGGAGGTGCGGACCGAGCGCGGCGCCGGCAGCCCGGGCACCGGGGTCCGGGAACTGCGGGCCAGCCGGGCCACCGGGCGGCTGGCCCCGGAGCTTCGGGTGGCGCTCCAGCGGGAACCGTCGCTGCTGGGGCGCATGGCAAGGGTGTTGCTTGATCTGCACTTCCCGGCGTCACTGCACCAGGATCTGTGCGACGCGGTGGGCCTGGAACTGGAACTCGCGGAGACCGACGCTCTGGCAGCGCCCGGGAGGCGGCAGCGGGACCGCCGGATGCGGGAGATGGTCCTGACCGCGTACGAGTACCAGTGCGCCTTCTGCGGCTACGACGGCATGATCGGCTCGGCGCCCGTCGGGCTGGAGGCCGCGCACGTGCGCTGGTGGGCGTTCGACGGCCCGGACGACGTCGACAACGGGCTGTGCCTGTGCTCGCTGCACCACAAACTCTTCGACAAGGGCGTCCTCGGCATAGGCGACGGCCACCGCGTCCTGGTCTCGCAGCAGTTCATCGGCCGCAGCCACGCTGCCCGCGAGCATGTCACCGCACTAGCGGGCCGTCCGCTCACAGGCCCTCAACCCGGACTGCCGACCGTCGCGGCGGCCCACCGTTCCTGGCACACCCGCCAGGTCTTCCGCGGCAGCCCGCGCCTCGCCAGGATCACCTGACGTGCATCGCACCGGCATGCCCGCCCTGTTCGCGAGCTTGTCAGGCTGTCCTCAAGGCGGCGTAGATTGACTCCAGTTGCTCGTCAAGGGGGAACGGTGGCAGGGCGGGATCTTCGAACTCTGTTCAGCTCGAACGACCGGAGCATCGCCGCCGATGAGGCGTTCACGAACCGGCAGGCGCAGTGGCGGGCGGTGGCAGCCGGCATCGCCGAGCACGTACGACACGTGATCCGCGCGGACCTCGATGTGGAGGATCTGGAAGCTCCCCGCCGGAACGTGCTCGTGTTCCACGGTGTGGGCGGGATCGGGAAGTCCACGCTCTCCCGCAAGATCGAAGCGTCGCTCACCAGCAGCGAGTACCGTCCCGTGCAGTGGGAGTCGCCGTCCCACCCCGAGGAGCGGACGCTGCCGGTCCGCATCGACCTCAGGCGTGCCGCAGGCATGGACTTCGAACGCGTCATCCTCACCGTCCGCCTTGCCGTCGCCGCGCTCGGCCGGCCGATGCCCGCCTTCGACCTCGCTCTGCGCCGCTACTGGGAGCACAATCACCCGGGCGAGCCGATCGAGGACTACCTGCGCAGGGGTGGGTTGCTGAGCCGCTTCAGCGCCGCTGCCGCTCTACCGCAGCAGATGCAGTCGGCCCTCAGCGACGTCGCCCAGGCCCTGCTCCTGCCCGGCACCGTCGGCAGCGCACTCGGGCACGGGGCCGGGGCGCTCATCAAGGCGTTGCGCGAGCGGCGCCAGTCCGTACGCGCCCTCGCCGGCTGCTCGCGTCTGGCCGACCTCCTGGAGGCCGAGCCCGACCTGGAGGCACTCAGCTTCTACCCACACCTGCTCGCCTGGGACCTGGCCCAGCTCCCGGCAAGGAGGAGCGCAGTTCCCGTCATCCTGCTGGACACGTTCGAAGACACCGGGGACCGCACCCATCGTGACTTCGAGCGTCTGCTCCAGCGCATCGTCTGGCTGATGCCCAACGCGTTCTTCGTCGTCACCGGACGCAACCGCCTCCAGTGGGCGGAGACCAGCCTGGAAGGGCAGCTCGACTGGGTGGGGCCGAACGCCTGGCCCGGCCTGGTCTCCGGCGAGGCCGCGTATACCCAGTCGGATGTCTCTGGCCGCCAGATCCTGATCGGCGACTTCTCCCCGGAAGACTGCGAGGACTACCTGACCCGCAGGCTCAGCCGCGACGGGCAGCCGCTGATCGACGAACCGGTCCGCCGGATCATCGCCGAGCGCTCCCACGGGCTCCCGCTCTACCTGGATCTTTCGATCATGCGCTACCTGGAGCTGCGACGCGGCGGCAGGCAACCGCAGGTCACCGACTTCGACCACGGCTTCCCCGCGCTGATCACCCGTACCCTCAGCGACCTGACCGCCGAGGAGCGTCACGTGCTCCGCTCGGTCAGCCTGCTCAGCGCGTTCTCCGTACCCCTGGCCACCAAGGTCGCCGGGATGGACCACGACGCACCCGCCCTGCGGCTGATCGAGCGTCCCTTCGTCCGGGAGTCCCCCTCCGGTGCGTGGCCTTTCCACATCCACGACCTCATACGCTCCGCCATCCGCAACACGGAGGACGGCGCTGACGACCGCTGGTCGCAACAGGACTGGCAGCGCGCGGCCCATCGCGCGTTCCACGCCCTGGAAGCGGAATGGCGTCAGGATACGAGACGCGACCGAACCGTTCTGCTCGGCTGCCTCCAACAAGGTCTGGTCCTGGCTCGGGACTTCGGTCTGGACCTCGACTGGCTCGGCGATGCCTCATTTCAGTACGTGGCGGATTCCGTAGGGGAACCACTCGTGCTGCCGGCCGCGAGTGACACGTCACCGGACGGCCCGCAGACTGCCGCGAATGCCCTGGTGGAAGCTCTGAGCGCCATCACTCGCCGCCAGCACGAGCACCGCGGGCGTACGGCCCGTCGGCTGTCGGCCGTCCTGGCATCGGGACTGCTCCCCGATGAGCTGGTGGAGCTCGTCACGTATTACCTGGCGAAGGCCCAGCGCGACCTCGGGCTGACCGATGAGTCCCGTCGCGGCATGCAGCGGGTCGCGTCCGCCGGCGGTCGGCTCGCTTCCGCCGCCGGACGCGGCCTGGCCCATCTGAGCCGGCTGTCCGGGGACTTTCCCGCCGCGATGGATGCCGCCGGGAGGCTGGGCTGGGAGGGACGGCACCAGCGAGTGCTCGGGGACGTGTGGTGGGTCCAGGGAGACATGGACCGGGCGGCAGCCGCCTATCGTGCGGCCCGGAGCGAGGCCGAACAGAACGGTGCGGTCGGCGAGACCGCAATGTCCCAGGCGCATCTCGCTTTCGCCGTCGCCTTCACCGACCCCGTTCAGGCCGATGACGAACTCGACCTGGCCGACCGGCTGTTGTCGCCCCTCAGCCTGCGCTCCACCGAGCTGACCGCTCGCATCGCCTCGTTGGTACGCGATGCCGGGTACGCCGCAGACGTACCGGACCGGGCCACCGTCCTCTTCGCCGAAATCGGAGTCTCCGGCGTCTCCTATGCCGCGGCCAAGCTCCAACTGGCGCTGTGCTTCCACCATGCGGTCCTCGACGCTCACGACGAACTCGCCGCCGGTATCGCCCTCCTGCGCGAGCTCACTCACAGCGGCGACTACGCCTACTACGTCGAGATCGCGCACTTCATGGCCGGTCTCCCACTCCCTCCGGGCTCCGCACGGGCACGGTGGATCGAGGGGGAGCCGAGGACTCGCGAACGGTGGCGCAATGTAGTCATGACACGTCGCGATCGCCTCGGTGGGGCGAGGTGAGTCCGCCCATGAGGGTCTCGCCGCGCGCGCCGTAGCGACTCATGCCTGTCGGTGGGGTGACGGGCACGTCCGCCCACACCGTCTTGCCCAGCGGGTGACGCGGCACCGAACCCCAGAACACCGCCAGGGCCTCCACCAGAAGCAGCCCCCGGCCTGACTCGCCCTCAGGAGCCGACGAGGGCGGCGTCGCTGGGATCCGTTTCGCGGAGGCCGCGTCCGAGACCTCGATGCGGACCAGGCATGCCGCCGTGTCGACAGCGAGTCGGAGGCCGAAGTCGCGTCCGGGCACACGGCCGTGCCGCACGGCGTTCGCGGCGAGTTCGGCGACGACGAGCGCGACCGTGCACGACGCGTCCGATGCAGGCGGGTACCCCCACTCCTCCATACGCCGCACGGCAAGCCGACGGGCCAGCCGCGCACCCCGCGGAGTGGACGCGAACTGCGCGACGAGAGGCGGAAGTGCGCTCGGTACGTCGGTGAGTGCGCCCGGCTCCGCGGCCAGGGGCGAGGTGCCAGGCCCGGGTTCGTCCGCCGGGACGGTCGTTTCTGTCAGCACGGCGTGTTCCGTCCTTCTCCGTCGAGCAGGGAGATGTCGCACGATGTGCGCGATCCATCACGTTCCGCATTCCAGAGTCGTCCGGCCGCCCTACGCTCAACAGGTGACGCAGCCTTACTTTTCGCCCCGTAAGGAACGGAAGTGACGCTTTGGCCAACGGAATTGACCCCAGTGGCTCCATGGCCGCGCTGTTCGGCGCCCGGGTGCGCAGACTCCGCACGGCGGCCGGACTGACCCAGGCCGAACTCGGCGCCAGGACGCATGTGGTGAGCACGCGGATCACACAGATCGAGCGGGCGTCCGGGGCGAAACCGACACTGGAGCTGGCGCGTGCGCTGGACGTGGCGCTCGGTGCGGACGACCTGCTGGTGGAGCTGTGGCCGTACGTGTACCGGGAGGCGTTCCCGGACTGGTCGCGGAAGTTCATGGAGTACTCGGAGCGGGCCGTGACCGTCCGGCAGTACGCGGCGCATGTGGTGCCGGGCCTGCTGCAGACCGAGCCGTACGCGCGGGCGGTGTTGAGTGTCGGCCGGACGCTCGGCAGCAGGGAGCAGTTGGAGGAGCGGGTCGCCGCACGCATGGGGCGGCAGGAGCGCCTCCGGACGCCCGACCGGCCCGAGCTGTGGGTGGTCCTCGACGAGGCGGTGCTCAGGCGTCCGGTCGGTGACCAGGCGGTGATGCGTGACCAGTTGGGGCGACTGCTGGTGACCATGCCGGAGCGTCACATCACCGTGCAGGTACTGCGGTTCGACCAGGGAGCGCACGATGTGATGGGCGGCTCGCTCACCGTTCTCACCATGCCGGACGGCTCGGAGATCGCCTACACCGAGGGCGCGCACTACGGCCAACTCATCGAGGATCCGGACGAGGTCAGGAGCTTCTCACTCACCTACGATCGGCTTCGGGCGGCAGCTCTGCCCCCGCTCATGTCGCTCGACATGATCCGATCCGTGCTGGAGGACAACCGCCATGGCTCGAATCTCCCGTCCCGAACCGACCAGCGCCGCCTGGCGCAGGAGCAGCTACAGCAATCAGGAGGGTGGCGACTGCGTAGAGGTGGCCGACGGATTCCAGGCGGCCGTCGTCCCCGTCCGTGACAGCAAGGTCCCGCACGGTCCGGCCCTGTGCTTCGAAGCCGCCTCCTGGACCGCATTCATAGGCGAGTTGAAGGCCGACGGGCACCGTCACTGAGTCCGCCGGGCTCCGGTCGCCGTCCACGCCCCGGGCTCACCGGACCCCAGTCCGCGAGGGCCCGGCAGGCCACTGACCTCCCCAAAGAACCGGGGGAAAGAACTACCCGCCCACCCGCCCTCCCCGACCGCACGGCCCGCGTCACTCGTCCGAGTGACCAGCTTGCAGGCGCGGGATACGGACGGTTACGTTCGCCGCAACAACCGCACACAGACTTCGGCCCCCGGCCGGGACTGGCATCCCGAACGAGGGCCTGACCGATCAGGAAGAAGCACCTTCCCGATGGCTGACCCGCAGTCTAACGCGCCCGTGCGCGCCGACGCCGGACTCCCGACCTCCGGCGTGATCCACGTCCGTACCCGGCTCACCGCCGACTTCACCGTGATCTCCAACGCTCTCGCGCAACGGCGTGGCAGCGCGGTCACGGTCGGCGTCGCGGCATACGTCCTCTCCCTGCCCGACGGCTCGTCCGTGACCATCTCGGCGCTCTGCGAACACTTCACCGAGGGCGAGATCCTGATCTCCCGGGCTCTCAAGGAACTGGAAGAGGCCGGATATCTGGAGCGTCGCCGTGAGCGGACGTCCACCGGGCAGATCCGTACCCGGACATACTTCTACGACGTTCCCGGTGGGGAGCCCGGTCCCGAGCCCGATCCGAACGGGCCTCCCAAGCCGCCTCGGCCCCGGAACCCGCCCGCCGCGGCGGTCGCGCCCACGTCCGCAACGGTGCGGGAAACGGTCCAGGCGCCCGTACCGGCGAAAGCCGAGACACCGATCCCGCTGGCCGACGCCGACCCCAAGGCCATCGCCGTACTCGCCGCCCTGCGCCGGGTCGACCCCCGTCTCGTCCTCTCCGAGCGGGAGGCCGCCCGCCTCGCCCCGGCCGTCACCCGGTGGCTCGCGACAGGACTTCTCCCCACCCAGATCACGGACCATCTCACCGCAGGACTGCCGCACTCCTTGCTGTCCCGCCCGGTCGGCATCCTGGCCCACCGCCTCAAGGAGACCCCTCTGCCCGCACCGGCAAGGAGCGCGGAATCCCCGGCAGGTCCGGCCGTCGTACCCCTGCGGAACTGCGACGGGTGCGACCGGGGATTCCGCTCGGCAGACCCCGGCCGCTGCCGGGACTGCCGACGACGCGAGCAACTGCTCTCCGACGCCGCCTGAACCGATGACGGGGTGTGCGGTCCACCCGCAGGTGGGAGGCTTGATGTGGCACGATGCGAAACCCGGCGCCAGGAGGAGGTGGGGCATGGTCGACAGATTCACAGACGGGCTGCTGACACCCACGGAAACGGCCTCCTACCTGGAGATTCCGCAGTCGACTCTCATGTCGTGGCTGAAGGGCAAGGCCGCCGGAGCACCCCTGGTCCACCAGGTCGAGCCGGTACGGAAGGGACAGCCTTCGGTACCGTTCATCGCGGTGGCCGAGGCGCATGTCCTTCGATCTCTGCGTTCCCTGGGGCTCCGCATGAGCGAGATCAGGGAGGCCGCAGCCGCCGTACGGGACGCCTTCGACACCCCCTACGGGCTCGTGTCCCAGCGGATCGCCACGGACGGCGTGGACATCTTCATCGAGCATGGCTGGGGAGACCTTCGCAGGGCCCGCGACGGCCAGGTGCCCATCAGGGAGGTGGTGTCCGACTATCTCCGCTACCTCACCTGGGATCCGGGCGACGACTTTCCCTCCAGCCTGCGGTTGAGGCAGTACCCGGACGCTGTCCCCGTCGTGATCGACCCGCGGTTCGGTCACGGTCTCCCTGTGGTGGCCGCCAACCGCGTCACAGTGAAGGCGATCACCGACCTGTGGGAGGCCGGGGAAGCCGTCGAAGACATCGCGTACGACTACGACATGACGCCTGAGCAGGTGGACGCGCTGTGCCAGGCAGTGGTGCACCTTGCCGCCTGAGTTCTTCCTCGACCGGAATCTCGGTCGTCGTGTGGCGGAGGGACTGAGGGCCTGTGGGTGGACGGTTCACCGCATCGGAGATGCCTTCCCGAGCGACGGGCAGGACATCCCGGACGAGGAGTGGATCACGTACGGCCTGGACCGTTCCTGGGTCCCACTCTCGAAGGACGGGCGGATCAAGACCCGGGACCTGGAGATCCAGCCTGTCCTGGCGCGCGAGGCCGTGCTGTTCTACCTGGACAACCAGCAGCTTCGCAGCACGGAGATGGTCGAACGGCTCGTCACGTGCCGTGAGGCGATCCACCGAGCCATCGACAAAGGCGGTCCGGCGGCGTATGCCGTACGGCACGACCGCATTGAGCGCACATGGCCCTGACGGGCGGGTGCCACTGACCCGTCGGTGAGGAACGATCTGTCTCGGTGTCCGTGGGCGCTGGCATGATGCGGGCTCGTGGGAGCGAGAGACGACAGTGACGAGGCGTACGTTGTCGGTCTGTGCAATCAGGTGCTCGGGGAGACCGCGCTGACCCAGCACAGGTTCGACTGGCTGCGGGGGGACCCCGGGGTGGGCGGGCGATGCGTCAGGCTGCCGGTCGATGGGTACTGGCCAGGGCATCAACTCGTTGTCGAGTACCGGGAACTCCAGCACGACCGGCCCGTGCCCCACTTCGACAAGCCCGACAGGCTCACGGTCAGCGGTGTCCACCGGGGCGAGCAGCGGGCGTTGTACGACGGTCGGCGTGATACGGAGATTCCCGCGCACGGACTGCGGCTGATCGTGATCCGGCCGGCCGATCTCGATGCGGACGGGCGCGGGCGGCTGCGTCGTAACGAGGAGGCGGACCTGGCCGCGCTGGGGCGGATCCTGGCGCGGCGCAGCGACGAGGACCGGGTCACCGACGCCTTCCGTACCTGGCTTCTTGCCGAGGGCTGGACACCGGTTGATCCCACGGACCGCTGGACCGATCTCGAAGCCGTGCGCGGCGACGAGCGGCTGGTCTGCGAGGCCAAGGGCCGCACCAGTGAGAAGGGGATCGACGCGGACATCGCCTACGGGCAGTTGCTGCGGCGGATGACGAGCCAGGACCCCCGCACGCGGTACGCGCTGGTGGTGCCGTCCTCGTCCGTGAAGGCCGTCGAGCGTGTTCCGGCGCATGTTCGTGAGCTGTTGCGCATAGAGGTGTACGAGGTGACGGACGGCAATGCGGTACGCCGAATGACGGCGTAGTGGGGTTCGGTGGCGGGCGTTGCCTTTCGCTGCTCCGTCAGGGCGGGCATGAGTCGCCTGTCGGCGTAACGGTCGCGGGGGGGCCGATCACGGTGGTTCCGGGCGTGGGTCGTCTCCGTCGTAGGCCGCCAGGGCCGCCTGGCGGCATTCCAGCAGGCTGCCGAGGGCCTCGGGGGGCACGTGTTCCTGGGTGAGCGCCAGCGTGGCCCTGGCCTCGACCGATGCCCATGCGTGCCGGGCGCGCTTGTTGGCGCGGCGTCTGGCGTCGCTGCGCAGGAAGCCCGCTCCCGCCGCGAATCCCGCCGAGGCCAGAGCGGCGAGGGCGGCGGGCACGCGCGCGTCCGGCGAGGCCAGTCCCGCCGTTCCCGCCGTGCCGGCGAGCAGGGCCGCGGGGAAGCCGAGGGCGATGTCCATCTTGGTCCAGAAGTCGGCCCGGCGGTGGGCGAGTTCCCGTTGGCGCGTCGCCTCGTCTCTCAGTCGCTCGATCTCGGCACGCAGGCGGCGCTCGGGCCCGTCCGGACTCAGGTGGGTGGTTCCGTCAGCGGGAGTGGCCATAAGGGCATTCCAACACGCCTGTGGTGAAAGGTAATTGGTGGTTCCGAACAACCTTCGGGCGGGACGGACCGCCTGTCGCTGACAACCGTATGACGTCGGTCCCGGCAAGTCGTGGCAAGTCATGGCAATACGGGCCGACTTGGCTCCTCGCGCAGAGAGAGGCTGCCTTCGTCGGCGCTACGGTCACGATCTCGGTCATGGACTGGCTGTGGTGCGCCGCGAAACCGAGGCAGCCGCAGCCCCGCCGCCCGGGATCACGTCATTGCGGTGCCCCGGTGCGCACGCGATTGAGTAACCCGTGTGCCGTTGCTGAGCACGCGTACTCATGAAGCGCCGGGCGCCCTCCGCCAGCCTTGTGCTCACACCGACCGAGCACATCGCTGAAGGAGCTTCCACCATGAGCAAGCACATGCGCGCCGCGGTTCTCGCCTCCGCCCTGGCCTTTGCCGCCGGGCTGCTGTCCGCCTGTTCGTTCACGACGGCGGACGCCATCTGCAGCAACGGTGAGGACCCGGTCATAGCCGTGGGCAGCACCGCGGGCGCCTGCGTGAAGAGCGGCGAGGCCGCGCCGAAGGGGTACCTGCGCTATCCCGCGGGGAAGGTGCCGCAGCACGTCGGGGACAAGTGGGACACGTACTGGGAGTCCCACACGCTCGACGAGAACGGGAAGATCGTCCCGGCGCCGTAGCCGGTGTGCGGTGCGGAGAGTCGGCTGCCGGGAGGACGTGGTGCCTGGTCGGGACGGGTTCTACTCGAAGCCGCCGTGCTGGTCCTTGGCCCACCAGAGGAACTCGGCGGAGTGCTGCTGGTTGGCGAAGCCCTCGCCGACGAGGGTGTGCAGGAGGTCGTTGCTCCAGAGGATGAGGCGGCCGCGGGTCCAGTTCACCGACTCGGGTGCCGGCAGTTCGAGTCCGTAGACGGTCCGGGCTATCTCGCGTTTGCCGCCCGCCTCCGTCGTGTACTTCAGGATCGACAGGAACCGCTCGGGCTGCACCACGCACAGGACCCTCGTGAGCAGCGCCTCCTTGAAACCGGTCATGGCGAACGGCTTCGTCCCGGCCAGCAGGTTCTGGAGCCGGTCTTCGAGGGGCTCGTCCTCGGGGCCGTAGAGGAGGTACTCGACGGTCTGCCGGGTGGACTCGCCGGCCGCCGCGTCGCCCATGTCGTTCCAGGCCGAGTTGAAGGTGGCCTGGTTGCCGGGGTGGGCTCCGATGTCGGAGTTGGCGAAGTCCTTGAGGACTCTGGGGTCGCAGCTGTGCAGCCCGTCGAGGGAGAAGATCTTCTGGTACCTCGCCCAGTATTCGGCGACCCGGGCGTCGAAGTCGGGCCTGGTGGCCAGGTACCGCGCCTTGAGGCGGGCCGCTCGCGCCAGCCGTCCGGGGTCGACGTCGCCGGGTCCCGGAAAGCGGGCCTTGAGGTCGTCGAAGGAACGGGCCGACTGCTTCGGGGCGGTGGGCTCACCGTGCTCCCACGTGTAGCCGCACCGGTGCTTCACGACCCGTCGTCCCTCGTCTAGGACGCGGACGACTTCGATGTCCTCGTCGTCGCTGCACAACGGGCACATGGCCAGCGCCATGACTCCCCCACTCCGTCGGTCTCCGCACCGCAGGCCGGTGTGTGCCTCACCTCAGGGCCGCATCCTCGCATCCGCGGGCCCCCATGGGCGCTGAGTCGACGGGGAGTTGACGGTGAGTTGGCGGTGAGTCGGTGATGCGGGACGGGTACGTCCGTCCTGAGGCGACCTGTGTGTCACAGTCCGGCCGCCTCGGCCAGTGACGCCCGATCCTCGTCGTCCAGTTCCAGGCCGGCCAGCAGGTCGTCGTCGGCCAGCAGTTGCCGCACCCGGTCCGCGTTCGCGACGAACGCCGCACGGCACAGGGCGCGTTCGGGGTGGTCCTCCTCGGGGCCGCCGATCGCGAGCTGTCGCGCGTTGCCGGGGGCGGTCGGTGCGGTCGGTGCGGTCGGTGCGGACAGGACGGCCGCCACGAGTACGAGGGCGAGCAACTCGTTCCGGCGCGGGACCGACGGATCGACGGTCAGCCGCAGCAGGTACGGGACGACCGCCGGCATCGTGGCGCTGATGGACATCGGCCCCGACATCACGAACCAGTCCAGTGCTCGTTCGGCCATCTCGGCCGCGTCGGGGTCGAGCAGCCCGCGAAGGACGACCGGGACATCGACCGGGCAGCCGGGAAGGGCCGACCACGCCACGTCCTCGCACCCCTCAAGCGCCGGATGCGGCGAAGCCTCCTGCCTCAGGTGCGGGTGGGCCGCGGTCAGAGCCGCCGTGGCCCTCGCCGCCGAAGCCTCGTGATCCACCGTGCACACAGGCGTGTCCCCCCGTCCGCCCGCCGACGCCGTACCTCCGGACGCCGACCACCACGTCGAAGCCGCGAGTCTACGCACGCCCCGGCCCCACCAGCACCCCACCAGCAACCCGCCTGCACCCCCACCAGCACCCTGCCCGCAACCTCACCGGCACCCCGCCTGCAACCTCACCAGCACTCTGCCTGGAACCTCACCGGCACCCCGCCTGCGACCTCACCGGTACCCCGCCGCCGGCCCCACCGGCACCCAGCCCTCGACCTCACCGGTACCCCGCCGCCGACCCCACCGGCACCCCGCCCGCGACCCCACCAGCACCAGTACCGACAGCCGCGGATCTGCGGGACCCGGGCCGTCGGGAATAGCCTGAAGAGGAGAGCGGTACCGGATGGAACGGGCCCTCCAGCGGCATTCCCTTCGCCGAAGGGGAGGTAGAGCGATGCCCTGGAATCTGAACGGCACCTATCTGGAGAGTTGCAACTGCGACGTGGTCTGCCCCTGCACCACCTCGGGCCTCACCGCGCCGGCCGACCACGAGCGGTGCCAGGTGACCTTCGCCTTCCACGTGGACAACGGGAGCGTGGACGGCGTGGACGTCTCCGACCGCAGCGTCGCCGTCGTCGTCGACGCCCCGCGGGTGATGGCCGAGGGCGGCTGGCAGGTGGCGCTGTACCTCGACGCGTCGGCCGACGACAGCCAGGCGGAGGCCCTGGGCAGGGTCTTCTCCGGCGAGGCCGGCGGGCCGATGGCCGCGCTCGCGCCGCTCATCGGCAAGGTCCTCGGCGTGCAGCGCGTTCCCATCGAGTACCGCGACGACGGCCGCCACCACTCCGCGCGGGTCGGCGACGCCATCGACATCGAGATCGAGGACCAGGTCGCCCCGCAGTTCGGCGAGGACGGTCCGGTCATGCACCTGACCGGCATGTTCCACCCGGCGAACAGCACGCTGGCCATCGCCCGGTCCATCCGGTCCCGGGGCGGCGGCGTGTACGGCCGGTCCTGGGACTTCTCCGGTGGCAACGGGCACTCGGCGCCCTTCGCGTGGTCGGCGTGACCGGTCGGCCGGTCGCCGTCCGCCGCGGGGCGGCCCCCGCCGGGCTCCTCCTGGTCGCGGCGGCCGCCGCCTGGGTCTGGATGGTGGCGCGCTGGGGCGGCATGCCGGCGGTGCCGGGCACGATGGGCCTGGGCCTGCCCGCCTTCCTGGCGGTGTGGACCCTGATGATGGCCGCGATGATGCTGCCCGGCACGGCGCCCGTCGCCGCGCTGTACGCACGCACCATCACCAGGCACCGGACGCCGCGCATGTTCGTCTTCACGGCCGCCTACCTGCTCGTCTGGGCCGCGGCCGGGCTGCTGGCGTACGGGCTGGTCAGCGGCCTGGGCCGGGTGGCGGGCCTGCCCGCCACGACGGGCACCGCGGTGGCCGCGGCCGTGTTCGCCGTCAGCGGCGTCTACCAGCTCACGCCCCTCAAGGACCGCTGCCTCGCGAAGTGCCGCTCGCCGGTCGGGCTGATGCTGCGCTACGCCTCGTACCCGGGGCGCTCGCGCGACCTGCGCGCCGGGACCCGTCACGGGGCCTTCTGCCTGGGCTGCTGCTGGTCGCTGATGGTGCTGCTGGCGGCGTTCGGGGTGATGAACCTGTGGGCCATGGTGGTCCTGGCCGCCGTGATCACCGCCGAGAAGCTGACTCCGGCCGGCTATCTGGTGGCCCGTGCCGTGGGGATCGCCTCGCTCGCGCTGGCCGTCGCCGTGTTCTGGTTCCCGGGGCTGGCTCCGGGGCTCACCGGCGGCGGCATGGCCGGGATGTCCGGGATGTGAGGTGCGGGCGGCCGCCAGGGCCGAAGGGCGCACGACCTGTTCCCGGCCTCCCGTGGCGCCGTGTCGGCGGCACGACGGCACGACGGCACGACGGCACGCAAAGATCCGTACCGGATGCGCAAAGATCCGTACCGGATGCATAAAGGTCCGTACCGGATGCGTCAAGGGTTGTAAAGGCGGTGCGGGTCCGGGTCGTTGGAGTGGTCGGGAACCGAATGCGACGGCCGGCGGGTGCGCGATGCCGGGGCCGGGATCAGCAGCGTGTCGGCCGCAGGGCCGCAACCCGACCGATTTCGGCTTCAGTTGTTGACGGCGGGCAGGGGCGGGTCTACAACCCGAGGGAGCGCTCTCACGTCTGCCGTTGCTCCATCCCCACGCACGCCGAACCGGCCTGAGGAGACTTCGCATGCAGAGTTCCGTCGGCGCACCCACCCGCAGACCCCCGGCCGCCGCCTTACGCCCGCGCCTGGCGCTCGGCCTGGTCGTCGCCCTGATCGCCGCCTTCTTCGCGGTCCTCGCCCCGTCGCCCGCGTACGCGGCCGACCAGTTGCTGTCCCAGGGCAGGCCCGCCACCGCCTCCTCGACCGAGAACGCGTCCTTCCCCGCGAGCGCGGCGGTCGACGGCAACACCGGCACCCGCTGGTCCTCGGCCTTCGCCGACCCGCAGTGGCTGCAGGTCGACCTCGGCTCCGTCCAGCAGCTCAGCAGCGTCACCCTGAACTGGGAGGCCGCCTACGCGAAGGCCTTCCAGATCCAGACCTCCACCGACGCCGCCACCTGGACCACCGTCTACTCGACGACCACCGCCACCGGCGGCACCCAGAGCCTCGCCGTCACCGGCAGCGGGCGCTACGTCCGCCTCTACGGCACCGTGCGGGGCACCCCGTACGGCTACTCGCTGTGGGAGTTCCAGGTCTACGGCCCCGGGTCCACCACCCCGCCCGACGCCTTCTGGGGCAGCACCGCCGACATCCCCGCCGCGAACAACGCCGTCGAGGTGAAGATCCTCAACCGCACCAACGGCAAGTACCCCGACAGCCAGGTGTACTGGAGCTTCAACGGCCAGACGCACTCCATCGCCGAGCAGCCCTACCTCGACATGCCGGCCAACTCCGCGGGCCGCATGTACTTCTACCTCGGCTCGCCCACCGGCGCGTACTACGACTTCATCGAGTTCACCGTCGGGAACAACGTCTTCAACGGCAACACCACCCGGGTCGACGCCTTCGGCCTGAAACTGGCCATGCGGCTGCACTCCAAGGACGGTTACGACGTCGAGGTCGGCGAGAACCGGCAGACCTTCGCCGAGGACCGCGCCACCACGTTCCAGCGGTTCGTCGACGCGGTGCCGTCCCAGTTCGACGTGCTGGCCCAGACCCAGGCCCCGTACCGGATCATCGCGCCCGGCAGCGACCCGAGCTTCCGCGCGGGCGGCGCCAACGCGAACTACTTCACCTCGTACGCCCAGTCGGTGGGGGTGAACGCGGCCACCTCCGACATCTTCGGCTGCGCGGCCTCCCTGGCCTCCGACCCGAACACGTGCGCCGCCCTCAACCGGCACGTCGCGACCCTGCCGGCCTCCCAGCAGTCCGACCCGGCCCAGTTCTACACGGCGGCACCGGCGAACTACTACGCCAAGTTCTGGCACGACAACGCCATCAACCACCTCGCCTACGGCTTCCCCTACGACGACGTGGCGGGCCAGTCCTCCTTCATCTCCCACGCCAACCCGCAGTGGCTCCTGGTGGCCGTCGGCTGGTAGCCGATCCGGCCGGTCCCGACGAGCAGGGACAGACCGGTCCCGACGAGCAGGGCCGTGGCCCGGGGCAGCCGTCTCGGGCCTTGGCCTGAACTCGGCTGCTCTGGCCAGAACCAGTACCGTTTCCCCTGCGTCGTACGGCATGTGTGCCGATGGCCTGACCTGTGGGGGGACCACATGAGCGCCGAGATCTACTTCAGCAACAACTACCGGGACCTGTGCGAGCGGAACGGGACCGGTGCCGGGTTCCAGTTCGAGTTCTCCTGCTCGCGCTGCTACGACACCTGGCGCTCGCCGTTCGAGCCGTACACCGGGGAGCGGGCCGCCACCTGGGTCCGCAAGGGGGTCGACGTGGCGTGGGGGATGCTCGGCCGTACCGGGACCGGGCTGTCGTCGGCCGCCGAGGGGCTGGCGGGGGCCGGCTACGGGCGCGCCCGCGACGAGGCGTTCCAGCGGGCGATCGACAACGCGCAGGGGCACTTCAACCGCTGCGCGCGCTGCACCGACTACGTGTGCGGCCGCTGCTGGAACGCGGCCCAGGGCCTGTGTCTGCGGTGCGCCCCGGACACGGCCGCCGAGGCGATGGCGGCCCAGCAGCGCGGCCTCAACGACATGGCCTCGCAGCGGGCGTACGCGGCCGGGCAGCAGGCCGGGCAGGGCTACGACCCCAGCACGCCCCGCCAGTTGGTCTGCCCGCAGTGCCGGACCGAGACGCACGGCGCCGCCTTCTGCTCGGGCTGCGGCTACCACCTGGCCCAGTCGGAGCGGTGTTCCTCCTGTTCCGCGGTGGTGCCGGACGGGGCGGCCTTCTGCCCGGGGTGCGGTTCACGCAGGTAGCGGGGCGGCACCGGGGCAGCGGGTGAGCGGGGCGGTCACCGTGTGCCGGAGCCAGCGGGCGTCGACCTCACTGCCGTTCGGATGGGTGTGGCGTGGCGGTCCCTCGGCCGCCACGAAGCCGGCCTTCGCCAGGGCCCGGGCGCAGGCGGTGTTGGCGGGTTCGAGCCCCGCCAGCACCGTCGGCAGCCCCAGGTGGGCGTGGCCGAGGACCACGGCGGCCCGGAACATCTCCGTGCCGAGCCCGAGGCCGCGCGCCTCGGGTGCCGTCCATCCGTCGATCTCACCGGTGCCGGGGTGCATCATCACGACCCCGGCGTACGTGCCGGTGTCCGCGCGTACGCCGATCAGCAACACCGCCTCGTCCGGGTCGGGTTCATAGGGCCGGTTCAGCAGGTTCGTGAAGAGCCGGGACGCCCGCATGGTCTCCGCGTCACCGGGACGCAGCCGGAGCAGGCCCTCCCGGACGCCCGCGTCGGCGATGACCCTCTCGTCGTTCCAGGCGAGCCACCGCTGGGCCGCCGGGTCCGAGCCGGCGGCCACGGCGGCGGTGAGGTCCAGCCTCGTCTCCGGGGTGTACAGCAGGAGCCGCTCCGTGCGCAGGGTGTGCCGCCGGCGCCAGCACGGGCCCGGCAGCGGGAGCCTCGGAGCGGCCGTCCGCCCGCGGCGCAACCGTGACCAGACCATGCGGCTCCCCCCTCAGGACCCTCGTGACCGAGGCGGAGTCTACCGCCGCCGCGTCACCACCCGGATGCCGTGGCACCACTGGCCCGCATACCCTCCAGGGGTATATAAACGGAGCGTTCGGATGGTCGCGGTCAGCTCCGAAGGGCGGACACCATGCATGCGATCGGGCACGCGCTCTCCATCGCCGGGTCGATGACCTGGGAGATCACCTGGGCGCTGATCCTCGGCTTCACGCTCTCCGCGGTCGTGCAGGCCGTGGTGCGCCGGGAGACGGTCGTACGGCTGCTCGGCGACGACCGGCCCCGTACGCTCGCGCTGTCCGCGGGGTTCGGCGCCGCCTCCTCGTCCTGTTCCTATGCCGCCGTCGCGCTCGCCCGCTCCCTCTTCCGCAAGGGCGCGGACTTCACCGCGGCCATGGCGTTCGAGATCGCCTCCACCAACCTCGTGATCGAACTGGGCGTGATCCTGGCCCTGCTGATGGGGTGGCAGTTCACCGCCGCGGAGTTCGTCGGCGGCCCGATCATGATCGTCGTCCTCGCGGTGCTCTTCCGCGTGCTGCTGCGCGAGCGGCTGCTGCGCCGGGCGCGGGAGCAGGCCGACCGCGGGCTGGCGGGCTCCATGGAGGGGCATGCGGCGATGGACATGTCCGTGGGCGGCGAGGGCGGTTTCGCGCGCCGGCTGTTCTCCCGGAACGGGTTCACGTCCGTCTCCCACATCTTCGTCATGGAGTGGGCGGCGATCCTGCGCGACCTGGTGGCGGGGCTGCTGATCGCCGGGGCGATCGCCGCCTGGGTGCCGGACGACTTCTGGCAGAGCTTCTTCCTGGCCGGCCATCCGCTCGCGGCCAAGGTGACCGGGCCGCTGATCGGTCCTGTGGTGGCCATCGTGTCGTTCGTCTGCTCCATCGGCAACGTGCCGCTGGCCGTGGTGCTCTGGAAGGGCGGCATCAGTTTCGGCGGCGTCATCGCCTTCATCTACGCCGACCTGCTGATCCTGCCGATCCTCAACATCTACCGGAAGTACTACGGCCCGCGGATGGCCGCCTTCCTGCTGGGCACCTTCTACGTCTCGATGGTGGTGGCCGGCTATGCGGTGGAACTCGTCTTCGGGGGCCTCGGGCTGATCCCCGACCAGGCCGACGCGAAGATCCCCGACGAAGGGATCAGCTGGAACTACACCACGTACCTCAACATCGCCTTCCTGCTGCTGGCCGCCGCGCTGGTCGTACGGTTCCTGCGCACCGGCGGTCCGGCGATGCTGCGGATGATGGGGGGCTCGCCGGACGACGGCCATGAGCAGGAGGAGGAGCAGGGACACGGACACGAGCACGAGCACGGGCACGGGCACGGACACGGACATGAACACGGCTCCGGCTCCGGCTCCGGTCACGAGCACATGCACGGCGACCACCCTCGGTGAGGCGGACGCGGACTGCGGGGCCGGGGAAGTACGTCGTCACGGCGGACCACCCGGTGCTGCGCCCGCTCGGGTGGCTCTGGGGTATGTGCCGCGTGGCTGTGCGGGCGCGGCCGGGCCGACTTGATGATCATCGGTTCGTGACGACCTACGACGGCGCTCGCACCGCCGGCCGCCCACGCCGCACGGCGCCCGCCGTCGCCGCCGCCTCCCCGCGCCCCGCCCTCGCCCCCGCCCTCGCCGCGGCCCTGACCCTGCTCTGCTGCTGCCTGCTGACCGGCCTCTCGGCCGCACCACCCGCGACCGCGCTCCCCCAACCCCACGCCGCCCCACGCCCCTTGACGGACGCCGAGGCCCGCACGGACGCTTACCTGGCGGCCGCGGACCCCCGGGCCCTGCGCAGGTTCTTCGTGAGGCTGCCCAAGGGCGGTGACCTGCACAACCACCTCTTCGGTGCGGTCAGGACCGAGTACCTGATCGCGCTCGCCGCCGGGGACGGGCTGTGCATCGACACGGCGACCCTGACCGCCGTCGTACCGCCGTGCGGCCCCGGCACCCGGCCGGCCGCCGACGCCCGCGGCGACCGTGACTTCCGCGAGGCGATCCTGCGGGCCTGGTCGATGTACGGGTTCCCGCCGGACCGGATCGGCCACGACCACTTCTTCGCCACGTTCGACAAGTTCGGGCTGGTGCCGGCGCTGCACCCGGGCAAGGTGCTCGCCGAGGTCGCCGACTCGGTCGCGGCGCAGCACCAGTTCTATCTGGAGACCATGGTCAACCCGGCCTCCGACCGCGCCGAGCAGCTGGCCGACGAGGTCGGCTGGGACCCCGACCTCCCCGAGCTGTACGCGAAGCTGGTGGCGGGCGGCCGGCTCGACGCGGTGGTCGCCGAGGCGCGCAGGGCGACGGACGACGCCGAGGCCGGGTTCCGGGCCGCCGCGCGCTGCGGCACCGACCGGCCCCGCCCCGGCTGCCGGCTCACCGTGCGCTACGTCTACCAGGCCTTCCGCGGCGAGTCCCGCGCACGCGTCTTCACCGAGCTGGCCCTCGGCATGCGGCTCGCCGAGGCCGACCCCCGCTTCCTCGCCGTCAACCTCGTGCAGCCCGAGGACGGGCCCGTCGCGCTTGCCGACTACACCGTGCAGATGCGCATGGTGAGGTTCCTGCACACGGTCTACCCGGCCGCCCATGTCACCCTGCACGCGGGCGAATTGCGGCCCGGCCTGGTCGACCCCGAGGACCTGCGGTTCCACGTCCGGGAGGCCGTGGACATCGCCGGCGCCGAGCGCGTCGGCCACGGCGTCGACCTCCGCCACGAGGACGACTGGCAGCGGACGGCCCGGACGATGGCCGCCCGGCAGACCGCCGTCGAGGTGCCCTTCACCAGCAACGCCCAGATCCTCGGCGTGCGCGGCGCCGCCCATCCCTTCGACACCTACCGGGCGTACGGGGTGCCGGTCGTCCTCGCCACCGACGACCCCGGCGTCTCCCGCACCGACATCAGCCACGAGTACCAGTACGCCGCCGAGACCTACGGCCTGACGTACCCGGAGCTCAAGGACCTGGCGCGGGCCTCCCTCCAGTACGCCTTCCTGCCCGGCCAGAGCCTGTGGCTGGGCAACCCCACCCGGGACGGCTACCGTCCGGTCACCGCGTGCGCCGGGCAGCTGCCCGGGAGCGGGCGCCCGGAGGGCGCGGAGTGCCGGGCCCTGCTGGACGCGAGCCCGAAGGCCGCTGTCCAGTGGCGCGAGGAAGCGGCCTCCGTGTCCTTCGAGCGGACCTTCGGTCGGGCGGCCGCGCGGCCTTGAAAGCGGGCCGCGATGGGCCGTGTGTCGACTGCGGCACCGTCGTGGCCGGTCGCGCAGTTCCCCGCGCCCCTGACGGGGCGCTGCCGGGCCCCCTTAGTCTGCACGGGTGACCACCGACACCCCCGAGCTCACCCTCCTGCCCCGAGTCGCCTGTCGTGGGCGGGAGGTCACCGCGCCGCGGCTGCGCGGGCTGCTGGCGCTGCTCGCGGCGGAGCTGCGGACCGGCTGCAGTACCGGGCGGCTGGTGGAGGGGCTGTGGCCGGACGAGTTGCCGGAGCGGCCGGGCAAGGCGGTGCAGATCCTGGTGTCCCGGCTCAGGTCGCAGCTGGGCGCCGAGCTGATCCTGAGCACGCCGACGGGGTACCGGCTGGGGCTGGAGGAGATGGCGGTCGACAGTTCCGCCCTGCTGGTGCACGAGGCGGCGGCCGCCGAGCGGGCCCGGGCCGGGGACCACGAGGGCGCCCTGGCGCGGGCCGAGGCGGGGCTGGCGCTGTGGGACGGGAGCGTGGGCGCCGGCGCGGACGAGGAGCTGCACGACCCGGTGGCGGCGCTGCGGGCCGAGCGGCTGCGGGCGTACCGGGCGCTGGTGCGCTCGCACGCCCTCGCGCTCGCCCGGCTGGGACGGCGGGCGGAGGCCACCGCGCCGCTGGCCGGGCTGAACCGGGAGCTGCCCCGTGACGAGGAGGTGCTGGCGGAGCTGCTGCGCTGCGAGGCAGCCGGTGCCGGGCGGGCGGCGGCGCTGACCCGGTACGACGGCTACCGGCGCCGGCTGCGGGACGAGCTGGGCAGCGACCCGGGGCCGCAACTCAGGGCCGTACACCAGGAGTTGCTGAGCGCGGACGCGGCGCCGGTCCGGCACGGGGTGCCGCACGAGCCGAACCCGTTGCTGGGCCGGGACGCCGACGTCGCCGCGGTGGCCGGGCTGCTGCGCGGCGCCCGGGTGGTCACCGTCGTCGGCCCCGGCGGGCTCGGCAAGACCCGGCTCTCGCACGCGGTGAGCCGGGCGGCCGAACAGCCCGTGGTCCACTTCGTCGCCCTGGCCGGTGTCACCGACGAGGACGTGGCCGACGAGGTCGCCTCGGCCGTCGGCGGCGGCGACGGCCGCCAGCTGCCGGGCGGTGGGAAGGACGCGGTGAGCGGGATCGTCGCCGCGCTGGGGCCGGGCCCCGCGCTGCTGGTCCTCGACAACTGCGAGCACGTGATCGCCGGCGCCTCCGCTCTCGTACAGGCGCTGGTGTCCCGGTCGAAGGAGCTGCGGGTGCTGGCCACCAGCCGGGCTCCGCTCGGGCTGACCTCGGAGTCCGTGTACGCCCTGCCGGAGCTGTCCCTGGCGACCGCCGTCGAGCTCTTCGGGCAGCGGGCGCGGGCCGCCCGGCCCGGCGTGGAGCTGCCCGCGGACCGGGTCGCCGAGATCTGCCGGCACCTGGACGGGCTGCCGCTGGCCGTGGAGCTGGCGGCGGCCCGGGTCCGGGTGCTCTCCGTGGCCGACATCGCGCACCGGCTGCGGGACCGCTTCGCGCTGCTGCGCGGCGGCGCCCGGGACGCCCCCGAACGGCACCGCACGCTGCGGGCCGTGGTCGAGTGGAGCTGGAACCTGCTGGAGCCGGAGGGACGGGCGGCCCTGCGCGCGCTGTCGGTGTTCCCGGGAGGCTTCGACGCGGACGCGGCGGAGTACGTGCTCGGCGGACCCGGCGGCGACGGCGGCCCCGGTGGCGACGGCGGGGACGCGATGGAGCTGCTGGAGGCGCTGGCCGGGCAGTCCCTGGTCAAGGTGGGCGAGAGCGCCGCCGGGGTGCGTTTCCACATGCTGGAGACGCTGCGGGAGTTCGGCGCCGCCCGCCGCGCGGAGGCGGGCGAGGACGAGAACGTGACGGGCCGGTTCCTCGCCTGGGCCCGGGACTTCGGCCGGGCCCACCACGCCGGGATGTACGGCACCGACGCACCGGCCTGCTTCGAGCGCGTCCGCGCCGAGCAGGACAACCTGGTCCTCGCGCTGCGGTACGCCCTGGCCCGCGCCGACGGGCCGGCTGTCGCCGCCGTCACCGCCGTACTGGCCTCCCTGTGGTCGGTCGGCAACAGCTACACCCGGTTCGTCACCCTCGCCGCCGAGACCGGCGGCCCGCTGTCCCACTTCCGCCCGGGCCCCGGGCACCCCGAGGACGTGGAGACCGCCCGGAGCGCGGCGGCGGTGTGCGCGGCCGGCCTCTTCATGGGCTACGGCCCGCACGCCGTACGCCAGCTCGTCACGCTGCGCCGGCTGCCGCCCGCCCCGGCGGACACCGTGCCGCGGGCGCTGGCCGCCGTGCTGTGCGCCGTCCCGGACATGCGCCCGCCCGAGTACGCGCGGCTGGAGGAGCTGTGCGAGGCTCGCGAGCCGCTGCTGGCCGGCCTCGCGGCGGGCGTCGCCAGCTACCTGTGGGAGTCCGCGCACGAGACGGAACGCGCGCTGCGGTACGCCCGCCGGATGCTCGCCGCGGTGGGACCGCTCGGCAATCCGATCACGACGCTGCTCGCCCACGGGCGGATCGGCGAGCTGTGCCTCAAGACCGAGCGCGGCACGGAGGCGTACGACCATCTCCGGGCCGCCGACGCGCTCAGTGGGGCCGGTACCTGGTCGGACGCGATCGGCGTCCGCTACGGGCTGGTGTCCGCCTGTCTGCAGCGCGGGGAGATCGAGGAGGCGGAGTACTGGCTGGGCCGCGCCGCCCCGGACCGGCAGCCGGACTCCGCGCAGGCCTTCAGCCCCGAACTGCTGCAGGCCCGGGCGGAGATAGCGCTGGCCCGGGGGCTGACCGAGGTCGGCCTCGGCCTGTGGCGGCAGGCGGCGGCCGGGATCCGGGAGGCCGGTGCGCTGGCCCCGGACGACCCGTTCCTGGACTCCTGGTCGCTCCAGGTGCAGGCGGCCGCGCTCGCCGCGCACGCGCAGCACGGCCGGCTGGAGCCGGTGGCCGAGCTCGCCGGGCACCTGCGGGAACGGCTGCTCGGGATGGTGTCCGGCGCCGCTTCCGGTGCCGGGGACCTGCTGGAACTGCCGGTGTACGGCTCGGTGCTGCTGGCCCTCGGCCACGCCGGGCTGGCCCGGGGCGACACGGCGGCGGTCCGGCTGCTGGCGCTGGCGGAGGTGCTGCCGGTGATGCGGGACCTGCCCACGCTCTCCTCGGCCCGGTCCCGGGAGGCGGCCGAGAACGCGGACCGGGCCGCGTACGCCGACGCGAGGTCGGGGTACGCGGCCCTGGGGCGGGATCAGGTGCGGGCGGCGGCCCGGCAGGCGCTGCACGAGGTCACTGCCGGGGCTCACGGCTGAACCGGGCCTTGGACCACAGGTAGCCGAGCACGGTCAGCCCGAGGCCCCAGCCGAGGGCGAGCACCGCGTTCGTCGTGCCGATCCCGCTGCCCAGCAGCAGACCGCGCAGGGTCTCGATGAAGGGCGAGAAGGGCTGGTACTCGGCGAACCAGCGGAACCAGCCCGGCATGGCGTCCACCGGCACGAACGCGCTGGACAGGAAGGGCAGCATCACCAGCGGGGTGCCGATGTTGCTGGCGCCTTCGGGGTTGGGGCTGATCAGACCGATGCCGACCGCGAGCCAGGTGAGCGACAGGCTGACCAGGGCCAGCAGCCCGGCCGCCGCGATCCACTCCACCGGCGAGGCGTCGGTCCGGAACCCGATGGCGAATCCGATGCCCAGGACCACGACCAGAGCCATCATCGTCTGGATCACACTGCCGACCACGTGTCCGATCAGCACCGAGGCACGGGAGATCGCCATGGTGCGGAAGCGGGCCATGATGCCCTCGGTCATGTCGGTGCACACGGCCACCGCGGTGCCGAGCGAGGTCATGGCCACGGTCAGGAAGAGGATGCCGGGGACGAGGTAGGCGACGTACTCGGACCGGTCGGCGTGGCCGCCGGTGATGCCGGCGCTCATCACGTTGCCGAAGACGTAGACGAAGAGCAGCAGCAGGATGACCGGGGTGAGCAGGAGGTTCAGGGTGAGGGAGGGGTAGCGGCGGGCGTGCAGGAGGTTGCGCCGCAGCATGGTCAGGTTGTCGCGGAGGGCGTAGGAAGCGGTGCTCATCGGACGGTCTCCTTGGCGGTGTCGTCGGTCGGGGCTGCGGGGTTGCCGGTCGGGGCTGCGGGGTCGTCGGTCGAAGCCGCGGGGTTGCCGGTCAGGGCGAAGAACACGTCGTCCAGGTCCGGGGTGTGCACGGAGAGCTCGTCGGCCTCGATGCCGGCGGCGTCGAGCCAGTCGAGGATGGCGCGCAGCTCGCGCTGGCTGCCGCCGCTCGGGATCTGCAGGGTCAGGGCCTCGTCGTCGCGGGTGGCCTCGCGGAGCGCGGTCGCCGCCTGCTCGTACGCCACCGGGTCGGAGAACCGCAGCCGTACGTGACCGCCGGGCACCAGCCGCTTCAGCTCCTCGGCGCTGCCCTCGGCGACGATCCTGCCGCCGTCGAGCACCGCGATGCGGTCGGCGAGCTGGTCGGCCTCGTCCAGGTACTGGGTGGTGAGGAAGACGGTGGTGCCGCCGGAGACCAGCTCCCGGATGATCTGCCACATGGTGTGCCGGGAGCGCGGGTCGAGTCCGGTGGTCGGCTCGTCGAGGAAGATGATCCGCGGGCTGCCGACCAGGGTCATGGCGATGTCGAGGCGGCGCTTCATGCCGCCGGAGTAGGTGGAGGCGGGCTTCTGCGCGGCCTCGGTGAGGTCGAAGCGTTCCAGCAGTTCGGCGGTGACCCGCCGCCCCTCCTGCTTGGAGAGGTGGTGCAGGTCGGCCATGAGGAGCATGTTCTCCTCGCCGGTGATCAGTCCGTCCACGGCGGAGAACTGGCCGGTGACCCCGATGGCGGCCCGGACCCGCTGGGCCGCGGCGGTCAGGTCGTGCCCGGCGATCCGGGCCTCGCCGCCGTCGGCGGAGATCAGGGTGGACAGGATGTTGACCGCCGTGGTCTTGCCGGCGCCGTTCGGCCCGAGGAGGGAGAAGACCGTGCCGGCGGGCACCCGGATGTCGATGCCGTCGAGGACGGTCTTGTCCCCGTAGGCCTTGCGCAGCCCGGTGGCCGCGATCGCGAGTTCGCGTCCTTGCTCGTGTTCGTTCGTCGTCATGCCGCAGAGCGTGCGGCCGCGGCGGTTCAGCGCGGCTTCAGCCCGGTTTCAGCCGGGCCGAAACCGTGCGGGCCGGCCTCGGGGCACTGAAACCGGCGGCCTCCGCCGACCTTCCATACATTTCCCATAGGAATGGTGGTTAAGGTCCCCCACCATGGATTCCACCGTTCCGATCGTCATCGCGGGAGCCCTGGTCGGCTTCGCCGTAGGGCTCACCGGCATGGGCGGCGGAGCGCTCATGACGCCGATCATGGTGATGGTGTTCGGGGTGAATCCCACCGCGGCCATCGGCAGCGACCTGGCCGCGTCCGTGTTCATGAAGCCGTTCGGCGCGCTGGTCCACCAGCGGGCCGGGACCGTGCGCTGGGACATCGTGCGCTGGCTGCTGCCGACCGCCGTCCCGGCCGCCTTCGGCGGGGTGTTCCTGCTCCGGGCGCTCGGCGACGGCGACGACCTGGAGCAGCGCGTCAAGTACGTCGTCGGTACGGCGCTGATGCTCGCCGTCGTCGGCATGCTCGCCCGCATGTGGCTCGACCGCCGCCGCACCGCCGCGGCCGCCGCGGCCGGGGAGTCCGGGGCGTCCGGGGCGTCCGGGGCGTCCGGGGAGGACGCCCGGGTCCCCGTACGGCCGGTGGCCACGCTGCTCATCGGGCTGGTGGGCGGGGTGATCGTCGGGATGACCTCGGTCGGCTCGGGCTCCCTGATCATCGTGATGCTGATGCTGGCCCACCCGCGGCTCAGGGCGAACCACCTCGTCGGCACGGACCTGGTGCAGGCGATCCCCATGGTGGCCGCGGCCGCCCTGGGCCACCTGCTCGTCGGCGACGCCGACCTGGGGCTCGCGGCGACGCTGCTGATCGGTGCCGTCCCCGGCGTCGTCCTCGGCTCCCTCGTCTCCACCCGGGTCTCGGGCTCCGCGGTGCGCTGGGCGCTGGTCGTGCTGCTCACCGGCTCCGGGCTTTCGATGCTGAAGGCGTCGTCCACCGTCATCCTGTTCGGCTGCCTGGCCATGGCCCTGCTCGGCGCGGTCACCGCCGTACGCGACCGGCGCTCGGTACGCTCCGCCACGACGGACACGGCAAACGCGACAGACACGGCAGACGCGACAGACACGGCGGACGCGGCGGGCGCGGCGGAGATGGCGGGCGTCCCGGGCCGCAGGTGACCAGGGGCGGCTCCCGACTCGCGGGGGTCACCGCTCCCGCGCGACCATGGGCAGAAGTCGAGTCGCCCCCTTAAGGAGCGGGCATGAGACGGAACCGACTGCTCACCTCGGCCGCGGCACTGGGCGCGGCCGTCGCCCTGGGCCCGGCGCTGCCCCACACCGCGGCGGCCACCCCCGGCCAGAGCTGCTCGTACGTGACACCGGGCTACCAGCCGACGCTCGCGTACGGCGACACCGGAGCCGCGGTCAGCCAGGCGCAGTGCCTCAGCAACGCGTGGGGCGGGCAGCCGCCCAAAGTCACCCCGGACGGGGTCTACGGCACGGCCCTGCAGAGGAAGATCGAGTGGATCCAGACCTGCCACGGCCTGCCGGCGAGCGGCGTCGTCGAGGGCCGCACGTGGCACGTGCTCTACCACCCGGCCCTGGACTGCTACGTCCCCTACCCGACCTGAGCCGCCGCCCCCGCCCCCGCCCGCTCCCGCCACCGCCCCGCGTCTCTCCCCCTCTCCCGTAGGGTGTTGTTAAAGAACACGCAAAAAACCAGCGGGACGACACGACGAGACAGGGGAGACAGCCTTGGGGGCTCCACGCCTGAGCAGGACGCCGTTGCCGGGAATCGGGGTCCGTTACGACCTCACCACGCGGGAGCAGGACCGGGTGTCCGTGGTCGCGCACCGGGACGGTTCACGGATCCTGAGCGCCTACCACCGGGACGACCCCGACGCCTGCGCCCTGTCCCTGCGGCTGTCCTCGGGCGAGACCGCGGCGCTCATCGACGCGCTGATGCCGACGCACCACAGCCCGAACCTGCTGTCCACCACCGGCCTGGGGCTGGTGGCCGAGCGGATCGAGCTCTCCGCCACCTCGTACTGGAACGGCCGGCTGCTCGGCGAGACGCGGATGCGGACCGAGACGGGGGTGTCCATCGTCGCCGTGCTGCGCCGCGCCGAGGCGGTGCCCTCCCCCACGCCCGGTTTCCGCCTCGCGGGCGGCGACACGCTCATCGTCATCGGCACCCGTGAGGGCGTCGACGCGGCCGCCTCCATACTCGGGCGGGAGTGAGCCGTCGTGCACGACTCCTCCGTGTTCCTGATCGAGTTCGGTGCGATCATCCTCGGCCTCGGCCTGCTGGGCCGGCTCGCCGGACGCCTCCGCTTCTCGCCCATACCCCTCTACCTGCTGGCCGGGCTCGCCTTCGGCGAGGGCGGGCTCTACCCGCTCGGCACCAGCGAGGAGTTCGTCGCGATCGGCGCCGAGATCGGCGTCGTACTGCTGCTCCTCATGCTGGGCCTGGAGTACACCGCCAGCGACCTCGTCTCCAACCTCAAGACCCAGTACCCGGCGGGCCTGGTGGACGCCGCGCTGAACGCGCTGCCCGGCGCCGCGATGGCCCTGCTGCTGGGCTGGGGCCCGGTGGCGGCCGTGGTGCTGGCCGGCGTCACCTGGATCTCCTCCTCCGGGGTGATCGCGAAGGTCCTCGGCGACCTGGGGCGGCTCGGCAACCGGGAGACCCCGGTGATCCTGAGCATCCTGGTCCTCGAAGACCTCTCCATGGCCGTCTACCTGCCGATCATCACCGCGCTGCTGGCCGGCGTCGGCCTGGCGGCGGGCAGCCTCACCCTGGCGGTCGCCCTCGGGGTCGCCGGACTGGTCCTGCTGATCGCCGTCCGCTACGGCAGGCACATCTCCCGCTTCGTCTCCAGCGACGACTCGGAGAAGCTGCTCCTGGTGGTGCTGGGCCTGACCCTGCTGGTCGCGGGCATCGCGCAGAAACTCCAGGTCTCCGCGGCGGTGGGCGCGTTCCTGGTCGGCATAGCGCTCTCCGGCGAAGTGGCCGAGGGCGCCCACCACCTCCTCGCTCCCCTCCGGGACCTGTTCGCGGCCGTCTTCTTCGTCTTCTTCGGCCTGCACACCGACCCGTCGAGCATCCCGCCGGTGCTGCTGCCCGCGCTCGCCCTGGCGGTCGTCACCTCGTTCACGAAGATCGCCACCGGTTACTGGGCGGCGAAACGCGCCGGGATCTCCGCCAAGGGCCGCTGGCGGGCCGGCGGCACCCTGGTCGCCCGGGGCGAATTCTCCATCGTCATCGCGGGCCTCGCCGTCACGGCCGGCATCGAACCCTCCCTGGGCCCCCTGGCCACGGCCTACGTCCTGATCCTCGTCATCGTCGGCCCCCTCACCGCCCGCTACACCGAGCCACTGGCCCGCCGCCTCACCGCCCGCACCAGAACCGCACAGCCCCTCCCCATACCAGCCCCGGCCGCCCCGGTCGACGACCAGGACACGGTCGGCCGGACGTGACCCGGGACATGCGGTCTTCCGCCCCTGAACCGACTGAGACGACTAGGTCGACGCCCCGGCCACTACCCCCAGCAGGGTGAGCGTGAAGAAGGCCGTACCCCAGGCCAGCGCCAGGCGTATGCAGCGGTACTTGGTCCAGGTGATCCGGGACAGGGCCGCCAGTTGGGTCAGGTCCCGGGAGAGGGGGTCGGTGCGGCGGACGGTCAGTTCCAGGTGGGTCGCGGACCTCGCCAGCCGCACATCGCCGAAGTAGTGGGTACGGGCGTAGCGGGGACTTCCGAGCCGTGGGGCCACGGCCAGGCCCAGCAGCACGAGTGCCGGTACGCAGGCGGCGGAGCCCACCCAGATGAGCAGCTGGGGGACGACCGGGTAGAGGCGTGGGGCGATGATGCCGCTGCCGATCGCGCCCAGCAGAGCGGTCAGGGCCGCGCCCAGGGACGCCAGGAGCAGGCCTGCCTTGTTGTCGGCCCGTACGAGTTCCTCACGTGCCTCGGACAGCAGGACCCTGGCGAGTTGTGCCCCGCGGTCGGTGGTCACGGTGCCGGTGTCCGGGTCCGGGCCGGTGCTGCCGCCTGCGGATGTGGTCATGGTCCCCCTCCAGTTCAGTCTGTCCCGTTCTGTCTGTTCCACCGGCACCACGGCCACCCCGATGGGCGGGGCGGCCGTGGTGCCGGGTGCCTGATGCGGGTGCGTCAGACCGTCGACGAGCGGCGGATCTCGTCCTCCAGCGCGTTCACCGCCTGGCGGACCCTGATGTTCATCGCCGCCGTGTGTTCCCGGAGGGCCGCCTCCGACTCGGCGCGGTGACGACGGACCTCCTGTTCGATGGCGTCCTGGGCGATCTCCAGGTCCGCGAGTGCCCGGCGCTCGGCGAGCCGCACCTGTTCACCGTGGATCTTGACCGCGCTGTTGCTCTCGCCGGTGAGCATCCGGTCGTACGCGGTCTCGCCGGACAGGTACTTCACCAGCACGGGAAGCACGTCGAGGAGGACGAACAGCAGACGGACCAGCCAGATGCCCACGAACAGCACCGGGTTCCCGCTCGCGAGTTCGTCGAGCGCCCGGATGCGTTCGAGGACCCCGATCTCCTTCTGCTTGGCGCGCTCCTCGGCCAGCCGCTGCGCGATTGCGTCGGCCCGCGCCTTGAGGAATGCGCCCCGGGAAGAGGTCAGTTGGGTCTCGATCTTCGAGATGCGGGTGTTCATGCCGGCGAGCCGCTGTTCGTTCTGGGCAGTGCGGTGGGTGGTCCGGTAGTCCTGTGCTTTGGCGCGCAGCCGCAGGCATTCGGACGTCCGCTGGTACAAGCCGGTCGCGGCAATCCGGACCAGCCGTCGGCACTCGTCCCGTACCTCGGAGTCGATCGCCTCCAGCCTGGTGGTGTCCTGGTCCACCCGCTTCTGCAGGGTGGCGGCGTCCGAGCGCAGGGCGGTCAGTTCGTCGACCCGGTCGCCGGGCGTCGCCCGGAAGGAGAGGACGTACCTCGTGCCACAGCCCTCAGGAGCGCCCGTCCGCGTGGTGGACGGCACGGGGTTGCAGCGCACCAGGTTCGTACGCAACTCGTCGACGGTGTCGGTGCGTTCGTCCTGGACGCGTTCCTCAATGGCGGTCTGGAAGATGCGCAGCACCAGCGGCTCGGCGATCACCGCGCCGAGCATCAGCGCGACCAGCAGACGCATCAGGAGGGGGCCGAGCCGACGCCGTGCGTTCGGCTGCGGTGTGACCAGCCAGCGGTCCAGGTTGAGCACGAACAGCATCCAGATGACCGTCGGCAGCAGGGCCACTACGGAAATCCTGCCGAGCGCCTCCGTCGCGAAGTTCCACATGGAGAACGCCGCGATGACGGCGGTGCCGAGCACCACCCCGCCCAGTGCCGTGTACTTGCTCCGCTCGTACCGGACTCTGGACAGCAGTTCCTCGTCGACACCGGTCAGGGTACGCAGCCCGCGTGCGGCGTCGGAGCCGATGCGGTTCGTCGGAAAGTCAGTCAACGAGATCGTCCTCGTCCTTGACGAAACCCCCCTGCGGGTCGCGTTCCCGGCCCGCTGCCGGGCGGCCGGAGCGTGTCTGGCCCGACTCGACCATGCGGGTGGTGTCCGTGGCGGCTCCGACGCCGGGTGCGGCCTGGCCGCCCATCTCCCGCAGGACCTGGTCCAGCATCTGGTGGTAGTCGACGTACTCGCTGCCGGCCGACTGCCGCAGCAGGGTCAGCAGCATCTCGCGGCGGAGCTGCGCGTCCGTCGTCTCCAGCAACCGCGCGTGGGCCCGCTCCTCCGCCTCTGCCTGGTGACGGCGGGCCGACTCCTCCGCGGTGGCCCGGTGGATGCGGGCCGCCGCCTCCGTGACGTCGATCTCCTGACGAGCAATGCCGAAGGCGTCCACGTGGTCGGATCCCTGGGAGAGCAGTTCCGCGATCCGGCGGGCGTCCTGCGCCTCGAAGTCGCGCTGCCCCTTGCGTAGTTCCCAAGAACGCCGCTCGTCGCGGAGCTTCTGTTCCCAGTCCCGCAGCTCGTCCGAGGCGTACACCTCGGCGTTGACGAACTCGACGCTCATGCCCGCGACCCGCGGCGGCACGATGGCACTGTAGGCGGTCATCCGGTGGCCGGCCTCGGCGCGCACTGCGTTGATCTCCTCCACGCGGTGCCCGGCGCTCACTCTCGGGAGGTCGCTGTCCCCCATCAGATAGGCGCGCAGCGGGACGGTGACGTCGATGATGCCCTGCCGGGCGATGACGGTCGGGTCGGTCACCTGGCAGGTGAAGGAAGCCCGCATCGTGAAGTTGTCCGCCTCGCTGACCGAGGGCAGCGGGCGCTCAACGTCGACCAGGCGGGCCCGGGTGTCGACGATGCTGACGGAGGAGGCGTCGAGCACGTCCGGGTGGGACGGGTCGAAAACCATGCCCTCGGGGAAAGTGCGGTAGTTCCCGCCGACCCTGAAGACGTGAACCGCGCCCGGCGGCAGCGGTGGCACGTTGTCGCGGCGGCGGCGCCGAGACCACCAGGTGCCCTGGACCGTGGCCAGGATGTGCTCGGCTATGACCGGGTAGTTCACTTGCTTCGGCCTCCTTGAGCGTAAGAAAGGGGATCGGTTGACGTGAGGGGCGCGGTGGCGCGCCGGGAATCACCCGGGGTCCGGCCGCGCAGTGAGCCGATGAGCACCTGCGCCAGTTGGTGGGCACCCGGGATCGCATAGTCGGGGTGGCGCAACGCGATGGACAGGTGGCGGCCGAGTGCCGCCCACTGGCGCGCGGTCATGGTGTTGCGCATGGCTTCGCCGAGTTCGCGTACGGCACCGGTGACGGACGGGTCGTCCCTCAGCTGCACCAGAGTCCGGCACAGCGCGGTGACCGCCCGGCTCCGGTTGCTGCTGTGCAGAACGTCCGCCCACAGCGATCCGAGATGCCGGACGCTGTCCGGGACGGTACGCAGCAGTGCGGCGGTGACGGGCTCGGCAGCCTCCAGCCGACTCGCCTCCAGGAGCTGGACGGCGGCCCTGAGGGCGATCGAACGCTCCCGGGAGCCCGGCGCGGACCTCGCGATGACAGTGCGTACGAACCGGAGGATCAGCAGGGCCCGCTCGGGGTCGGCTTCCGCGGTCTGCAGCAGCAGGACCAGGGAGCGGCGGGCCGAGAACGCGACCCGTTCGCCGCGATTGGTGAGGAACCACAGCCAGTTGAGCGTCTCCAGGCGGTAGAGCGAGCCCAGCCTGCCGGTCAGCGCCATGGCCGCCGTCACCGCGCGCCCGGCACCCCGGTTGTCCACCCAGCTGACGACGGTGCTGAGGGCCTGCGGGGCGAGATGCTCGACGTCGCACATGAACTGGAGGGTCAACGCGGCGGTCACCCGTTGGCTGGTGATGCCGTCGGACCACACCGTCAGCAGGTTCTCGTCGACCTCGACCAGCGCGTACCGGGCCAGGAGCGCGACGCCCCGGGCGACCTCGGTCCGGGTGTCCAGGTCGCCCCGCAGCGCCAGGTCGCCCAGCCACTGACGTAGCGGGTACCAGAGTTCGTAGCCGTAGAGGTCGTACAGCTCCGCGATGACGAGCTCGCGGATCCGTGGCGAGGTGAAGACCAGGCATCGCTCGCTGCGACCGGCGCCCCGGCTCGGTCTGAGCCGGAACTCGGTCGTCACGAGCCCCACCGCGCGTTCCCGCCAGCGGGCCCGGGACTGCCGGGCCACCGCGCCGGTCGGCGGCGCCCCGGCCGGGCCGGCCGACTCTGCGGCCGGCGTCTCACCGCTCTGCTCCCAGTTGCGCACATGGCCGGCGAGCGCAGCGCACTCCTTCTCCAGCGTCCGCTCGGGGATGCCCTCCAGGAACGCCAGGGCCGCAAGCGCGAGCAGGTCGTCGGCGTCCGGCCGCCCGCGGAACCACTCCCGGACCTGCTCCCGGTGCCGGTCCCGCAGGATGTCCAGCGCCGCCTCGGCGCCCCCCTCGGACAGGGCCAGGGCGGCCGCGACGACGTCCGCCGGCCGGCGCTGTTCGCCGACCCGCTCCAGCAGTTCCTTCTCGGTGTCCGGCGCGAGGCCGACTTGCGGCAGCAGCGCCCTGCAGTGCTCGAACAGCTCCCCGGGGTCGGGGGCATGCCACGGCACGCAGTGGTCCCGTAGCGCCAGCCGCCGGCGGGCCGTGTCACCAGCCGTGATCACCAGGTACGACCCCTTGCGGGCGAGTTCCTCGCTCAGCCGCCCGATCTCGTACGTCTGCACGGCCTCGGGGCGCAGCTCGCCCACGTAGTCGAGGATGACGTACCCCTGCCCCGGCCTGAGTTCGCGTGAAGCGGCCAACTCGGCGAGGGCGTTTGCGGGCGACAGGCTGCGCAGCCCGGCCTCCGCGCCGAGGACCGTCCTGAGCAGGGCGAGGGCGCCCGCGCCGCGGCCGCAGTTGTCCTGACCGGTCAGCACCACGAGGGCGTTCTCGCGCAGTGTGCCGAGCGCGTCGTCGAAGCAGGGCTGCGGCGGGACGTAGAACCGCAGGGCGCGGTCCGTCTCCTCGGGCTCGACGGTGCCGGGTGCGAGGCCGGGGGCAGCTGCGGCACCGAAGCCGAACGCCGCCCCCGAGGCATCTACGACGCCGTAGAAGTTGTTGTTGACGAGCTGCTGGACGCGGCGCAGGTCGTCGTAACCGCGGTCATCCTCCTCCCGCTCGTCCTGCTCTCTGCGCCGCTCGGCAGCCGCGTCGTCCGCACCGGGGGCCGGGCGGAGCGGCTCCTGCGCCGCTTCCGGTGTACCGCCCGCGCCGTCATCGTCGACGGGCGGTCCGGCAAGAACGTCGTCCGGGTCGGACACGTCAGCCACCGGCGCTCCCGAAGCCGAAGACCGCGCCCCGGGCGTCCACGGAGCCGGCCACGTTGGTGACGTTGACCTGGTGCGCCCGGTATTCGTGCGTGATGCCCGCGCCTGCCGTGCCCGCGGCGGCCGGACGGGGCCGGTCCGCCGCGGGCTCCCCCGGCACCGGAGCCGCGGGCTTCCCCGTTCCCGCGGTTCCGGGTTCCTCCGAGGCACCGGCGGCCGTGGTGCCGAGCGTCGGCACGCGCAGCCAGGCCGAGGCCTCGTACTCCTTCACCCGGACGGTGACCTGGGTGAAGTCCTCGGTGGTCAGGGTGGTGTGGCCACCGGCCACCACGGACCGGTAGACGTCGTCGGACAGCAGCAGCGCGAGGTCCGCGTCCGGGTGCGCGACCAGGGCGTCGTAGAGCGGGCGCGCGGTCAGCAGACGGGCCGTGGCCACCACGGCCGAACCCGCGAAGCCGTTTTCGGCCAGTTCCACCAGCCCCTGGTGGATCACGGCGCGCAGCCGCATCCGGGCCTCAGGCACCCGCTGGGCGTTGTGGTGGCGCAGCTCGGCGGCGAGGTGGCGGACGTAGTCGTCGACCAGACGCGGCTCGCTGCCGTCCTGGGGGCGCACCGCGAGCTGTTCGTCACCGGTGCGCTGGATCTGCCACTCGGAGCGGTCCAGGCCCGCGCGCTGCCCGGCGCGGTCGAGCAGGCGCGGCAGGTCGTGCTGGAATTCGGACTGATTGCGATCGTTCTTGCTGCCGTAGGCCTGTGCGTCCACGGCTATGCATGTACAGGGATAGAACCCGGGCCACTCAGCCACCCGATCATTTCCTCTCTGGGCAGGACATGGGCGGACACTGCCCACGAAGTGCTGTCCGAGAGGCTAGGAGAGAGAGCGCGAGGTGATCCCGTACCACTACGGGTTGTCGGCAACGACTTTGGCGAATTCAAGCAGTTTCGGAACGTCACAGATGGTTATGTTGCGGTAACTGCGCTCCACCAATCCCATAGCCGTCAAAGTCGCCAGATTCTTTTCGGCCGTGGTGAGCCGGAGGCCGGCCAGTGACGCGAGTTCCGTCTGGGTGAGCGTCACCCCGAGATCGCACCGCTTTCCGTCGCCGTCCGGTGTGGGCTGCGCGTAGGCCCGGCTCAGCTCGGCCAGCACCCTGGCCAGCCGGGTCAGGGAGTCGTAGGCCTGGAAGTCGATCCGGCGCCCGTTGGCCCAGCGCAGCCGGGCGCAGAGCATGTGGAGGATCGCCCGCATGGCGTCAGGGTGCCGGCTGAGGAAGGTCTCCAGCGTGCGCACCTGGACGATGTGCGCGGTCACGTCACTGCAGGCGATGACGGTGCCGGAGCGGGGGCGCTCCTCGAAAGCCGCCATCTCACCGACCAGGTCACCCGCTATCCGGACGGCGAGCAGCATGTCGTAACCGCTCTCCGCGCTGGCCACGACCTTCACGACACCGCTCGTGATCAGCAGGACGTGGCGGCTCTCGTCGCCCTGTTGCAGCAGGACTCGGTGGGCCGGGTAGGTGATGGGAGTGCCCTGCGCGAGCAGTTCCGCACGTGTCGTGTCCCGTAACCGGCCGAGAAAAGTGGACGGCGCCCACGCGTGATTCACCAGCAACCCCCGACGATCCCACTCCGTGACGCGGCGCCCCGTTCAAGCGCCCGACCATGCTGCCGTCGAGGGGTGTTGCGGCCGACAGACATGACATCATGTGGCCTGTTTTTCTCGCTTCACAGCTGGAATTGACCGAATGGGCGTTACTTAAAGACGGGCCATGGCCGACCACTGGAGCAGGAAGCGCAAAGCCTCCTGGGACGCGGTGTCCGGGACCGGGGTGTAGGCGACGAGCTGCTGGTCGGGGTGGGTGTCGACCGAGAGCTGGTGGACGTCGAGGGTGAGCGGGCCGGCCAGGGGGTGGAGGTAGGTCTTGGTCAGCTGACGGGGGCCGCGCACCTGGTGGGTGGCCCACCAGGTGCGGAAGTCCCGGTCCCGGTCGGTCAGTTCGGCGATGAGGGCGGTCAGGGCCGGGTCGTCGGGGGCGCGGCCCGCCTCCATGCGCAGGACCGCCACGCATTCGCGGGCCGCCCGCGGCCAGTCCGCGTACCGGGCGCGGACGTCCGCGTCCAGGAAGGTGAGGCGGATGAGGTTGCGTTCGGGCTCGGGCAGCGCCGCGAAGTCGGTGAGGAGGGCGGCCGCGCCGGCGTTCCAGGCCAGTACGTCCATCCGGCGGTTCAGGATCATCGCCGGGACGTCGGGCATCGTCGCCAGCAGCTGCCGCAGGCCGGGGGCCACGTCGGTACGGCCTGGGCGGCGCTGGGGAGCGGCGGGGGCCACGTCGGCCAGGGTGAGGAGGTAGTCGCGTTCGTCCGGGGCGAGTTGGAGCGCGTCGGCCAGGGCGTCCAGGACCGGGCGGGAGACCCTGCGGGTGCGGCCCTGCTCCAGGCGGACCACGTAGTCGATGCTCACGTGGGCCAGCTGGGCCAGCTCCTCGCGGCGCAGGCCGGGTACGCGGCGCAGCCGGCCGTCGTCCGGCAGGCCCGCGCGCTCCGGGGTGAGGGCGGCGCGGCGGGCGCGCAGGAACTCGCCCAGTTCGTTGCCGGGGGCGGGAGCGGGAGTAGGACCGGGGGCGGGAGCGGGACCGGGACCGGGAGTGGGAGGGGCGGGGGTCATGGGTCCAGTGTCGGTCCCCTCGTCGTGCCGTGCCTGGTACTGGCTTGCACAGGCAAGGCCCTCCCTGGCACCCGGGTGCGGGCGGCGCGACGGTGGGGGCCATGAAGACTCACGTCACCTTCCCGAGCGCCGGAATGAAGATCGCCGGCCACCTGTACACGCCCGACGGCGACACCGCCGGACCGCTTCCCGCGGTCGTGGTCGGGCACCCCGGCTCCGGGGTGAAGGAGCAGGCCGCCGGCCTGTACGCGCGGCGCCTCGCCGAGCACGGGTTCGTCACCCTGGCCTTCGACGCCGCCCACCAGGGCGAGAGCGAGGGCGAGCCGCGGGGTCTGGAGGACCCGGCCCAGCGGGTCGAGGACCTCAAGGCCGCCGTCTCCTTCCTCACCACCCGGGAGGAGGCGGACCCCGGCCGGATCTCGGCGCTCGGGATCTGCGCCTCCGGCGGGTACGCCCTCGCCGCCGCCGCGACCGACCGGCGGATCGGGGCCGTCGCCACCGTCAGCGCCGTGGACATCGCCCGCCAGTTCCGGCACGGCGCCGACGGCGGCCAGGACCCCGCCGTCCTCCAGGGGATGCTGGCGGCGGCCGCGGCGGCGCGCACCGCGGAGGCCAACGGCGAAGGCGTCCGGACCTTCCCGCTCTTCCCCGCGACCGAGGACGAGGCACGCGCCGGCGGCCCGCACGCCCACGAGGGCTGGGAGTACTACCGCACGGCCCGCGCCCACCACCCGCGCGCGGCCGAGGAGTTCACCTGGGACAGCGTCGACCGCATCGCCGGCTTCGACGCCTTCCACGCCCTCGGACTGCTCGCCCCGCGACCGCTGTTGCTGATCGTCGGCCGGGAGGCGGTCACCTCGTGGATGAGCGTGGCCGCGTTCCAGCGGGTCACCGGCCCCAGGGAACTGTTCTGGATCGACGGCGCGAGCCACGTCGGCCTCTACGACCGGGACGAGTACGTCACCCCGGCCGTCACGAGACTGGCCGCGTTCTTCGGGGAGCGGTAGGCGATCAGCGGCGCACGGCGTAGTACTGCCAGGCGCCCCAGGTAGCGAGGTTCCCGGTGTCCGTGCTGCTCGGGACGTACTCGGCCCGGATCCGGAACCGCTGCCCCGCCGACCTGGTCAACGTCACGCTCGTGGCCGCGGTGCTCCCGGACGTCAGCACACGGCACGCGGAGGTGCTCTCGGTGTGCCAGGCGCCGGACGCGTAGCGCTGGACCTGGAAGCGGACGCACTGGCCCGGCTTGGCCGGGGCGACCGTGGCGGTCTGCTTCGCCTTGGCGGTGTGGTGGTAGACGCGGTAGAGCGTGCCGCCGTAGTGGGTCGTGGTGTAGGAGCCCGTCAGGGATTCCGTCACCCGGGCCCGCGCGGTCACCGCCCGGGCCGCCGTGGCGGGGGCCTGGCGGTCGTCGCCCGCGAACTCCGCCGTGAACGTGGTCCTGCGGGTGACCTTGTACGTCGCCGTCAGATCACCGTTGGCATCCACCTGCCCCGTCGTGACCAGCGACTTCTTCCCGTCGTACGGCTGGGCGTAGAGGGCGAGGGTACGGCTCCCGTCGGTCTGGCCGAGGTGCGCGGTGAGCTTCGCCGTCGCGCCGTAGTCGTACGAGGACGCGTTCGTGGCGAGGGTCAGGTCGGTGGCCGCGGGCGGGAGCTGGGACGGGACGGTCAGCTGGTACGCGGCGGGGGTGGAACGGTTGCCCACCGCGTCCACCGCTTCGACGTACAGAGTGTGGACACCCCAGGGCAGCGCGACTGTCAGGTCGGCCGTGCCCGCCGCGTCGGCCGGCAGTGCGGCGGCGGCGCTGCCGGGCTGCTGGTCAAGGCCGTAGACGAAGTGGTCCAGGCCGCTGGCCGCGCAGTCCGGGCCGCCCGCCGCCGCGCAGCCCGCGGGCAGGGACTCGGCGGCGGAGAGGCTGAACGTGGTGGGCTGGCCGGCCGCCTTCTTCGGGGCCCCGCCCGGCGGGAAGTCCGGGTTGGTCACGGTCGGGACGGTCGGCGCGCTGCCGTCAAGACGGAAATAGCAAGGGGCGGTCGGAACGGAAGAGGAGGTGCCGTCGTACGTCGAGGCCTGCCAGCCGTAGGTGTGACCGTCCGTCAGGGGCAGCGGCACGTAGACGGACTGGGAGGTCACCGGCAGGCCGTCGACGGAGCCGTCCGCCGACTGTGTGCCGTCCACGTCCCAGGCGTGCACGACACCCTGGTACGACACCCCGTTCACCGTCGGCCGCGGAATCCCGATCTGCACGGAGAAGCCCGTGGGCGGCGGGGTGGAGACGGTCTCCCAGACCGGGCTGTCCGCACTGCCGCAGCTCGTGCCGGCCGGCACGGTGGGCGCCGGGAGCGCCGGGTCGACCGGGGTGCCGTCGGCCGCCGCGACCGCCGGCAGCGCCGTCACCAGCGCGCCCGCCAGCAGCAGGGCAGCGGCGTTCCTGAGCCTGTTCACGTGTGTTCCTCCCCCTGAGCTGCGGTCCCCGGCCGCAGAGCAGGCGGAGCGTAACACGGGGTCAGTTGTTCCAGGTCTCGTCGTACGGGTCGGCCGGTGTCGGTATCGGCTTGGCGTCGGTGACCTGGAGGAACGGGATCGGGCCGTTGTTCACCGGGTCGCGGGTCTGCCTGGTGGTGTAGGTGCCGGTCACCTGGAGCCAGGCGTCCGGCTGCAGGACCGGGGGGATCTTGCCGGTCAGGCCCACCTTCACCGGCTGGGCGTCCGCCGCACAGCAGTTGAGGGCCATGCGGACGAGATAGGGGGTGCCGGCTGAGTCGACGGCCACGAAACCCTCGATCCGGACCTGGTGGCCGGCCAGCGAACGGCCGTGGTCGTAGACCGCGCGGCCCGCGTAGTCGACGAGGTTGAGCGGCATCGGGTCGGACTTGGGCAACTTCAGGTATCCGTACGGCTGTTGCAGGGCCGTGCCGGTGCGCAGCGCGCTGTAGGAGCCGAGCGCGGGCGGGGCGACGAGGATCAGGGCGAGGAGGGGGAGGACCAGCAGCCAGGAGATGCGGGGTTCGGGGTGGGCATGTGCCTCCGGATGCGTGTCCGGGTGCGTGTCCGGGTGCGTGTCCGGGTGCGTGTCCGGGTGCGTGTCCGGGTGCGCCTCGGTCTCGGGGTGTGCCCCGGGCACGGCCCCCTTCCGGGCCCGGGCGCGCTTCCACTCGTACCAGGCCGTCGCCAGCGCCGAGACGATCAGGACGGCGCCCGCGGCCAGCACCAGCGGCTGCAGGCCCGCCTTGACGTAGCGCAGGTAGAGGTTGGTCCCGCCCGCGTGCAGCAGGGCCGCGCCGACCAGGAACATCACGGCCGCCTGTGCCTGCCGGTTCACAGCAGCACCGCCCCGGTCAGGACCGCACCCGCGATCGCCGCCACGAAGGTGGCCGGCGCGAAACGCAGGGCGAAGCCGCGGCCGAAGGTGCCGGCCTGCATCGCGAAGAGCTTGAGGTCGATCATCGGGCCCACGATCAGGAACGCCAGCTTCGCGGTGAGCGAGAACTGGGTCAGGGAAGCCGCCACGAACGCGTCCGCCTCCGAGCAGATGGACAGCAGGACGGCCAGGACCGACAGGGCGAGGATCGCGACCACCGGGTTGGCGGCAGCCGTGCGCAGCCACTCCGCCGGGGCCACCGCCTTCAGGGTCGCCGCGGCCATCGCGCCGAGGACCAGGAAGCCGCCCGCCTGCATGGTGTCGTGCCGGACCGAGGACCAGAACGCCTCCCCCTTGGTCTCGCCCTCGTGGTGCGCGTGCGCCGGCAGGCGCAGCCAGTCGGTGCGGCCGAGCCGCTGCCACAGCCAGCCCATCGCACAGGCCACCAGCAGGCTGCCGGCGAACCGGCCCACCACCATCTCGGGGTTGCGCGGGAACGCCACCGCCGTCGCCGTCAGCACGATCGGGTTGATCGCGGGGGCGGAGAGCAGGAAGGCGATGGCCGCGGCGGGGGTGACGCCCCGGCGGACCAGGGCGCCGGCCACCGGGACCGACGCGCACTCGCAGCCCGGGAGGATCACCCCGGCCAGGCCCGCGACCGGTACCGCCAGGGCGGGGTGGCCGGGCAGGGCGCGGGCGAAGAAGGACGGCGGGACGAAGACCGCGATCGCCGCGGAGAGCAGCACGCCGAGGACGAGGAACGGGAGCGCCTGGACGACCACCGCCACGAACACCGTCATCCAGCTCTGCATCACCGGCTTCGACAGCGCGCCGCGCACCGGGCCCTGGAACACCACGACCAGGAGCAGGAGCAGAGTCAGGGCCAGCGGGGAGTTGAGGTGCCAGCCCTCCCGGTCGGGCGGGGTGCCGGTGCCGTCGGCGCCGGGGGTCCCGTCCCCGGGCGCGGCGCCGGGCGGGGCGGCTTTCTCGGTGATGGCCACGGGTCGGATACCTCCGGCACTTCGGTCAGATCCGGGATTATGCTCCCTTCCCTTCCCTACGGGCGGTCCGGGGCGGCTGTTCAGTTCGTTGCTGGAACCATGCGTCGCGTTGAGGCAGTCTTTTCCCTCGTGGCGAGCGTTCCGTATCAGGGTGGTGGGGCCCCGGCATCCATGGTGGTGTGCGGGGACGACGGGCTCGCGCACCGGCTGGCCGCCGAGTTGCGCACCGTGTACGGAGAACAGGTCACCCTTGTCGTACCGCCGAACGTGCGCATCGCCCGGCCGCCGGTCGTCGGACGCGCCCGGGCCGCCTCGGCCGCGCTGTTCGACCGGGTGGTCAGTGCGACCGTGGGGCGGACCGGCGGGAACGGGGGCGGTGCGGCCGGCAGTGGTGCCGGTGCGGTCTCCGGTGCCGGCGAAGGGCCGCGCGGGGAGCGGGTGCTGGAGGCCGACGAGGCCAGTGAGGCGGTGCTCGCCGAGGCGGGGGTGGAGCGGGCCGCCGCGCTCGCGCTCGTGTACGACGACGACGAGACCAACATCCGGGCCGCCCTCACCGCCCGCCGGCTCAATCCGCGGCTGCGGCTCGTGCTGCGGCTCTACAACCGGCGGCTGGGGCAGCACATCGAGGAACTCCTCGACCAGGCGGCCGCGTTGGCGATCGGGGACGCGGACGGAAGCGGCAGTGGTGGCGGGACGGTGGGGGACGCCTCCACGATCGTGCTGTCCGACGCCGACACCGCCGCGCCGGCGCTCGTCGCCACCGCGCTCGCCGGGCGCGGCAAGGTCATCCACACGGACGGCCTGGTGCTGCGGGCGGTGGACCTGCCGCCGGGTGGCGCCGAACGCGCGGACGCCGTCGAGCGGGGGCTGTTCCCGCTGGCGCTGCTCTCGCCGAACGGCACCGGGCCCGAGCCGGCTGAGGAGGGCCGGGAGCGGGGGCCGCGGCTGCTGCCGGACGACGAGCAGGTACGGGCCGCGGGTGAGCGTGGCGTGATGGTGCTGGAGCACGTGTCGTCGTCGGCGGGGGCGGCGGAGCCGGCCGGGCGCGGGGTCGGGGTCGTGCCGCCGCTGGCCTCGCTGTTCTCGCGGCGGCTCAGGTGGTCGCTGGCCGGGAGCGTGGCGTGCGTGGTCGCGCTCGCGGTCGCGCTGTCGGTGGTGACGCACATGCATCCGGTACGGGCCTTCTACTACACGCTCCTCGACCTGTTCGCCATCGACAATCCCGCGATCGGGGCGCCGGTCGGCAGGCAGATCCTGCAACTCCTTTCGGGGCTGGTCGGGTTGCTGCTGCTGCCGGTGCTGCTGGCGGCGGTGCTGGAGGCGCTCGGCACCTTCCGGACCGCCTCCGCGCTGCGCAAGCCGCCGCGGGGGCTGGGTGGGCATGTGGTGCTCCTCGGGCTGGGGAAGATCGGGACACGGGTGCTGACGCGGCTGCGGGAGCTGCACGTGCCCGTGGTGTGCGTCGAGGCCGATCCCGAGGCGCGCGGGCTGGCGGTGGCGCGGCGGCTGCGGGTGCCGGTGGTGCTCGGGGACGTGACCCAGGAGGGGGTCCTGGAGGCCGCCAAGATCCACCGTGCGCAGGCGCTGCTAGCGGTGACCAGCGCGGACACGACGAATCTGGAGGCCGTGCTGTACGCGCGGTCCGTGCGGCCCGATCTGACGGCGGTGCTGCGGCTGTACGACGACGACTTCGCGACCGCCGTGTACCGGACGCTGCGGGCGGCGCATCCGGATGCCGTCACCCGGAGCCGCAGCGTCTCGTACCTGGCGGCGCCGTCCTTCGCCGGGGCGATGCTGGGGCGGCAGATCCTCGGGGCGATCCCGGTGGAGCGGAAGGTGCTGCTGGTGGCGGTGGTGGCGGTGAGCGGGCATCCGCAGCTGGAGGGGCGGACGGTGGCGGGGGCGTTTCGGGCGGGGGCGTGGCGGGTGCTGGCGCTGGAGGGGCGGCAGGGGGTTGCGGCGGGAGATTACGTGTTGCGGGGTGGGGACCGGGTGGTGGTGGTCGCCACCCGGAGGGGGCTGGCGGAGCTGTCGGGCCGCCGCGCCTCGCCCACCCACCCACCCGACTCGCTCGGTTGAGGGGTGGGGGTGGGTGGGCTGGGGTGGCGGGGACACCTGCGGCCGAGTGGGGGTTGCGCGCGCAGTTCCCCGCGCCCCTGACGGGGCGCTGCAGTACCGCGTCCTCCACAGATGCCCAGCACGCGCGCCCGGGCCGCACCGCGCCGTGGCCCGGTGCCGCGCCGTCGTGGTTGGTCGCGCAGTTCCCCGCGCCCCTGGCGGGGCGCTTCACCTCACGGCGTTATTCACCTCACGGGGCACCTGAGTGTTTCCTCAGCAGTGCCCCGCGCTCGCAGTCGAGCCCCAGCACAGATGAGGGCCTCGCTTCTTGAGGAACCGAGTCGGGTGGGTGGGTGGGAAAGGGGGGTCAGTCTGTCGGGGCTGTCGCCGTAGGCGTGAGGTGGCGTTCGGCGAACTCCATTTCCAGGCGGAGTTGTTTGATGCGTTCGTCCACTACCAGGGAGCCGTGGCCCGCGTCGTAGCGGTAGACCTCGTGGGGGGCCGAGCGGGCCGCCAGGCGGTTGACGTAGTTGTCGATCTGGCGGATGGGGCAGCGGGGGTCGTTGAGGCCGGCCGAGATGTAGACGGGGGCCTTGACGTCGTCGACGTAGGTGAGGGGGGAGGAGGCGGCGAAGCGGTCGGGGACCTCCTCGGGGGTGCCGCCCAGCAGGGTGCGGTCCATCGCCTTCAGGGACTCCATCTCGTCGTGGTACGCCGTGACGTAGTCGGCGACCGGGACGACCGCGATGCCCACCGCCCAGGAGGCGGGCTGGGTGCCCAGGCCGAGGAGCGTGAGGTAGCCGCCCCAGGAGCCGCCGGTCAGGACGAGGCGGTCGGGGTCGGCGAGGCCGGAGGCGACCGCCCAGTCCCGGACCGCGGCCACGTCCTCCAGCTCGATCAGGCCCACCCGGTGCTTCAGCGCGTCGGTCCAGGCCCGGCCGTAGCCCGTGGAGCCGCGGTAGTTGATGCGGACCACCGCGTACCCGTGGTCCACCCAGGCCGCCGGGCCCGCCGCGAAGCTGTCGCTGTCGTGCCAGGTCGGGCCGCCGTGCAGGTCGAAGACGGTGGGGAGCGGGCCGGTGGCGCCGGCCGGTTTCTGGATCAGGGCGTGGATGGGGCCGCCGGGACCGTCCACCCACGCGTCCGAGACCGGGACGGAAGGGGGGCACTTCATGCCGGGCGGGTCCAGGACCACCTCGCCGGTCGTCGAGCGGACCACAGGCGGCTCGGCGGCCGACGACCACAGGTACTCGACGGTGCCGTCGGGGCGGGCAGTGGCCCCGGAGACGGAGCCCGGCGGGGTCGGGATGCGCGCCAGCTCGCGCGTGGCCAGGTCGTAGCGGAACAGGTCGCTGCGGGCCTTGTGGCTGTGCGCGATGAGCAGCGCACCGCCGTCCGGGTACCACTCCGCGCTCACGTCGCCCGGCAGGTCGAGGGTCAGGTCCGTCTGCGTGCCGGCGACGACGTCCCAGACCAGGGGCTCCCAGCGGCCCCGCCGCTGGTGGCCGATGAGCAGGCGCGGGTCGCCTTCGACGGGGGCGAAGCCCAGCACCTCCAGGCCCAGTTCCACGGTGCCGCCGTCGGTGTCGTCGAGCTCGGCGACCGTCGTGCCGTCCGGGCGGACCACGCGCAGCGCCGAGTGCATCGCGTCGCCGTGCTCGGTGTGCTCGATCGCGATCAGCGAACCGTCGTGGGAGAGGTCGCCGACCCCTGCCGACTCGGCGTGCCGGTAGATCTCCAGCGGCTCCTCGCCCGTTCTGGCCAGGAAGATCGTCGTACCCTCGTCGTCCGTCGAGCGGCCCACGACCGCCGTGCGGCCGTCCCGGCCCAGCGCCAGGCCCGAGGGGTACGACGGCTCCAGGCCCGGCGTCGCCTCCTCGTCCGCGCCGCCGCCGAAGGGCTGGCGGCGCCAGACGCCGAACTCGTCGCCGTCCTTGTCGTCGAACCACCAGATCCACGCGCCGTCCGGGGAGAGCAGCCCGTCCGTCGTGCCGTTCGGCCGGTTCGTCGCCTGGCGCTGCTCCCCGCTCGCGCGGTCCCAGGCGTACAGCTCGTACGTCCCCGTCGCGTTCGACACGAACAGGGAACGGTCGGGGGCGTCCTCCGCCCAGTCCGGCAGGGAGACCCGAGGGGCGCGGAAGCGCTTCTCCCAGTCCGGCATGTCGCTCTCACTCATGGCCGCAGTCATGGCCCCATAGTGCCTGTCCCCGCCCACAATGCGTCGAGGAGCGTCCACGGCCTGTGGATAACTTTGCGAACGTCCAGGTGGACACCCGGGCGGGCACGCGCCCACCCCGCCCGTAAACCGTCATGAACCGCCCCGTACCGTGGACGGCGTGTACCGCTTTCTGCTGACACCCCGCTGGTGGGGCATAAACGCCTTCGTGCTGCTCGCCATCCCGTTCTGCATCTTCATGGGGTCGTGGCAGCTGAGCCGCTTCGAGGCGCGGGTCGAGGCGCACCGCAGCGCCGACAAGCAGGTCGAGACGGCGAAGACGGAGGCGGCCCGGCCGCTGGCCGACCTGCTCCCCGTCGACCAGTCGACCTCCGGCAAGCGGGCCACCGCCACCGGCCGGTACGCCAAGCAGCTGCTCGTGCCCGACCGCCAGGTCGACGGCAGGAACGGCTTCTACGTCCTGACCCTGCTGCGCACCGACTCCGGCAAGGCCCTGCCCGTCGTACGGGGCTGGCTGCCCGGCAAGGCGGATGCTGCCAGGGTGCCGGCCCCGCCCGCCGGCGAGGTCACCGTCACCGGCGCGCTGCAGGCGTCCGAGACTCCCGGGGACAACGGCGTCAGCAACCAGGGCGGCCTGCCGTCGGGGCAGACGGCGGCGATCAGCGCGGCCTCGCTGGTGAACCTGGTGCCGTACCCGGTGTACGACGCGTGGGTCACCCTGGACAAGGCCGACTCGGGGATGACGGCCGTACCGGCGACCGCGCCGGACAACTCGGGGCTCGACCTGAAGGCGTTCCAGAACCTCGGCTACACCGGTGAGTGGTTCGTGTTCGCGGGGTTCGTGGTGTTCATGTGGTTCCGGCTGCTGCGCCGCGAGGTGGAGTTCGCCCGGGACGCGGAGCTCGGCCTGGTCCCGGACCCGGACTCCGACGGCGAAGCCCGGCGGCCGACCGCCGCCGTCTGACCGGAGTCCGGACGCGGCGCCGGCCGCCCGTCACACCCCCGGCAGGACCCCGGTCCAGTAGACCGTCCCGGCGCAGGCGTTCGGCACCGTCGCGGAACCGGTCGGGGACCCGGCCTGCGGGGTGTACGAGACCGCGACGCTCCCGTCGGCCGTGCCGTCCTCGGTGAACAGCTGGGTGGTGGTGCCGTCCGACGACCCGGAGGTGGTCGTACCTGCGCTGCTGCTCGCGCCCTCGGAGGGGCTCGGCGAGGCCGTGCCGCCGTCGGTGCCGCCGGTGTCGGTGGAGCCGCCGGTGCTGGAGCCGCTGGTCGGGCAGGTCTCCGAGGGGACGAAGCCGAACTTCTCCTGGTAGGCCGCGCCGGGCGCCAGGACCAGGCCGGTGAGCTCGGTGGTCGGGTCGGGCAGTCCGGCCGCCGCGTCGCCGGAGGTGTGCCGGACGACCTGGATCTTGGTGGAGTCGGCCGCGCCCTGGGCGAGGAAGGACACGCTGCCGGGGCCGCCGACGGTGCAGCTCGTCGTCGAGACGTTGACGACGCTGAAGGTGCCGTAGACGACGCCCGTCGAGTCGGCGGCGCTGACCGTGGAGGTCGGGGTGCCGAGCTGTGCGGAGGTGCAGACGGGGGCGCTGCTGGCGGCGCTGGCGGTCGGGACGACCTTGGTGCCGGAGGCGGCTCCGGTGCTCTCGCTCCTGCCGCCGCCCTTGCTGCCGCCGGGGCTCTGGTCGGCGGCCTGGCCGCCGCTGCCGCCCGAGGTGCCGGAGCCGCCGTCGGGGTTCTTGCCGCCGGTGGCGCCGCCCTGCGCCTGGGAGGCCTGGCCGGCCATGGAGGTGTTGGGGTCGGTGCCGCCGGAGTTGGAGACGTGCACGAGGGCGGGGATCGCGGTGCCGATGAACAGGGCCGCGGCCGCCATCCCGACGGCGGCCTGCCGCTTGCGGGCCCGGCGGGCGGGCACCGCGCGGCGCAGGTGGTCGAGGCTGCCGTCGCGGGGCGCGAGGTCGTCGACCGCGGAGTGCAGCAGCCGGCGCAGGGCCAGCTCGTCCGTGTCGAGCCCGTCCAGGGTCTCCGGGCCGTCGGTCCCGGCTCCGAAGCCGGGACCGAGCCCGCTCCGGAGCCCTTCAGAGCCCTGCTCCAGGCCCTCGGGGCCCTTTTCGTCGGGGCCGTGGTTCACAGTTCCGTTCCCAGCGTGCGATTGCGTGTGCTCTTGCTCGTGGTGCTGTTCCGGCATCGGCTCGTGCCAGGCGTAGGGCTCGTGGCGATCATGCGAGTCGCCTCCCTCGGGGCTGTCCGTCATGCGGCCGACTCCATCGCCACCCGTAGCGCCGCGATGCCGCGCGAACCGTACGCCTTCACCGAGCCCAGCGAGATGCCGAGCGTCTCGGCGACCTGGGCCTCGGTCATGTCGGCGAAGTAGCGCAGGACGAGGACCTCGCGCTGGCGGCGCTGCAGGCCCTTCATCGCCTGGATCAGGTCGCGCCGCTCCAGCTGGTCGTAGGCGCCTTCCTCGGCGCTGGCCGCGTCCGGCATCGGCTTGGAGAGGAGCTTGAGGCCGAGGATGCGGCGGCGCAGTGCGGAGCGGGAGAGGTTGACGACCGTCTGGCGCAGGTAGGCCAGGGTCTTCTCCGGGTCCCGGACGCGTTTGCGGGCGGAGTGGACGCGGATGAACGCCTCCTGGACGACGTCCTCGCAGGAGGCGGTGTCGTCGAGGAGGAGCGCGGCGAGGCCGAGGAGCGAGCGGTAGTGCGCCCGGTAGGTCTCGGTGAGGTGGTCGACGGTGGTACCGGCCGCGGCCGTCGTCTCCTCGGCGCCGTCGCGCTGGCTGGGTATGCGGGTGGGCCGCGCTGCGGGCATGGGCGCGATCACCGGCATGCCGCCGGGCGTGCCGGGCATGCGGGGGCGCAGACCGGCGCGGGGCGGCCGCAGGGCCGTCGCGCCGCGGGGCGCACTGAGTTCGAGTACCTCTGCCACGCAAGTTGGACACGTCTACCCCCGGTGGGGTTGTACGTGCCGGGCATCACTTTTACATCGGGCGTGCCGGACAGGCGCACGCCGGAGCCGCCCAACGGGCCGGCCTGCGCGGTCGGCACCGATCTGTGCGCGTCCGGCAGCACACCCGACGGTGCGTCAATTGCCGCCATGCGTCCCGCTCTTCCCTTATGTCCCATTATGAACGGGCGTCCCCACGCCCCGATCACGGCGTCCCCACGCCAGGATCATGCGTCCCCGCGCCCCCAAGGCCCGGTTGCGTAAGCGCCCGGTAAGTGGGCGTCCGCAAAGACGCTCCCCGCCGCCCGCATGGTTGCGGAGGACGGGGAGGAAAATCTTCGAACGAGGAGGGGCCCCGGTTCAAGTGGTTTGGACCATGCTCCGGGACACATTTCTTACGCGGATCCTACCCGTGGGCCCGCTCCCATCCAGGGTCCGTCCCGGGGCGTTTACCGTGGTCACCGGGTGTTCACACGGAATCCGCCGTACCTGAACGGCCGGTCAGTTCCGCCGCCACCAGCTCGGCGATCTGCGCGGTGTTCAGTGCGGCCCCTTTGCGAAGGTTGTCCCCGCACACGAAGAGTTCCAGCGCGGTCGGGTCGTCCAGCGCCCGCCGCACCCGCCCGACCCAGGTCGGGTCGGTGCCGACCACGTCGGCCGGGGTCGGGAACTCCCCGGCGGCCGGGTTGTCGAAGAGGACGACACCCGGGGCGGTGTCCAGGATCTCCCGGGCGCCCTCGACCGTGACCTCGCCCTGGAAGCGGGCGTGCACCGTCAGGGAGTGCGTGGTGACGACGGGCACCCGCACGCAGGTCACCGCGACCGGCAGCTTCGGCAGCCCGAGGATCTTGCGGGACTCGTCCCGCACCTTCATCTCCTCCGACGACCAGCCGTCCTCCCGCAGCGAACCGGCCCACGGTACGACGTTGAGCGCGACCGGCTCCGGGAACGGCCCGGTCAGGTCCCCGACCGCCCGCCGCACGTCACCGGGCTTGGTGCCCAGCTCCGTACCGGCGACCATCGACAGCTGGGCCCGCAGCGTCTCCACGCCGGCCCGCCCGGCCCCGCTCACCGCCTGGTACGACGACACCACCAGCTCGCGCAGCCCGAACTCGGCGTGCAGCGCGCCCAGGGCGACGATCATCGACAGGGTGGTGCAGTTGGGGTTGGCGATGATCCCGCGCGGCCGGTTGCGGGCGCAGTGCGGATTGACCTCGGGGACGACCAGCGGCACCTCCGGGTCCATCCGGAAGGCGCCGGAGTTGTCCACCACGACGACGCCCCTGGCGGCGGCGACGGGCGCCCAGCGCGCGGACACCTCGTCGGGCACGTCGAACATCGCGACGTCGATCCCGTCGAAGGCCTCCTCCGACAGCGCGACGACCTCGACCTCGGCCCCGCGCACGGTCAGCTTGCGGCCGGCCGAGCGCGGGGTGGCGATCAGGCGGATCTCGCCCCAGACGTCCGCCCGCTGGGACAGGATCTGGAGCATCACCGTGCCGACGGCCCCGGTCGCACCCACGACCGCGAGCGCCGGCTTCGCGGTCATCGGCCGGTGCCTCCGTAGACCACGGCCTCGTCGGTGTCGGAGTCGAGCCCGAAGGCGGTGTGCACGGCGCGCACGGCCTCCGGCACGTCGTCGGCACGGGTGACGACCGAGATGCGGATCTCGGAGGTCGAGATCAGCTCGATGTTCACACCGGCGTCGGACAGCGCCTCGAAGAAGGACGCGGTGACCCCGGGGTTGGTCTTCATGCCCGCGCCGACCAGCGAGATCTTGCCGATCTGGTCGTCGTAGCGCAGCGAGTCGAAGCCGATGCCCGACCGGTTGCGCTCCAGCGCGTCGATGGCCTTGCGGCCCTCGGTCTTCGGGAGCGTGAAGGAGATGTCCGTCAGGCCGGTGGCCGCGGCGGACACGTTCTGCACGACCATGTCGATGTTGATCTCGGCATCGGCGATGGTCCGGAAGATGGCGGCGGCCTCGCCCGGCTTGTCCGGCACACCGACGACCGTGACCTTGGCCTCGGAGGTGTCGTGCGCGACACCGGAGATGATGGCCTGTTCCACCTTCTTGTCCCCAATCGGCTTGCTGCTGACCCACGTGCCCTGCAGTCCGCTGAAGCTGGACCGGACGTGGATCGGGATGTTGTAGCGGCGGGCGTACTCCACACAGCGGTGGAGCAGCACCTTGGAACCGGAGGCGGCGAGCTCCAGCATGTCCTCGAAGGAGATCCAGTCGATCTTCCGCGCCTTCGTCACCACGCGCGGGTCGGCGGTGAACACACCGTCGACGTCGGTGTAGATCTCGCAGACCTCGGCGTCGAGCGCGGCGGCAAGCGCCACGGCGGTCGTGTCGGACCCGCCGCGCCCCAGCGTGGTGATGTCCTTCTTGTCCGCGCTGACGCCCTGGAACCCGGCCACGATCGCGATGTTGCCCTCGTCGAGCGCCGTCCGGATCCGCCCCGGCGTGACGTCGATGATCCGGGCTTTGTTGTGGACCGAGTCGGTGATGACGCCTGCCTGGCTGCCGGTGAACGACTGGGCCTCGTGGCCCAGGTTTTTGATCGCCATGGCCAGCAGGGCCATGGAGATACGCTCTCCGGCGGTCAGCAGCATGTCGAACTCACGCCCGGCCGGCATCGGGGATACCTGCTCGGCGAGATCGATCAGCTCGTCCGTCGTGTCGCCCATCGCGGAAACGACGACAACCACCTGGTTGCCGTTCTTCTTCGCTTCCACGATCCGCTTGGCGACGCGCTTGATGCCCTCGGCATCGGCAACGGAGGAGCCTCCGTACTTCTGCACGACAAGGCCCACGTACGCTCCTCGCTCGGTTTGTTGTGTCGGCTCAGTTTAACGAGCGTCCGAATTCCACCAGCCTGCTCCCGCATGGTGAGACCGGCGGGACCGCGCCGCTCGCGACCGGAACCTGCCCAGCGGACGGCGGACCACGCGGAAAGTGCCCTGCCTCACACGGCAGCCCTTCGGAACCCCTGACCGACGTTTCCGGAGCTAGCCACGGGGCGCGCGGGTGCTGCCGCGCCGCAGCAGGCTCACTCCGGCGCCGGCCGAGACGGCCCCCATCCCGACCGCGGTCAGCACCCCCTGCGTGCCGTCGACGGCGAACGGCGCGACGGCGGCGACCACGAGGTTGAAGAGGAAGAGGAACCACAGGACGGGACGGGAGGAGAGCAGCGGCTGCACGGCGGGATCCTTCTCTCTGGAGCTGGCTGACCTGGCGGGATCAACGATCCCGTCTCCCGGGATCCGCAACGAGGACGCGCACTCCCGACCCGCTGGTGTAGGCAGGTACACCATGACGGCGCTGATCCTTCTCTCCGGCATCGTGCTGCTGGGCGCGAGCGTGCAGTGGCTGACCGGCATGGGCTTCGCCCTGGTCGCCGTACCGGCCCTGATCCTCCTTCTCGGCCCCGCCGAGGGCGTCGCGCTCGCCAACTGCGCGGCCGGCGCGATCAGCGTGGTGGGCCTGGCGCGCGGCTGGCGCCAGGTCCGCCCGGCGGCGATGGTCCCGCTGTGCGCGGCGGCCGCCTGCACGGTCCCGGCGGGCACCTGGCTGACCCACCGGCTCCCGCCGCCGTCGCTCCTCCTGACGATGGGCGCCCTGGTGACCGCGGCCGTGCTCCTGGTGATGCGGGGCGCCCGCCTCCCCCGCCTCGGCGGCCGGGGCGGCGCGCTGACGGCCGGCGCGGTCGGCGGCTTCATGAACTCGGCGGCCGGCGTGGGCGGCCCGCCGGTCTCCCTCTACGCCCTCAACGCGGGCTGGACGGTACGGGAGTTCGTCCCGAACGCCCAGTTCTACGGCGTGGTCGTGAACGCCTTCTCGGTGACGGCGAACGGGGTACCGGGCCTGACCGGCGCGGAGTGGGCCGCGGTGGCCGCGGCGATGGCGGCGGGCGGGGTCATCGGCACGGCGGTGGCCGGCCGCATGCCGGAGCAGCACGCCCGCCGCCTGGTCCTCCTCCTGGCCCTGACGGGCGGGATCACCGCGCTGCTGAAGGGCGCGTGGACCCTGTGACCCGGACGGGAGCACCGCCGCGACCGTGACGACGACCGCCGGGTTCGGCGTCGAAGGGCCGAGTGCGGTGCGGCCGGCCGCTGTCCTGTTACCTCTTTGGATTAGCTCTTTGGATGACCTACTTGGAGGAGGACCGCACTCCCAGCGAGTCGCCGATCTCCTGCTGCATGACCTGGCCCGCCTCGAACTCCAGGGTCTCGTCGCCCATGGTGGCCTGGTCGGTGTCCAGGCCGTCCAGTTCCTCCAGGGGCTGGTTGAGGCGGACGTGGATCAGGACGGACTGGAGGGCGCGCAGGACCGCGGAGGCGGTGGGGCCCCAGTTGGAGAAGTAGGAGAACTGCCACCACCACAGGGCCTCCGTGGTGCGGCCCGACCGGTAGTGGGCCATGCCGTGGCGGAGGTCGGTGATGATGTCGGCCAGGTCGTCCGAGATGCGGGCCGGGACGGGCGCCTTGCGGGGCTCGTAGGGGTCGAAGACCTCGGAGTAGACGTCGATGGGGTCGAGGAGCCGCCCGAAGTTCTCGCGGAGCTGGTCGACGTCCGGCTCCGGGCCCAGGTCCGGCTCGTAGCGCTCGTCGGGGACGATGTCCTCGTGCGCGCCGAGGCGGCCGCCGGCCAGCAGCAGCTGGGAGACCTCCAGGAGGAGGAAGGGGACCGCCGAGTCCGGCTCGTCGCCCTTCGACACCTCCGTGACGGCCACCAGGAAGCTCTCCACCTGGTCGGCGATCTGGACCGCGAAGTCGTCGGGGTTCTGCGCGGTCGCGTGCAGCGTGGCGTCAGACATCTAGGAGTCGTCTCCCCTCGAAGGCGCGGCCGAGCGTGACCTCGTCCGCGTATTCCAGGTCGCCGCCCACCGGGAGGCCGCTGGCCAGGCGGGTGACCTTCAGGCCCATGGGTTTGATCATGCGGGCGAGGTAGGTGGCCGTCGCCTCGCCCTCCAGGTTCGGGTCCGTGGCCAGGATCAGCTCGGTGACCGTGCCGTCGGCGAGGCGGGCGAGCAGCTCCCTTATCCGCAGGTCGTCCGGGCCGACCCCCTCGATCGGGCTGATCGCGCCGCCGAGGACGTGGTAACGGCCGCGGAACTCACGCGTGCGCTCGATCGCGACGACGTCCTTCGGCTCCTCCACGACACAGATCACCGTCACGTCGCGGCGGGCGTCGCGGCAGATGTTGCACAGTTCCTCCTGTGCCACGTTGCCGCAGGTCGCGCAGAAGCGGACCTTCGCCTTCACCTCAAGGAGGGCCTGCGCGAGACGCCGTACGTCCGTCGGCTCCGCCTGCAGGATGTGGAAGGCGATCCGCTGCGCGCTCTTGGGACCGACGCCGGGCAGCCGCCCCAGCTCGTCGATGAGGTCCTGGACCACGCCTTCGTACAACGGACTGCCCTTCCTGGAGTCTTTCGGTACGTACGGTAGTTGGCTGCCGCCTGTCCTAGGAAGGCGGTGCGGGTGTCGTGCGGGCGACGAACATCAGAACGGCAGGCCGGGGATGCCGCTGCCGCCGCCCAGGCCCTGCGCCAGCGGGCCGAGCTTCTGCTGCTGGAGCGCCTGGGCGTTCTCGTTGGCCGCCTGGACCGCCGCGATGATCAGGTCGGCGAGGGTCTCGGTGTCCTCCGGGTCCACCGCCTTCGGGTCGATCTTCAGCGCGCGCAGCTCGCCGGAACCGGTCACGGTGGCTCGCACCAGGCCGCCGCCCGCCTGTCCGTCGACCTCCGTGCTCGCCAGCTCCTCCTGGGCCCGTGCCAGGTCCTGCTGCATCTTCTGGGCCTGCTGGAGCAGCTGCTGCATGTTGGGCTGGCCACCACCGGGGATCACGATCAGCTCCTGGGTCGGGTCCGGACTTTCTCTGTTGTGCATGAGCCTACGTGGTTGACGCAGCCATCGCCCCGCCACTCTTTCGAGTGAGAATCCCGGCCGCCCTATACCTGATCAAGACCCACTTCCGGGCGGAAAAGAGACGAAAGCACAGCCTTCGCCACCCATTGGGCGGTAGGAAGGGTTCCCGTCGTCAGCATCCATTGTCAGGTCCAGTGCCGGGACCGATGTCGGGTCCGGTGTCACGGAACGTGACCGGTCGGGATCAGTTAGGGAGTGCCGGGTGGGTCAGCCGGAGATGCAGCCCGAGGGACCGCCTCAGGACGGGCGGGGCGGCGAGGGTGCGGCCGGACTGCGGCCGGGCGATCTGACCGGGCGGGCGTTCCCGCTCGGGGACTGGGGTGAGCCGGCCGAGCGGCTCGACGAGCTGTACCGGTGGGTGGAGCGCGGGGCGCTGCAGACCGCCGGGTGGTATCTGGCGGACCGGGTCTGGAAGCGGCGCGGGGCGCGGGCGCTGCGGTGCGGGGCGGCGGTGGGGGCGATGCTCGGGGCGGCGCTGCCGCTCCTCGACCTCACCGGGGTGGTGGGCGGGGTCGCGCCCTGGGGGTATCTCGCGCTGCTGCTGGCGGTGTCCTGTGTCGGCATCGACCGGTTCTTCGGGGTGACGTCCGGCTGGATAAGGGACATGGCCACCGCGCAGGCGGTGCAGCGGCGGTTGCAGGTGCTGCAGTTCGACTGGGCGTCGGAGAGCGTGCGGGAGGTGCTGGGGCCGGCGGAGGGGACGGCGAGCGAGGCGGCCGAGCGGTGTCTGGGGGTGCTGCGGAGGTTCTCGGAGGACGTGACCGAGCTGGTCCGTACGGAGACGGCCGACTGGATGGTGGAGTTCCGGACGGGGCCGGCGCCGCTGGGCATGCAGGCGACGGTGACGGCGGGGCCGCGGGCGGATGCGGGGCATCTGAACGGGCGGTTCCCCCTGCCGCCGGGCCCTAACGGGGCCCGGCCCAACATGCCGAGACAGCGGCCGCCGGAGCCGCGGTGAGGTGAGAGGGGGTGCGCGCGTGGTTGGTTCGGTGCGGCGCCGCGGGGGTCTTCGCGCAGTTCCCCGCGCCCCTGGCGGGGCGCTGTAGTGGACGGCGCCACAGAGGCGCCCCCAAAGGGGCGCGGGGAACTGCGCGGGCAACCACGACGGCGGTGCAGGTGACCTTGTCCAGACGCCCGAATGTCTTGACATCTTCGGAAGCGGCGCCGCATCGTGAGCACGCAGGCTCTGGACGGTCCAAGGAGGGGCAGCCCCATGGTGCACACGCTCGGCGTCGCCGTCGTCGGATTCGGGTGGATGGGGCGGGTGCACTCGCAGGCCTACCAGCGGGTGGGCCACCACTTCCCGCAGCTGGGCGTGCGGCCCGAGCTGGTGACCGTGGCCGAGGAGGTGCCGGGCCGGGCCGAGGAGGCCGCCGCGCAGTTCGGGTTCCTGGGCACCAGCCGGGACTGGCGGGACGTCGCGGCCGACCCGCGGGTGCACGCCGTGAGCATCACCGCACCGAACTTCCTGCACCGCGAGATCGGCGTCGCCATGGCGGAGGCCGGCAAGCACATATGGATCGAGAAGCCGGTCGGGCTGACCGCGGAGGACGCCCGCGCCGTGGCGGACGCGGTGGCGAAGGCCGGGGTGCGCGGGACGGTCGGGTTCAACTACCGCAACGCGCCCGCCGTCGCCCACGCCCGTGAGCTGATCGCCTCCGGTGAGCTGGGGACCGTCACGCATGTCCGCGTCCGGCTGTTCAGCGACTATGCCGCGCACCCTGACGGCGCCCTGACCTGGCGGTACGAGCGCGCCCGGGGCGGTGGCGGGGTGCTGGGCGACCTCGCCTCGCACGGCGTGGACCTGGCCCGCTTCCTGCTCGGTGACATCGAGGCGCTGGCCGCCGACACGGCCGTGTTCATCCCGGAACGCGCCCGGCCCACCGGCGCCACCGCCGGCCACACCCTCGCCACCGGCGGCGAACTCGGCCAGGTCGAGAACGAGGACTACGTCAACTGCCTGCTGCGCTTCGCCTCGGGCGCCCGCGGTGTGCTGGAGGCCTGCCGGGTCTCGGTCGGCGAGCAGAACAACTACGGCTTCGAGGTGCACGGCACCAGGGGCGCCGTCTTCTGGGACTACCGGCGGATGGGCGAGCTGGGCGTCAGCCTCGGCACCTCCTACCAGGACCAGCCCGTCTCCACGGTCTTCGTCGGCCCCGGCCACGGCGAGTACGGCGCGTTCCAGCCGGGCGCCGCCAACGCCATGGGCTACGACGACCTCAAGGTGATCGAGGCCCGCAACTTCCTGCGGTCCGTCGCCGAGGGCACCTCCTACGGCCCGACGCTGGAGGACGCCGTGCACAGCGCCACCGCGCTCGACGCGATGAGCCGCTCGGCCGCGCAGGGGACGTGGGTCACCCTCGGCTGAGCCCCGCCGAGGCGCGCTCAGGCGCAGAGCTTCATGCCCACCGGCGTGTAGCAGGCCACGTGCCCGTACGAGCGGATCACGTCCTGGCCGTTCCCCTTCTCGACGTACGTCAGGAAGCTCGACGCCAGGGAGGTGGCCGCCGGCTGGCCGTAGGTGTACGCGTACTCGATCTCGCGGTACGGGTACGGGCTGACGCCGCGCTCGATCGCGTCCACCGACGGGGCGTTGTCGTCCAGGGACAGAATGTGCAGGCCCTTCGCGCCCTCCGCCACGTTCAGCTCGGCATAGCCGACCGCGCCCTGCTGCTCGGCCACCTGCGACAGCACCTGGTCGGTGGAGTCCAGCTCGCAGCGGACCACCTTCGCCGTCGGGTCGTCCTTGTGCACGCAGTCCACGGAGGAGTTGGCGATCTCGCCGCGCTTCAGCACCCGGCGCTGGAAGACCTGCCGGGTCCCGGAGTCGGCGTCCCGGCTAACCAGCACCACCGGCAGGTCGGGGCCGCCCAGCTGCTTCCAGTTGGCGATCTCGCCCCGGTACAGCCGGCGTACGTCGGCCGTGGCAAGGTTCCGCAGCGGCACGTCGTCGTTCACGACCAGCGCGAACACCACCAGGGCGACCCGGTTCTCCTTCAGCTGGGGCAGGTCGGCGGGCTTGGGGCCGTCGGAGAGGGCCAGGACCGCCGGGGAGCCCTTCTCCGTCTCCTTCCCGGCATCCTTCAGGTCCCTGATCCCGGCGGTCGAACCGCGCGCGTCCACCGTGATCGACGCGCCCTGGCACTCCTTCTCGTACTTCTTCGCCGCGTCCCGCATCACGGGGGCGAAGGCGGTCGAGCCGATGACCCGCAGCGAGCCCTTGGCGCAGCCGATCGGCGGCGGGGCGTCGTCGCGGGCCACGACGATCGTGGCGAGGGTGAGGACACTGAGCGTCAGCATGATGGTGATCAGCCGGGAGGCGCGGCTGAACAGGGGCATGGCGTCGTCCGGGGTGGCGCTGCGGTTGGGGTGCACCTCGCCGTCGTGGAGCCCGCCGACGATCCTGATCTCCCGGCCGACGTCACCGCCGGACAGCAGCACGAGGAGCTTGAAGTGCTCGCCGTGGTTGAGCGGGACCCGCGGGATGCGCAGGGTGTTGCCCGCGTAGCCGAAGCCGCGGTCCGGGGTGAAGTGCGGCATGAGGTGGTCGCTGTCGGTCGGCTGGGTGACCGAGACGCCGCGGATGATGCGGTCGGTGAACACCGCGGTGAGACCGTGCAGTTCGGGACTGGTGTAGTCGTCGCGGCCGATGCCCTGGGAGCCGTCGTTCTCGATGCGCAGCAGGACCAGGGTGGCGTCGGCCATGTCCGGGGCCTCGTCGAAGAGGCCCAGCCGTCTGCCGAGACGGCCGGAGCGGACGTCGTCGCCGATCGGGTTGTCCATCTGGACGCGGTAGCCGATCCGTTTGCGGCGCGGGACGCGGCGCTCGTACCAGAAGATGCCCGCGGACGCGACGATGCCGAGCACCGCGGTGCCCACGGCGACGACGTTCTCCGCGCTCAGCCACTCCATGTGGGTGCCCCCGCCACTCCCCGGAGCCGGATGGTGGGGTCACCGTAAGGGGCGGGCCGAGGCCGTGAAGGGACATATCGGTCGCCCGCACTGTTGTTCGCCGAACGTTCAACTGCCTCGTACGGAGCGTGAGTTCACTGCTTGCTGTAGGTCAGGCTCTCGTCGCCGCCCTTCGTCACGCGCTTCAGCTTGCCGCCCTGGAGCAGGGTCACCTCGGTGGCCTCTCCGGCGGTGCACGACGAACGGGGCTTGCCCGCCGTGACCGTGGAGGGGCCGATCTCCAACGGGCCGTCCGAGCCGGGCTTTCCGGCGAGCTTCGCCGCGAACTCGCAGTGGTAGCCGGGGCCGTCCGCGACCAGGGTGAGGACCGTGTCGCCCACGGCGCCCTGGCGGATGGTCAGTTCGCGGGTGTTGTGGCCGGTGTCGTTGTCTATCGACGTGTCCCAGGTGCCGAGGAAGCCGCTCGGGACGGAGCCGTCGGGGGCGGTCGAGGAGGAGGGCGACCCGGTGGGCGTCGGCTCCGCGGCGGTGGTCGGGGCGGTGGCCGAGGGGGCGGTGGTGGTCCTGTCGCCCGCCTTGGCGTCCGTGTCGTCGCCGCCGCTGTTCATGAGCCCGTAGACCGAGCCGCCCGCGGCCAGCAGCACGACCAGCGCGATGGTGACGAGGAGCGCGGTGGAGCGGGCGCGGCGGGGCTCTTCGGCGGGGAGGGGTTCGTACAGCGGGGGCGGGGGGACGGGCGGGTAGATCTGGGTGGGGTCGGGGGCGGGAGTGGGAGCGGTGGCGGTGTACGGGTTGTACGGGGACGGCTGCGGGTGCTGCTGGGGTTGGTTCGGGTAGCCGTAGGCCGGGTGGGCGGGGGCGTGTTCGGGGGACGGCGGGCCGAGTGTCGGGTGCGGCTGAGTGGGGGCCGGTCGCGCCCCCGCGGCGGCAGCCGCAGATTCAACACCGCCCCGCGCCCCTGGGTCTGCCGCACCTCGCGCCTCTTGACCTGTCACCCCCTGCAACGCCCCGTGGACCGTCGGGTCCTCCACCTCCAGCAGCTCGACGGCATGGCGGCCGAGCTGGGCCACCAGGCCGCCCGGCAGCCACGGGTCCCTCGACCGGCCCTCCCAGACCGTGGTGCCCGCGCCCGTCCGGGACAGGATCGCGTCCAGGGTCGGACGGGCCGCCGGGTCCTTGCGCAGGCAGTCGCGGACCACGTCGGCGATGTCCTCGGGGAGACCCGACAGGTCGGGGTCCTCCTGGGCGATCCGGAACATCAGGGCGTGCGCGCCGCCCTCCGTGGAGCCGAAGGGAAGCCGGCCGGTGGCCGCGTAGGCGAGCACCGAGCCGAGGCAGAAGACGTCGCACGCCGGGGTGATCCGGTCGCCGCGCACCTGCTCGGGGGCCATGAAGCCGGGCGAGCCGAGGAGCGAGCCGGTCTGGGTGAGCCGTTCGCCGGGCAGTGTCTCCAGCGCCCGGGCGATGCCGAAGTCGATGACCCGGGGTCCCTCTATGGTGAGCATCACGTTGGACGGCTTGAGGTCCCGGTGGACGATCCCGGCCGCGTGGATGTTGCCCAGGGCGTGCGCCAGCCCGGCGGCGAGGATGCGCACCGACCGCTCGGGCAGTGGCCCGTGGTCGTGCTCGACGACCCGCTGGAGGCTCGGCCCGGCCACATACCCGGTGGCCACCCAGGGCACGGCGGCCTCGGTGTCGGCGTCCAGCACGGGCGCCGTCCAGAACCCGCCGACCCGCTGCGCGTTGCGGACCTCCTGGCGGAAACGCTCCCGGAACTCCTCGTGCTCGGCGAGCTCCGCCCGCACCAGCTTCACGGCGACGGTACGGCCGCGCTCCGAGCGGGCGAGGTAGACATGCCCCATCCCGCCCGCGCCCAGCCGTGCCAGCAGCCGATAGCTCCCGATGTGCTGCGGATCCCCCGGCCCCAGCTTCTCCATGGCAGATCCGCCCCTCGCTCACACTTGTGATCGAGCCGAGAATAATGCGGCCGTTCCCGGGATCGCGCAGTGCCATGTCTACGGTTACGTAACAGGGACCGGCCGCGGACCGTGTCCCCAGGCTGTGGACAACCTGTCGCGGAATCCCCGTGACCACGGAACATGTCGCCGATACCGCTCCCGCACCGGTCGCTCCTACGCTCCCCCGCATGACCCCTCAGCCCAGTCCCCAGGCCGGCGCCGCCGTGAAGGCGGCCGATCGTGCGCATGTCTTCCACTCCTGGTCCGCACAGGACCTCATCGACCCGCTTGCCGTGGCCGGCGCCGAGGGGTCGTACTTCTGGGACTACGACGGCCGGCGCTACCTGGACTTCACCAGCGGGCTCGTCTTCACCAACGTCGGGTACCAGCACCCGAAGGTCGTCGCGGCCATCCAGGAGCAGGCCGCGAAGATGACGACCTTCGCGCCCGCCTTCGCCGTGGAGGCGCGGTCGGAGGCGGCCCGGCTGATCGCCGAGCGCACGCCCGGGGACCTCGACAAGATCTTCTTCACCAACGGGGGCGCGGACGCCGTCGAGCACGCCGTGCGGATGGCCCGGCTGCACACCGGGCGCCCGAAGGTGCTCTCCGCCTACCGCTCGTACCACGGCGGCACCCAGCAGGCGATCAACATCACCGGCGACCCGCGCCGCTGGGCCTCCGACGGTGCCGCCGCCGGGGTCGTGCACTTCTGGGCGCCCTTCCTCTACCGCTCCCGTTTCTACGCGGAGACCGAGGAGCAGGAGACCGCGCGGGCGCTGGAGCACCTGGAGACGACCATCGCCTTCGAGGGGCCGGGCACGGTCGCGGCCATCGTGCTGGAGACCATCCCCGGGACCGCCGGGATCATGGTGCCGCCCGCCGGGTACCTGGCCGGGGTCCGGGAGATCTGCGACAAGTACGGGATCGTCTTCGTCCTGGACGAGGTCATGGCCGGGTTCGGGCGGACCGGTGAGTGGTTCGCCGCCGACCTGTTCGGGGTCGTACCCGACCTGATGACCTTCGCCAAGGGCGTGAACAGCGGGTACGTGCCGCTCGGTGGTGTCGCCATCGGCGAGAAGATCGCCGAGACCTTCGCCAGGCGCCCCTACCCGGGCGGGCTGACGTACTCCGGGCACCCGCTGGCCTGTGCCGCCGCCGTCGCGACGATCAACGTGATGGCGGAGGAAGGGGTCGTCGAGAACGCGAAGCGGCTGGGTGCGGAGGTCGTGGGGCCGGCGCTCGCGGCGCTCGCCGAGCGGCACCCGAGCGTCGGCGAGGTCCGCGGGGTCGGCATGTTCTGGGCGCTCGACCTCGTGAAGAACCGGGAGACCCGGGAGCCGCTGGTGCCGTACAACGCGGCCGGGGAGGCCAACGCGGCGATGGCCGCGTTCGGTGCGGAGGCGAAGAAGCAGGGGCTGTGGCCGTTCGTGAACATGAACCGGACGCATGTCGTGCCGCCGTGCAACGTGAGTGAGGCCGAGCTGAAGGAAGGGTTCGCGGCGCTGGACGCTGCGCTGAGCTTGGCCGACGAGTTCACGGTGGCTTGAGGCTGCGTTCTGACCGCGGGCCGGTGGGGGCTGGTCGCGCAGTTCCCCGCGCCCCCAAAGGGGGCGCTGCACCGGCGCCTCTCACAGGATCCGCAGAGGAGACCCACGGGTAGCTTCGCGGGCTCGGAAGGAGTACACGCGGAACCCGAACGCGTAAGGTGGCGTGCTCGTACATGTACGTGTAAGCGAGCACGTCACCCGAACGCGTGAGGAGAGGCACCCCACGATGCCCGGCAACGGCACTGTGACCCGCAGTACCCTGCGCCAGCAGATCGCGGACGCGCTCCGTGACGAGGTGCTCGCCGGGCGGCTCCAGCCGGGCCGGGAGTTCACGGTCAAGGAGATCGCGGAGCAGTACGGGGTCTCCGCCACGCCGGTCCGCGAGGCGCTGGTCGACCTGTCCGCGCAGGGCATCCTCGACGCCGACCAGCACCGCGGCTTCCGGGTGCCGGAGTACACGATCGCCGACTACCGGGGCATGATCGAGGCCCGCAGCCTGGTCACCGACGGCATGTTCCACGCCCTCGCCGACGGCCTCCACCCCGCCTTCAAGGACCCCGAGGAGCCCCGGGTCGCGGCCGCCCTCGCCGCGGTCCGGCGGCGCGGCGAGGAGGCGCAGCGCGCCGCGACCGCCGGTGACCTGACCGTCCTCATCGGCTACGACCTCCGGTTCTGGCGGGAGCTGTCCGCCCTCTTCGGCAACCCCTACCTCGCCGACTTCCTGCACCGGCTGCGCGTGCAGTCCTGGGTGTGCGCGGTACGGCACCTGCGGCGGCTGCCCGATCTACGCGGGTATCTGTGGTCCCGGCACACCGAGTTGGTCGACGCGCTGTCCCGCCGGGACACCGAGGCCGCCCGGGGGATCGTCGCCGCGTACAACACGCACTCCCTCGCCCTGATCGAGCGACTGGCGGAGAACGACGGATGACCGCGTCCCCGGAGAACACGGAGCAGAGGGAGGCCGTCGAGCTTTCCGTCGTGATCCCGGCGTACAACGAGGAGGAGCGGCTCGGGCCGACGCTCGACGCCGTCACCCGCTACCTCGCCGACAACGAGAGCCGCTTCGGCTCCTGGGAAGTGATCGTCTCCGACGACGGCTCCACGGACCGGACGCGCGAGGTCGCCGCCTTACAGCACCCGCACGTCCGGCTGGTCGCCGCCGACCGCAACCGGGGCAAGGGCAACGCCCTGCGCCTCGGCGTGGCCGCGACCGCCGGCAGCCGCGTGCTGGTCACCGACGCCGACCTCGCGGCGCCGATCGAGGAGCTGGAGCGGCTGGACAAGGCGCTCAGCGAGGGCGGCGCGGCCGCGATCGGCTCGCGTGCGGTGCCGGGCGCGGAGATAGCCGACCACCAGCACCGGCTGCGCGAGCTGCTCGGCCGTGCCGGGAACCTGCTGATACGCGCCACCGCCGTGCCGGGTCTCAAGGACACCCAGTGCGGGTTCAAGCTCTTCGACGGCGACCTGGCCCGCGAGGCCTTCGCCGACTCCCGGCTCGACGGCTGGGGCATCGACGTCGAGGTCCTCCAGTACCTGCACCGCGGCGGCCACCCGGTCACCGAGGTCCCGGTCCGCTGGAGCCACCGGCCCGGCTCGAAGGTGGGCCCGCTGGACTACCCGCGGGTCCTCGCCGACCTGGCGCGGCTGCGGCTGCGCCGGCTGCGTCCGGCGGACCTCCTGGTCCCGGTCCTCTTCCTCGTCCTGTCCGTCGCCCTGTACTCGGGCCGCTTCTTCGACCCGGGCCACCGCTATCTCACCGACTCCCTCCAGGACCAGAACCAGTGGGAGTGGTTCTTCGCGGTCACCGCGGACAACCTGGCGCACCTGCGCAACCCGCTCTTCTCCGACTTCCAGAACTTCCCCGACGGCGTCAACCTCATGGCCAACACGGTCATGCTGGGCCTGTCGGTGCCCTTCGCCCCGCTGACCCTGGCAGCCGGTCCGGCCGTCTCGCTCTCCGTCTGCATGGCGCTGGGGCTCGCCGCGACCGCCGTCGCCTGGTACTGGCTGATCGTGAAGCGGGTGGTGCGCAACCGGTGTGCCGCCTTCGTCGGCGCGGCCCTCGCGGCCTTCGCGCCGCCGATGGTCAGCCACGCCAACGCGCACCCCAACTTCGTGATCCTGTTCATGATCCCGCTCATCGTCGACCGTGCCCTGCGCCTCGCCACCGGCGCCCGGGTCCGGCGGGACGGGATCGTGCTCGGCCTGATGGCGGCGTACCAGGTCTTCCTGGGCGAGGAGCCGTTCCTGCTGGCGGCGCTGGGCATGACGCTGTTCGCCCTCGCCTACGCGGTGGTGCGGCCGGAGGTGGCGAGGGAGGCGTGGCGCCCGCTCGGCAAGGGCCTGCTGATCGCCGGCGCGGTCTGCCTGCCGTTCGTCGCCTTCCCGCTCTACTGGCAGTTCACGGGCCCGCAGAGCTACCACAGCGTCCTGCACGGCGACAACGCCGGAAACAGCCCCCTCTCCCTCCTCGCCTTCTCCGAGCGCTCACTGCTCTTCGGCGACGCGGGCCGGGCCAACGAGCTGTCCCTCAACCCCACCGAGCAGAACGCCTTCTACGGCTGGCCGCTGGTCCTGGTCGCCTTCGGGATCGTCGTACGGCTGTGGGAGCGGCCGCTGGTCAAGGCGCTGGCGTTCACGTCGGTGGCCGCGGCCGTCCTCTCCATGGGCCCGGAGATCCGCATCCCGCTGACGGAGACGGTGTATCCGGGGCCCTGGGCGCTGGTGCGGAAGTTCCCGCTCTTCGAGTCCGTCATCGAGGGCCGGGTCGCGATGATCTGCGCACCCGTGCTGGGCGTCCTGCTCGCGGTCGCGGTCGAGAAGGTGCTGGCCACCCGCCGCGTCGGCGCCCAGTACTTCGGCCTGCTGGCCGTCGCCCTGGCCCTGCTCCCGATCGTCCCCGCCCCGCTCAAGTCCGAACAGCGGGCGGCGGTCCCGTCGTTCATCAGCAGCGGGACGTGGAAGTCGTACGTGGGCAAGGGCGAGTCCCTCGTCCCCCTCCCGCTCCCGGACCCCGGCTCCGCGGAGGCCCTGCACTGGCAGACCAGCACCGGTCTCGGCTTCAAGCTGCCCGGCGGCTACTTCAACGGCCCCTACGGCGCCGACCGCATCGGCATCTACGGCGCCGTCCCGCGCTTCACCTCCAGCATGCTGCGGGACGTCCGCTACAGCGGGAAGGTGCCGGTGATCGGCAAGAACTGGCGCGCGCAGGCGAAGAAGGACTTCGCGTACTGGAAGGCGGGGGCCCTGGTGGTCGCCCCGCAACCCAATGACGAGAAACTACGACAGGCGGTGGAGGCCCTGACCGGAAAACCCGGTAAGTGGACCGGTGGGGTCTGGGTATGGGACCTGCACGAGGGGAGCTGACCGGCGCCGCACGGATTACTCTTCCCTGACCACCTAGCTGAGCACTTGCTGTGAACGCCCTGATATGAGGAGCCCTCTTTGGCCTGTGACCTCTGGCTGGTACCGCTCGTCGACGTGTTGTGCCACACCCCCGACAATCCGTTCGCCGAGGAGCTCGCGCAGTACAACAAGGTGCTCGCCGAGGCCGGGCTGCCCCCGGTACCGGTGTACCAGTACATGCCGGGCCTGTCCGGCGAGGTCGCCCCGGTGGCCGGCTTCGACTACGACGCACTCCATTTCCTCCGCCGTGCCTACCTCCTCCAGGTCTGCGGTCTGCCCGTCTCCCCCGTGGACGACCTCGGCGGCGACTACGAGCAGCTCCTGGAGATGTTCGAGTCGACGGCCCAGCAGTCGCACCTGGTCTGGCACTACGACCACGCGGGCGCCTACGTCCCGGTCGACTTCCCGAGCCCGCTCTCCAGCGACGAACTCCTCGCCAGCGGCGGCCCGCTGGGCTCCTCGCACGCCCTGCTGCGCGAGCTGGAGTACGTCGCCCCGTCGATCGGCATCGACCCGGCCAACCCCCCGGCCCCGCCGCAACCCCCTGCCGCCCCCACCGACTTGGAGGAACCGGCGGTCCCGGCCCCCTACGACCCGAGCCCCTTCTCCCGGGAACGGCACGTGTGGCTGGGCCTGCACGCGGCGGCGACCCGCAGCCTGGCCCAGGGTTCGATGATCGTCTTCAGCTGACAGAAAGGTCTCGCTGACGACAGGTCACACTGACGCCGGGTCACGCTGACGGCCAATCACCCGGATGCCGGTGCCCCCGTATGGCTCCTCCGAAGAGCGCGGCAAGCGATGTCGATCTAGCCTCCGAATTGAGCGCTTATCAGTTCATATGACCGCGCGCTCTCATCAGCTCAAGGAGGAACATGCGCAAGCTCCACAAGGCAGCTGTCGCGATCGCCATCGTCGGTGGCGTCGGCTTCATGGGCACCGTCCCGGCCACCGCCCTTACGGCGCAGCAGCACGCGTACGGCGGTCACGGCGGTGGCTGCCGGTCCCACGACTTCAACCTCGACATCCTCGGCAACGTGGGCATCGCCAACGGGCTCGCCGGCAACCTCATCAACGGCGAGGGCAGCCCGGGCGCGCAGTTCACCGACCTCGGTTCCGACTGCGATCGCGGCGGCTGGTAGGCCGCACGCACCACTGAAGCGGCCGTAAGCCGCGTATTCATCTCCGTGTGAGTGAAAAAGGCTCCGGACCGTCTCCCGGTCCGGAGCCTTGGGGTGTCCTCAGCCGGCCGAGGTCACCTCTGCTTCGGAAGCCTGATGGTGCGCACCAGCGGCATGTCGGCGTAGCGGTCCGGGTCGGCGGTCACGACATGCCGGCCGTCGGGCCAGTCGAGCGTGGGCCGGGACAGGTGGACCGCGTGCCCGAGCCGCCACTCCACACCGTCGCGCAGCAGCGCGCCGACCGTGGAGGCACCCGCGAAGTCCAACTCCACGATCTCGACGGCCGGAAGGGCGCCGACATGCTCCGCGAGCCCCTTGCGCATGCCGTCGGCCGCGGCCAGGCAGAGCGCGGGAACGTAGACGTGCCGGGTCGGCCCATGCTCCGTGTTCGCCACGAACTGGGAGGCCAGCGAGTTCCCCGAGCCCAGCGCCAGCAGGGCGGACTCGTCGAAGACGACACCGGTGGAACCGGTCTTCATCGCACTCACAGGCTGTCCACCGACCGACCGGCCTCAAGCTCCTGCCAGACCTTTTCCACCCGGTCGTGGTCCTCGTCCGTGAGCGTCACGCCGAAGTGCGTCTCGCAGTACGCCTTCGTCTCCTCGTAGCGCTTGTGCAGCTCCTCCTGCGTGGGGGTGGCCCCCGCGAGTTCGGCGATCAGGTCGCGCATGGTCATCCCACGCTCCCTCGCGAGCACCATGAGGCGGTCACGAACAGCGGGGTCGACCTTGACGGTGGTGTCAGCCATGATGCAAGTATACCTCCGGTATACCGTCTCGGGCCGTTCAAGCAAGGCAGTCATCGCGTTCCTCTCTCCTTGGGACTACGCCGCCATGAGGCGAACTTTTTGCGTTTCACCCGCCGGTGTCGCGGATTCGTACGGCCTCTCGAACACCTCGCAGACCGTCGAGTACTGCCGAGTCACCGGGTCCCGCGACACCACCCGCCGCAGATACCGCCGTTCCTCCAGCTCACGCAGGGAAGCGACGACCGACATGCACCCTTCCCGCCGTCGCTCGGCGAGGATGCGCTCGGTGATCCAGGAGCCGTCCGGCATCGCCAGGAGGTACGCCAGTACGCCTGCCGCTCCCCAGGAGAGGCGTCCGTCCCGGAAAAGGGAGTTGGCGAGGGCTGCGAAGGCGCGCACGGGCGCCATACGATGAACGCGCATCAGGAGTTGCTCTCTCCCGGTGTCGAGCCCCCGGGTGTTGGCGCACCGCGGGGGCAATCTGTTGATCGTGACTTTAGGGCTCCGCAAAGCGGCGAACGCAAGCCGCAATCCCTTTTTCCCGGCCCTGTGTTGACGATTTTCACTCCGCCGAGTGAAGCGCGGACCGCAGCAGCCGCGTGTGCACGAAACGCCCGTGCGCGGTGGGCCGGTAGCGCCACGACAGCGGCCAGGTCATGTCGTCCAGCGCGGGGATCGGGATGTACGACACCCGGGCGGGAACGGCGGTCAGTCTCGTCACCTCCGCAGGCCAGGGCAGGTGGTCCGTGCTCCCGGCCGGCACCAGGAAGTACACGCACCGCCGCCCACTGGCGACCTCGATGACGGGCCCGGGGTCACCCCCGGTCATCTCCGCGAGCCGATCGGCGAGCCGCCGCCCCCACTCCCCGTCGTCCACGCGGACCGCGTCGAACTGGACACCGGCTTTACGGAGTTGAACGCCGGTGGCGGGCAGCCAGGCGAGGTTTAACTGGTCACTTTGCGTATTCATGGGACCAGTCTGGGCAGGTGCGGCTACCTTCACCATAACTCTGAGTCGACCACTGAATACGGTCGGAAATCAGGACGGGTTGGTTGTGACCGGTTGAGTTCGGTTGAGTTCGGAGGTGACCGCAATGGCGCGGGCTGAGAACAAAGAGGAAGCGAGCGGCACGGCACAGATGGTGGCCGCTCTGGCGAAGGCCTTGCGTGAACAACAGGGGCTCACACAGGAGGAGTTGGGGAAGCGGACCGGCTACACGGCGTCCGCGATCAGCGCGATGGAGACATGCGCGCAGCCCGCCAGCGACAAGATGCTGGTGGCGCTGGAGGAGGCCATCGGCAACGGGATGGGGGTCTTCGAGAAGGCCCGCAAGTACATGCTGCTGGAGAAGTACCCACCCCGGTTCCGGGGCTTCTCGGAACTGGAGGCCGGGGCGGTCTCGATCTCGTCGTACGGGACGCATGTGGTCGATGGGCTGTTCCAGACCGAGGACTACGCGCGGGCGCTGATCGGAGGCGGCTTTCCAAAGGCCTCCGATCAGAAGCGGGAGGAGTTGGTCGAGGCGCGGCTGGCCCGCCGGGCGCTGTTCAAGCGGGAGCCGACTCCGATGATCGAGCTGATCCTCGAAGAGAGCGTGCTGCGGCGGCCGTTCGGATCCTGGGAGGTACTGCGCGGACAACTGCTCTCGCTCGTCGAGGACGCGCGGCGGGACAATGTGTTCCTGCAAGTACTGCCGATGGAGCGGGGGTTGCGGGGCACGTATGCCGGTGATCGCGGCCCCATGAAGATGGTGGTGACCGCGGAGCACGAGCACGTCGTCTACATGGAGATCGAGGACCAGGGGATTCTGGTCAGCGAACCGGAGGAAGTGTCCCAACTCGCCCACCGCTATGCGAAGATCCGCGCACAGGCTCTGAGTACCGACGACTCGGTGAGCCTCATCGAACGGTTGGCAGGAGAGAAGCGATGACCCGCACCAGCACCCTTCGGTGGTTCAAGTCCAGCCACAGCGACAGCGGGGGCGGCGACTGCGTCGAAACCGCCTACACCTGGCGCAAGTCCTCCTACAGCGACGACGGCGGCGGGAACTGCCTCGAAATATCCCCCTGCCCCCAAGCCATCCACATCCGCGACTCCAAGACCGCCCCCGACGGCCCCCACCTCACCCTCTCCCCGGCCGCCTGGACCGCCTTCCTGGGAGGCGACGCCTCGGCAGCGCCCTGAAGGGGCGCGGGGCCGTATCGATATGCGGCTCCGCCGCGTGGGCGCGACCAGCCCCCACGCCGCCGCACTCGACAACGCTCGGCCGAAGACGGTGAACAGGGCAAGCGCGGGCCCGGCCGCGTAAACGACCGTGACCACCACGGCGGCCGGCGCGACCCACGGTGGGGGCACTCCACATCAGCCGGTTCGAGCCGGTTTGCCCCGTACTGCGAAGAACACCACCGCGAGCGGAACCACGATCCAGAGCTGGAGGATCCCGAACCGGGCCAGCTCGCGTCGGACGTCGACGCCGACCAGTTCCGCGTCCAGTACCCCCGGTGCGCTGAGCCGCATCACGTGACCGGCCAGCGGGATGTAGTTCACCCCGACAGCGATCAGCCAAGCGCCGAACACGCGGCCGCCGGTGCCCGAGGAGTTCAGCAGTACCCAGAGGCCGAAGCCTGACGCGACGATCACGCCGGCGATGTACTCGACGAGGACGATCCGCCGACGGCGCTTGGTGCCGCGGGTGCCGTACATGTCGAGGGCGGCGAGCCGCTTCACGTCCATGGCGGCAACGTACCTCCGTGCGGACGGCTCCGGAAAGTGACCGTGGGGCCCGGCTGGGACTCCGGGCGAGCCCACGGCCACTGTCCGCCGGAGGCTGGTCGCGACGGGCCGCAACGCCGCAGTCAGCGTGAAGACGGCCACCGGACCGGTGGTGCCGGCCTGCGGAGCGCCGGGTGAGTCACCAGGGCACCTCCCCGTCGTCGTCGAAGAAGCGGCCGGTGGGGCCGTCGTCGGGCAGGGTGGCGAGGCGGATCGCGGTCGCCGCGCCCTGTTGCGGGGTGCGGTGGCCCTGGAAGCCGTTGAGGTCGGTGGCGCAGTAGCCGGGGCAGGCGAGGTTGATCAGGATGTTCGTGCCCTGGAGCTCCCTGGCGTACTGGACGGTGACGCCGTTGAGGAACGTCTTGGACGGCGAGTAGGCGACGGCGATCGGGCCCATTTCCGCGCCGGGCACGGTCTGTCGGGTGAGGGAACCGACGCTGCTGGAGACGTTGACGATCCGCGGGGACGGCGAGCGGCGCAGCAGGGGCAGCATCGCGTTGGTGACGCGGATGACGCCGATGACGTTGGTCTCGACGGCCTCCCGTACCGTCGCGAGGTCGGCGGTGGTCGGTGTCTGTGCCATGCCGCCGGTGACACCGGCGTTGTTGACGAGCGCGTCGAGGTGTCCGGCGAGGTCCTCGACCAGCGCGACGGCCGCCGTCACACTCGCGTCGTCGGTGACGTCGAGCGGTACCCCGAACGCGTCGATGCCCGCCGCCCGCAGCTTCGCCACGGCGGTCTCCCGGCGCTCCGCGTCGCGCGCGCCGACGCCGACGCGCCAGCCGAGGGCGCCGAGGCCGGCCGCGATCTCGTAGCCGATGCCCTTGTTCGCGCCGGTCACCAGCGCGGTCTTCTGCTGTTCGGTCATGCCTCGATCCTGTCCGCGGACGGGCCGGGGCGGCCAACACCGATCGGGTGGGGATCGATACCGCAGGGGTATCGGTCCCGGCCGGATCGGTAGCATGAGCGGTGTGGAGACGCGGGAGTTGCGGTACTTCGTGGCCGTCGCAGAGGAGCTGCACTTCGGGCGGGCGGCCCGGCGGCTCGGGATGGCGCAGCCCCCGCTGTCGCGGACGATCAGCCAGTTGGAGCGGCGGCTCGGGGCGAAGCTGCTGGAACGCACCAGCCGTGCGGTCGCCCTGACCGAGGCCGGGTCGGTGCTGCTGCGGGAGGCACGGGCCGCGCTGGACGCCGTCGAGGCGGCCGAGCAGCGCACCCGCCGCGCGGCGCTCGCCGCGTCCGGCCGGCCGGGCGTGGTGCTGGCCACGAAGGCGGGCGCGTCCGGCGAACTGCTGGCGAAGCTGCTCGACGCCTACGCCGCCGAACCGGACGCGGTCGCCGTCGATCTGCTGCTGTGCGGGGTCGGCGAGCAGGAGCGGATGCTGCGCGACGGACGGGCCGACGTGGCGCTGCTGCACCTGCCGTTCGACAGCGCGGTGGGCTTCGACACCGAGGAACTGCTGACGGAGGGCCAGGTGCTGGTGGTGCCGGCCGGGCATCCTCTCGCCGTCCGCAAGCAGGTGCGGACGACCCAGGCCACCGAGCTGGCCGGCCTGCCCCTGGCGCGCTGGCGAGGCCGCGACGGCAGGTACCCGGCGGGTCCCGGTCCGGAGGTCAGGGACCAGGCCCAGCTGTACCAGCTGATCGCGCTGGGCCGCGCCTGCTGTGTCGTGCCGGAGTCCGTCCGGTCCCAGCTGCGCGAGGATCTGGCCGCCGTACCGGTGGTGGACGCGCCGCCGGTCACCACCGTGATCGCGTGGCCGCCGCACAGCCGCTCCCGGGCCGTCGCCGGGCTGGTCCGAGCCGCCACACTGCTCTGAAGCTCGGGCAACCGTCGTCAGGCGCGGCGCGCCGTCGCCGTGGTGGTCCTCGGCTCCCTGACCGGAGGTTCACAGGCGGACGATGACCAGGGCGGTGTCGTCGGTGGCGTCGCCGGGTGGGAGCAGGTCGGTGAGTACGGCGTCGGCCAGTGCTTCGCATGGGGTGGTGCGGTGGCGGACCAGGGAGTCGGCGAGCCGGGCGAGGCCCTTGTCGATGTCCTCGCCGCGGCGTTCGATCAGGCCGTCGGTATAGAGCACGAGGACGGCGTCGTCGCGGAAGGCCGTGACGGCCTGGGTCCGGGGGCCGTGCTGGGGGCGGGCGGCCAGGGGCGGGTCGGTGGCCTGGTCGAGGAAGTCGACGGTCCCGTCCGGCTGCAGGAGTGCCGGTGGGGGGTGTCCGGCGCTGCTGTAGGTGATGGTGTGGCTCTCCCAGTCGACGAATGCCGTGGCCACGGTGGTGTTCTCGGCGCCGTCGACGGTGCGGGCGTACTGCCCGAGGACCTCCAGGGCGCGGGCGGGGCCTTCGGGGACGAGGGAGGCGGCGGTGAGGGCGCTGCGCAGCTGCCCCATGACACCGGCCGCGGGCAGACCGTGGCCGACGACGTCCCCGACGGCGACGGCGATGCGGTCGCCGGGCAGGTCGACCAGGTCGTACCAGTCACCGGCGACGTTGAGGGCTTCGGCGGCGGGCCGGTAGCGGACGGCCGCCGGGTGCCGGCCGATCTGGCGCGGGGCGGGCAGCATGGCTTCCTGCAGGGTCAGCGCGACCTCACGGGCGCGGATGAGTTCGGTGACGTCCTCCAGCCGGTGCAGGAGCAGCGTCACCTGCCCGTCGGCTCCGAACACGGGAATGTTGGTCACGTTGAAGTACCGCTCGTGCCACACCCCGGGCTGTTCGGGGTCCTCCCTGTCGAAGCGCTGCAGCGCCACGACACTGCGCTCACCGGTGGCCGCCGCCCGGCGCAGGGACGCCAGAACCCTGAGCAGGAGAGGCTCGGCGGACTCGTTCCCGGTGTTGTCCTCGGGCAGGAAGCGCCCGATCACCTGCTCACGGGGCAGGCCCCGGAGCCGCACGAACTCCGCGTTGGCGTCCGCGAAGATCAGCTGCGGAGTCACCAGCGCCGCGGCCCCGGGAAGGGCCTGGAACACCGCCGCGTAGTCGACCTCCGGTGCTGCCATGATCTTCCTTGCTCACCCCGCTGGTCTCTGTCTTTTCACGATACGAGCAGGTGGTCGTGGCTCGCACCACGAGGTCGGCGGCCCCGAGCGTGGGCCGTAGGGGCCTCGACGCCGGTGGCGAGGGCGCCGGACACCCGCCGTGCGGACCAGTGCCCGATGGCCGTCACCCCGCCGGACCCGGCGGCCGAGGCCGCCCTGCGCAGGCTCATGACCGGTCCGGGGCCGCACGCCATCGGGGCCTGAGCCCGTCCCGGGGGGTGCCGCGCAGGCGGGTGGCCAGGGTCCGTCCGGTCCATCCGGTGCTGATGAGCGCGGCCAGCGTGAGAACGGCCACCAGCAGCGTGGTGTGGGATCCGGCGCCGTCGGCCGCGCGGGCGACCGGGTTGGGCAGGCCGAGGCGGTCGGCCAGCCAGCCGAGGGCCGCGATGCCGGTGAGCACCGCGCCGGCCAGCCGCAGTACGGGCTGGACGCGCAGGCGGGCCAGCACCAGCAGCGAGGGCAGGGCGAGGCAGACCAGCAGCAGCTGGACCAGTTCGATGCCGAGGTTGAAGCCGAGGAGGCTGGTGACCAGCTGGCCGGTGGAGAGGTGCATCTCGGCCAGCACGAAGGAGAACGCCATGCCGTGGCCGAGGCCGAAGACGCCCGCCACGACCGCTTCCCGTCCGGGGAAGAGGGGGCGGATCGCGTGGATCGCGCCGACCAGGATGCTCGCGGCGATGAACGCCTCCACCGGCCAGGACGGGATGTTCAGCCGTCCCAGGGAGCTCGCGGCCAGGGCGACCGAGTGGCCCGCGGTGAAGGCGAGGGTGATGCCGCCGATGCGGGTCAGCGCCTTGCGGGGGCCGACCAGGCCGGTCCAGCGGCCGCCGGTCGCGGCGAGCGGGGCCGGCAGCAGCAGGATCAGCAGGAAGAGCAGGTGGTCGGTGCCGGTGAGGATGTGGTTGCCGCCCAGTTCGACCATGGCGACGAAGCCGCGCCAGGCGCTGCCGGGGCCGAGGTCGACCTTCAGGGCCGGGACCTTCATGTGCCGGATGTCGAGTTCGATCGTGCCGACCTGGGTGGTGCCCTTGCCGTCGACCTGGCCGTTCGCCCAGTCCTGGCGGACCGTCACGAGGGTGACGTGGGTGACCACCTGGTGCACGATCACGTCGTAGTCGAAGGTGAAGTGGCGTACGTCGGCGCCCGCGGGCGGGGTGAGGACCGCGGCGACGGTCAGTTCGCGGTAGGGGCCGGTGGACGTCTGCCGGGTGGCGCTCAGGTGCATCGAGCCGACGGCGACCTGCCAGGCCTTGCCGCCGGTGGTGGTCGGGTGGATGTGCTGGGCGAGGTAGGCGCGGATCGCCTTGGTCCGCGCGGCCGGGACGGCCCTGCCGGTGACGTCGTCCAGGTCGATGCCGCTGGCCCGGGAGAAGTCGGAGACGGGCAGTTCCAGCCGGGCGGACACCGAGGACCTGTACACGTCCAGCTGCACCACCGAGTGCGGCATCGGATGCGCGGCGGCCGGCGACGCCCCGAGCAGGAGCGCCGCCGGTACCACGATCGCGATTCCGGCCACCAGGCGTGTCAGGGCGTCGGTCAGCCAGTTTCGCGGTCCGGTCATGAGAAGGAGAACTCGTTCCCGTAGTCGCGGGTGTGGTCGCGGTACACGGTGTGGTAGTGGACCTGGTTCTGGAACACGACACCGTTCTGGCAGACGAACTCGACCCAGACGCTGGGTCCGTCGATGCGCACGTAGTCGCCCTGGGTGTCCAGGCCGGTGCCGCCGGAGTAGGCGACGTAGGTCTGGTCGAGTTCCTTCGCGTACGTCTTCATCAGCTGGGCGGCGGTGGCGTCGTCCACGTCCGCGATCCAGGGGTGGATCGCCGCCAGGACCAGCTTCTTCTGCTTCGGCGACAGCTCGCTGGCCTTGATGCCCTCCTTGGTCTCCGGGAAGTCGCCGTCCTTGCCGGGACCGAGCAGTACGTCGCTGAACGACTCCGACAGCTTGGCCTCGGCCAGCTGCGCGGTGCTCAGGCTGCCGGTCAGCTTCAGCAGGCCGTCGCGGAACTTCGCCAGCGGCGCGTAGGTGGTGCCGTCGTCCGCGGTCCAGCTGGTCGGCTCGACGCCGGTGAAGAAGGGGCTGGCGCCGGAGACCTTGCCGTCCTTGTACGTGATGTTCACGGCGAGATGGTGGCCGCCGAAGTGCAGCTGCCAGGTGCCGGTCCTGGACGGGGTGCCGAGGAGCGCCAGGTAGTAGTAGCCGCTGCCGTACGAGAAGCCGCCAGCGCCGCCGCCACCGGAGGGCGGGGCGCCGGTCGGGACGTCGGTGGGCGCCGCGGAGGCGGAGTCGGTTGCGGTGGCGGAGGGGTCGGCGGAGGCCGAGTCGGTCGCCGTGGCCGTGGGCGCGTCCGTCGGCGCGGCCGAGGCGGAGCTGGTGCTCTCGGCCGAGGCGAGCACGTCGTCGGCCTTGAGGGTCTGCAGGACGTGCTCGTAGCCGGTGTCCTTGCCGGTGCCCAGGGCCGTCTTCAACAGGGTCTCGGCGGCGGCCAGCTGGTCGTCCGACAGCGTGCTGAACTGGATGCCGGGGCGGCAGGTCCCGCCGCAGGGCAGGTTCGACCAGGCGGTCGCGTTCGCCTGCGTGAGGTCCAGCAGGGTCGAGGCCTGCTGGTCCGAGGTCAGGGTGTTCAGGAAGGCGTTGGCGGCGCTGACGACGGCCGCGCTGCCCTTGGCCTGCTTGTCGACCGGACGCTGGACGCCCACCGCCGATTTCTCACCGGCGGGCGTCGCCGCATTCGCCACGGCGAATCCACCACCGGCGAGAACCAGGGCGGTGGCGGCTCCGAGCGCGACCCGCCGAGTCCGCCTGGAGCGGACCAGACGGGTTCTCTCTTTGCTCACGAAATACTCCTTCGGCATGCCGAACTAGCCATACGGGCACACCCGTTGGCCTGGTCGGGAGATCAGGGGAACGCACCGCGGACGCTACCAACAACATTGTTGACACTCAATGCGAAAACCCAGCCGAATAGATATTTCGAATGACGATCGTGGCAGGATTTTCAGGATTCACAGAAACAATGAAATCCACAAATGAAATCGACAGGTCCCTCTTGTTCGGGAAAAAGAAAAAGTGGTGGCCCCACCCGAGGGGTGGGGCCACCACACGTGCGGCTGCGAGGTGCTAGAAGACGGGCGTGCCGCCCTGCGTCAGCTTCCAGTTGGTGGCCGCGAAGGCCGCCGGGTCGATGGTGCCCTTGGCCGTGGCGTAGGCGATCATCAGATCCCGGACCTGGTTGGTGGAGCTGTAGGCGGTCTCCGCGGCGGCGATGTGCGGGTAGCCGGAGCCGCCGTTGGCGCGGTAGTTGTTGACGGCGACGACGAAGACCTGGTCGTCGGGGACCGCCGCGCCGTTGTAGGTGAGGTTCTTGATGCGCGAGCCCTCGGCCGCCGCGATGTCGATCTCGTACGAGACGCCGGACGCGGTGTCGTACATGTAGTCCCAGAAGCTGTTGGCGTTGGTGAGGGTGGCGGTGTCCACCGCCGTGCCGGACGGGACCTGGTGGTAGTACTTCGCCGCGTACTCCAGGTAGTCCTTGAGCTGGGCGCCGGTGAGCTTCTTGCCGTACAGCGTGTTCTCGTAGATGTAGAGACCGGCGATGTCGCGGATCGTCACGTTGCCGGCCGGGATGTCGGCGGTGCGGCTGAAGCACGCGGCCACCGAGATCAGCGGGAGCGCCGCGTCCGCCGCGGACAGGCCCGCCTTCACCGCCTCCGTCTGGACCTCGTGGATGAAGTCGATGGCGGGCACGTCCTTCCAGCAGGCCTCCGCCGTCGACATGTTCTGCGTGGAGGTGCCGATGGCCGTGTTGACGTACTTGACGACCAGGTTGTGGTCGGCGGTGAGGAGCTCGGTGATCCGCGGGTCCTCGGCGACCGTGTTGCTGTTGAGGGTGGTGGCCGTCTTCTTGGTGATCTTCCAGGAGCCGTGCACGTGCTCCAGCTCGAAGTCGAAGACCGAGAGGCGGTAGCCGTAGCAGTACGGCTCGGAGAGGAGGACGTCCTCGCCGGTCTCGGCGTTCTTCACCGTGTACGTCGGGACGTCGACGTGGGTGTGGCCGACGAGGATCGCGTCGATGCCGGGGACCTGCTCGGCGACCAGGTTCGACGCGTTCTCCACGTAGGGGAGTTCGTCGCCCCACGAGGTCGAGCCGTCCAGGCCCGAGTGGTCGGTGAGGAAGACGACGTCGCAGCCGAGGGCGCGCAGCCGCGGCACGTACTTCTTCGCCTGCTCGACCAGACCGGTGAAGGCCATCTTCCCGGAGACGTTGTCCTTGTCCCACAGGGCGATGCCCGGGTTGGTGAGGCCGAGGATGCCGACCTTGATGTCCGGGCCGTGCGGGACCTTGATGTGCTTGACGGTGTAGGGCCGGAAGGCCGGCTTCAGCGTCTTGGCGTCCAGGGCGTTGGCGCCGAGCAGCGGGAAGTCGCACTGCTTCTCGAAGGTGCGGATGACGTCGATGCCGTAGTTGAACTCGTGGTTGCCGAGGGCCGCCGCGTCGTACCGCATCTCGTTCATGGCGATCGCCATGGGGTGCTTGGGGCCGCGCTTGCCGTCCTTGCCCGTGATCGGGTCGACGTTCGCGTAGTAGTACGCGAGGGACGTGCCCTGGATGATGTCGCCCGCGTCGACGAGCAGCACGCGGTCCGCACCCTTCTCCTTGCGCAGGTTCTTCACCAGGGTGGCGATGCGCGCGATGCCGTACGTGTTGCCCTTGGAGTCCACCGGGGCGGCGTTGGTGTAGTAGTCCCAGTTGAAGACGTGGCTGTGCAGGTCGGTGGTGCCCAGGATGGAGAAGCTCCAGGTCTTGGGCGCCTTCGGGGGCTTGGCGTGGCCGTGGCCGGCCTCGGCGGCCTCGGCGCTGCCGGTACCGACCGTTCCCGCGACGGCCACGGCAGCGCCGGTGACGGCCGACTTCTGCACGAACTCACGGCGGTTCATGGGATTGACGGGCATTCAGGGCTCCTGGGAAGGCGGAGAGGACGGGTGTGGCATGCGGGAGGCGGCGGGCTACCCGCGTAGATGCTGGCCGTCGCCCGTTACCGGCGTAACCACGGAAAGCCCAAGGGCCGGTCAAGGATTCCCAAGACCGGCCCAAGTGGACGCGCGTACACACGACTTACAGGAACGAGTTGATCTCGATGGTCTCGTCCCGGCCCGGGCCCACGCCGATCGCGGAGATCGGGGCGCCGGACATCTCCTCCAGCGCCTTGACGTAGTCCTGCGCGTTCTTCGGCAGGTCCGCGAAGGACTTGGCCTTGGTGATGTCCTCGGACCAGCCCGGCAGCGTCTCGTAGATCGGCTTCGCGTGGTGGAAGTCGGTCTGGGAGTACGGGAGTTCCTCGACCCGCTTGCCGTCGATGTCGTAGGCGACGCAGACCGGGATCTGCTCCCAGCCGGTCAGGACGTCGAGCTTGGTGAGGAAGAAGTCGGTCAGGCCGTTCACGCGGGTCGCGTAGCGGGCGATGACCGCGTCGAACCAGCCGCAGCGGCGGTCCCGGCCGGTCGTCACGCCCCGCTCGCCGCCGATCCGGCGCAGCGCGTCGCCGTCCGCGTCGAAGAGCTCGGTCGGGAACGGGCCGGCGCCGACGCGGGTCGTGTACGCCTTCAGGATGCCGATGACACGAGTGATCTTCGTCGGGCCGACGCCGGAGCCGGTGCAGGCGCCGCCCGCGGTCGGGTTCGACGACGTCACGAAGGGATACGTGCCGTGGTCGATGTCGAGGAGCGTGCCCTGGCCGCCCTCGAACAGGACGACCTTGTCGTCCTCCAGGGCCTGGTTGAGGACCAGGACGGTGTCGGCGACGAACGGAGCGAGCTTCTCCGCGTAGCCGAGCAGCTCCTCCACGACCTGCTCGACGGCGATCGCGCGCCGGTTGTAGAGCTTGGTGAGCATCTGGTTCTTGACGTCGAGGGCCGCCTCGACCTTCTGGGTCAGGATCGACTCGTCGTAGAGGTCCTGGACCCGGATGCCGACGCGGTTGATCTTGTCGGCGTAGGTCGGGCCGATGCCGCGCCCCGTGGTCCCGATCTTCCGCTTCCCGAGGAAGCGTTCCGTCACCTTGTCGACGGTCACGTGATACGGCGTGATGATGTGCGCGTTACCGCTGATGAGGAGCTTTGACGTGTCGACGCCACGCTCGTTCAGACCGCTCAGCTCGGAGAGCAGGACCGACGGGTCGACGACGACACCGTTGCCGATGACCGGGACACACGTGGGCGAGAGGATTCCGGAAGGGAGGAGGTGCAGCGCGTACTTCTGGTCGCCGACGACGACCGTGTGACCGGCGTTGTTGCCGCCCTGGTAACGCACCACGTAGTCGACGGAACCGCCTAGCAGGTCCGTCGCCTTTCCCTTGCCTTCGTCACCCCACTGAGCACCGAGCAGCACAAGTGCGGGCACGCGCGTACACCCCTTCCGGGCGGGGCATGTCCAAGGTCAGGGGCGTACGCGTAAGGTTCGTCGCCGCGTACCACCGCGACCGTCGTTGGCCGCACAACCGTCGGACCGGATGCCCCGGAATAGACGAAGCCCCTGGCGCAACAGCGCAAGGGGCTCTTGCACAGTGATGCTACCCGAGGAAGCGAGGCACGACCGAGGTGGCGACATTCGCGAGGTCCGATCAGCTGCTGGTGATCATCGATCCGGCGGCACGGGAAACGGACGGCGAATCCGTCCGGATCGCGAAAGACGTGCTCAGCGCGGGTGCGGCCGCGAAGGTGTGCATGCCGGACGGGCCCGAGGAATTCGCCCGGGTGATGTCCCGCAGGGGCTCGCGGCGGCCGGTGGTCGTCGGGGACGACGGCGCCCTGGTCCGTGCGGTGACCTTTCTGCACCGCAGGCGGGAGCTGGCCGACTGCGTGCTGTCCATGGTCCCGGTCGGGGGCGCGCTGGGGGTCGCGCACGCACTGGGGGTGCCCGCCGGTGCGGTGGCGGCGGCCCGGGCGGTCCTGGACGGGGTGGAACGCCGGATGGACCTCCTCGTCGACGACAGCGACGGGGTGGTGCTGGGCGCGCTGCGGATCCCGCCGCTGGCGGTGGTGGCGCAGGCTCCGGTGCCGGTGCCGGCCCGGGGATGGCTGCGGCCGTACCAGCACCTCGTGCGCTCCCTGTCCGCGCGCCCGGTCCCGGTCCCGGCGGTGCCCGGTCCGCCCGCGCGGCTGCGGGTGGAGGTCGACGGGGAGACCGTGGTGGACCTGGACCAGCCGGTCGAGGGGGTCTCGGTGACCCCGGGCGGCCAGGACGGCCTCGCCGAGGTGGAGGTGCGCCCGCTGTCGGTGGGCGCGGAGGCCACCCCGGTACGGGCCGCGGGGCGGACGGTGACGGTGGCGGGCCCGGACTTCCGCTACCGGGCCGACGGCGGACTGGCCGGTCCGGTACGGCGGCGGACCTGGCGGGTGGTGGAGGGCGGGTGGGGGCTCACGGTGCCGGGGGCCCCGTAGCGGGGGCGCGGCGGCCGCCGTCTGGCACGAGGCGCCTGCCCCCTGCCCACGAGCCTGCCCACCAGCCCGCCCACCAGCCCGCTCACGAGCCCGTTCACGAGCCGATGGCGGCTCGGGGCAGTCGGTCGGTCGCGGCTTCCTGGCCGGACTCGTCCTTCAGCGCCACCCCCGTGACCCCGAGCTCCCGCGCCCTTCCCATCAGCCCCGCCAGCTTGCCCGCCGCCGTCTCGTACGCGAGGCCCCGCGGTGGCCGGATGTTGCTCAGGCAGTTGCGGTCGGCGTCCGTCGTCACGCCCGGCACCGGCCGGTACGTCAGGTACGCGCCCAGGGAGTCCGCCGCCGACATGCCGGGCCGTTCGCCGATCAGGACCACCACCAGGCACGTGCCCATCGCGTGGGCGATGTCGTCGCCGAGGGCCACCCGGGCCTGTTCGGCAAGGACCACCGGGGCGACGCGCCAGTCGGGGAGGCGGGCCGCCGTCGCCCGGACCACCGCCGCCGCGTGCTCGTGCACGGCCCGGCTGGACAGCCCGTCGGCGACGACGAACACCACGTCCCAGCCGCCGGCCGGGAGGTGGGCGCGGTCCACGGGGTCGAGGCGGCGCCCCAGGTCGGGGCGCTGGAGATAGGTCAGCCGGTCGCCGGCCGCGCTGCGGACCCGTACCGTCGGCAGGCCCGCCAGCCCGGCCGCGACCAGGTCCGGCTCGAACGGCGAGTGGACCGCGTCCCGGGCCGCGGCGTGCGCCGACTGGAGGCCCAGGCGGTGCCGGGTGGGCAGGGCGGGGCCGGAGCGGCCGAGGCCGATCCGGGCCTGGGTGTGGCGGCGCAGCAGCGGCCAGAGTTCGTCGAGTCCGGTGGTCGTCGGCACCTCGGTCATGCGGCCAGTTCCCTTCCGATCGCCGCCAGCGGGTGGCCGCCGACCTCGCGTACGCCGCCGTCCTCGGCCAGCAGCCCGATCGACTCCAGCCACGCCTCGAACTCCGGTGCCGGGCGCAGGCCCAGCACCTCGCGCAGGTACAACGCGTCGTGGTAGGAGGCCGACTGGTAGTTGAGCATGATGTCGTCGCCGCCCGGCGTGCAGATCACGAAGGACGCGCCCGCGACGGCGAGCATGGTCAGCATGGTGGCGATGTCGTCGTCATCGGCGTCGGCGTGGTTCGTGTAGCAGATGTCCAGGCCCATCGGCAGGCCGAGGAGCTTGCCGCAGAAGTGGTCCTCCAGGGCGGCCCGGAGGATCTGCCGGCCGTCGTAGAGGTACTCGGGGCCGATGAAGCCGACGACGGTGTTCACCAGGAGCGGGCGGTAGCGGCGGGCCACCGCGTACGCCCGTGCCTCGACCGTCTGCTGGTCCACCCCGTGGTGCGCGTCCGCCGACAGGGCGCTGCCCTGCCCGGTCTCGAAGTACATGACGTTGTCGCCGACGGTTCCGCGGCCGAGCGCGAGGGCCGCCTCGCAGGCCTCGTCGAGCAGGCCCAGGGTCACGCCGAAGGAGGCGTTCGCGGCCTGGGTGCCGGCGATGGACTGGAAGACCAGGTCGACCGGGGCGCCGCGCTCCATCAGGTCCACGCTGGTGGTGACGTGGCAGAGCACGCAGGACTGGGTGGGGATCGAGTAGCGGTCGATCACTCCGTCCAGGAGCTCCAGCAGGTCGCGGACGGCCTTGGGGCTGTCGGTCGCCGGGTTGATGCCGATCACCGCGTCGCCGGAGCCGAGCAGGAGGCCGTCGAGGAGGGCGGCCGCCACGCCCGCCGGGTCGTCGGTGGGGTGGTTGGGCTGCAGCCGCGTCGCGAGCCGCCCCGGCAGGCCGATCGTCGAGCGGAACGCGGTGACCACCCGGACCTTGCGGGCGACGGCGACCAGGTCCGCGTTGCCCATCAGCTTGGACACGGCGGCGGCCATCTCCGGCGTGATCCCCGGCGCCACCGCGGCCAGCGCCCCGGTGTCCGCCGCCAGCAGCCACTCGCGGAACTCGCCGACGGTCAGCCCGGCGACGGGTGCGAAGGCGGCCGCGTCGTGGGTGTCCAGGATCAGCCGGGTCACGTCGTCGTCCTCGTAGGGGATCACCGGCTCGGCCAGGAAGGTGGCGAGCGGCACCTCCGCCAGCGCCCAGCGGGCCGCGACCCGTTCCCGCGCGCTCGCGGCGGCGAGGCCGGCCAGCCGGTCGCCGGAGCGTTCGGGGCTCGCGGCGGCCAGCAGGCGGGCCAGGGAGCCGAAGCGGTGGCGTTCGCCACCGAGGGTGGCCGTGTACGTGCTCATGGCGGCGACCGTACGAGCCGGGTGTTGCGGACAGATTGCGTCAGATTTCTAAAGGTCTGGTTGACAAACATTTAACGCGCCGAGACCCTCGGCGGACTCATTCGGCCTTCAGAGTTCCGGTTCGGTACAGCCGGCGAGCAGCAGGAGAGGGGCCACCCCGATGGCAGTGGACGAGGGAGTCGCCCCGGCGACGGAAACAGGCGGCGAGAGCACGGTTCACCGGCTCAAGCCGAACGCGATCGGTTTGCTCGGGGTGGTCTTCATGGCCGTCGCGACCGCCGCGCCGATCACCGCGATGACCGGCAACGTGCCCTTCATGGTGTCGTCGGGCAACGGCATCGGCGCCCCGGCGAGCTACCTCGTCGCAATGGTCGTCCTGGCAATCTTTTCCGTCGGCTTCACGTCGATGGCGAAGCACATCACCTCGACGGGCGCCTTCTACGGCTTCATCTCCTACGGTCTCGGCCGCACCGCGGGCCTGGCCTCGGGGCTGCTCGCCACCTTCGCGTACGTCGTCTTCGAACCGGCGCTGATCGGCATCTTCTCGGTCTTCGCCAACACAACCCTGAAGGACCAGACCGGACTTGACGTCCCGTGGTGGGCGTTCGCGATCCTGATGCTCGCGATCAACGCGACCGGCACCTGGTTCGGCGTCAGCGTCGCCGAGAAGCTGCTCGTCGTCCTGCTCGGCACCGAGGTGACCGTCCTCGCGGCGATGGCGATCTCGGTCGCCCTGCACGGCGGCGGCCCGCACGGCTTCACCTTCGGCCCGGTCAACCCGGTCAACGCCTTCAAGGGCACCTCGGCCGGCCTCGGCCTGTTCTTCGCCTTCTGGTCCTGGGTCGGCTTCGAGTCGACGGCGATGTACGGCGAGGAGTCCCGCGACCCGAAGAAGATCATCCCCAAGGCGACGATGATCTCGGTGCTCGGCGTCGGCGTCTTCTACGTCTTCGTCTCCTGGATGGCCATCACCGGCAACGGCGAGGCGGAGGCCGTGAAGGCCGCCTCCTCCGCGAACCCCCTCGCGCTCTTCTTCAACCCGACCGAGCACTACGTGGGCCACTGGGCGGTCGTCCTCATGCAGTGGCTGATGATCACCGGCTCACTGGCCTGCGGCATGGCCTTCCACAACTGCGCGGCCCGCTACATGTACGCGCTGGGCCGCGAGGGCGTCCTGCCGAAGCTGCAGAACACCGTCGGCCGCACCCACCACAGGCACGGCTCCCCGCACATCGCCGGCCTGGTGCAGACGTTGATCTCCGCCGTCCTGATCGCCGCGTTCTGGATCGCGGGCAAGGACCCGTACAACGCCCTCTACGTCCTGCTGGCCATCCTCGGCACGATGGCGATCCTGGTCGTGCAGGCCGTGTGCTCGTTCGCGGTGCTGGTCTACTTCCGGAAGAACCACCCCGAGAGCCGGCACTGGTTCCGGACCTTCACCGCCCCGCTCGTCGGCGGTGTCGCGATGCTCGCCGTGGTCGTCCTGCTGGTGTCCAACATGGGCGTCGCGGCCGGCACCGAGTCCGGCTCGCTGCTGCTGAAGGCGACGCCGTGGCTGGTGGCGCTGGTGGCGGCGACGGGCGTCGGCTACGCGCAGTACCTCAAGTACCGCGCGCCCGAGCGGTACGCGCTGCTGGGACGGACCGTGCTGGAGGAGACGCGGGAGCGGTAGGCCTGCGGAGCGGTGGGCCTGCGGAGCGGTAGACCTGCGGAGCGGTGGGCGTGAGGGGCCGTCGGCCGGTTCGAGCCGACGGCATGGTGAACTCCCGGACAACCATCGGCATGCACCAGGTGTCTCAGTGGTGTGGCAGGGGCGAGGGCCGCCCCGCCGGGAGGAGCCACCATGACCCACCGCCGGCACCGTTTCGGGGCCGCGCTGGCAGTCTTCGCGGCCGCGGTCACCGCATGGCTGCCCGTCACGTCCGCCCGGGCCGCCGACGGCCCGGTGGTGCACATCCGGCTCCAGGACGACACCCTGGGGCTGCCGCTGCCGCCGACGGGCGACCCCACGCTGGTGAACTGGGGCCTGTACAACGACGGTCCGGGCACCGCCAGGGACGTCACCATCAGCGCGGACCTGAGCAACGTCATCGACTGGGTCACCACGGACGCGGCCGTGCCCGCCGACCACATCTACACCTGGCCCATGAACGACGTCCACGAGGGCGAGGCGGACGGCTCGTTCATCGGCCTGAGCGCCAAGCCCGGCACCCCCCTCGGCACCACCGGCACGGTGACCCTCAGCGGCACGTCCGCCAACGGCACCGTGGTCTCCACCACCGCGAAGGTGACCGTGGGCACCACCGACCTGGAGGTCAACAGACTGGCGGCCCGCAAGGGCGACAGGCCCGGATCCACGATCGGCACCCCGGTCACGATCAGCAACGTCGGCACCCTGGCCGCCGACGGGGTCCAACTGCGGATGCGCACCACCATCGGGCTGGCGTACGCGAAGCACTACTCCAACTGCGTGTACTCCAAGGAGAGCGCGGACGTCTACGGCCTCACCGAGCAGGCGCTCTGCACGTTCGACACGGTGATCGAGCCCGGCAGGAGCTACCGGGTGGACCAGCCGGTCGGGCTGGACGTGACGGACCAGGCCCTGTTCGAGTACTTCGGCCACGAGGCCCTGCCCCTGTCCGGTGCCGCGCCGAAGCCGGGGGACGGTCCCGTGCTCTCCCTCGTCGCCGCCGGGGACGCCGCGACCGGCGGCACCTCGATCGACCGGCAGCACATCGACGCCGACAACACCGCCGACATGGTCGCGGGCGGCGCCACCGCCGAGGGCAAGCCGGGCGACCTGGTGCACGTCACCGTCTCCCTGGGCAACGAGGGCCCGGGCTGGGTCGGTTACAACGCGAGCGACGACCAGCCCGCGCTGCTGGTGACCGTCCCCACCGGCACCAGGGCCGTGGAGATCCCCGACCGCTGCAGCGTGTGGAGCGAGGAGGCGCGGTCCGGCACCGGCGAACGGACGCCGGGCGCGCCGCAGTACATCTGCAACCCGCGCCCGAACCAGTTCACCGTCGGGGACACCCGCTCCTTCGAGTTCGGCCTGCGGATCCGCGCCGGCGGCGCGACCAGCACCGGTGAGGCCCGTGCGACCACGGCCTACGGCAACACCATGACGTTCGACCACACGCACGGCAACGACACCGCGGCCGTCACGGTCGAGGTCAGGGGCGGCAGCACGGCGACGCCGAGCGCCTCCGCGTCGGCGTCGGCGACGGCCGCTGCCGGCGGCGGCAACACCCCCGGGACGCAGACGGTCGCCGCCGCCGGCGGTTCCGGTTCCCTCGCCGCCACCGGCAGCGGCGGCGCCGTACCCGCGGCCGTCGCCGGCGGCGCGGCCGCGCTGCTGCTCGGCGGCGGTCTGGTCCTCCTGGCCAGGCGCCGGAACCGGGCCTGAGACAGGCGGGGTCAGCGGTCTTCGGCGAGGCCTCGTCCCTCGCCGAAGAGCCGGTCGCGATGGACCCGCCAGCGCTCCATCATCTTCACGACCTCCTCGTCGACGAACTCGAAGAACGCCAGCGTCTCGGTCATCCGCCGCCCCGCCGGGGTGTCGGGGCCGAGGCTGGCGACCCCCTCCCTCAGGGCGGCCTCCCAGCGCTTGATCACGGCCTCGCGGTTGGTCAGCGCCTCGTACCACTGGTCGCCGTGCACCCGGTAGCGCTCCCGGCGCGAGCCCGGCTCCCGCTCCCGCGCGACCATGTGGGTCATCGTCAGGTAGCGCACCGCCCCGGACACCGCCGCGGGGCTGATCTGCAGCAGCTCGCCCAGCTCGGCGGAGGTCAGCACGCCCTCGTCGGAGGAGAGCAGGGCGGCGAAGACCCGGGCGGGCATGCGCTGCATCCCGGCCTCGACGAGCTGCGCCGCGAAGGACTCGACGAACCTCGACACGGCCTCCGCGTCCCGGCCACCGGCTGTTTCCGTCATGGGCTCCACCCTATCCGAGCTTCAGACGCTTCCTTAACTTCACAAATTTCTGAAAGAAGCGTACGTTCTGAACCATGACGAAGGCCATCACGGTCGCCGGGCTCCACAAGTCCTTCGGCCGCACCCACGCCCTGGACGGCCTCGACCTGGCCGTCGAGGCCGGCGAGGTGCACGGCTTCCTCGGGCCCAACGGCTCGGGGAAGTCGACCACGATCCGGGTCCTGCTCGGCCTGCTGCGCGCCGACTCGGGCGCCGCCCACATCCTCGGCCGCGACCCCTGGAAGGACGCCGTGGAGGTGCACCGCCGGATCGCCTACGTCCCCGGCGACGTGACGCTGTGGCGCAACCTCTCCGGCGGCGAGGTCATCGACCTCTACGGCCGCCTGCGCGGAGGCCTGGACAAGTCCCGCCGCGCCGACCTGATCGACCGCTTCGAACTCAACCCGACGAAAAAGGGCCGCACGTACTCCAAGGGCAACCGGCAGAAGGTCGCCCTGGTCGCCGCCTTCGCCTCCGACGCCGACCTGCTGATCCTCGACGAACCGACCTCCGGCCTCGACCCCCTCATGGAGGAGGTCTTCCAGCGCTGCGTCGAGGAGGAACGGGACCGGGGCCGTACGGTCCTGCTCTCCTCGCACATCCTCAGCGAGGTCGAGGAACTCTGCGACCGCGTCAGCATCATCCGGGCCGGCCGGACCGTCGAGTCCGGCTCCCTCGCCGACCTGCGCCACCTCACCCGCACCAGCGTGACCGCCGAACTCGCCGGTCCGCCGAACGGGCTGGCGCACCTCCCGGGCGTCCACGGCCTCGACGTCCAGGGCCGGCGGATCCGCCTCCAGGTGGACACCGACCAGCTCACCGCCGTACTCCGCGCGCTCTCCGGGACCGGCGTCCGCTCCCTCACCGCCACGCCCCCGACCCTGGAGGAACTCTTCCTGCGCCACTACCAGGACGATCCGGACGAGCGGGACGAGAACGCGGCGGCCGCCCGATGAGCACCCTGGCCGGCACCGGCACCCTGCTGCGCTTCGCGCTCCGCCGCGACCGCGTGACCACCCCGGTGTGGATCGCGGTGACCGCGCTGATGGTCCTCTCCATGCCGGACACCCTGAAGAGCCTGTACGGCACGGACGCCGAACGCACCGACCTGGTCCGCCAGTTGCAGACCAACGCCGCCTACCGCGCCCTGATCGGCCCGCTCCACGACACCTCGCTCGGCGGCCTGACGGCGTGGCGGGTCGGCGTGTACGCCGGGCTCCTCGCGGCCGTGACCGGCCTGCTCGTCGTCGTACGCCACACCCGCGACGAGGAGGAGACCGGCCGCGCGGAACTCGTGGCGTCGGGCGCGGTGGGCCGCCGGGCCGCCCTGACCGCGGCCCTGCTGGCGGCGGCGGCCGCGAACGCCGTGCTCGCCCTGGTCGTCACGGCGGGCCTGGCGGGCCAGGGCACGGCGGGTGCGCTCGCCCTCGGCCTCGGCCTGGGCGCGACCGGCATGGTCTTCGCCACGACGGCGGCGGTCGTCGCCCAGCTCACCGAGAGCGCCCGCCTGGCGAGGGGCCTGACGTCGGCGGTCCTGGGCGCGGCCTTCGTGCTCCGCGCGGCGGGCGACTCGGCGAGCCGCGACGGTTCGTCGCCGTGGACCTGGCTGTCTCCCCTCGGCTGGCTGGAGAACCTGCGCCCGTTCGCCGCCGAACGCTGGTGGGTGCTCCTGCTGTTCGCGGCGGCGGTGCTGCTGCAGGCCACGGCGGCCTATGTCCTTGCCGGGCGCCGGGACCTCGGCATGAGCTTCTTCCCCGCCCGCCCCGGCCCGGCCGCCGGCCGCCTCGGCTCCGCCGCCGGGCTCGCCTGGCGGCTCCAGCGGGGCGGTGTGCTCGGCTGGTCGCTCGGCTTCTTCCTGGCCGGCGTGGTCTACGGCGGCCTGACGGACGGCGCGGCCGGCCTGGTCGGCGACAACACCGGCGCCCGCGAGATCTTCCAGCGGATGGGCGGCCAGAGCGGGCTGACGGACGCGTTCCTCGCCTCGATGGTCGGGATGCTGGGCCTGGTCGCCGCGCTGTACGTCGTCGCGTCGGTCCTCCGCCTCGACGGCGAGGAGACCTCGGGGCGTGCCGAACTCCTGCTCGCCGGCCCGGTGAGCCGGCTGCGCTGGGCGGCCGGCCACCTGACGATCGCCTTCGGCGGCGCCGCCCTGATCATGCTCCTGGCCGGCGCGGGCTTCGCCGTCGGCTACGGCAGACAGGTGGCCCCGATCCTGGGCGCCTGCCTGGTCCAGCTCCCGGCGATATGGGTGATCGGCGGGGTCGCGGTCCTGCTGTACGGCCTGGCCCCCCGCCTCGCCCCGGCCGCCTGGGGCGTGGCCGTCGCGGCCCTCCTGATCGGCTGGGTCGGCCCGGCCCTCAACGCCCCCCGACTCGTCCTCGACCTCTCCCCCTTCGGCCACCTGCCCAAGCTGCCGGGCGGCGGGATGGAATGGGGACCGGTACTGACCCTGACCGGGCTCGCGGTGGTACTGGCGGGAGCGGGGCTGGCGGGGCTGCGGCGGCGGGATGTCCCGGCCTGACGGGTGGCAGGGGTGCAACCGCTCGACGGTCCGCCATGTCTTGCTTCCCGTCACGGATACGCACGCGGCGGAACCACGGGAGTTGCCAGATGGCGCGGCAGACAGCGGAGCCGGGGCCCGGACCCACGAACGATGACCCGCGGCGGCGCGTCCGCCGGGCGACCGTGATCGGCGCCTGCCTGACCGGCCTGGTGGGCGGTGGGGGATTCTTCGTCCAGGGTTACACGGCCCATTTCCCCGGGTGGTTCTTCTGGCCGATCGCCGTGCCGACGGTCGGCCTCTTCACCTGGGCCGGGGCCAGGCTCGGCCGCGAAAGCCAGATCCGCACGGAGACACTCGAACCCGGCGAGACCGTGCTCGGGACCTACACCGTGAAACCGTCGTTCGCCCCGCCCCGTGAGCCCACGACCTACGAGAGCCCCGCCTACCAGCTGCGGCTCACCTCCCGGCATCTCCAACTCTGGCAGCAGGCGAACCTGTTGTGGACCTACCCCTGGAGCGACCTGCGGCTGGTCACCGACGGGCCGCTCCTGCGCATCTACCGCCAGAGCCAGGAGGCCGGTGTCCTCACCCTGGAACGCCCGGGTGCGGTCAAGGAAGTCCAGCTCAAGGCCCGCAGCCTGGGGGCAGGCTGACACCGGCTAGCCCACCTCCACGCTCAGCCCCTCCAGCCCCCGGATCACGAAGTTCGGCTTGCGCTGCGGTTCCGCCGACAGGGTCAGGGTCGGGGCCTTTTCCAGCAGGGCCGTCATCGAGGCCGCCAGTTCGATGCGGGCCAGCGGGGCGCCGATGCAGTAGTGGATGCCGGCGCTGAAGGAGATGTGCGGGTTGTCGCGGCGGGCCAGGTCGAGGCGGTCGGGGTCGCGGAAGACGGCCGGGTCGTGGTTGGCGGAGCCGAAGAGCATGGCGATCTCGGCGCCGCGGGGGACGGTCGTACCGTCGATCTCGATGTCGTCCAGCACCCAGCGTTCGAAGAGCTGGAGCGGGGTGTCGTAGCGCATCAGCTCCTCGATCGCGGTGGGGACCAGGGAGTGGTCGGCGCGCAGGGCGGCGAGCTGGGCGGGGTTGCGGAAGAGGGCGTACCAGCCGTTGACCGTGGCGTTGACGGTCGCCTCGTGACCGGCGTTGAGGAGCAGCACGGCGGTGGAGATCATCTCCTGCTCGGTGAGCCGGTCGCCCTCGTCGTGCGCCTCGATGAGCCCGGAGATCAGGTCGTCGCCGGGCTCCTTGCGCCGTTCGGCGATCAGCTCCCGCAGGTAGTCGGAGAACTCCACGGAGGCCCGGACCGCCTTCGCCGCCGTGTCCTCGGACGGGTTCAGCTCGTACATGCCGCAGATGTCGGCCGACCAGGGGCGCAGCGGGGCGCGGTCCGCCTCCGGGATGCCGAGCATCTCGGCGATGACGGCGACGGGGAGCGGTTCGGCGACGTCGGCGAGCAGGTCGCCGCCGCCCCGCCGGACCAGGCCGTCGACCAGTTCGCCCGCGAGTCGCGCCACGTACGGCTTGAGTTGTTCGACCGTGCGCGGGGTGAACGCCTTCGACACCAGGCGGCGGATGCGGGTGTGGTCCGGCGGTTCGAGGTCGAGCATGCCGTGGTCGTTGAGCGTGTGGAACGGCTCGTGTTCCGGGGCGGGCGCACCCCGCCCGAAGTCCTCGTGCGTGAACCGGTGCTGGTACGTCCGCCCCAGCCGGCGGTCCCGCAGCAGGGCCGAGACGTCGGCGTGGTGCGGAACCAGCCACTGGTTCGTGGGCTCGAAGTACTGCACCCGGCCCCCGGCGCGGAGCTCGGTGTAGGAGGGGTACGGGTCGGCCAGGAAGTCCGGGTCCCAGGGGTCGAAGGCTGCCATGGACGGACGTTAGACCGCCGGTCCCGGCCCTGACCAGGGCTGTCCGGAGAGAGCGGGGTCGAAGGCATGTACGTATGGTGCGAACCGGCAGCAAAAACCCGCAGCGCATATAAAATGACGGCAGTGCGGCGGGTTTCCGCCACGGGGGCCGGGGGGTCGCTTGCCCGTATCAGACGGTGGACAGCGCAAGGGTGCGAGAGAACCCACTTTCCAGGAACGCGTCGACGCGCTGTGCGTGTCGATGGGGGACGGCACCCAGCGGGTGGATCTCAACTCCCTGTGGGATCTGGTCGAGTCCGATCCGGAGCAGACCGCGGTCACCTGCAGGTCGTGCGTCCGCAGGGCCGTCGAGCGGGGCCGCCACTGGCACGGATACGCACAGGTCGCGCTGACGCTGGCCCAGCTCTACGAGAGCATCTTCGAGGACGACACCCTGACCCTCTGGGTCACGGACGAGTTCGAGCGGGCCGGTGTCACCGTCCAGCAGCCCCGTACGGCCGTCCTCGACCCGGAGACCGGCTCCCTGTCCAGTCCCGACGACCACCCCGACGACCGTCCCGTGCTGCTCGACATCGAGCGGCGGCTGATCGACTCCGCGGACATCTACCCGCTCGTCGCGTTCTTCTCCCACCACCCCGACGGTGAGGACCGGGAACAGCTGCGGCGGCTCCGCGAGCACCGGTGCCGGGTGATGTTCACGTTCGACATACCGACGACGGACCCCAGGGAGGTGTGGGAGGTTCCGGAGGTGCGGGCCTACGTCGCCCTGCTCGCCGAGCGGATGCCGTACCTCCCCTACTACTTCCTGCCCCGCGAGTTCGGCACGCTGTTCACCTGGCTGGCCTGTCTGGCACCGCAGGAGGCCAGATCCGGCGGCGGCGTCCAGCTCCTGCATCCCGACGTCCTGGTACACGCCGCCCTGGCCTACCACTACACCTGGCGCTTCGCGCAGTGGCTCGGCGACGACCCCGACGCCGTGGTGCGGGACGTGTTCTCGCCGCTGCCAGGGGAGTTCATGCCGTACGTCCGGGAGATGCACCGCCGCCTGGAGGAGCAGCTCGGCGATGCCCTCTGACGACGCCCGCGCTCACGCCGGCTCCCACGCCGACGCCCGTGCGTACGCCGGCACCGACGGCTTCGAGATCGTGTCGGCCGTACTGGACGGTCGGCTGGCCAGGACCGACGCGGCGGAACTGCTGCGGCGCCCCCTGGCCGGGACGGCCCGGCTGCACCTGCGGCACGCCGAGGTCGTACGGCTCGGGGAGCTGATCGAGCAGGCACCGAGCATCGAGCGGACCCGCGCGCTCACCGAACTCACCGCCGTGGCCGCCGAGCCCCTCGGATCCGAGGCACGCGGGCGCGTCCTGGGCCGGGGAGCGGCCCGGCTGCTCGGTCTCAAGGCGCCCGAGACGGCCCTGGCGCTGCTCGACGAGGCCCGGGAGCTGCTGACCGGCGATGTCCTGCTCGCGCTGGAGGCCGCGAAGTTCCGGCTGCGGGCCCTGTGCGATCTCGACCGCCGCGCGGACTTCGAACGCGACCTGCCGGCGTTCCTGGCGGAGGCGGAACGCCTCGGCAGCGGCGTCGATCTCTGCACGGTCCTGTACGACCGGGCGCTGCTGGCGGCCCGGGCCGGGGACACCGTGAGCGCGCTGCGGAGCGTGCGCGAGGCCCGCCGGATCCGGGCGACGGTCCCGGCACAGGACAGCGACCACGTCCGCAGCCCCGCCTCGTTCGCACTCCAGCACGCCATGATCGCCCGGCAGGGCGGACGGTTCGAGGAGGCGCTCGGCGCCCTGGAGGACATGCGGAGCCTCGCGCTCGCGGCCGGGCAGCAACCGGCGGCGGCCTGGGCCCTCAGCGAGCTGGGCATCACCTGGGACCTGCTCGGCGACGCCGGCCGGGCCGAGGAACTCCTGGCGAAGGCGGCCGCGGAGGCCGAGCGGATCGGGCGTCGGGCCTGGGCCGATCACTGGCGGCACCGGACCCCGGACCAGCCGCGGTACGGCGACGACGAGGAGTCCGCCTCCTGGCACCGCGCGTCGTCCATCATGCTCACGGACCCCGCCCGCGCCGCCGACGCCGTACCCCTGCTGCGCGCGGCGATCGCCACGGCACGCGCCGCCCACCAGCCGGATCTCGAAGCGGACGCCCGCAACCAGCTCGCCGCCGCGCTCCAGCAGTGCGGCCGGCCGGAGCAGGCACAGCTCGCGCTGCGGGCGGCCGTCGCCACCACCCGGCGCTCCGGCGACCTGCTGCGCGAGGTCCGCTACGTCACCAACCTCGCCCGCCATCTGCTGTTCGAGGCGGACACCGAGGACGACGTCCAGGACGCCCGGAAGGAGATCGCGGCGGCCCTCGAACTCGGCGAACGGCTGCGCGCGGACGCGGCCACCGTCGAGCTCGGCCAGAACGTGGCCATCACGCTCGCCCGCGCCTACGACACCGCGATCCTCATCGCCGCCGCCCTGTACGAAGTCGGGCTCGACGCGGCCGACGCGACGTACGCCGGTCTCGCGCGCCGGCAGCCCGAAGCGCTGCTGGAGATGGGCCAGCGGGCCCGTGCCGCCACGATGACCGAGGCGCTGCGCGTCGGGCAGGTCGTGGAGCAGCATGCGGACGCGGCCCCGGAGCTGGTGCCGGCGATGCTCGGACTGCGCGCCGCGGAGGCCGCCGTACAGCTGGCGGCCGCGCGGTCCGGGAACCTGGCGCCGGCGCTCTCGGCACGGGACCGGTCCGCGGCACGGCTCACGGCCACCGCGGGCTCCGCCGGGGTGTCCCTGGCGGTGAGCTCCGAGCCGGTGCCGGCCGGCGAACTCGCCGCCGCGCTGCGGCCCGGTGAGGTCCTCGTCGACCTGCTCACCGTCCCCGAGGGCGTGGTCGTCACCTGCCTCGACCCCGCCGGGCGGTCCGCGGTCGCGCTCGTCCGGTGGCCGGAGGAGGACCGGCGCGGCATGCTCCTGCGGCTCAGGCGCGCCTACCGGGAGCGGCTGGGCGCCCACCCCGACGACCTGGCGGAGACCCGGCAGCTGCTCCGGTCCGCCCTGGCCGACCTGGACACGGCCCTGCTGGCCGCGGTGCGCGACACCGTACGGCAGGTGTCCCCCGCCCCGCCCCGGCGGATGCTGGTCAGTCCGGAGAACGAGCTGTTCCATCTGCCGTACTGGCGGCTGTCGGACCGGCTGGACGGCTGCGTCGTGAGCGTCCTGCCCACACCGGGCGCCCTGCCGCTGCTGCGGGCCAGGCGGCGCGACGGGCGGCGCCCCTGGATCTCGGTCGGCGACCCGTCGGGGACGCTGCGCCATGCCGCCCTGGACCTCTCCCCCGAGCTGGGCTACCGGCCGTGTCCCCCGGAGACCGGGGCCTTGCTGGACACGCTGCCCGGCGCGGGCCGCGTCCACTTCGCCTGCCACGGGAACTTCGACGAGGACAACTCGCACCTGTCGGGGCTGGAGGTGCTCCCCTCCCCGGACCCGGGATCCGATCCCCTCGACGCACCCCCGGGCGACGGCCCCGGGGCCCTGGGCCGCTTCACGGTGGCGCAGATATCCGGCCGGCTGCACCTGCCGCACTGCGCCCTGGTGGTCCTCTCCGCCTGCACGTCCGGCCTCCCCCGGCTGCACCCGGCGAGCGAGTTCACCGGCCTGCCCGGGGCGTTCCTGATGTCCGGCACGCGCAACGTCGTCGCCTCCCTGTGGCCGGCGAGCGACGCGGCCGCGGCCCTGCTGATGCGCTTCTTCTACGCCGCCCTGGACGACGGCCGTCCCGCCGTACCGGACGACGGCCGTTCCCCCACACCGGGCGACGGCCGTTCCCCCACACCGGGCGACGGCCGTTCCCCCGCACCGGACGGCGGCCCGGCCGTTCCCTTCGGCCGCGGCCCGTCCGCCGCCCTGGCCGCGGCGCGGCGGCGGCTGGCCGGGACGAGCCGCGCGGAGGCGGCGGAGCTGCTGGGCACCGACGAACTCCCGCCCTTCGACCCGCCGTTCGCGGAGACCGTGTACACCGACTGCTTCCAGCACTACGGAGTGGACTGATGACCGACCCCTCCCGCGCGTTCGTCCGCGCCCTGGCCGGTGTGTGGGGCCCCGGCTACTGGGTCACCTGGCACCCCTCGTCCCGGCTGGCGCTCGGCGCCGTCGGCCCGGCCAGGTATCCCGGGATCGTGCCCGTCGACAGGCTCCCGGACGACGGCACCGTGCCGCCCGAAGTGGCACCGGCCGGCCGCGACACCCTGACCTGGAACACGGAGGGGGCCGTCCGGGTCACCTACCGGGGGACGGCGGGGGCCGCCGACCCGGTCGGCGGGCTCGCGGACGTCCGGGCGGGCGCCGTCGTGGAGTTCACCCGCAAGAACGCCCTCCTCGTCGTCTACCGAGGGCTGGCCGAGACCCGGCTCGCCGACCAGCCGCGCCTGGCACAGGAGCTGGTCAGGCGCTACTGGGCCGGTGACTGGCACCCCGACTGGTGTGTCGTCAGCCATCTGGTGACGGCGCGGTCCGGCACCGTGCTCATGGCGGCCGACAAGGGCGCCACGGTCGAGCTCAGCGCGAGCGGCTCCGTCACCGCCGGGCCCGCCGGGCTGGCCGACCTGGCCACCCAGGTCCGTGCCACCAGGTCGTCCGCGTTGCAGTGCGAGCTGGTCGGCAGGCAGCTGACCCCCTTCTACCGGGTGCTCCGGCTGCGCCGCAGGTTCCTCCGCGGCATCGAGGCCGAGTACGGAGCCCGCGGCCTGCGGACCCCGGCCGGCCGCCCGGCCGAGGTGCCGCCGGGCCTCCTGCACGAGGTCGGGGACGCGCCGGACGCGGCCCTGGAACACCCGGCCCAGCCGGCGCCCCCGCCCAACGAGGAGGAGAGCACCGGGTGACACGGCCGGACGGGCTCGGGCGGCGGGTACCGCCGCACCCCGGTCGGCCGGCGTAGCGCATCCACCGGGCCCGGGGTGAGCGACGGAGCGTGTTCCTGCTCCAGCAGCTTCCGGCGGGGGCAGTAGCTTGCCGACTCCGAACCCGGAACCCGTCCGGGGCCACAGAGCGGAGGGCCGCCGATGCCCCGGCAAGCGCCGTACCTGGTCACGGCCGAGGCGCTGCGCGCACGGCTCGCCGCGGGTGAGTGGCGGCTCGGCGAGCGGCTGCCGTCCCGGGCGCGGCTCGCCGAGGAGTACGGCGTCGGGCGCAACGTCATGCAGCGGGCGGTGGACCTGCTGATCGCCGAGGGGTTCCTGGAAGGCCGGGCGGGCTCGGGTACCTACGTCCGCCCACCGCACGAGCGGCTGCGGATGGTCCGCTCCCGGCGCCGCGGACACTCGCTCGCCGCCCGCACGGAGCGGGGCCGGGCGGGTGCCTGGGACGCGCACAGCGACGTACGGGTCCCGGCCCCCGGGCACATCGCCGAACGGCTGGCCATCGCCGCCGGGGACCCCTGTGTCCGCACGCACTACGAGTTCCTCGCCGACGGCCGGCCCGTCCAGCTCTCCGAGTCCTGGGAGCCGTTGGCCCTCACCGGCGGCACCCCGGTCGTACTGCCCGAGCGGGGGCCGCTGGCCGGCCAGGGGGTGGTGGCGCGGATGCGGTCCATCGGCGTGACCGTCGAGACGGTGGTCGAACTGCCGCGCCCGGCCCGCGCCACCCGGGCGCAGGCGAACCTGCTCGGCATCGGCGCCGGTGACCTCGTCCTCCGGATCGAGCGGACCATCCACGACACCGGCGGCCGTCCGGTGGAGACCGCGGACATCGTCATTCCGGACGCCCGCCGTGAGGTCGTCTACGAGTTCGAGGTGGACCGCCGGTGACCTCCCGGACCGGGCTGTCGCACGACCCCGACTTCCGCCGCCTCCTCGTCGCCACCGCCCTCGGTCAACTGGGCGACCGCGTCCTCTTCCTGGCGTTGCCGCTGGTCGCGATCACGGCCCTGGACGCCTCCGCGTTCCGGGTCGGGCTGCTGACCGCGGCGACCACGGCCGGCTCGCTCCTGGTCGGGCTGCCGGCGGGCGCCTGGGTGGACCGGACACGGAAACGGCCGGTGCTGATCGCCGCCGACCTCGCCCGGTCGCTGGTCCTGCTGACGGTGCCGGTGGCCTGGTGGACGGGCCGTCTCACCTTCTGGTGGCTCTGCGCCGTGGCTCTGCTGCACGGCGTGCTGACCGTCTTCTTCGACGTCGCCCACGTCAGCTACCTGCCGGGGCTGGTGGGCCGGGCCCGTCTGGTCGAGGGCAACGCCCGGCTCTCGGCGGTCCGCTCGGTGACGAGTATCAGCGGGCCGACGGTGGCGGGACCGCTGGTCGGGCTGGCCGGCGCCCCCGCGACGCTGCTGGCGAGTTCGCTGGGGATGGCCCTGTCGGGCCTGATCGCGACCGGCATCCGCAGACCGGAGGAGCGGCCCGCGGCGGGCGAACACCCCCGGCTGGGACGGGACATCAGGGAGGGCCTGCGGTTCGTCCTCGGGCATTCGGCCCTGCGCGCCATCGTCCTCGGGGACGCGATGTTCAACTTCTTCCTGGTCATGTACCAGGCCATGCTGCTGGTCCACCTGGAGCGGGTGATCGGGCTCTCCTCCTTCGGTGTCGGCCTGGTCCTGTCGGGGATGGGGTGCGGTGCCCTGCTCGGCGCGCTGCTGGCGACCAGGGTCGCGCGACGGCTCGGCCCCGGCCCGGTCATCTGGCTCGCCCCGCTCACCACGTGCCCGCTGACCGCGCTGATGCCACTGGCCCGGCCGGGCTGGAGCGTGACCGTGGCCGCGGTCGGGCTGGCGGCGCTCTCCCTGGGCGGGGTCGTCCGCGTGGTGGCCCAGTCGAGCGTGCTGCAGACGCTGACGCCGGACCGGCTCCTGGGCCGCATGAACGCGACGGCCCGGTTCGTCTCCTGGGGCGGCATCCCCCTGGGCGGCCTCCTGGGCGGCGCCTCGGGCACGCTCCTCGGCCCGACGCCCACCCTGTTGCTGGGCGCACTCGGCATGACCCTCAGCGCCCTCCCGACCCTCGCCCTGCGGGGGGCGATCGGCGGATGTGTGCCACAAGTGGGGCCGCCCACCGGGGAACACATGCCCCGGTCGTGACACACATCCGCCACTCACCTGTCCTGACCGGACCGGACCGGTCAGGGTGTGAAGCGGTGGTTCGGCACGGGGTGGTGGGGGGTGTCGGTGGGGGGCCAGGGGGACGGGGCGAGGGCGGGGTCGGCGGGGGCGGCGGGCCAGTCGCGCTGGCCGCCCACCACCTCCGGGTCGAACATGACGATCGCCGCCGCCAGGATCAGGGCCGCCACCGGGCCGGCCAGCATGACCAGGAGGAAGGCGAGCAGGCTCGTCGAGGACTGGCCGCCCGTCTGTGCCTGGGCGACGTGGACGGTGACCGCGGCCATGCCGGTGTAGTGCATGGTCGCGACGGCCGCGCCCATCACCAGGCTGGCGCCGACCGTCGCCCAGACCGCGCTGATCGACACCGCCGCCCAGAGCGCGGCGGTCGCGGCGACCACGGCGATCACCACGGAGAGGACGACGACCACGGTGTCGTAGTGCACGGTGCCGCCGGTGTTCATCGCGGTCATGCCGAGGTAGTGCATCGCCGCAACGCCGAGGCCGGTGATGACGCCCGCGGTGCCCAGGGTGACGGGGCCCGAACCCCGGAGGCCGACCAGGAAGACGCCGACGGCGACCACCGCGATGCAGACGACGAGGCTCAGTACCGTCCGGCCGGCGTCGTAGCTGACGAGGGCGCCGTCCACGCTGAAGCCGATCATCGCGATGAAGTGCATGGTCCAGATGCCGCACCCGAGGGAGACCGCACCCAGCGCAAGCCAGCCGAAACGTTTCTCTCCTCGGCCGCGGCCGATCGAACGGGTCGTGCAGCGCAGGGCCAGCACGGCGCCCAGGCATGCCATCAGGTACGCGGCTATCGGGGTGACCAGGCCGTAGTGGAATTCGGACACGTCAGCGGTCATCGCGGCAACTTTCTTCACGCGAAACGGGGACGGCGGGGACGGGGGCGGGAATGGGGTGGGGACAAGAAACGGCAGGAACCAGCCACCTGGCTGATTCCTTCACCATTCAAACACAACCTGAGCACGCTGTATCCACACCTGTACCGCCCGCGATCGAATCGCAACAACGACTGTGCGCATGGCATGTGCGTTTCCTGTGCTACCCCGGCGTCACCAGCCGTGCCTCGTAGGCGAACACCGCCGCCTGAGTGCGGTCGCGCAGACCCAGCTTCACCAGGATGCGGCTGACGTGGGTCTTCACGGTCGACTCGGCCACCACCAGGCGCTCCGCCATCTCCGCGTTGGACAGGCCCTGGGCGATGAGGACCAGGACCTCGGTCTCCCGGTCGGTGAGGCCGCCGTAGGCCGCGTGGGCCGCGGGCATCAGGCGCGGGGTGTCGGAGAGCCGCGAGAACTCCGTGATCAGGCGCTTGGTGACCGAGGGGGCCAGGAGCGCCTCGCCGGCCGCCACCACCCGCACACCGTCGGCGAGTTGGCGGGCCGAGGCGTCCTTGAGGAGGAAGCCGGAGGCCCCGGCGCGCAGGGCCTGGTAGACGTACTCGTCGAGGTCGAAGGTGGTCAGCACGAGGACCTTGGACGTGGTGTCGGCGGCGACTATCTCGCGGGTCGCCTCGATGCCGTTCAGCTCGGGCATGCGGATGTCCATCAGGACCACGTCGGGGGCGAGTTCCCGGACCCGGTCCACCGCCTGACGGCCGTTGACCGCCTCGCCGACGACCTCGATGTCCGGCATCGCGTTCAGCAGGACCGAGAAGCCCTCGCGCACCATCATCTGGTCGTCCGCGATCAGTACGCGGATGGTACGGACGGTCATGCCTCGCCCCCGGTGGCGGTGGCCGGCAGGAACACCGTCACCTCGTAGCCTCCCTCCGGCGTCGGAGCCGCCGTCATCTCGCCGTTCAGCATGGAGACCCGCTCCCGCATGCCCGTGATGCCGTGGCCGGCGCCGGGGGACGGTTTGACGAGGGCCGGCCGCGGCGGCGGGCCGTTGACCACGCGCAGGCCCAGGCCGCCGATGACATAGCCGATCTCGACACGGGCGTCCGCCCCCGGCGCATGGCGCAGGGTGTTGCTCAGCGCCTCCTGGACGATCCGGTACGCCGACAGCTCCACGCCCTGCGGGAGTTCACGGACCGCGCCGGTCACCGCCTTGCCGACGGCGAGGCCCGCCTCCCGCACGTTGTCGAGCAGCGCGTCCAGGTCGGCGAGGGTGGGCTGCGGGGCGTCCGGCGCCTCGTAGTCCTCCGCACGGACCACGCCCAGCACACGGCGCAGTTCGGTGAGCGCCGCCACCGCGTTCTCCCGGATCGTGACGAACGCCTTCTCCAGCTCCGGCGGCGGGTTCTCCACCCGGTAGGGGGCGGCCTCCGCCTGGATGGCGACGACGGACATGTGGTGGGCGACCACGTCGTGCAGCTCGCGGGCGATCGTCGTGCGCTCTTCGAGGAGCGTGCGCCGGGAACGCTCGTGCGCCGTCACCGTCCGCTGGGCGGTCACCTCCCGCCGGGCCGCGCTGCGTATGTGCCAGACGGTCACCCCGAGCAGCGACAGCGCGGACAGGAACAGCAGCTCCATGGTGTCGGAGCCGAAGTAGTGGCCGCTGCTGAAGCCCGCCTCCGCCATGACGCCGTACACCGCCGTCAGCACCCACATCCAGGCCGCCGTGCGCGGCCTGGTGCGTATCGCCACGATGGTGAGCACGAACAGGTGGCAGGCGAAACTGCCGGGCAGCCAGGGCCATTCGTTGTCCCAGTCGCTCCCCAGGACGGCCGCGACCGGGGTCGCCGCCATCGACAGCCAGAACGCGCCGACGGGCCGCACCATGGTCAGCAGGACCGGGACCAGGGCGAGCAGGCCGAGACCCAGGTTGCTCGCCGCGCCGTTCATCTCGCTGTCGGAGGCGATGAGCATCGCGATGAGGCCGCCCGCGCCGACCAGGGCGCGCGGCGCCCAGGCCGCGTACTCCCGCAGCCGGCCGGGCAGGCGGCGGGCGAGCGGGCCGTCGGTGCTCGCCCGGGGCAGCGGCCGGTAGGCGAAGGCATCGTGGAACAGGTCCTGGCGCAGTCCGCGCAGGGCGTCCATCGCCGCCCGGAACTCCGGACTGCGCGGCTTGTACGGCTCGAACGCGCTGTCCGGCGGCTGCGGCTGCATCGGCTGCGTGTGGGGCGTCTCGGTCACGTACACGACCGTAGGCGCTGGACGGGGTCACCGTCGTCACCAGTGAGAAGGGTCCTCCGGCGTCCCTCTCAGGTACTACGGGTACGCCGGGGAGCCGCGGCGGACCGGTCAGTAACCGGAGGGCCGGACCAGCCCGGACTCGTACGCGAACACCGCGGCCTGGGTGCGGTCCCTGAGGCCCAGCTTCACCAGGATGCGGCCCACGTGCGTCTTCACGGTCTGCTCGGCGACGACCAGCCGCTCGGCGATCTCCGCGTTCGACAGGCCCTGCGCGATCAGCGTGAGGACCTCCGTCTCGCGCTCGGTCAGCTCGCCGACCCGCGCCTTCAGCGGGGCGCGTACCCCGCCCCCGTCCAGCTGGGAGAACTGGGTGATCAGCCGCCGGGTGATGCCGGGCGCGAGCAGCGCGTCACCGGCGGCCACCACCCGCACCGCCTCCGCCAGTTTGTCCGCGGACGCGTCCTTGAGCAGGAACCCGGACGCGCCGGAGCGCAACGCCTCGTACACGTACTCGTCCAGGTCGAAGGTGGTCAGCACCAGCACCTTGATGTGCGGGCGGGCACCGACGATCCGGCGGGTGGCCTCGATGCCGCCCAGTTCGGGCATGCGGATGTCCATCAGGACGACGTCCGGAGCGAGTTCGTCGACCTTGGCCACCGCGTCCAGACCGTCCACCGCTTGGCCGACCACCTCGATGCCGGGCTGGGCGTTCAGCAGCACGGTGAAGCCCTGCCGGACCATCTGCTGGTCGTCGGCGATGACCACGCGGATGGGGCTGCCGGTGCTGCTCGTCATGCGCGGTCGTCCTTCGGGTCGAGGGCACGGGCGGTGCCGGTGGTGGGGTCCGCGGTCCGGTGGGGTACCAACCCGGGCGCGGTGGCTGGGAGTTCCGCGAAGATCTGGTAGCCGCCGTCCGCCAGGCGGCCCGCGGTCAGCGACCCGCCGAGCATCGCGGCCCTCTCCCGCATGCCGAGCAGGCCGTGCCCGGCGCCCGGCGACGGCGGCGCGGGCCGCGTCGGCCGGGAGTTCACGACGGACAGCAGGAGTCCGTAGGGGATGTACTCGATCTCGACGTGGGCGGTCGCCCCCGGCGCGTGCCGCAGCACGTTGCTCAGTGCCTCCTGCACGATCCGGTACGCCGACAGCTCCACGCCCGACTGCATCGGGCGCCGCTCGCCGTTGATCCGGGTGGTGACGGTCAGGCCGGCCGCCCTGGTGTTCTCGACCAGCGTGTCCAGCCGGTCCAGGGTGGGCTGCGGGCTGTGCGGGCCGGTGCCGGAGTCGGCGGGCGCGTCCTCGTCCGGGCTCTCGGAACGCAGGACGCCCAGCACTCTGCGCAGTTCGGTCAGCGCCTCCAGCGCGTTGTGCCGGATGCCTTCGAGGTTCTCGCGCAGCTCGTCCGGCGGGTTCTCCACCAGGTGCGGGGCGACCTGCGCCTGGATGGAGATGACCGACATGTGGTGGGCGACCACGTCGTGCAGCTCGCGCGCGATCCGGCTGCGCTCCTCCAGCAGGGTGCGCCGGGCCCGCTCCTCCGCGGTGAGCGAGGCCTGGCGGCCCAGTTCCGCGCGCGCCTCGCGGCGGCCCCGCAGCGCCGTGCCGAGCGCCACGACGATCACGGCCAGGACGACGGTCACCACCGAGGTGGACTGGTGCGGCGGCGCGCCCCAGACGCCGTCGAGGAGCCAGGTGACCAGAACGGTCACGGCCAGTGCCTCGACGGCCACCCGGGCCCGGACCCGCAGCGCGAGCAGCAGCAGGACCAGCAGCTGCGCGATGATCCCGGCCGTGGTCCAGGGCCAGGTGAAAGGGGCCTGCGCGGTCATGCCCAGCCGGCCGTGCAGCGCGACGGCGCCCACCAGCATGGCCCCCGTCGACAGCCACCATGCCGGGACGGGTCGCCACATCGCGAGCACCACGGCGGCGCCCGGCGCGAATCCGAGCAGGGAAGCGAGACCGGGACCCAGGTGCCCGTTGTCCGAGAACTGCGCGATACCGCCGAGCGTGATGCCGAACGCGGCCAGGCACAGCACGCCGTGCGGCAGCCAGCGCAGCCACACGGAGGGCGGCAGCGGGTCGACGCGGACGGTGCACAGGTCGTCGCGGAGCATCCGCAGCCAGCGCAGCACGCGGCCGGCTCCGATCCGCCCCGCCCGCCGGGTCCCCGTCTCCGTCACAGCGGTCAGCCTAGACATGGCGGACTCCCTTCGGTGCCGCCCGACCGGACGCGCGGCGGGTCCTGACGACGCGCGGACGGGTCCGGGGGCGGCCGCGCTCGTACCCGTGGAACGCCGCCAGGCAGAGACCGAGCGCCAGGGCGAAGACCGGCAGCCAGAGCAGGCGGGCCGCGATCCAGCCGAGGTGGTCGGGGGGCGTGTGGAGGCCGGGAAGGCGACCGAGCAGGAGGCCGGTGGCCGTGGTCGCCATCAGCGCCGTCTGGTGCCAGAGAAAGATCGTCATCGCGGAGAGGTTCACGAGGGCCACCGCCGCCCAGGCCAGGGGGCGGCGCATCGTACGACGCAGCCGCTCGCGCAGGAGCAGGGCGAGGCCGCACTGGGCCAGGCCGAAGGTGACGGCGGCCAGGGTGGGCGGGTCGAGGTTGGAGACGGCCGCGCCGGGCACGCCGACCATCGACGCCGGATAGCCCGCCCACGCGACGAGCCCGGCCGTCGCCGCCGTACCGCCGACGAGCAGGACCCAGCCGGCGCGCGGCCGGTCCAGTTCGCCGCGGGTCCAGGCGGCGCCCAGGGAGTACGGCACCAGCCAGCCGGCCGCCAGGTTCACCCAGCCGACGTCGGGGGCGGCGCCGAAGCCGAAACGGAGGAGGTCCACATGGAGGACGACGGCCAGCGGCCACAGCGGGTTGAGCCGGGCGACGAGCGGGGTCGCCGCCGTCAGCGCCGCGAAGACCACGAGGAACCAGAGGGGTGACAGGGCGAGTTTGGCGAGGGTGCGGACGGTGGTGAAGCCGGTGCCGGACAGCAGGAGGGCGGCCGTCACGACCGTCCAGAGCGCGAGGAGCACCGCGACCGGTGCGAACAGGCGGGACAGACGGGCCGTCAGCCAGCGGTGGTAGGGGGTGCCCCCGGCCTGGGCCGTGGCGTAGCTGCGCGTGGCGACATGGCCGCCGACCAGGAAGAACACGGCGAGGGTCTGGAAGACCCAGGAGATCGGGGCCAGCCACGGCAGGTGCTGGAGGGGGCTGCCGGTGTGCAGCTCGCCGCCGTCCGCCACCAGTGCCGTGACCAGCCAGTGGCCCAGGACCACACCGAGGACGGCGACCGCGCGCAGGGCGTCCACGGCGCGGTCCCGGCCGGGCGGGGTGGCCGTGTCGATGCGGTGGGCGAGGAGTCGTACGCGGTGCTGTGTGCCGTGCCGTGTGCGGTGCCTGAGACGTCGTATGCGGTCGGGGAGGCGGGGTTCGGGCGGCTTACGCACGGGTGACCTCCGTCGTCTCGCCGAGGACGATCCGGGCGAGGTTGGCCAGGGAGGCCGAGCCCGGGGTGAAGTAGTCGCTGTGGCCGCCGGGGCCCGCCGCGAAGACGCGGGCGCCGAAGGACGGGGACACGGGGTCGGTGCCGAAGCCGACGGTCGTGCCGAAGAAGTCGGCGTGGACGTGCGGGACGTCGGCTATCCAGTCGTCCGCTCCCCGGGCCGCCCAGATCCGGGCTGGGGTGTGCAGGGCCGCGGCCGAGCCGGCGCCGGTGCCCGGGCTGCCGACCAGGGCGATGTCGGTGACGCCGAGGCCGGTGAGGGCGGGGGCGGCGCGGGCGCAGACCACCGTGCCGTAGGAGTGGCAGAGGAGCGCGACGGACGCCGGCCCCGGGACGGTGAGGGCGCGCAGCTCGCGGACGGACTCGCGCAGGAGCGGGGCGGCTTCGGCGGCCCGTCCCGGCGTGAGGACCGTGGTGCTGACCGTGGCGGGGGTCCGGTAGCCGAGCCAGGCGACGACGGCGATCCGGGTGCGTCGCCGCTCGCGGTCGTGGGCTTCGCGGTCGTGGGTTTCGCGGGTGAGGCGTCGGTAGAGGGACTCGGCCGCCGTGTGGAAGCGGGCGTAGGTGTCGAGGGTGGTGTCCGAGCCGGGGACCAGGACGGCGATGCGCGTCGCGTACGGCAGGTCGCCGAGGACCTCGGTGACCTGGCCGGTGCCGCGGGCGTCGAGGTGCAGGAGGTGACGGGAGGGGGACGCGAGGGCACGGTCGGCGGCGGCGCGGGAGAGGGCGCCGTCGGCGGCGGCCATGCGGGCGGCCCGCTCGGCGTTCTCGCGGTTGGCCTCGTAGACGGAGGCGAGGGCGGCCGGGGTGAGGCGGGCGGGGAGAGCGGCGGGCGGCGGGGCGGGGATCCGGGGCCGGACGGCCGCGGAGAGGGGGAGGACCACCGCGGCGGTGAGGAGGGTGGTGAGGAGGGCTCGGCGCAGCCTTCCGCGCCGACGCCCCCGACCCGGCCCGTGCCCCTGCCGCTGCCCCAGCTCTTGCTCTTGCTCTTGCCCTTGCTCTTGCCCTTGCTCTTGCTCTAGCCCCTGCCGCTCCCCCGTCGCCGCCGTCATGGTCGGTCCCCCCGCTCAGTTCGCCCGGCCGTCGGGCTTGTCTGATCGGGAAATTACGGAGCGGACCGTGTCGTTCGCGTCCCGCCGGAGAGCTCACCTGGGAGGTAGCTCTCAGGTACTACGGGTATGCGGGGAAGGGCTCAGGGGCGGCCCGTCACCAGGCCAGTTGGGCGATCTCCTCCGCCACCACCGCGCAGGCGTCCGCCGCCGGGTCGATGAGGGGGAAGTGGCCGACCTCCTCCAGGAGCGTCAGGCCCACCACCTCGCCCGCCTTGGCCGCCGCATCCGCGTAGGACTCGGCGACCGCCTGCGGGACGACCACGTCCGTGCGGCCCTGGACCAGCGTGGTCGCGATGCCGGTCGGGAGCAGCAGCGCGGGGTCGGCGTAGGGCTGACGGTCGGCGAACTTCTCGTCGCCGCCGAGGAGTTGGAGGGCCGCGTTGCCGCAGACGTCCAGCTTCTCGGCCATCGCGAAGTCCGCGATCGGGGCCAGGGCCACGACACCCCGCAGGAGCGCGGGGCCGGCGGTGCGCCACGCGGCGTCCGCCGGGAGGACGTGCCGTGCCGCCGCCCACAGCGCCAGGTGGCCGCCCGCCGAGTGGCCGGTGAGGACCGTACGGCGCAGGTCCGCCCGCGGCACCGCCGCGCGGACCAGGTCCGGCAGGGCGTCCAGGGCCGCCGCCACGTCGTCGAAGGTGTCCGGCCAGCGGCCCGCCACCGGGGCCGTACCGCCCTGCGCGGGGAGCGCCGGGCCGCGCCGGTACTCGACGTTGGCCACCGCGAAACCGCGCCGGGCCAGGAAGTCGGCGAACGGGGTGATGTGGCCGCGGTCGTACGGCGCACGCCACGCGCCGCCGTGCAGGACCACCACCAGCGGGGCCAGCGGGTCGTCGGTGCGCGGGCCGTAGAAGTCGATCACCTGGTCGGGATGGTCGCCGTAGGCGGCCGTGGCGTCGGGCGCGACGTGCGGGTGCGAGAAGGCCGACTCCTCCTCGGCGGCGGCCCGGGCTGCTGCGTCGTCGTCCGGCATGCTCCAACCTCTCAGCGACGTAATGATGTTGGCGGACCAGGTGGGGAATTCGGCCGTTGGCCGGGACGGTATCAGGCCCGTGACGTGCGCCGACACGCGGATGTCACGCACGGTGAGGATTGCTCGGTTCTGTACCGTCCCGGCCCTTGCCCGGGGATCACTATGTCGCCATGTCGCTAGGCGAGCGCCGCTCCCGGTCCCTCCGCCAGCACCTCCGCCAGCACCCGCGCCGCCCGCTCCGCGTCCGCGAAGCCGACGTACAGCGGGGTGAAGCCGAAGCGGAGCACGTCCGGGTGCCGGAAGTCGCCGACCACGCCCCGCTCGATCAGCCGCTTCATCACGTCCCCGGCGCCGGGGCAGCGCAGCGCGATCTGGCTGCCGCGCTCCTCGTGGGCCACCGGGGTCACGCACTCGACCCCGCGGGCCGGGACGTAGGCCTCGACGCACTCCAGGAAGAAGTCCGTCAGGGCAAGGGACTTGGCGCGCACGGCCGCCACCGGCACCCCCTCCCACACCTCAAGCGCCGCCTCCAGGGCGAGCATGGAGAGGATGTCCGGGGTGCCGACGCGACCGCGTACCGCCCCGCCCGCCGGTTCGTACGCCGGGCGCATCCCGAAGGGCTCCGCGTGGGAGTTCCAGCCGGGGAGCGGGGAGTCGAAGCGGTCCTGCAGCTCCTGTCGGACGTACAGGTACGCCGGGGAACCCGGGCCGCCGTTCAGGTACTTGTAGGTGCAGCCGACCGCCAGGTCGACCCCGTGCTCGTCGAGGCCCACCGGCAGCGCGCCCGCGCTGTGGCACAGGTCCCAGACGGACACGGCCCCGGCCGCGCGGATCGCGGCGGTGAGGGCGGGCAGGTCGTGCAGGCGTCCGGTGCGGTAGTCGACGTGGTTGAGGAGCACGGCGGCGGTACGGTCGCCGAGCGCCGCCGGGACCTCGGCCGGCGTGAGCGGGCGCAGGGTGCAACCCGTCAGCCGGGCCGCCGACTCGGCGATGTAGCCGTCCGTGGGGAAGGTCGTCGCGTCGACCAGGATCTCGTCGCGGCCCTCCCCCGCCAGCCGTACCGCGCCCACGAGTGCCTTGAACACGTTGACACTCGTCGAGTCGCCGACGACGATCTGGCCGGCCGCCGCGCCGACCAGCGGGGCGATCCGGTCGCCGATCCGCTCCGGCGCCGTCCACCAGCCGCTCTCGTCCCAGGACCGGATCCGCAGCTCGCCCCACTGCCGGCGGACGACGTCCTCGACGCGGCCGGGGACGTGCGCGGGCAGGGCGCCCAGGGAATTGCCGTCGAGGTAGACGACGTCATCGAGGACGAAGCGGTCGCGGAGCCCGGCCAGCTCGTCCGACGCGTCCAGCTTCTCCGCCCTCAGGGCCTGCTCAGACATGGGACCTCGCCGTCCACAGCTCCGGGAACACGTTCTTGCGGGCGCGCTTCTCCAGCCAGGCGACCCCGGCCGAGCCGCCGGTGCCGACCTTGGCGCCCATGGCGCGGCGGGTCGCGACCAGGTGGTCGTTGCGCCAGCGCCAGACGAGCTCGGCGACGTCGGTCAGGGCCTCGCCGAGGCGGGCGAGGTCGGCGTGCTCGTCGCCCGAGTAGACGGCGGTCCAGGCGGCCTCGACGGCTTCGGAAGGTGTATAGGGCAGTGATATGTCACGTTCCACCAGCACCGCGTCCGGGATCGGATACCCCCGCCGCCCCAGCACCCGCACCACCTCGTCGTACAGGCTCGGCTCGTGCAGCGCCTTCTCCAGTTCCGCGTGCACCCGTGGCGCGCCGCGGTGCGGGACGAGCATGGACGCGGACTTCTCGCCGAGCAGGAACTCCATCCGCCGGTACATCGCCGACTGGAAACCCGAGCCCTCGCCGAGGGCGGACCGGTAGGAGTTGAACTGGGCCGGGGTGAGCTGGCCGAGCGGCCTCCAGGAGGCGTTCAGCGCCTCCAGCTCGCGGGCGGAACGCTTCAGCGCGGCGATCGCGGTGGGGATGTCGTCGCCGCGCAGCGCCGCCGCGGCCGTCTCCCACTCGTGGACGATGACGGTGAACCACAGCTCCATCACCTGGGTCGTGACCAGGAAGACCATCTCTCCGGGATCGTCGGAGAGGGTGTGCTGGAGATGGGTGAGCACGTCGGCCTTGACGTAGTCCTCGTACGGCGTCGTGCCGGCGAAGTCGAGATGCGGGGTCTCGGGCTCGTGATTTTCGAGAGCCTCATGGGACATCGCTGTCTCCTGTAGTACTCCGGGTAGCGGTCCGCCCCTGCCGATGCCGACACGGGGGCCCCGGTCCCCACCGGCATCTTCCGCAACGTAACCCGGAAACGGCAAGGCCGCCCGCCGCCGGACGGCCCTCCGGAGGCCGACGGGACGCGGGGGAGGCCCCCGACGGTGGCAAACTTGCGCCATGACGACGCACACGAACCTGCTCGGCGGCCCGGAGCCGACGAATCTGCCGGAGAACGAAGAGGCGTACCGCCTGCTGAGCGAGGAGTCGCTGGCTCCCGTCGAGGTGGCGGCCAAGTTCCCGACCTTCTCGCTGGCCTGGGCGCTGCTCGCCGAGGAGGCGTTCGAGCGCGGCGCGGTCGTCGAGTCGTACGCCTACGCGCGCACCGGCTACCACCGCGGTCTTGACGCCCTGCGCCGCGCCGGCTGGAAGGGGCACGGTCCCGTGCCCTGGGAGCACCGGGCCAACCGGGGCTTCCTGCGCTGCCTCGCCGCGCTCGCCCGCGCCGCCGGTGAGATCGGCGAGAAGGACGAGTACGAGCGCTGCTGGCAGTTCCTGAAGGACAGCAGCGCGGAGGCGTACGCCGAGCTGCACGGATAGCCACGGGCAGCAGGGCCGGTTCAGGTTCCGGGGCATCCGGCGGCCGTCCAGGCGGCGTACTCCTGGCGGACGTAGAGCCGGTGTCCGGGCCTGGGCGTGATCACGTCGGGGTGGTACGGCCCGGCCGCCAGACCGGGATGGCGGCGGTCGTACCGGACGAGTTCCCCGGCTGTCTCCGCGGCGGCCGCGGCCGGGCCGGAGCCGCCGCCCAGGGCCATCCGGTCCATGAGGGCCGCCCTGCGCAGCAGCCAGGCCCGTTCGGCCGCCGCCGTGTCGACGTCGGCCGGGGTGCCGGTGACAGGCCAGGCCCGGCGGCCGTCGCGCTCCGCCCCGAGCGCGAGCAGCCGGTGCATCTCGCGGCGCAGCTGCGGCGCGTTCGCGTAGGCCCGGTGCGCGGGCGGGGCGCCGGTCTCCGCACGGGTGTCCGAAGTGACGTCCATGGTCATCGCTCCGCCGGTACGCGGGGGCCGGTGCCGCAGCGCCGGCACGGTGCCGATTCGTGGACCCGGGCCGGTCCCGGGCAGTCGTCGACGGGGCACGGTCTGTGGGTCGCGAGGGCCCACTCGTGGGGTCGTACGGTGACCTGGTGCCGCGGCTCGCCCGGAACGCCGACAGCGTCGGTGGCACCGGTGGCGCCGGTGGCGCCGGGGCCGGTCATGCCGAACACCTCAGGCAGGCGCGGACCTCGCGGCCGCCGCGGGTCTGGTGGACCTCGGTCGACTGGGCGAGGTACTGGACGATGCCGGTGCCGCGGCCGTGTTCGTCGGGAGCGGTGTCGCGGTGTCGGCGCTCCACCGTCATGCCGGAGTCGGTGACCACGATCTGCAGGGTGCCGTGGTCGAGGACGAGCGACAGGGTCATGTGCTCACGGCCGTACTGGGCGGCGTTGGCGGCGAGTTCGTCGACGATGAGGACGGCGGAGTCCCGCTCGCTCGCGGGCACGCTCCAGGTCTCCAGCAGGTCGGCCGCGAAGTGGCGGGCGGCGGGGACGTGTGCCTCCTGCGCGGGCAGGGTGAGCAGCGCCTGGTAGCGGCTGGGCTCGCCGGGCAGGGAACTCGGGCGGGGCGAATCGGTCACGAACATGGTCTTCTGGCTCTTCCGTGGAGGTGCGGAGACCGGGACGGGGAGACCGCCGAAAGCGTCGGGGCGGCCGGTGTACCGGTCCTGCGGGGGCGCGCTCATTCAGTTCCACGGATGGCGCATGTCCGACGGTTCGAGCTGTTCGCACCTTTTGTGACGAATTTCGCGAGCTTCCGCGGAGGCCTACGACAGCGGCAGGCAGCGGCGGCGGCAGCAGCAGCAGCAGCAGCAGCAGCAGCCACAACGCCTCACGCCCGGATGGTGACCAGCTTCTGGCCGTCGCCCGCGAGGATCTCGAAGTGCTGGATGGCCTCCGGGGACATGTCGACCGCCCCTTGGACCGTGGTGCCCGGAGGGTATTCGCCCGCCCGCCAGGTGGCGCCGTCCGCCCTGGCGCCGCCGGGCCCGACGGCCTGTAGCCGGCAGGTGATTCCGGCGGGCGCCCCCTTGGCGTGGACCTGCAGGACGCTGCCCCAGGCGGAGGGGTAGACCTGCACCGAGGCGGTGACGCCGGTCGCGGGATCGCTTCCGGAGAAGGTGCGCGAGGCGGTCGGCGCGGTCGCCCCGGGCGGCGTCGCCTGGCTGGTCACGGTTCCGACCGTGGCCAGCCACGTGCCGCCGGCCGCCGCCGCGACGAACGCCAGGGAGGCGGCGGCGCCCGCCAGTTGCAGGCGCCGGCTCCGGCGCCGCCGGGCCGCGGCCCGCTGCAGCAGGCTCTCCAGCACACCCGGCTGCGACGGCGCGGGCACCGCCGGCCGTGCGGGCGAGGAGACCTGCGTGCTCTCGGCCGCCTGGGCCACCAGCCGGTCGGCCAGTGCGCCGTCGGCCGTCGGCAGCGTCCCGCCCGCGGCCTCGGCCTCGGCGGCGGTCACCGTCGCCAGCAGCGCGGGCAGGCCCGCCAGCCGGACGTGTTCGGCCCGGCACTCGTCGCATTCCGCGAGGTGGACGCGCACCTGTTCCGTCTCCGCCGCGGGCAGCGTGCCCAGGACGTATCCGCCCAGCGCCACCCGGAGGGCATCGTGCTCCGTACTCACGGTCGCCACCTCCCGCACACCACGGTCACGGCTCGATCCCCCGCTCCTGGAGCGCCAGCCGCAGGGCGTGCAGGGCGTAGTACGTCCGCGACTTCACGGTGCCCACCGGAATGCCCAGCACCTGCGCGGCCTCCGCCATGGTCCGCCCCCGGTAGTAGGTCTCCAGCAGCACCGCGCGGTGATCGGGGGACAGCGCCCGCAGGGCGTCGGCAACCGCCCAGCTCTGCAGTGCCTGCTCGATCTCGTCCTCGCCCGGTGTCTGCTCGGCGGCCCGTTCCAGCGCCTCGCCGCCGGTCTCGGCTGGCCTGGCCCGCCGGGCCCGGTGGGCGTCGATGACCAGGTGCCGGGCGACCGTGCACAGCCATGCCCGCGCGGGGCCGCGTGCGGGCTCGAACGCCGCGGGGTGCTGCCACGCCCGCAGCAGCGTCTCCTGCACCACATCCTCCGCCCATTGCCGGTCTCCCGAGGTCAGTCGCAGCACGTAGTGGAACAGGGGCCCTGCGTGCTCCGCGTACAGCGTGCGCAGCAGCTCCTCGTCCGCGGTCGAAAGCGTTCCTCTACCGGAGACACGGTGCGCGGGGCGATCCGGATCAACCCTTTGCTCACGTTTTCGGAAACTCCGGGGCATAAGTCGATGATCGCGCATATGCAGTTCTTTGTCCTGTAACGCAGGGCGCCGTACGGGTAGCGCTCCGCATCGCGGTGGAGAAATCCGAGAAATGTGCATTTATGCCGAACCGTTTGGCCGTCGCCATCCGTGGAGCCCGACAAGAAGCCCCCCATGGCAAAGGACGGATCAGACGTGACCGAGACACACCACCCCCCGAAGCCCCGCACACCGGGCCGACGATCACGCACCGCGGCCGGGCTGGCCCTCGCCGCCCTCGCCACCGTCGGCACGCTGGGGCTGCTCAGCGCATGCGGCACGTCGCCGCACTCCTCGTCCGCCGGGGCCTCCCGGCCGGGCGCACCGCCCATGTCCGGCATGAGCATGCCCACGAGGCATCCGGGCGCGGAAACGGCGGTGACCGGGGACGCCGTCGCGATCAAGAACTTCGCGTTCTCGCCGGCCACGCTGAAGGTGCGGGTGGGTACGACGGTGACCTGGACCAACCAGGACACCGACGCCCACACCGTCACCAGCACCGGACCGGGCGGCCCCTTGCATTCCCCGGCCATGGCCACCCACGCCACCTACAGCCACACGTTCACCAGGCCCGGCACCTACGCGTACCTCTGCACCGTCCATCCGTTCATGACCGCCACCGTGGAGGTGACCCGATGACCGCCCACGACGCCTACGACGCCCACGACGCCCACGACGAGACCGGTGAACCCGGTGACCGCGGTGAACCCGCCACGGAGCACGGCATGACGCGCCGCCAGCTCATGCGGCACGCGGGGTGGTTCGGCGGCGCGGTGGTGCTGACCGTGGCCGGCGGAGAGGTGATCAGCCACATCGCCGGCTCCCGGGGCAGCACCGCCGAAGCCGCGACCGGCACCACCGGTACCACCGGAGCCGTCGGAGCCGCCGACACCACCGCGGCGGACAGCGGCACGCTCCGGTTCGTGCAGGTCTCCGACAGCCACATCGGGTTCCAGGGCCCGGCGAACACGGACGTGGCCGGCTCGTTCACCGAAGCGGTCGACCAGGTCAACTCGCTCGGCTTCCGGCCCGACTTCGTCATGCACAGCGGCGACCTGACCCACCTGTCCACGACCGGGCAGTTCGACCAGGTCAAGCAGATGATGTCCAGGCTGAGGACGGACCGCGTCTTCACCGTGCCGGGCGAGCACGACTCCATCGGCGACGCGGGCCGCGCCTACCGGCGGACCTTCGGCGCGGGCACGCTCGGCGACGGCTGGTACAGCTTCGACACCCACGGCGTGCACTTCGTCGCCCTGGTGAACACCCTGAGCCTGGAGAAGCTCGGCCACCTCGGCAACAGCCAGATCGACTTCGTCCGCAAGGACCTCGCCGGGCTGTCCTCCGACACCCCCGTGGTGGTCTTCAGCCACATCCCGCTGTTCGCCATGTACCCGAAGTGGGGCTGGAGCACCGACGACGCCCTCAAGGTCATCGCCCTGCTGCGCCGCTTCTCCTCCGTCACGTGTCTCAACGGGCACGTCCACCAGCTCTTCACGAAGACCGAGGGCAACATCACCTTCCACTCCGCCACCACCACCGCCTACCCGCTGCCCAGACCGGGCCGCGCCCCCGCCCCCACCCCGCAGGTCGTCCCCGCCCGGCAGCTCAGGGCCGCGCTCGGCATCCGCAGCGTCGGCTACCGGCGGGGCGACCGCGAACTGGCCGTCAAGGACGAGAGGCTGGCATGAACCACCGAAGGCTCCTCACCCACACCCTGCGGTGGGCGACCGCCGCGACCCTCGCCGCCGGCGGATACGTCCACGCCCAGCTGTACGTCGACGGGTACCGCCACGTCCACGTCGTCGGCCCCCTGTTCCTCCTCCAGGCCGGCGCGTCCTTCGCCCTCGCGGTCCTGCTGGCGGCGGGGACGCCACCCCCGCTGCTGCGGGCCGCCGCGGCCGGCGTCGCACTCGGCGCCCTCGGCGGCTTCGCGGCCTCGCGCACGGTCGGCGTGTTCGGGTTCACCGAGCACGGTCTGCAGCCCGCGCCGCAGGCCGGCCTCAGCCTCCTCGCCGAGACCGGCACGCTTGTGTTCCTCGCGGCCTGGCAGCCGGCCGCGGCCGCGGCCGGACGGCGGGAGGCACCTGCCCCGCCCCTGGAACCACGCCCGGGTAGCGCCTGGCCGAGCCCGCGGCTGCGCGAACTGAGGGACACCGTGCGCGTCCTGCTCGGCCTGGACGACGACACCGCCGTCGTCGTCCGCCAGCTCGGCCGTGACGCACACGGCCGCCCGCCGCTGGACACCGTCGTCGAGGTACAGCCCATGGACGGCGGCGAGGCCCGCCGCTGGACCCTCCACCGCCCCGCCGACCAGATCACCGAGCACGACCTGCGGACGGCCCTGCTCCGCGGGCGGGGCTAGGGCCGGCCCTCGGCCTCGATCGGCGGCGACGTCACGTTCCCGTGGGTACGGCACTCCGGGCGCACGCAGCCCGGGGCCGGCCTGCGGACCAGGGCGAAGGCCAGGGCCGCGCCGACCACCAGGACGCCGGCGCAGACGGGCATGGCCCGGTCGAACGCCGCGTCGAAGGCCGAGGGCGACCGGTACGCCTCCGGGCCCATCCCGGCGATCAGCGGCAGCGCCGCCACCGCGATCAGGCTGGCGGCGCGGGCCGCCGCGTTGTTGATGCCGCTGGCGATGCCGGCCCGGGCCGTGTCCACGGAGGCGAGGACGGACGCGGTGAGCGGGGCGACCAGGGTGACCATGCCGACACCCTGGACGAGGACCGCCGGGAGGACGTCGGTCAGGTAGTTCGCGTGTTCGCCGACGCGCAGCATCAGGAGCATCGCGGTGGCGCACAGCAGCGGGCCCACCGTGAGGGGGATGCGGGGGCCGATACGGTCGGCGAGGGCGCCCGAGCGGGCCGAGAAGAGCAGCATCAGGGCCGTCGTCGGGAGCAGGGCCGTGCCCGCGGCCAGCGCCGAGTAGCCCGCCACCACCTGGAGTTGGAGCGCCGTGAGGAAGAAGTAGCCGCCGAACGCGCCGTACACGCACAGGGTGACGATGTTGAGTGCGGTGAACTGGCGGGAGGCGAAGATGTCCAGGGGCAGCATCGGGTCCCGGCGGCGCTTCTCGACGTACACGAAGGCCACGCCGGCCGCGACGCCCGCGACGGCGAGCAGCGAGGTGGTCCCGGCCTCGATCAGCGCGAAGGTCACGAGGCCGAGCGCCAGGGCACCCAGCACCGCGCCGAGGACGTCGAATCGGCCGTGCGCGCGGCCGTCGGCGGACTCGGGGACGTGGCGCAGGGCGATGGGGACGCAGAGCAGCGCCAGCGGGACGTTGAGGAGGAAGACCCAGCGCCAGCCCGGCCCGTCCACCAGCCAGCCGCCGAGGAAGGGCCCCACCGCCGCGCCGATGCCGCCGAAGCCGGACCACAGGCCGACCGCGCGGGCCCGGTCGTCGGGATGGAAGGAGGCCTGGATGAGGGCCAGGGAGCCGGGCGTGAGGAGGGCGCCGCCGATGCCCTGGAGAGCGCGGGCGGCGATCAGGATCGCGTCGGTCGGGGCCAGGCCGCACATCAGGGACGCGGCCGCGAACCAGACGACCCCGATCACGAAGATCTTCCGGCGGCCGTACTGGTCGCCGAGCGAGCCGCCGAGCAGGATCAGACCGGCCAGCGTCAGCATGTACGCGTTGATCGTCCACTGGAGCGCGGACAGGCTCGCGTCCAGGTCCTGCCCGATACGGGGCAGGGCGACGTTGACGACCGTCGAGTCCAGCAGCGCCATGCTGGAGCCGAGGACGGTGGTGATCAGGATCCACTTGCCCTGGGCTGAGGCGATCCGGACATCGGGCATGGTTCCAGGTATACAGCGGACCCGGCGCCGTAGACAGACGAACGCCGGGTCCTGACCGTAATGCGGCTTACTTGATCTTGTTGCCCGCCGAGCGCAGGTTCTGCGTGGCCTCTACGACGCGTGCGGCCATGCTCGCCTCGGCGAGCTTGCCCCAGGTGCGCGGGTCGTAGGTCTTCTTGGAGCCGACCTCGCCGTCGACCTTCAGGACGCCGTCGTAGTTCCTGAACATGTGGTCGGCGACCGGACGGGTGAAGGCGTACTGGGTGTCCGTGTCGAGGTTCATCTTCACGACGCCGTTCTCCAGCGCGGTGCGGATCTCCTGCTCGGTGGAGCCGGAGCCGCCGTGGAAGACGAAGTCGAACGGCGACTGCTTGCCGAACTTGGCGGCCACGCCGTCGCTCAGCTCCTTGAGCAGGTCGGGGCGGAGCACGACGTTGCCCGGCTTGTACACGCCGTGCACGTTGCCGAAGGAGGCGGCGAGCAGGTAGCGGCCCTTCTCACCGAGGCCGAGCGCCTCGGCGGTGCGGATCGCGTCGTCGACCGTGGTGTAGAGGGAGTCGTTGATCTCGTGGGAGACGCCGTCCTCCTCGCCGCCGGTCGGGGTGATCTCCACCTCGAGGATGATGTTGGCGCGGCGGGCCTGCTCCAGGAGCTCCTGCGCGATGGCGAGGTTGTCGGCGAGGGTCTCGGCGGAGCCGTCCCACATGTGCGACTGGAAGAGCGGGTTGCGGCCGTTCTTCACGCGCTCCTCGGAGATCGCGAGCAGCGGACGCACGTACCCGTCGAGCTTGTCCTTCGGGCAGTGGTCCGTGTGCAGGGCGACGTTGACCGGGTACTTCTCGGCGACGATGTGCGCGAACTCGGCGAGCGCGACCGAGCCGGTCACCATCTCCTTCTTGTACTGGCCGCCCAGGAACTCGGCACCACCCGTGGAGATCTGGACGATGCCGTCGCTCTCCGCCTCCGCGAAGCCGCGCAGCGCCGCGTGCAGGGTCTGGGTCGAGGTGACGTTGATGGCCGGGTAGGCGAACTTGCCTGCCTTCGCCCGGTCGAGCATCTCGTTGTAGACCTCGGGGGTTGCGATGGGCATCTGTCCGCTCCTTGAGTGTGCGGGTCGGCGTACTGCTGTTTTCTTACGGCCCTGACCTAGACCTTGGAGTGCGACGTCGTCGTCGTCCCCATCTTTCCAGACATGAACCGATGCTCCTGGCTCCGGTCGAATCCGGGTCAATCCCACTCGTCAACCGGGTGTCAGTCCAGACCCAGTTCATCCTTCGAGAAGGCGAACAGGTACGGCACCCCGGCGCCCTCCTGGATCTTCTCGGCGGCGCCGGTGGCGCGGTCCACGATGGTGGCGACGGCGACGACCTCGGCGCCGGCCGCGCGCACGGCCTCCACGGCGGTGAGCGGGGAACCGCCGGTGGTGGAGGTGTCCTCGACGACCAGGACGCGGCGGCCCCTGATCTCCGGACCCTCGACCTGGCGCTGCATGCCGTGCGCCTTCGCCGCCTTGCGCACGACGAAGGCGTCGAGATGCCGGCCGCGCGCGGCGGCCGCGTGCAGCATGGCGCCGGCGACCGGGTCGGCGCCCATCGTCAGCCCGCCGACGGCGTCGAACTCCAGGTCCGCCGTCAGGTCCAGCAGCACCTGGCCGACGAGCGGGGCGGCCGCGCCGTCGAGGGTGACGCGGCGGAGGTCGATGTAGTAGTCGGCCTCCAGCCCCGACGACAGGGTCACCCTGCCGTGCACCACGGCCTTGTCCTTGATCTGTTGCAGCAGCTCAGCGCGTACGTCCGTCATGCCGACCAGCTTAGAGGCGCGTCCAGGTCCAGGTGGTCGTGGCTTCCAGCGGCTCCAGCGGGGTGACGAGCCGGGGCAGCGTGTTGAGCCCGTTCGGCGGTCCGGTCTGCGGCTCCACGCAGACGGCCTCCGCCTGCTCGTCGTAGACGACGACCCACTGCTCGCGGCTGGCGACCTTCAGCTCCAGCTGTCCGGGCCAGGTGAGGGTGACGTCGACGCCGTCGGGCATGCCGAAGCAGTCGTCCCAGGGGCCGGGCTTCGGGTCGACGCGGTTGCCGGTGGGCAGGTGGTCCTCGCCGCGCTCCTCCTGCCAGGCGGGGGTGAAGTCCACCCGCACGTCCTGGGCGTCCTGGCCGCCGAGGTTCCGGTTGAACCACGGGTGCCAGCCGATCTGTGCCGGGAAGGAGTCGTCGTACGTCTCCACGGACATCGTCAGCGTCAGCGAGTCCTCGGCGAGCTGGACGACGTGGGTGACGCGGGCGGGGTGCGGCCAGGGGGCGCCGAGGTCGCGGGTGATCACGGCCTCGGTCGCCGAGAGCCGCGCGGTGCGCCAGGCGCCGTCGCGGGCGGTGCCGTGGATGGCGTGCGGCGGGGAGTTGAGGGGCATCTGGACGGTGGTGGCGCCGTCGCGGAAACGGCCGTCCCGGATCCGGCCGCACCACGGGACCATCGGGAAGCAGCCGAAGCGGTCGCCCTGCCGGAGGAGTTCGAGGGAGCCGACTTCGAGTCCGGCGATCCGGCCGCCGTTGCCGGGGTGCAGGTGGAGGGTGACGTCGCCTGCGGTCAGCGTGATGTCTTCGTTACTCACGGGATGAGAGTAGTGGGGAGGGCGTCGAGTTTCGGGTGCGGGTGGGTGGGGGCTGGTCGCGCAGTTCCTCCCCCAGCCTTCGGCCGGGGGGACCCCCAGCGCCCCTGAAGGGACGCTTCGCCCGCCGTATCTCCCCAGCCGCGGGCAGTCGTGCCTCCCCCAGTGCCTTAAGGGCCTGGGAGGTGCCCCCAGGGCGGCACGGGTGGGCGCGGGCGGCGCCCGGCCAGCGCCGGTGAGCGTCCCCACCCCCGCCCCAGCCAACCCGCACAGCTCAACGCCGGCGCCGCAACGCCCTCGTCACCACGATCGCCGATGCCAAGGCCAGCGCCGCCGCCGGCGCGGCCCAGCGCAGGGCCGACGCCCCCGTAACCGTCTGCGGCGCCGGGACCGGCGCGTACCGCCCCCTCGGCGGTGCGTGGTCCACCTCCTCCGCGCTGCGGCCGATCATCGTCCGGCGCGCGTGCGCCGCCTCCGCGAAAATCTCGGGAAGCGGCTCCACCACGGGTTCCACCACCGGTTCCACCACCGGCTCCGTCACCGGTTCCGGCGCCGGCGTCGGGACCTCCGCCTCGAAGACCGGGGCCGGTTCGTCCGCGGGCGGCTCCCCCAGCCCCTCCGCGAAACGGCTCAGCAACCTCGTCGCCGCCGCCTCCACCGCCTCCGCCGCCAGCTCCGCGACCCGGCCGTCGGCGGAGGCCGTACCGGTCACCGTGACGGTGCACCCCTCGCCCGTCTCCGCGAGGCGGAAGGTCAGCGCCAGCTTCACCGTGCCGGTGCCGCGGGCCTCGGTGGCGTCGCCGTCGACCGCGTAGGAACCGTCGTCGTGGGCGGTCACGCGCAGGGAGCCCCGGTAGGTGATCGAGTGGCTGCCGATGCGGACCTTGAGGCGGCCGGTGCCGGGGTCGGCGCCCGCGTCCTGCTGGAGGCCGGGGACCGCCCGGGCGACCCGCGCGGGGTCGGCCAGCGCCTCCCTGAGCCGCGAGGCCGGGGCCGGGACGTACACCTGGTGCTCCATGGCGACTGAGCCTACCCACGAGTCGGTCCGCCACAACCTCCCCGACGCGCGCCACCCTGCGAGCCTCCTTGACGCCCGGATCCGCTCAGTACCGCGGGTGCACCAGCGTCGACGGCGGCGGCAGCCCGGCCGCCGGCGCCTTCAGCGCGTCCCGCTCCAGTCCCTCTTCCGTGAGCGTCCGCAGCCGCGGGCCGCCGGCCGGCAGGCGTAGCGGCGGCCCGCGGCGGCCCGCGGTCGCGAGGACGAAGCCCCAGTCGTGCGGGGCCCTGGACTCGCCCGCCGAGCGGTCGGGGCCCGGGGCGAAACCGGCGTCCCGGCCGAGGACCCGGTAGGGGGTGGTGGCGAGGCCTGCCGCCCGGATGGTCGCGGCGACCGTCCAGAAGGCGTGGGGGCGGGCCTGCACCGGTCCGGCGTGCACGGCCAGGCGGCCGCCGGGGGCGAGGGCGCGGCGGACGAGGCCGTAGAACTCCTCCGAGTACAGCTTGGTGCTGGCGGTGATGCCGGGGTCGGGCAGGTCGGCGATGACGACGTCATAGCCGGAAGAGCCGGAAGAGCCGGAAGAGCCGGAGGAATCGGAGGAGCCGGAGGAGCCGGAGGAGTCGGAGTCCCCGGCGCGGGGTGCCTCGCGCAGCCAGTGGAAGGCGTCGGCGGTGTGGACGTGGACGCGCGTGTCGTCGTACACGTGACCGTTGAGGGCGGCGAGGGCCGGGTCGTGGCGGGCGAGGCGAACCAGACCCGCGTCGAGTTCGACGATGTCGACGCGGTCGACGCCGGGGTGGCGCAGCACCTCGCGGGCGGCCATGCCGTCGCCGCCGCCGAGGATCAGCACGCGCGCGTGCGGGCCGGTCATCGCGGGGTGGACGAGGGCTTCGTGGTAGCGGCGTTCGTCGTGGCCGCCGACCCGCAGCCGGCCGTCCAGGAAGAGGTCGAGGGGGCGGCCGTGGGTGCCGCCGGTGAGGACGATCTCCTGGACGTCCGTCTGGAGGGCGACCCGGACGTCGGCGCCGTAGACGGCGTGCCGTGCGGCCCGTTCGAAGTCGCCGACGAGGACGGCGGCGGAGGCGAGGAGGCCGAGGACGGTGACGCCCGCGACGAGCAGGGTCCAGCGGGCCCGGCGGGACAGGTCGCGGCGGAACAGGCCGAGGACCAGGGCGCCCCCGGCGACGACGTTGACGGTGCCGGTGAGCAGGGTGCCCGTCAGCTGGCCGAGGAAGGGCAGCAGCAGGAACGGGAAGGCGAGGCCGCCGACGAGGGCGCCCACGTAGTCGGCCGCGAACAGGTCGGCGACCGCGCCGCCCGCGTCCTGGCGGCGGATGCGCTGGATGAGTTCCATCAGGAGCGGCACCTCGGCGCCGATGAGCAGGCCGATGGCGAGGGAGAAGGCGACCAGGAGGCAGCGCGGGCCGGCCGCCCACAGGCCGCCCCAGCCGCCGGTCCAGGCGAAGACGGCGTACAGGGCCATGGCGCTGCAGCCGCCGACCAGCGCCAGCGCGGCCTCCACCGCGGCGAACCCGGCCGCCGCGTGCCAGCGCAGCCGTTTCGCGGCGAGTGAGCCGACGCCCATCGCGAAGACCATCACGGACAGCACGACGGAGGCCTGGGTGACCGAGTCGCCGATCAGGTACGAGGCGAGGGCGACGAGTTCGAGTTCGTACACCAGTCCGCAGGCCGCGCAGACGAACACGCACGCCAGGACCAGGAAACGGCCCGTCCCCGGCCGCACGGGCAGCCGCGCGGGGGTGCCCCAGGACGGCGGTGTGCCGGGCGGGGCGGGTGCGTGCGGATCGATCACTCTGCGACGTTACGTCACTCGCTCGGTACGCTTCGTCACCCACACGTGTGGAACTCCGGGCCCTTGCCGCCCCGTTGGTTTATGTCATCCGGCCACGGGTTGAGGCACCGGGACCCGTACACCGACCCGGGTCCGGGTCGCGACCAGCTGGCCGTCCTGCGGGTACGCGTGCCAGGTGCGCCAGTGCACCTGGCCCTCGTGGCGCTGGGCGAGCATCGCGGTGAAGGCGTGCGGGCTGCCCGGGAAGACCCCGGCGAGGCCGTGCGGATGCTCGGAGACGAGGGCCAGCAGTTCCTGGGCGCGGCCCGCGAAGGAGCCCGGTGACAGCACCTCGACGCGGGCCGCGAACTCGTACTCCCAGTCGCCGATGCGCTTGGCGACCCCGAGCGGCAGGGGGGTACTGGACCCCGGGATGCACGCCACCGTCTCCGAACAGCCGCCGCACTCCTCCTCCAGGAGTACCTGGTGGGAGGCGCCGAGCAGTCTCAACTGCAGCTTCGCCCCCGTCAGTTCCAGGTCGAGGGTGGCCAGGGCGGGCAGCGGCTCGCGTCCCAGGGCCCAGGCGAGGTCGGCCGCGCGCGTATCGGTGTAGGTGGTGTTCAGGGTCGTGAGCATGGGTCGGCTCCGCTAGCACGCAAAAGGGGAGGAGTGTGGTCCGGCGCACCTCGGTCGACACCGGGAGATCGGCCCGGCCGGCCCAGCCGGGGGAGGGTGTCGTCAGGACGTCCGAGGTGCTGCTTTGGTGATTTAGAGGGAATCATGAACTGTGGTGCCGCCACAGCGTTTTTACCCAACTTCGTGGGGTTTCCATCCCTCAGAGGGCTCCACAGCTCAACTGTTCAACCAAGTTGTGCGCCCCACTCTTTCCGGCGCACGCCGGGGCGCCCGGCGAGAGCTCCTCTGCTCTCCGTCCGGACGCCCCGGTCCTCCGCCGCCGCCGGGCGGCTCAGTTGCCCCCGCCGCAGCCGCCCCCGCCGCACGACGAGCCGCCGCCGCAGGACGAGCCGCCGCCGCACGAGGAGTGCCCGCCGCCGCAGGAGTGGCCGCCGCCGTGATGTCCGCCGCCGTGCGAGGACGACGACCCCGAGTCCCCGGCCCACCAGCTGCCGGAGCTGTCGTAGGACGAGGACCCGCCGCCGCGGTACGCCCCCTTGGTCCCGCCGCCCCGGCGGACCGCCGCCGCGACGACCGCCAGGCAGATGACCGCGGCCACCACGATGAAGACGGTGCCCATGGCGTCACCTTCTTTCCGTTCCCCCGAAGGCGACCCCCCGTGGGCGCCCCGGCCGCCGCGCGAGCGCGGCGTGGACTGGGGATGCCCGGCCGTCGTGGCGGCCAAAGCGGAGTTGAGGAACTTCTGAGGGTCTCTCAGGCCATCCGGCCCCTCGTCAGCGCGAACAGGATCAGGAGGTCGAGTGTCATCACGGGGATGGCCCACAGCGGGTAGTACGGAACGAACATGAACTGGGTGATCAGGCTGATCGCCGCCACCGCCATGCCGGCCCCGCGGCTCCAGCCCTGCTCCGTCAGCACCCCCAGGCCGGCGACGACGAGTGCCAGCCCGATGACGAGGTGGATCCAGCCCCAGGCCGTCACGTCGAACCGGTAGGAGTACCGGGACGCGGCGAACAGCGTGTCGTGTGCGATGCCGGACGCGCCCATCAGGATGCTGAGGGGGCCGCTGAGCATCATCATGCTCCCGGCGAACAAGGAGGCGCCGTTGGTCGTTCCGCTGCCGCCGGGCCCCCCGGGTCCGCGCTCTGGTCTGCTCGGCACCGTTGTCATGGCAGCAACCTTCCTGTGCAGCGCGGTCACCGTCGGACGGCGCCCGCGCGAAGTCGGCCATGCTCTCCTGCCAGCATGGCCGCAATCGTTCGGCACCGCGACCGGGGCCCGCACCGCCGTCGGGGTGTCGCCGCAGGTGCCCGCCCGGAAGCCGGGTTGAGGAACTCCGGAGCCAGGGCGCAGGATGACCGGCATGACCTCCAGCGAACGCCCGCTCCTGAACCGCCGGCTGGCCGAGTTCGGCACCACGATCTTCGCCGAGATGTCCGCCCTCGCCCTGCGCACCGGCGCCATCAACCTGGGGCAGGGCTTCCCGGACACCGACGGTCCCGAGGAGGTCAGGGAGGCCGCCGTGCGCGCGCTGCGCGAGGGGCGCGGCAACCAGTACCCGCCGGGTCCGGGCGTCCCCGAACTGCGCACCGCGGTCGCCGCGCACCAGCAGCGCCGCTACGGGCTGTCGTACGACCCGGACGCCGAGGTGCTGGTCACCGCCGGCGCCACCGAGGCCATCGCGGCCGCCCTGCTCGCCCTCCTGGAACCGGGGGACGAGGTCGTGGCCCTGGAGCCGTACTACGACTCCTACGCGGCGAGCATCGCGATGGCGGGCGGCATCCGGGTCCCGGTCACCCTGCGCCCCGACGCCGGCGCCTTCCGCCTCGACCTCGACGAGCTGCGCGCGGCCGTCACCCCGCGCACCCGGCTCCTCCTGGTCAACACCCCGCACAACCCGACCGGCACGGTCCTCACCCGCACCGAGCTGACCGCGATCGCCGAACTGGCCGTGGAGCGGGACCTGCTGGTGGTGACCGACGAGGTGTACGAGCACCTGGTCTACGACGAGGCGGAGCACGTGCCCCTCGCGACCCTCCCCGGCATGCGCGGGCGCACGGTCACCATCGGCTCGGCCGGCAAGACGTTCTCCTTCACCGGCTGGAAGGTCGGCTGGGTGACATCGCCGCCGGAGCTGGTCACGGCGGTGCGCTCGGCGAAACAGTTCCTGACGTACGTCGCGTCGGGCCCCTTCCAGTACGCGGTCGCGGAGGCCCTCGCCCTGCCGGACGCGTACTTCGAGGCGTTCCGCCGCGACATGCAGACCAAGCGGGACATCCTCGCGGCGGGCCTGACGGAGGCGGGCTTCGAGGTCTACGACACCGCCGGCACGTACTTCATCACCACCGACATCCGCCCGCTCGGCGAGACCGACGGCTTCGCGTTCTGCCGTTCGCTGCCGGAACGGGCGGGCGTCGTCGCCATCCCGAACGCGGTCTTCTACGACCACCGGGAGGCGGGGGCCCCGTTCGTGCGGTTCGCGTTCTGCAAGCGGGCGGAGGTACTGAAGGAGGCGGCGGAGCGGTTGCGGCAGCTCGCCTAGCCACGGAGGCGCCGCGCGGTACGGCGTTTGGTCTGCTTCAGGTAAAGAAACCCTCTACCGAACTCCTGTTTCCTGTGTAACTCTTGTAAAGCCCTGAGGGGGAGGGCGCGGGGGAGGTGTGCCTGACCAGCACACGTGATATTCGACCGGCCGACCGCGCGTCTCGACATCTCGACGTCTCGACGAGAGCGCGTCGGCGATCCGGCCAAGGCTGTCGCACAGCCATGCCCGCCTGCTCTTCTCCTGGGCCGACCGATCGTCCAGAAGACAGGCGACAACATGCGAAGAGCCTTGCGCTCAAGGGGGATGGCGGGCACCGCGCTGGTGGCGGCCTCCGCCGTACTGACGGGACTGGTGTACGCGGCGCCCGCCCGGGCCGACGAACCGCCGCCGCAGGATCCGGACAGCGGCCTGCTGCGGATCAGCCTCGGCCAACAGCCCCGTGTCGACCGGTGCATGGCCGGTGTGGCCCTGCACATCGGCGGCCCCGCCCTGAAGGCGGCGGCCGCGAAGGCACTGAACGGCACCGACGCCGATCTCGCCACCGCTCTCGACGGCGTTCTCTGGAAGCTGGGCCCCCTCGGTGACGCCCTGTCCAAGGACAAGGACGGCGTCACCGAGTACCTGAACAAGTCCCGTGCCCGCAAGGAGGGCTGGGAAGGCGCGAACAAGATCTACGCCCAGACCGGGTGGGACTCGGGCACCAGCTACCACGCCCCCGAGTTCGACGCGGACGTCGTGGCGTTCACCCTCGGCCCGCAGCAGGACCTGTACGGCCTGCTGGGGCAGGACGGCCGGAGCGTACCCACGCCGGCCTCGGTCGAGCAGGTGCGGAAGACCGCCGCCGCGATCGAGGGCCAGGACAGCTGGAACGATTTCGCGGCCGGCGTCATGTTCCGGGACAGCGACGTCAAGGGGCCCTACAACTCGACCACCGCGAGCGACGTCGCCTCCTACCTGCGCCACGGCGGCTTCGTCACCAAGGCGCCGGAGGTGGGCTCCGCCGAGTACCGCATGGAGGTGGAGGCCCTCAAGGTCGCCTGGGGCGGCTGCGACAGCTTCAACCCCGTCGACGCCCGGCGGATCCTCAGCCCCGTGGTCGCGACGGCCGACCAGGAGTGGGAGCAGGAGTACGCCGCTCAGGCCAAGCCCCGCGCCACCATCATGGCCGCGGAGACGAACGCGTCCGCGGAGGCCCGCAGGGCCACCGAGGCGATGATCGAGTCCATCGGGCAGGCCTGGCTGGCCGACCAGATCCTCCTCTGGCAGAAGTACTGGGCCGCCCAGCCCAAGGACAGCATCCACCGGCCCAAGCCCGCGGTCTTCACCCAGGCCAAGGCGGACCTGGCCACCGCCCAGAAGAAGGCCGCCGACCAACTGGCGCTGGCCAACAAGGCGGTGGCCGTCGCCAAGACGGCCGCGGACCAGGCCGCCACCGCGCAGAACGACGCGTACGTCGTCGCCGACGCGGCCAAGACCCCGCGCGGTCGCGGGCTGTTGTACGCGCAGCAGTCGGTGCAGGTCGCCAAGGCCTCGTACGCCGCGGCCCAGGCGGCGGCGAAGGCCACGCAGACCGCAGTGAACGCCGCGAAGGCGACGGTGGCCGACAGCAAGACCCTGTTCGCGCTCTCCCAGAGCCAGGCCCACGCCATCAACACGGAGTTCCGGCGGATCGCCGCGCAGGAGGCGGCGGCCCAGGCGAAGGCGGCGGCCGTGTCCGCGGACGCGCTGGCCAAGGAGGCCGCCGCCAACGCCACCAAGGCGAAGAACGCGCAGGCCACCGCCGAGCGGGCGCAGGAGACGGCCCGGGTCGCGGCGGAGACCGCCAAGGCGCAGCGGGCCAAGGCCGAGCAGGAGAAGGGCGTCGCCGCGCGGGAGCGCCAGAACGCGGCCGGCGAACGGGCCAAGGCGAAGGCGGCCGAGCAGCGCGCCGCCGACGAGCGCGAGACGGCCGGCTCCGCCCGCAGCCGCGCGGAGGCCGCCGCGACGACGGCCGACGAGCAGCTGACCACAGCGCTCCTCGCCGAGGGCCGGGCCTCCGCCGCGCGCGAGAAGGCCGAGGAAGCGGAGCGCAACAAGAAGGCCACCGCGTCCCGGGCCGCCGCCCTGGAGTCGGCCGCCGCCGCGGCCGTCGGCACCGGCGCCGCCGGCGAGACCCGGGAGGCGGCCACCGCCGCCCGTACCGCCGCCGACGACGCGGCCGGTGCGGCCACCAGGGCGCGTGCCGCCGCCGGTGAGGCGAGCACCGCCGCGCAGAACGCCCGCGCCGCCGCCACCCGGTCCGACGCCGCCGCGCAGCGCTCCCGCGCGGCCGCCGACAAGGCGTGGTCGGCCTACCAGACGGCCGTCGCCGCGGGCGCGGTCGCGCATGCCGCGGCAGCCGACGCCATCGACGCCTCCGAGGCCGCGTCGGCGAACGCCGCCGACGCGGAGAAGGAGGCCAAGAAGGCCCAGGCCGCCTCGCTGAAGGCGAGCCAGGAGGCCCAGGCGGCCCGCGACGAGGCGGCCAGGACCAGGGCGTGGGCGGCCGAGGCCGCCGGACACGCGTACGCGGCCGGCCAGGCGGCCGCCGCGGCCCGTGACTCGGCGACCGAGGTGATCAAGCCCGCCAACACCGCCATCGCGGCGGGCACCCCGTACCGCGAGTCGGACACCGCGGCCGCCTTCGCCGTGCTGATCGGCCAGACCTCCATGTCGCTGTCCGAGCAGCAGGCAGCCGCGGCTGCCGCCAAGGCCAAGGAGGCGGCCAAGGCCGCCGCCGACGCCAAGGCGCTGGCCGACAAGGCCGCAGGCGACGCCAAGCTCGCCGCGCAGGCGGCAGCGGCCGCGGCGGCCGACGCGGCGGCCGCGCTCAAGTCCGTGGCCGAGGCCCGGGCCTCGGCGGCGGAGGCGGCCAAGGCCGCCGAGGCGGCGAAGAAGGCCGACGCGAAGACCGGCGAGTACGTCGCGCAGGCGGGCACCGACTGGTTCTACGCCGACAGCGCCGCCCGCGACGCCGCCGGCGAGGCCGCCGCGGCGGACAACGAGGCCACCGAGGCCGAGAAGAGCGCCACGAACGCCCGCGCCTCCGCCGACGCCGCCACCCGCGACTCCGGCGCCGCGGACTCGGCGGCCACCCGGGCGGAGCAGGACGCCGTCACCGCGGAGAAGTCCGCGGCCAACGCCGACGCGGACGCGAAGGCGGCCGACTCGGCGGCCGACCGCGCCGAGCAGGAGTTCCTCAAGGAGCAGGAGGAAGCCCGCAAGGCCGCGCTGGACGGCCCCAGGCCCGACACGGGGGCGGACCTCTCCCAGAGCGAGGAGGCGCTGCTCCTCGCCCAGTGCGGCCAGTCCTGCGTGGACGACTTCCGCGCGGCCAGGCAGCTGCTGGCCATGGACGTCATGGACTGGGTGGTCGACAACGGCGGCCAGATCCTCCTCGACGAGCTGGGCTACACCGACGCCAAGAAGTGCTTCACCCAGGGCGACGTCGAGGGCTGCCTGTGGACACTGGTCAACGTCATCCTCGTGGGCGCGGCCATCGGCAAGGTTCCGGCCGTGAGCAAGGCGATCTACCGGGTCAGCAACGGCATCTACTCCTTCTGGGAGAAGCTGGACAAGGCCAAGGACACCCTGGACCGGCTCCGTACGGTCCTGGACCGGGTCAAGAAGGGCCAGAGCGCCGTATCGTGCCTCCTCGCGGCAGGCACCTCCGCCGCCCGGCCGGCCGCGTTCGCCGCCGCCGGCAAGCCGAAGATCTGCGTGACCTCGGCGCTCGGCAAGAACAGCAAGCTCGCCAAGCTCGCCGAGAAGTCCACGAAGAACGAGGACGTGCAGCGCGAGATGAACCAGCTCATCAACAAGCTGCTGGACGGCAACGACCAGCCGGGCAAGGGCTCCAGGGCGCTGCCGCACGGCATCCGCTACCTTCGGGGCGACAAGGGCGCACGGCTCTTCTTCCGCGAGGTCGAAGGCGGCTTCGAGATCATCGGTAAGTCCGACAAGCCGAACGAGCCGCACGTCATCAAGGAGCTGCTGAAGACCTATGGCTCATGAACCACTGGTGACCGTGGAGACGGCCGACTTCTCCGTCACCTACGTACTCGCCCTGGACGACGACGCCGACACCGCCGAGGACATCGACGCGGTCATCCGCACCCGTGACGGCAAGGGGTGGACCGCGACCTTCATGACCCCTCGGAAGATCGCCGAGGTGATGGACCACCGGTCCACCACCGGCGAGTGCGCCGGCGGCCTGTACCTGCGGATCCCCGACCTCGTGGTCATCCGCGAAGGCGGCCTGGACGCCATGACCAGGGCCCTGGTCGACCTCTTCGGCACGTACGGCACGGACACCGACGTCCTGCCGCGTTTCGAGGCCGACGAGGACGACGACGACTGACCTCACGTACACGACGGTGCCCCGCCGGGTCGATCCCGGCGGGGCACGGTCTTTTCCCCCATCGGGCGTACATTTCTCGCCCCCGCCCCGATCCCCCGGCAGGGTGCGAATGTGAGCCACGCCAGCACCACCGCCCTCGCCCCGCCCGTCGCACAGCAGCCCGGCACCCGGCTGTCCCTGGTCACCGCGGGCGGGGTGGCCGTGGGACTGTTCGCGGCGGTCCGGCTCACCGGCATGGCCGTGCTGGCGCTGGCCGCCTGGGCGGGCGGGCGGCACCCGCTGACGCTGCTCGGGAGGTCGTGGGACGCGGCGTGGTACCTGGGGATCGCGGCGCACGGCTACGGCCGCACCCTGTACTTCGGCCCCGGCATCGTCCACAGCGACCTGGCGTTCTTCCCGCTCTACCCGGCCCTCGTCCGGACCCTGACGGCCGTCACCCCGCTCAGCGGGGCCGGCGCGGGGCTGCTCGTGTCGTGGACGGCCGCCGCCGTCGCCGCGGGCGGGATCTACGCGGTGGGCGCCCGGCTGCACGGCCGTGCGGTGGGCACCGCGCTGGTGCTGCTCTGGGGGCTGCTCCCGCACTCCGTGGTGCTGTCCATGGCGTACACGGAACCGGTCCTGACCGCCTTCGCCGCCTGGTCGCTGTATGCCGTGCTGGCCGGGAACTGGCTGTGGGCGGGCACCCTGGCCGCCCTGGCCGGCCTGTCCCGCCCGAACGGCTTCGCGGTCGCGGCGGCCGTCCTGCTCGCCGCCGGCCGCGAGCTGTACCGCGCCCGCGGCCGGGTCACCCACAGGCTGTGGACGGGCGCGGCGCTCGCCCCGCTGGGCTGGACCGCGTACGTCCTGTGGGTCGGCCGCCGCACCGGCGACGCGCTGGGCGGCTACTTCGGCGTACAGCGGCTGTGGGGCTCGCGCTTCGACTTCGGCCGGGGCTCGCTCGCCGTCGTCCGCAGGCTGCTGCTGCGCGGCGACCGGTTCGTCTTCCCGATGGCGCTGGTGATCGTGGCGGCCGCGGTCGTCCTGTTCGCGCTCCTGGCGCTCGACCGCGCCCCGCTGCCGCTCCTCGCCTACACCGCGGTGCTCCTGCTGATCGCCCTCGGCGGCTCGGGCTTCTTCGAGTCGAAGCCGCGCTTCCTGCTCCCGGCCTTCCCGCTGCTGCTCCCGCTGGCCCGGGCGCTGGTCCGCACGGCGAGAGCCCGCCCCTGGCACGCGACGGTGGTGGTCACGGCCCTGGCCGGGCTCTCGTTCGGCTACGGCACGTACCTCGTCGTGTACGCGCAGACACCGCTGTAGGCCTTACTCGTCGTCGTCTTCCGGGCCGTCGGCCTCGTTGACGTCCTCCTCCAGGCCGAGCTGCTCGACCAGCCACTTGTCGAACTCGATCGCGGCCCGCACCCAGCTGACCGTGGACGAGACGAAGTGGTTGATGTCGACACCCGTGCCGATCAGCATCTGGGCCTCACCGATGAGACGGACGGTGCCGTCGTCGTGGGTGTGGGTGTAGACCTTGGGCCACAGCGTCCGCCGGTTCCAGTCGTCGATGGACTCAAGGAGCTGCGGCTTCTCGTCGATCTTGTGGGGGCGGTCGTAGAACGTCCGGACCGAGAAGACGGCCTGCTCGTCCTCGCCGCGGAACATGAAGTACGTACGGAACTGCTCCCACGGCGCGGCGAGGTCGCCCTCGTCGTCGACGACGTACTTGAGCTCCATCTGGTCGAGGAGCTGCTTCACAAGATCCTGATCCGGGACGACGGGGCCCGCCGGTCCTTGGGGCTGCGGCTCGGGCTGGCCCCCGAAGTTCGGAATCGAGGACGGGTCGATGGTCACCGTGTTTTTCCCTTCATACGGATCCCGCCATCCTCCCCCATCCGGGGAGGGGGGTGGCAACCCCCGCCCCGGCGGGTTCATCTCGCGTTGGCGTAATTCCGCTCAGAGCGTTTTCCCGGTCTCCTGACCGGCGTTTTCCACAGCCTCCTCGGCCGTCGCCGGACCCACGATCAACCCCTCCCCGAAGGCGTCGACGCGGATCGTGTCGCCGTCCTTGACCTCGCCGGCCAGGATCTCCCTGGCCAGCCGGTCGCCGATGGCGGTCTGGACCAGGCGGCGCAGCGGACGGGCACCGTAGGCCGGGTCGTTGCCCTCCTCGGCGAGCCAGGCCAGCGCCTCGGGCGTGATCTCCAGGGCGAGCCTGCGGTCGGCGAGGCGCTTGGCGAGCCGGTCGATCTGGAGCCGGGCGATCCGGGCCAGTTCGTCCTTGGCCAGGGCGGAGAAGACCACCAGGTCGTCGAGGCGGTTCAGGAACTCCGGCTTGAAGGACTGCCGGACCGTCTCCAGGACCTGCCGCTTCTTCTCCTCCTCGCCGAGGACCGGGTCGACCAGGTACTGGCTGCCCAGGTTCGACGTCAGCACCAGGATGGTGTTGCGGAAGTCGACCGTGCGGCCCTGGCCGTCGGTGAGGCGGCCGTCGTCCAGCACCTGGAGCAGGATGTCGAAGACCTCCGGGTGGGCCTTCTCCACCTCGTCGAGGAGCACCACCGTGTACGGGCGGCGGCGAACCGCCTCGGTCAGCTGGCCGCCCTCCTCGTAGCCGACGTATCCGGGCGGGGCGCCGACCAGCCGGGCCACGCTGTGCTTCTCGCTGTACTCCGACATGTCGATGCGGACCATCGCCCGCTCGTCGTCGAAGAGGAAGTCGGCGAGCGCCTTGGCGAGTTCGGTCTTGCCGACGCCGGTGGGGCCGAGGAAGAGGAAGGAGCCGGTGGGGCGGTCCGGGTCGGCGATGCCGGCGCGGGACCGTCGTACGGCGTCGGAGACCGCGCGTACGGCCTCGGTCTGGCCGATCAGGCGGCGGCCCAGCTCGTCCTCCATGCGGAGCAGCTTCTGGGTCTCGCCCTCCAGCAGGCGGCCGGCCGGGATGCCGGTCCAGGCGGCCACCACGTCGGCGATGTCGTCGGAGCCGACCTCGTCCTTGACCATGGTGTCCCTGGCCGTCTCCTCCTCGGCCTCGGAGGCGGCCTCCAACTCCTTCTCCAGCTGCGGGATCTCGCCGTACAGCAGCTTGGAGGCGGTGTCGAAGTCGCCGTCGCGCTGTGCGCGTTCGGCGGTGCCGCGCAGGGCGTCGAGCTTCTCCTTCAGCTCGCCGACCCGGTTCAGGGACTGCTTCTCGCGCTCCCAGCGGGCGTTGAGGCCGCGCAGGTCCTCCTCCTTGTCGGCGAGGTCGCGGCGCAGCTTCTCCAGGCGCTCCCGGGAGGCCGGGTCGGTCTCCTTCTCCAGCGCCAGCTCCTCCATCTTCAACCGGTCGACGGAGCGCTGGAGTTCGTCGATCTCGACGGGGGACGAGTCGATCTCCATGCGGAGCCGGGAGGCGGCCTCGTCGACGAGGTCGATGGCCTTGTCGGGGAGGAAGCGGGAGGTGATGTAGCGGTCCGAGAGGGTCGCGGCGGCGACCAGCGCCGAGTCCGCGATCTGGACCTTGTGGTGGGCCTCGTAACGGCCCTTCAGGCCGCGGAGGATGGCGATGGTGTCCTCGACGGTCGGCTCGGCGACCAGCACCTGCTGGAAGCGGCGCTCCAGCGCCGGGTCCTTCTCGATGCGTTCGCGGTACTCGTCGAGCGTGGTGGCGCCGACCATGCGCAGCTCGCCGCGGGCCAGCATCGGCTTCAGCATGTTGCCGGCGTCCATGGCGGAGTCGCCGCCCGCACCCGCGCCGACGACCGTGTGCAGCTCGTCGATGAAGGTGATGATCTGCCCGTCGGAGTCCTTGATCTCGGCGAGGACGGTCTTCAGCCGCTCCTCGAACTCACCGCGGTACTTGGCCCCGGCCACCATGGCCCCGAGGTCGAGCGAGACGAGCCGCTTGTCCTTCAGCGACTCGGGGACGTCCCCCTTGACGATCCGCTGCGCGAGCCCCTCGACGACGGCGGTCTTGCCGACGCCGGGCTCGCCGATGAGGACCGGGTTGTTCTTCGTACGGCGGGACAGCACCTGCACGACCCGGCGGATCTCCTGGTCGCGGCCGATGACCGGGTCGAGCTTGCCGTCCCGGGCGGCGGCCGTGAAGTCGGTGCCGAACTTCTCCAGCGCCTTGTACTGGCCCTCGGGGTCGGCGGTGGTCACCCGGCGCCCGCCGCGCGCCTTCCGGAAGGCCTCGGCCAGCTTCTTCGCGGTGGCGCCCTGGCGGTCGAGGACCTCGCCGGCCGCGCCGCCCTTGGCGGCGATGCCGAGGAGCAGGTGCTCGGTGGAGAGGTAGTCGTCGCCGAGTTCCTTGGCGCGTTCGCCGGCGTCGGCGAGGACCGCGAGCAGTTCGCGGTTGGGCTGCGGGGGCGCGACCGTGGAACCGGTCACGCTGGGCAGCGCGGCCAGCACGCGCTCGGCGCCCTGGCGTACGGCGGCCTGGTCGGCGTCGACGGCCGCGAGCAGGTCGGTGATGTTCTCGTTGTCCTGCCCGGCCAGCAGAGCCAGCAGCAGGTGGGCAGGGGTGAGGTCCGCGTGCCCCTCGGTCACGGCCCGGCTGCTGGCCGCGTTGATCGCGTCCCGGCTCCTGTTGGTCAGCTCGGCGTCCACGTTCGCGTTCTCCTCCTCGGCATCGTTCGGCTGACTCAGCCAACGTACACAAAGTTGAGTCTATTCCACTCAAGGTACGGGCGGGAGCCCTTCCGGGGAGCACCTTCTCGGGAGACCTTCAGGGGAACTTCCGGGGGGGTTCAGGGGAGACCCTCCGTGGGTGGCTTCCGGGGCCCTCCGAGGGCGCCTTCCGGGCCATGGGCACCTGCCGCGCGGACACTGTCGCACCGAACGGGGCCCCGGACGGACTCCTGGCGGAAAAGGCACCAGGTTGCCTGCGGCGCGGAGGCGGGGCCGGCCCGGGTGGCGCGGCGCGGCGACCGGGAACGCGGCGGCACGGGGACGCCGGGGCGGCCACCCTGTTCTACCGGTGAGTTTCAGCCACGGTAAGTCCTGGCCGAAACCAGCTGATACAGCGAAATGTCCCCCGAAAACTGCAGCGGCGTCACCGTGTTCAGGTCACGGTGACGCCGCTGCGGGGGGAAGCACCTGAGCGATCTTTTACGACGGGGGAATCGCGTCAGGCACTGCGGGGGGTGGCCGAGATGGTCCTCACGTCCGGCACTTCCGGCTCAGCCAGCCGGTGGTCCCGTTGGTCCAGGTTCACAAAGATCATTCCGTACCGGACGGCACAGCGGACGGGCTGTGGCGCACCCCGGGGCTTGCGCAGGCACCGGTATGCCCGTACGTCCTCGTCCTCGTCCCGCGTGACGACGACCGGCTCACCGAAGACGGTCACCATCAGCGAGTCACCGCTGTGGGGGATGGCGGTGACCAGGTCGATGAAATGCCAGCCCGAGCGGTAGGCGGTGGCCATTTCGCGGCGGAAGGATCGGTCGTCCGGTGGGGTGGTCACGTCAGCTCCCAGCTCAGTCTGCCGTACTGGCGTTCACAGCTACCGCAGGCCATTCGGTGACGGCTTGGGTGTCACTCTTCGGGCCGGAGAGGCCGCTCGACACCACCATGGCCACCAAGGCTGCGAGCGCGGCGGCTACCACCGAGCGAAGCAGTCTGTTCCGCATGGTCGGCTTCGTCCTCACTTGAAGTTTCCTCTCCCCCGTCAGGTAAGACGATGGCTCATTCGGGCACATGGTGGCCACACAAACAGTGCATCATGTTCCTGCATGTTCAGGACCCTGGGGGGTGGAGATTTGACAACCAAGCGGGCGAAAGCGACACATCCTCACGCGATGACCGAGCTGTGTGACGAAGGCAGCCGTCTTTACGCCACTGCTCTGCGTGCGGGACGCGTCGCCCGCGCGGACGCGGAGGACGCCCCCTGTCTGATGGAGCGCGCGCTGCTCCACCCCGATCCGGACGATCCCGACTGGCTGCGCCCGGTCCCGCCCGCCGTCGCCCTGGCCCGCCGGCTCAACCCCATCGAGCGGGAGATCACCGAACGCAGACAGCTCTCCCTCGAACTCTCCGAGTTCTTCGAGCCGTTCATGGCGATCGGCCCGGAGGCGGACACGGCCAGCGACGCGATCACCGTCCTGGAAGGCAGCGAGCGGATCAACGCGGCACTCAACCTCGCCACCGCCCAGTCCCAGTCCGAGATCCTCACGGTGCAGCCGTCCGACCGTATCTCGGAAGCCAGCCTGCTGCGGGGCCTCGAACGGGACCGTCACCTGATCGAGCGGGGTGTGAAGGTCCGGAGCCTCTATCAGCACACCGCCCGCTACAACCCGGAGAAGCTGGCCTACGCGGCCCTGCTCTCCGACGGCAAGTTCGAGTACCGCACCATCGACGAGCTGGTCGAGCGCCTGATCATCGTCGACGAGGCCATCGCCTTCATCCCGGCCCGCGACGACCAGGGGATCGCGCTGGAGCTGCGGCACCCCGGCGTGGTCCGCTACCTGATGAAGGTCTTCGAGTACCTGTGGGACCGCGCCGTCCCGATGAGCACGGGCGGCCCCTACACGGTCGACTCCGAGGGCATCACCGAGATCCAGTACTCCATCGCCAAACTCCTGGTGGAGGGCCATGTCGACGAGGCCATCGCCCGCCGGCTGGGCATGAACGTACGGACCTGCCGGGCCCACATCGCCAAGCTGGCGCAGGTCCTCGGGAGTGGCAGCCGCGCCCAACTCGGCTATCTCATCGCCCAGTCCGGCATCCTGGACCAGGCGCTCCCGGGGGAGGGCGGCAGCCGGTGACGGCCGCCCCGCACACCGAGCACGGCATCGAGGACCTGTGCGACGCGGGGACGAAACTGTACGAACGCGCGCTGCGCGACGGGCGGCTGTCCGCGGAGGACGCCGCCGAGACCCCCTGCCTCGTCGACCTCGGACTGCTCCACCCCGCGCTCGACGACACCGGCCGGCTGGAGCCCGTCGCCCCGGACATCGCCCTGAACCGGCTGCTGCGCGCGGCCCGCGCCCGCGTCACCGAGGAATGGCGGCTGGAACAGCGCCTGGTGGAGTTCTTCGAACCGCTGATGAACGTCCAGGGACCGCCCGGCACGACGACGGACTCCCCGGCCCTGCGGCTGCTGAGCGGCACACGGCGGATCAACCAGGCCATCGGGGAGGCCATGGCGGAGGCCCGGCAGGAGATCCTGTGCGTGCAGCCGCACGCCGGTCTGATCGGCGAGCGCGGCGACCAGGCCCTCCCCGCCGCCTACTCACGCGACCAGGCGTTCCTCGACCGCGGCGGCCGGTTCCGCACGCTCTACCAGAACACCCTGCGCCATGTGCCCAACGTGTTCACCTACGCCGAGGCCCTGAAGGGCGACAGCACGGCCCGTGGCCTCGACGAGGTGCCCGACCGGCTCGTCGTCATGGACCGGTCGGTGGCCTTCCTCCCCGCCAACGACGACGGCACCCTCGCCCTGGAGGTCCGCCACCCGGCGCTGGTCGACTACCTGGTCACCGCCTTCGACCGGCTCTGGCGCCTGGCCACCCCGATGTTCCCCAAGGCCGAGCTCCGCCCCACCGTCAACGGCATCACCCCCCGCCAGCAGGCCATCGCCGCCCTCCTGGTGGAGGGCCACACCGACGCCGTCATCGCCGACCGCCTCGGCATGAACATCCGCACCGCCCGCGTCCACATCGCCAAACTCGCCGGCACCCTCGGCAGCGAGAGCCGCGCCCAGCTCGGCTACCTCATCGCACGCTCGGGGATCCTCGATCCGGAAGGCTGATCGCGGCCGGCGCCCCGCTCGCCCCGCCCGGCGGCCGGTCCAGCCCCACCTGCGCTATCCGCACGCCGAGTTGGGTACGGCTGGCCGCGCCCAGGGTCTCCGAGAGGCGGGCGATGTGGGCGCGGCAGGTGCGGACGCTGATGCCGAGGCGTTCGGCGATGACCGCGTCCTGGTGGCCCTCCGCGAGCAGCGCCGCGATGGACTGCTCCCGGTGCGAGATGCCCTCGATACCGGTGTCGGGGAGCGGGGCGGTGAGCGGGAGCGCGAGGCGCCAGAGGCGCTCGAAGACCGTGACGAAGTATTCGACCAGGGCGGGGTGGCGCAGCTCCAGGGCCATCGTGCGGTCCGGGTTCGCGGGGATGAACGCCACCGTGCGGTCGAAGAGGATGAGCCGGTCGATGACCTCGTCGAGGGTGCGGGCCTCGACCGCGTCGCCCATCAGTTCCAGGTAGTTGAGCAGGCCCTGGCCGTGCCGGGCGACGTGCGTGTACAGGTCGCGCATCCGCACGCCCCGCCCGCGCAGGGCGACGGCCCGGTGCAGCCCCTCGGTCAGCTCCGACTCCCGCCGGATACCGCCCGGCTGCACGGTCAGCACCTCCTGCGTGCAGGCCTCCGTCGCCTCGTCCATGGCCGCCTGGATCCGGGACAGCCCGTCGAGCACCCGGATGGCCGCCGTGCCCTCCGCGGAAACCGACACGGCCTGCAACTGCCGTCCCAGACCGGCGTACCACTCGAACGCCTCGACGGCCGACCCCACCCGCCGCTGGCTCTCCGTCACCTCGTCGTACACGCCGCGCAGCAGCCGGGTCATGACCTCCTGCGGCGCGGTCGGCACCAGCCAGTCCATGTCATCGGGGTCGGGGTGCAGCAGCGCCAGTTCGAGCAGGCAGGGCACCGTGTCGGCGTCCGTGCGCGGCACCCGGCCCCGGCGCACGGCCCGGGAGTACACGCGGTCCCCGACGGCGCACAGCCGGTCGGCACCGTGTGGATGCTCCTCCGTCCCGTGCCCGGCCATCGACCATTCCACCCCCGGTTTGCTGCCTCTTCCGCAGCGCAACTATGAGCGGTCCGGACCGGGTCCGCAACACGGCTCCCCTCCCGCAGGACGTCGCAATACCCGGATACGACCCGATATCGCACCGCCTCCCCCAGCCGCGTTGCAACAAGATGACGGTGGTGGCAGGGGGGTGTGCGCGGCATCGTGGGAGCCGCTTCCCACGGGTGTCGCCGGACACCCGACGGGGCCCCGGGCCATCCTCCCCCGATCGGGCCGGGGCCCCGTGCAACGCACCCACGGGGGAGGTGCGTTGCAGGGAGGGCCGCTCGCGGGCGCGTGACGCGGCAGTCCCGGCGAATCCCCGAAATCCGCCAGTGATCGCCGCGTTACGTGCCCGCTCTAACGTCCCTGCATGGCGGACATATTCGACGCGTACGCGTTGGCCGACGCGTGGGACGAGATGTTTGTGCGGCCGGGTGAGGTCAGGACCGCCTATGAGCCGGTACTGGCTGCGCTCCAGCCGATCGAACCGAGTGAACTGCGGTTCCGGGCCGACCAGATGGCCCGGGCCTTCACCGACCGGGGGGTGACCTACGCCTTCGCGGGCGAGGAACGGCCCTGGCCACTGGACCTGGTGCCGAGGATCCTCGACGCCCTGGAATGGGATCTCATACGAAGAGGCGTGGCCCAGCGCGTGCGGGCCCTGGAGGCCTATCTGGCCGACGCCTACGGACACGCGCGGGCCTTCGAGGACGAGGTGGTCCCGTGGCGGCTGCTCCTTGGCTCGCCGCACTTCCACCGGGCGGCGCACGCGGTGGAGCCACCCGGCGGGGTGCGCATCCATGTGGCCGGAATCGACCTGGTCCGGGACGAGGCCGGGGCCTTCCGGGTCCTTGAGGACAACGTGCGGGTGCCGAGCGGGGTGTCCTACGTCATCGAGAACCGCAGGGCGATGACCCGGATCTTCCCCTCGCTCTTCGCCGAGCAGCACGTGCTCCCGGTGGACGGGTACGCGGGGCGGCTGCTCGCCGCCCTGCGCGCGGCCGCGCCCGGCGGCACGGCGAGCGATCCCCGGGTCGTCGTCCTCACCCCCGGGCCGAGCAACGCGGCCTACTTCGAACACGCCCTGCTGGCCCGGCTGATGGGCGTGCAGCTGGTGGAGGGGCACGACCTGGTGTGCCGGAGCAACCGGGTGTGGATGCGCACGACCCGCGGCGAGGTGCCCGTGCACGTCGTCTACCGGCGCCTCGACGACGACTTCCTCGACCCGCTGCACTTCCGCCCCGACTCGGTGATCGGCTGCCCCGGCATCCTGAGCGCCGCAATCGCGGGGAACGTCACACTCGCGAACGCCGTGGGCAACGGCATCGCGGACGACAAACTCCTCTACACCTACGTCCCGGACCTGATCCGCTACTACCTCGGCGAAGAACCGGTTCTCCCCAATGTCGAGTCCTACCGGCCCGATGAACCAGGGCAGTTGGAGGCCGTCCTCGACCAGATCGACCAACTGGTCGTGAAGCCCGTCGACGGGGCCGGCGGCCAGGGCATCGTGATCGGACCCAAGGCCGACCGGGACACCCTGGAACGCACTCGCAAAGCCGTCACGGCCGACCCGCGCGGCTTCATCGCGCAGCGCCCGGTCGCCCTCTCCACCTCTCCCACCCTCTCGGGTGAGCGGATGGCACCGCGCCACATTGACCTGCGGCCGTTCGCGGTGAACGACGGCGACGACATCTGGGTACTGCCCGGCGGCCTCACCCGGGTCGCGCTCCAGGAGGGCAACCTGATCGTCAACTCCAGCCAGGGCGGCGGCTCCAAGGACACCTGGGTGCTCGCCGAGGGCCCGGCGGAGCGCCCCGAGCCGGTCGGCGCGGGCCCGATCCCCGCCGTCGCCCCGCGCCGCCTCGGCCCCGACGGCACCCGTGCGGTCGTACCGGAAGGAGCGCAGCAGCAGTGAACGACGTGATCCTCTCCCGTATCGCCGAGTCGCTGACCTGGACCGGGCGGTACGTCGAACGGGCCGACGCCACCGGCCGGATCCTCGACGCCTACCTGCACCGGATGCTGGAGGACCCCTGGCGCGACGAGGACGCCGCCTGCCGGTCGCTGTACGCGATCCTCGGCGTCGACGCCGGCGCGGCACGGGTCGACATGCAGCAGGTCCTGGACCAGCTCGCCTTCGACGCCCGCTCCACCTGCTCCATCGAGGGCGCGCTGGGCGCCGCCCGGCTGAACGCGCGCAGCGCCCGCGAGGCCGTCTCCTCGGAGATGTGGGAGTGCCTCAACTCCACCTGGCACGCGCTCGGCGACCGGCGCCGCGCGGCCCGCCGTACCGGCCCCTACGCCTACCTGGAGCTGGTCCGCAGCCGCGCCGCGCTCTTCTTCGGCCTCGCCGACTCCACGATGAGCCGGGACGACAGCTGGCGGTTCGTCGTCCTCGGGCGGAGCCTGGAGCGGGTGGACATGACCGTACGGCTGCTCTCGGTACGCGTGCTGGACGCGGCGCACGCGCCGGACTGGCCGACGCTGCTCAGCGCGAGCGGCGCCGACGAGGCGTACGCACGGGTGCACAGCGGGTTCGGCGACACCCCGAGAGTGGCCGAATACCTGCTCCTGGACCGGGACTTCCCCCGGTCGGCACTGCACGCGCTGACCACGGCCGAGGAGTGCCTGGCGGCGCTCGGCCGGCCCCGCAAGGACCCCGCCCGCTCCCCCGTCGGCCGGGCCCGCACCCGCCTCGAATACCTGGACACCGCCTCCCTGGAGAAGCAGCTGCCCGGCCTGCTGCGCGACCTCCAGCAGGCCTGCATGGCGTCCGCCGACGCGGTGGCGGAGCGGTTCTTCCCGTACCAGGGGCCCGTTCAGTGGGCCCAGGAAGGAGCCTGAGATGGCTCGTCGCCTCCGCATCCGGCACACCACCCGGGTCTCCTACGCACAGCCCGCGGCCTCCTCGCACAACGAGGTCCGGATGACCCCGCTGACCCTGCCGGGGCAGACCACCCTGGACGCGCGGGTCACGGTGCAGCCGGCGACCGCCGTCTGGTCGTACTGGGACTACTGGGGCACCCAGGTCACCGGCTTCGACCTCCTGGAGCCGCACGAGGACCTGACGATCACCGCGTCCAGCCTGGTGGAGACGGCGGCGCCGGGCCCGCTGCCGGCCGCGCCGGGGTGGCCGGAGCTGGCCGAACGGGCGGCGACGTCGAGGCTGCTGGAGTTCGTGACGCCGACCGGGCGGACGTCGGTGCCGAAGAAGCTGGTGAGGAAGGCGCTGGCCGCGGCGGAGGGGCTGGGCCCGCACGAGGCCGCGGTGGCCGTCTCGGGGCTGGTCGCCGACCGCGTCACCTACCTGCCGGGCGCGACCGGCGTGAACACGTCCCCCGCGGAGGCGTGGGCCCAGCGGGCGGGCGTCTGCCAGGACATCACCCACCTCACCATCGCCCTGCTGCGGGGGCTGGGGCTGCCGGCCCGGTACGTCTCCGGGTACCTGCACCCGGAGCGCGAGGCGGAGCCGAACCGGCCCGTCGCCGGGCAGAGCCACGCGTGGATCGAGTACTGGGCCGGCGACTGGTGCGGGTACGACCCGACGAACCGGGTACGGGCGGGGGAGGACCACGTGGTGGTGGGGAGGGGGCGCGACTACGACGACGTCACCCCGCACAAGGGGATCTACCGGGGGGTGCCGGGCGGGGCACCGGAGGTGACGGTGGAGTTCACGAGGGTCGCGTAGTCGTTCGTCCGCGGGCCGGCGGGGGCTGGCCGCGCAGTTCCCTGCGCCCCTACATAGCTGCGGGCAGGCGTGCCGCAGGGCGGCACGGGTGGGCGCTGGGGGTCCCCCCGGCCGAAGGCTGGGGGAGGCACCCTGCAAGCGCCGGTAAGCGTCCCCACCTCCGGCACACAGCAGCCCCGTTCCCCTCGCAGGGAACGGGGCCGTCCGCAGGGCTTACTTGAGCCCCGCCTCCGCGCAAGCGGTCTTGTAGTCGGCCGTGCAGATCTGCGAGATCTTGTAGATGCCGTCCGCGACGACGGTGTCCTTGATCTTGCTCTTGGTCACGGCGCTGACCTGCACCAGCTGGGACGGAATGTCCTTGTTGGTGGGGCTGTCGACGGTGTCCTGGGTGAGCGCGTCGAACTGGATGTCCTTGCCCTGCACCTTGTACACGGCCATCTGGGCGGCGGCCTCGGCCTCGTCCGGGTACGGCTTGTAGACGGTCATGTACTGCTCGCCGGTGAGGATCCGCTGGATGGCGTCGAGGTCCGCGTCCTGGCCGGTGATCGGCGGCATCTGGGTGACGCCGGCCGCCTTGAGGGCCTGGACGATGCCGCCCGCCATCGCGTCGTTGGCGGAGTAGACGGCGGCGATGTTGTCCTTGCCGATCGCGCCGATCGCCTTGGTGACCTCCTGCGCGGCGATCTTCGGGTCCCAGTCCTTGGTGTCGTAGGAGAGGTTCGCGGTCGTCACCTTGCCGTTCAGCTCGGACAGGGCGCCCGTCTTGAACTGCTTGGCGTTCGGGTCGGTCGGCGAGCCGTTGATCATGACGACCTTGTCGGAGGTGTCGACGTTCGAGCCGAGCGCCTCCAGCAGGGTGCGGGCCTGCACCTCGCCGACCAGCTCGTTGTCGAAGGAGACGTAGGCGTCGATCGGTCCCTCGGCGAGGCGGTCGTAGGCGATGACCGGGATGCCCGCAGCCTTGGCCTTCTTCACCGTGCCCGCGATGGCGTGCGCGTCGACGGCGTCCAGGATGATCACGTCGATCTTCTCGTCGATCATCTTCTGCATCTGCGTCGCCTGCGTGGAGGCGGACGACGCGGCGTTCTGGTAGTCGACCTTGCCCTGCTTGTTGGTCAGCTCGGCGATCTTCGACGCCATGATCGGGTAGTCGAAGTTGACGTACCGGGTGTTGATCTTGTCCGGCATCAGCACGCCCACCGTGATGTCGTTGCCCTTCGTCGGGCTCGCGGACGTCGACGATCCTGTCGCGTTGAGCACGCCGCAGCCGGCAAGCGAAAGGGTCATCGTGGACGCGGCCACAAACATGGCTATACGACGCATACGGGGGCTCACTTCAGGTGCGTTCCGGACGTGGGCTGCTTTGCGACCCAGATGTCTGAAAAGCCAACGCGTACGCCACACCCGGCGTCAAGCGGAATCACTTAACGAGTGCGCAACACCACGCTCCGCTGCTCCTGTGAAGGCGGAGCGGAACCCCCTCCAAACACTCTTTACGGACCCTCCATCCAAAGGGAGTTCATGGGTAGGCAAAGATCAGTACAACCAACGCGGTTCCTCACGAGTCGACATCCGGAACGACCATGCCCGTCGTGCGGATACGACCAGAGGATCGAATGAACCCAGCCAGAAGCGCCGCGGCCACCACCGTGGTGCTAGCCACCGCCGGCACCCTGCTCGGCGGCGCCGTCGTGACCGCGTCGGCGGCCACGACGTGCAACTCGCCGGTCTTCAAGCGCCAGCTGTTCGCGAACACCGCGTTCAAGGGCACCCCGAAGAAGACCGACTGCGACACCACGATCGACGAGAGCTGGAGCGGCGCTCCGGCGTCCGGACTGCCGAAGGACAACTTCGGCGTGCGCTGGACCGTCACCCGCGACTTCGGCTCCGGCGGACCCTTCGCCCTCGCCGCCTCCGGCCTCGACGGCATCCGGGTCTACCTCGACGGCGTCCGCAGGACCGACCTGTGGAAGAACACCACCAAGACAGTCAGCAAGACCGTCAACGTGACCGTCCCCAAGGGCAAGCACACCCTCCGCGTCGACTACGCCAACTTCACCGGCGCCGCCAAGGTCAAGTTCACGTACACGCCCCGCACTTCGGCCACCGTCGACAAGATCGCGCCGCTCACGCCGGCGGACCCGCTGGTGTCCTACGCCGGCGGATCCAACACGGCGAAGCTGAGCTGGACGAAGAACCAGGAGATGGACCTCGCGGGCTACCGCGTCTACCGGCGGCTGCGGGGCAGCACCGGCTGGACCCGGCTGACCGCCGCCACCGCGACCTCGTACACCGACGCACCGCCCGCGACCGGTGCCGTCTACTACTACGAGGTGCGCGCCTACGACAGGGCGGGCAACGAGTCCGCCGGCACCGCCGACCAGCCGGTCACCAGCATCACGCTGGCCGCGCCGGCCGGCCTCGGCTGGTCGGTCACGGACACCACGGCCACGGTGACCTGGCGGGCGGTGCCGGGCGCGGTGAAGTACCGGGTGGTGCGCACCGATCCGAGCGGCGTCGACACGGTCAAGGACGTCAACCGGATCTCCTTCAGCGACGACACGCTCGGCCGGAGCGCCGCCTACGAGTACAAGGTGGCCGCACTGGACGGCTCCGGCCATCTGTCGCCGTACAGCGACCCCGCGAGCGTCCACCGGCCGCCCGCCGCGCCCCGGGACCTCACGGCGACCGCGGACGTCGGTGCCGCGCTGCTGAGCTGGACGGTCGAGCCGGGGGACGGCCGGGAGCACGCCTTCCACGTCTACCGTTCGACGACCCTGCCCGTCAGCACCTCGGGCACGCCGGTGCCGTGCACCACGACCTACGCCGAACTCCCCGACGGGTCACGGCGGTACAGCTGCGGTGACTACTCGGCGGCGGAGGGCACCACCTACCACTACGTGGTGACGACGGAGGACCAGCTGACCTCCGTGTCCCTCCCCTCGGGGACGGCCACCGTCACCACCCTGGAGTCGGACAAGCCGCCGGCGCAGGTCACCGGTCTGACCGCGACGGCCACGGAGTACGGCATCGAGCTGGACTGGGACGACAACACCGAGCCCGACCTGAAGCGGTACGTCGTCTACCGGGGCACGGTCCTCGGCGAGGAGGGCGAGGAGCAGGTCTGCTCCGGCTCGGAGTGGGCGTACCTGCCGGCGGGCACCTCCCACTACCGGGACGTACGGCTGCCGGACGGCGACCACGCCTGCTACTGGGTGAACGCGATCGACAACGCGAACAACTCCAGCAGCTGGCTGGGGCCGGTGTCCGCGGTCGCCGTCGACGAGCTGGACCTGACCCCGTCGGTGGCGACCCCGGAGGGCTCCCCGCTCACCCTGACGGCGGACGCGACCGACTCGGGTGTCGTCCTGGGGTGGAACGCGGTCGGCCCGGCGACGGGCTACCAGGTCTACCGCTGGAACCCGGCCACGCAGACCTACGAGAAGCTGGCGACCACGACGGAGCGCACGTACGACGACACCACGGCCGCCCGCGGCACCACCCACTACTACTGGGTGACCGCGCTGTACGCCGACGGCACGGAGTCGGCACCGGGTGCGGACCAGGCGGTCCTGGAGCCGTGACCGGCATGCGAAAGGGCCCGGAGGCGCACGGCCTCCGGGCCCTTTCGTGCGGATGCTGCTAGTCCTTCGCCTTCTTCGGCCGCCACACCACCAGCGCGCTGGTCTGCTGGACCTCCTGGTACGGCACCAGGTCGCGGCGGTAGGACGCGTGGACGGCGGCCTCGCGCTGCTGCATCGCGGTCGCCGCACCGTCGACGGCCGCCTGGAGTTCGGCGACGCGCTGCTGGAGCGCTATGACCTGGTTCTCCAGTTCGATGATGCGCTTGATGCCGGCCAGGTTGATGCCCTCGTCCTGCGACAGCGCCTGCACCTGACGGAGCAGTTCGATGTCGCGGGCCGAGTAGCGGCGGCCGCGCCCGGCCGTGCGGTCGGGGGAGACCAGGCCGAGGCGGTCGTACTGGCGCAGCGTCTGCGGGTGCAGTCCGGAGAGCTGGGCCGCCACCGAGATGACGTAGACCGGGGTCTCCTCGGTCAGTTCATACGGATTGCGTCGACGGCCGTCCATCTCTGTCATGCTCCCTTCGCAGCCTCGAACAACTCGGCGCGCGGGTCCTCGCCCGCGGTCGCCTCGCGATACGCCTCCAGTGCGTCACGAGCATTCCCCGACAGGTCCTTCGGGACACTCACCTCGACGGTGACCAGGAGGTCGCCGCGGGTGCCGTCCTTGCGGACCGCGCCCTTGCCACGGGCGCGCATGGTGCGGCCGTTGGGCGTGCCCGGGGGCAGCTTCAGGGTGACCGGCGGCCCGCCCAGGGTCGGGACCCTGACCTCGCCACCGAGCGCCGCCTCGGTGAAGGTCACCGGGACGGTCACCGTGAGGTTGTCCTCCTTGCGGCCGAACACCGGGTGGGTGTCCACGTGCACCATGACGTACAGGTCGCCCGCGGGGCCGCCGCGTTCGCCCGGTGCGCCCTTGCCGCGCAGCCGGATGCGCTGGCCGTCGGTCACCCCGGCGGGGATGCGGACCTGCATGGTCCTCGACGACTTGGCGCGCCCGCTGCCCTTGCAGTCCAGGCAGGGGTGCTCCGCGATCAGGCCGCGGCCCTTGCAGTCCGGGCACGGGTCGGTGAGCGAGAAGCCGCCGCCGGACCCCCGCGCCACCTGGCCGGTGCCGACGCAGGTCGGGCACACCCGCGGGGTGCCGTTCTTGTCGCCGGTGCCCGAACAGGCCTTGCAGGGGGCCTGCGAGGACATCCGCAGCGGGACCGTGGCGCCCTCGATGGCCTCCGTGAAACTGAGCGTGACCTCGGACTCGATGTCCTGGCCGCGCCGCGGCTGGGTACGGCCGGCCGTGCCGCCGCCCCGGTTGAACAGGCCCCCCAGGACGTCACTGAAGCCGCCGCCGCCGAAGCCGCCGCCCCCGCCCTGGGCGTTGCCCCCGAAGAGGTCGCCCAGGTCGAAGTTGAAGTTGCCGCCGCCCGCGCCCGGCCCCGGGCGGAAGCCGCCGTTGCCGAAGAGGGCGCGTGCCTCGTCGTACTCCTTGCGCTTCTTGGGGTCGCCGAGTATGTCGTTCGCCTCGGAGATCTCCTTGAAGCGCTCCTCGGCCTTGGCGTTGCCCTTGTTGGCGTCCGGGTGGAACTCGCGCGCGAGCTTCCGGTACGCCTTCTTGATCTCGGCCTCGGTGGCGTCCTTGGGGACGCCGAGGACCTTGTAGTAGTCCTTCTCGATGAAGTCCTTGGTGCTCATCCCCGACGCGCCCCCTTTCCGGTGTTCCGCGTGTTACCTACGACTTCAGCCCTCCTCAGGGCCGTTGTCCTTCTCGTCCCCGGCCGCCGGGGCCTCTTCGGTCCCATCGGCCTTCACCGGCGTCGCCCCCGGCTGCGGTTCGGCGACCGCCACCCGCGCGGGGCGGATGGTGCGCTCGCCGATGCGATACCCGGGCTGCAGGATGGCCACGCACGTCGTCTCGGTGACGTCCGGCGCGTAGCTGTGCATCAGCGCCTCGTGGATCGTCGGGTCGAAGGGCTCGCCCTCCTTGCCGAACTGCTGCAGGCCCATCTTCGCCGCGACCGTCTCCAGCGACTCGGCCACCGACTTGAAACCGCCGACCAGTTCGCCGTGTTCCCGGGCGCGGCCGATGTCGTCGAGCACGGGCAGGAGTTCGGTCAGGAGGTTCGCGATGGCGATCTCCCGGACCGTGATCCGGTCCCGCTCCACCCGGCGGCGGTAGTTCTGGTACTCGGCCTGGAGGCGCTGGAGGTCCGTGGTGCGCTCGCCGAGCGCGGTGCGCACCTGGTCCAGCTGCGCCGTCAGACCGGCGAGCTGTGCGCTGGAGTCCCCGGCCGGGGCCGCCCCCTGTGCGGGAGCGGCCTTCGGCGCGGCGTCGTCGGGGGTGGCGCCGGAGGGGACGTCGGGCTTCTCCTCGAAGCCCGGGGTCTCCTCCGTCACGCGGCACCGTCCTTGCGCTCGTCGTCGACGATCTCGGCGTCCACCACGTCGTCGGCGGCGTCACCGGCAGGCGCGGCGCCGGCGGTGGCCCCGGAGGCCTGGGCGTCGGCGTACATGGCCTGGCCCAGCTTCTGGGAGACGGCGGCGACCTTCTCGGTGGCGGTGCGGATCTCCGCGGTGTCCTCGCCCTTGAGGTGCTCCTTGAGCTCCTCGACGGCGGCCTCGACCTCGGTCTTGATCTCGCCCGGGACCTTGTCCTCGTTGTCCTTGAGGAACTTCTCCGTCTGGTAGACGAGCTGCTCGCCCTGGTTGCGGGTCTCGGCGGCCTCGCGGCGGCGGTGGTCCTCCTCCGCGTACTGCTCGGCCTCCTGGCGCATCCGGTCGACCTCGTCCTTCGGCAGCGAGGAGCCGCCGGTGACGGTCATCTTCTGCTCCTTGCCCGTGCCCAGGTCCTTCGCGGTCACGTGCATGATGCCGTTGGCGTCGATGTCGAAGGCGACCTCGATCTGCGGGACACCGCGCGGGGCCGGCGGCAGACCGGTCAGCTCGAACATGCCGAGCTTCTTGTTGTACGCCGCGATCTCGCGCTCGCCCTGGTAGACCTGGATCTGGACGGAGGGCTGGTTGTCCTCGGCGGTGGTGAAGATCTCGGACCGCTTGGTCGGGATCGTCGTGTTCCGCTCGATGAGCTTGGTCATGATGCCGCCCTTGGTCTCGATACCGAGGGACAGCGGGGTCACGTCGAGGAGCAGGACGTCCTTGACCTCACCCTTGAGCACACCGGCCTGCAGGGCGGCGCCGATGGCGACGACCTCGTCCGGGTTGACGCCCTTGTTGGCGTCCTTGCCGCCGGTCAGCTCCTTGACGAGCTCGGCGACGGCGGGCATACGGGTGGAGCCGCCGACGAGGACGACGTGGTCGATCTCGCCGAGCTGGATGCCGGCGTCCTTGATGACGTTGTGGAACGGCGTCTTGCAGCGCTCCAGCAGGTCCGCGGTCAGCTGCTGGAACTGGGCGCGGGTGAGCTTCTCGTCGAGGTGCAGGGGGCCCTCGGCGGAGGCGGTGATGTACGGCAGGTTGATCGAGGTCTCGGTGGAGCTGGACAGCTCGATCTTGGCCTTCTCGGCGGCCTCGCGGAGGCGCTGCAGGGCCATCTTGTCCTTGCCGAGGTCCACGCCGTGGCCGGCCGCGAACTGCTTGACCAGGTAGTCGACGACGCGCTGGTCCCAGTCGTCACCACCGAGGTGGTTGTCGCCGTTGGTGGCCTTCACCTCGACGACGCCGTCGCCGATCTCCAGCAGGGACACGTCGAAGGTGCCGCCACCGAGGTCGAAGACGAGGATCGTCTGGTCGTCCTTGTCGAGGCCGTACGCGAGAGCCGCGGCGGTGGGCTCGTTGACGATGCGCAGGACGTTCAGACCGGCGATCTCGCCGGCCTCCTTCGTCGCCTGGCGCTCGGAGTCGTTGAAGTAGGCCGGGACGGTGATGACCGCGTCGGTCACCTTCTCGCCCAGGTAGGCCTCGGCATCCCGCTTGAGCTTCTGCAGGATGAACGCGGAGATCTGCTGGGGGTTGAAGTCCTTCCCGTCCAGCTGGATCTTCCAGTCGGTGCCCATGTGGCGCTTCACGGACCGGATCGTCCGGTCCACGTTGGTGACCGCCTGGCGCTTGGCGACCTCGCCGACGAGGACTTCGCCGTTCTTCGCGAAGGCGACGACGGACGGCGTGGTCCGGGCACCCTCGGCGTTGGTGATGACGGTGGGCTCGCCGCCTTCAAGAACGCTGACGACGGAGTTAGTCGTGCCCAGGTCGATGCCGACCGCACGTGCCATGGTGATTTCCTCCAGCTGACTTGAGTGGAACGGACTCAAGTGTGCATCAAGCCGCGCCCGGGGTCAACAGACCTGAGCGGAGCAGACTCAAGTCTTATCCGCTCCTTACACGCAAGTGGCCGCTGACCTGCGTCGGTACGGCGTTCCGGGGCCCGTACACCGGAACCCGAAGGAGTAGCAGCACGATGCTGAAGGTGACGCAGGCGACGCAGGTGGCGCCGGCCCGGGCGACCCAGCCACCGTGCACGAGCACCGCGACGAGCACCCCGGCGAAGGACGCGCCCCCGAGGACGACGGTCGCCCGCTGCGAGGTGAGCCCGAGGCGCCGCAGCCGGTGCGCCAGGTGGTCGGGCCCGCGCCGCAGCACCGGCCGCCCGGCGAGGAGCCGCGACAGCACGACGAGCAGGACGTCGGCGCTCGCCAGGGCGGTGAGCGCGAACAGCACACCCGCGCTGGCGGCGGGGTCGTACCCGGACCGGGTGATCAGCGCGGCCGCGGCGAGCACGAACCCGGTGAACAGCGAGCCGGCGGCACCGAGCGCGATCCGCGCGGGAGCCCAGTTGTGCAGCAGGAACCCGGTGAGCGCGGCCGCGAGCACACTGAGCAGCACGGCGAGCCCGTCCATCACCTCGGCGGCGGCGCAGGCCCCGACCCCGAAGGCGGTCACCACGCCGACGGTCCCGGCCAGCCCGTCCGCGTGGTCGAGCCCCTTGAAGGCGACGGCGACGAAGGCGATCCAGGCCGCCCCGAGCACCCCGCCGGCGATCCCGAACTCGCCGTAGGGCACCACGCACGCGGCCGCCACCGCCGTGCCGAAGAGCAGGAACCGCGTCTTCAGCCGCCACACGTCGGCGACCACCCCGAGCAGCGCGACGGCTCCCCCGGCGGCCACCAGCTCCCCGACGCCGGTGCCGAGCGGGGCGACGGCGGTCCAGTCACCGGCGAACGCGACCAGGCAGGTGGCGCCGACCACGGCGAGGCCGCCCAGCGCGGGCACCCGCCGGGCCCGCCGCCGGTCGACGAGCCCCAGCCGCAGGGCACACGGCCGGATCAGCGCGGCGAGGAAGGCGGCGAGCAGGAAGGCGGTGGTGGCGGCGGCGATCCCGTAGAGCACGGGTCCAAATTAGACCTAAATGTAACAATTCTGTACGAATAACACGATCAGGTTGGGGCGTGCCGCCCAGGCGGCCCTCAGCGATCCAGATCACCCCGCACCTGGCTACAGTGCGAGTAAAGATGCGGGTAGTCTCGAACGGACTGCATAAGTTACCGCTTAGTAATTTCGGGAACCCTCCGCGAGGAGACCCGAAGAGACCACCCCTCGCAGGCCCGAGGAGCCCCCATGCAACTCGCCGCGATCATCGTGTCGCTGGTTCTGATCGTGGTTGGCGTGGCGTTGTTCGCCCGCGCCGTCCTGCAGATCTACAACTTCATGCGGCTCGGCCAGAACGTGCCCGCCGGCACCCGCACCGACGAGCCCGTCCAGCGGACCGTCACGGTGGTCAGGGAGTTCCTCGGCCACACCCGGATGAACCGCTGGGGCATCGTGGGCGTGGCGCACTGGTTCGTCGCGGTCGGCTTCTTCTCCCTCCTCCTGACGATCGTCAACGCCGTCGGCCAGCTGTTCCAGGCCGACTGGATCCTGCCGGTCATCGGCGACTGGGCGCCGTACAACGTCTTCGTCGAGTTCATCGGCACCATGACGGTCCTCGGCATCCTGGTGCTGATCGTCATCCGCCAGCTGAGCAAGCCGAACCGGCCGGGCCGCAAGTCCCGGTTCGCCGGCTCCAACTTCGGCCAGGCGTACTTCGTCGAGACGGTCATCCTGATCGTCGGCGTCTGCATCTTCACGCTGCACGCGCTGGAGGGCGCCCAGCACCACGTGGACTCCTACGAGGCGTCGTTCTTCATCTCGTACCCGGTGGTGTCCTGGTTCCGCGGCATGGACGTCTCCACGCTGCAGAACCTCACCTACTTCTTCGCCGGCCTGAAGATCGCGACCTCCTTCATCTGGATGATCGTGGTCGCCCTGAAGACCGACATGGGCGTCGCCTGGCACCGCTTCCTCGCCTTCCCGAACATCTGGTTCAAGCGGAACGCGACGGGTGAGACCTCGCTGGGCGCGCTGCTCCCGATGACCTCGGGCGGCAAGCCGATCGACTTCACCGACCCGGGCGAGGACGACGTCTTCGGCGTCTCGCAGGTGGAGCAGTTCTCCTGGAAGGGCCTGCTGGACTTCTCGACCTGCACCGAGTGCGGTCGCTGCCAGTCGCAGTGCCCGGCCTGGAACACCGGCAAGCCGCTCTCCCCGAAGCTGCTGATCATGTCGCTGCGGGACAACGCGCACGCCAAGGCGCCGTACCTGCTGGCGGGCGGCGGCAAGAGTGCCGAGGGCGAGGAGAAGGGCTCCGAGGAGCAGCTCGCCGGGGTTCCCGCGGCGGCGCTCGCGGAGGCCGAGCGGCCGCTGATCGGCACCGCCGAGGAGAACGGCGTCATCGACCCGGACGTGCTGTGGTCCTGCACCACCTGCGGCGCCTGCGTCGAGCAGTGCCCGGTGGACATCGAGCACGTCGACCACATCGTCGACATGCGCCGCTACCAGGTGATGATCGAGTCCGCGTTCCCGTCCGAGGCGGGCACGATGCTCAAGAACCTGGAGAAGAAGGGCAACCCCTGGGGCCTGGCGAAGAAGCAGCGCCTGGAGTGGCTCAAGGAGGTCGACTTCGAGGTCCCGGTCGTCGGCAAGGACATCGAGGACCTCACCGAGGTCGAGTACCTGTACTGGGTCGGCTGCGCCGGCTCCCTCGAAGACCGCGCCAAGAAGACCACGAAGGCCTTCGCCGAGCTGCTGCACATCGCGGGCGTCAAGTTCGCGATCATGGGCGGCGACGAGAAGTGCACCGGCGACTCCGCCCGCCGCCTCGGCAACGAGCCCCTGTTCCAGGAGCTCGGCATGGAGAACGTGGCTGCGCTGAACATGGCGTTCGGCGAGTCCCTCAACGAGGAGGGAGAGGTGGACCCGGCGACGAAGAAGCCGAAGTCGGCCAAGAAGATCGTCGCCACCTGCCCGCACTGCCTCAACACCATCGGCAACGAGTACCCGCAGCTCGGCGGCGACTACGAGGTCATCCACCACACCCAGCTGCTCCAGCACCTGGTGGACGAGGGCAAGCTGGTCCCGGTCACCCCGGTCGAGGGCATCATCACCTACCACGACCCCTGCTACCTGGGCCGCCACAACAAGATCTACACGCCTCCGCGCGAGATCATCGCCAGCGTCCCGGGCCTCAGGAACGAGGAGATGCACCGGCACAAGGAGCGCGGCTTCTGCTGCGGCGCCGGCGGCGCCCGCATGTGGATGGAGGAGCGGATCGGCAAGCGCATCAACAACGAGCGCGTCGACGAGGCCCTGTCCCTCAACCCCGACATCATCTCCACCGCCTGCCCGTTCTGCCTCGTCATGCTGACCGACTCGGTCAACGGCAAGAAGAACGATGGCAAGGCCAAGGAGTCCATCACGGTGGTCGACGTGGCCCAGCTGCTCCTCGACTCGGTGAAGACCCCGGTGGACCCGGCGGGCGCGGCCGAGCAGGAGAGCGAGCCGGAACCGGAGCCGGTGAAGTAGTCCTCCCGATCGTCACGGCGCCTCGTGCCCCCGCCGGGCACGGGGCGCCGTCGTATGCGGGGGCGGGCCGTACCGGCGGCTCAGTCCGCGTCCACCGGCCGCCACCAGGCCGAGAGGGTCCTGGCGGTCTCCGACAGTTCGATCTCGTACGCGCGGACGCCGGCCACCAGGGCGAGCGCGTCCTTGGGCTCCGCCTCCAGCCGCAGGCCGTTCAGGCGGGCGAACTCGCAGACGGCCAGCCAGGCGAACTGGTAGTTGCTGTGCTCCAGGGCGTCATGGCGGGCCAGCTGCTCCAGGAGTGCCGCCGCCTTGTAGCGCAACGTGGGGTAGACCTCGCGCTCCAGCGCCACCGCGGACAGCCGGTCGCAGGCGGAGGTCAGGATGCCCAGGTCGTCCACCTGGGGGTCGCGCGGCAGGGTCTCGGCGACGGCCAGCAGCTTGGGCAGGTCGAGGGGGATCACCACTCGCCGGGCTCCCGCTCGAAGCCGCGAGCCGCCTCGCGCAGGCGGGCCAGCCGGGCGTCGTTCTCCCGGTCGGCGGCGGCGAACGCCTCCGCGTAGCGCTCCACCCCCTCCCGCACGGACCGGCGGAGCAGACGGTCCGCCTCCACCGACTCCGCCATGAGCGTGTCGTGCATGTGCGCCTGGAGGCTCTTGCCCTGCGCCTCCGCCCGCCGGCGCACCGCGTCCAGCTCGTCCGCACGGAGCCGTATCGTGACCGTCTTCATCTCCATGACTGCGACGCTAGCAGTGCAGCCAACGCCGGTGAAGACCGAGATCAAAGGTGACAGATACTGCCCATTCGGGGCACTGCCCGCGCCTGACGGGCCGCGCACCTGCGCCGGCCGGCGCACCGCCGGCACGGGCGCGTTCCGGCGGGCTCCCGGCCGCGTCCGTCCCCCGGACGGCCCCCTCCTGCTCGCGTGCGCGCGCCACTGCGGTTCGGCTGGCAGAAGGGCCGGATCGAGCGGGAGGTACGGGTGGCGGAGGACAGCGCGCACGACGACGGGGACGGGGGCCGGTCCGACGACGTGCGGGAGCTGCGGGCCAGGGTCGCGGCCCTGGAGAGCGAACGGGCCCGGCCGCCCCGGCACCATGCCAGGTCCCTGCTCGCCGTCGTCCTGGTCGTCGTCGGCTGCCTGCTCGCCCCGCTCGCCGTGGTCGCCTCGTGGGCGGCCGACCAGGTGGGCGACACCGACCGCTACGTCAGCACGGTCGCCCCGCTCGCCTCGGACGCCGACGTGCAGAACGCCGTGGCCGACCGGGCCACCGACGCCCTCATGAGCCACCTCGACCTGCCCGCCCTGCTCGCCGACGTGGCCCCGGCCGACCGGCCCCGGCTGCAGCAGGCCCTCGGCGGCAGACTCGGTGACGCGCTCGAAGGAGCCGTGCGCAGCTTCGTCCACGACAAGGCCCGCGAGGTCGCCGCGTCCGCCGCGTTCCGGACCGTCTGGACCGACGCCAACCGGCGGATCCACAGCAGCCTCGACAAGGCCCTCACCGGCAGCGGCGGCGGCGCGGTGCAGCTGACCAACGACAGCGTCACCCTCGACATCGGCCCCCTCGTGGACCAGGTCAAGCAGCGGCTCGTGGACGCCGGACTGACCCCCGCCGAGCACATCCCCGCCGTGCACACCGACTTCACCCTCGCCAGGTCCGACCAGGTCGGCAAGGTCAAGACCTACGTACGGCTGCTGCAGCTCGCCGGGAACTGGCTGCCCGTGCTGGCCGTGCTCCTGGTCGCCGCCGGGGTGCTGCTCGCGGTCCGGCGGCGCCGGGCCCTGGTGGCGGGCTGCGTCGGGATCGCCGTCACCACCGGGCTGCTCGGCATCGGGCTGCGCGTGTTCCGCGTGTTCTACCTGGACCGGCTGCCCGCGGGCGTCTCGCCGGGCGCGGCGGCCGCCGTCTACGACGCGCTGACCCACTTCCTGCGCACCGGCGTGCGCATGGTCGTGGCCCTCGCCGTCGTCGTCGCCCTGGCCGCCTGGCTCTCCGGCCCCGGCCGGTACGCCGGGCTGGTCCGGGGCCTGTGGACGTCCGGCATCGACGCGGTACGCGGCACCGCCGACCGCGCCGGACTGCGCACCGGGCCGGTCGGCCCCTTCGTCCGCCGGTACCGCATCTGGATCATCTGGGTCCTGGTGGCCGCGGCGGTGCTGGTCTACCTGCTGTGGCCGTACCCCACCGGCTGGGTGGTGGTCGGGATCGCCCTGTGCCTGCTGTTCGTGCTGGCGGTGGCGGAGTTCCTCGCCGCCGAACAGCCCCCGGCCCGGTCGCCGGCCTGACGGCACGCGGACGGCGGACGGCGAGGCGCCCCGCTACTCCAGCCCGATCGCGGCGCACGCCGACCGGTACTTCGGGGTGCAGATCTGGGCGACGGTGTAGACGCCGTCCGCGATCACCGTGTCCTTGATGTTGTCCTTCGTGAGGGCGACCACCGGGACGAGCGTCGCGGGGATGTCCTTGTCGGTGGGGCTGTCGACCTTGTCCTGGGCCAGCGCGTCGTACTGGATGTCGCGGCCCTGCACCTTGTACACCGCCATCTGCGCGGCGTCGGTGGCCTCGTCCAGGAACGGCTTGTACACGGTCATGTACTGCTCGCCCGAGACCACCCGCTGCACCGCGTCCAGGTTCGCGTCCTGCCCGGTCACCGGCGGGATCGTGGTGGCGCCCGCCGCCTTCAGGGCGTCGATGACGGCGCCGGCCATGCCGTCGTTGGCCGAGTAGACGGCGGCGATGTGGTCCAGGCCGACGGCCCGTATCGCCTTCTTCATGTTCGCCTCGGCGACCGCGGGCGACCACTTGTCGGTGTCGTACTCCTCGGCGATGCGGACCTTGTTCTTCAGCTCGCCGAGGGCGCCCTCCTTGAAACTCGCCGTGTTCGGGTCCGCGGGGTCGCCGTTCATCATGACGACCTCGCTGGTCGCCGCCCTGCTGCCGAGCGCCCCGATGATGGCGCGGCCCTGGACCTCGCCGACGAGTTCGTTGTCGTGCGAGACGTAGGCGTCGACGGGGCCCTGCGCGAGCCGGTCGTAGGCGATGACGGGGATGCCGGCGTCCTTGGCCCTCCGGACGTCCGGTGCGATGGCCTCGGCGTCCACCGCGTCGACCAGGACGACGTCGACCTTCCGGTCCACCAGCTGCCGGAACTGCCGGCTCTGGGTGGCCGGGCTCGCCTCGGCGTTGGCGTAGTCGACCCTGCCCTTGCCGTGGGTGAGGGAGGCGACCTCCTTCTCGATGATGGGGCGGTCGAAGGCCTCGAACCGTGCGGTGTCCTTGTCGGGCAGGAGCAGCCCGACCGTGATGTCGTCGCCCTTCTTCGCGGACGCGGAGTCGCCGCCCCCGCCGATGCCGTCGACGACGCCGCACGCGCTGAGCGTGAGAGCGGACGCGGAGGCGGCCAGGGTCATCGCGAGGCGGGGCAGGGGGGTCCCGCGGGGGGTGGGAACGCTCACATCAGGCGCCTTCCGGGTGGGGGGAGCGTCATGCGCAACCGATGGTGTGAAGGAAGCAAACGCGCAGCGGCCGGATACGTCAAGACGTATGGACAACACGGCAGTTGGGGCCGGTCCCGGGTGTCGCCGCGGGGCACCGGGCGGGCTGACGTCGTCCCAGGTCAAGGCGGTGCGGCGGGAGTTCGGCAGGGCCGGCGGAGCGGGGATCGCGGGGGAAGGGAGCCGGGAGCGGGCAACCGGCCGCCCGCGTCGGGGACTTCACCGGGTCTTCGCAGTTGCTACCCGGCCTTCACAGTCACCACTCCGGCCCGGCAAGATCTTAAAGCGTTTTAAGAACTGGTACCATCGATGACCTCACAGGCAACCGCCAAGGACGGCACCGCGCACCCACGGGAGGTCGTGTGGACGAGCCCGGCTCCGCCGCCCCGGCGGACGGCACCGGAGGGCCGGCCGTGCGCCCCCGGCTGGAGGACGTCGCCGCCCGCGTCGGCCTGTCGACGGCCTCGGTCTCCCTGGTGCTGCGGGGCGTGCCCGGCCCCAGCGAGCGCACCCGGCAGCGGGTCCTGAAGGCGGCCGCCGAGCTCGGCTACCGGCCCGACCGCACCGCCAGCGCCCTGGCCAGCAGGCGCAGCCGGCTGCTCGGCGTCATGGTCGACGTGCACAGCCCCTTCCACGCCGAACTGGTCGAGCACCTGCACATCGCCGCCGAGGAGGTCGGCTACGACCTCGTACTGAGCGCCCTGACCCGGACCCGGGACGAGAGCACGGCCGTCGAGACCCTTCTCGCGTTCCGCTGCGAGGCACTGATCCTGCTCGGCCCCGAGGCCTCCGCCGCCACCCTCGCCGGCCTCGACCGCAGGGCGCCCGTGGTCAGCGTGGGCCGCCGGATCACCGGCGCCGGCCCGGACGTCGTCCGCACCGCCGACGACGACGGGGTGAGCCAGATCGTCGACCACCTGGTGGGCCTCGGGCACCGTGCGATCGCCTACGTCGACGGCGGCAGGGGCGTCATCGTCACCGACCGCCGCGGCGGCTACCGGGACGCCATGCGCCGGCACGGCCTGCACGAGCACGTCCGGGTGCTGCCCGGCGGCAGCACCGAGGAGAGCGGCGAGGCCGCGGGCAGGCGGCTCCTCGACGACGGCGTCCTGCCGACCGCCGTCGTGGCGTACAACGACCAGAGCGCCATCGGCCTGCTGACGGCCCTCCGCTCGGCCGGGGTGGACGTGCCCGGCACCGTCTCCGTCGCCGGGTACGACGACGACACCCTCTCCCGGCTGAGCTGCTTCGACCTCACCACCGTCAGCCAGAACGCCCGGGAGCAGGCCCGCCACGCGGTGACGGCCGCCGTGCAGCGCCTCGACGGGGGCCGCCGGGAGCCCCGCGAGATCGTCCTCGCGCCCACCCTGGTCGTCCGGGGGACCACGGCGCGGGTGCGCTGACCCCGCGCGGCCCCGGGGGTCCCGCCACGGCGGGGTGGCGTTCCCCGGGCGCCGCGTTTCCTCCCGGGCGCCGGTTCGTTGGCCGGGCATGAAGAAGATCATGATGCTGGCCGCGCTGCCGGCCGCCGCCCTCGCCCTCGCCACCCCCGCGCACGCCGACAACGACAGCAACTTCGGGTCCGGCGTGAACGCCGCGAACAACTGGAACTTCTCCGCCGCCGCGGTGTGCTTCCAGGAGCTGGCCATGGTGCCGGTGGGCGGCGCATGGGTCGGCGACACCCTCAACCACTGCGTGAACGGAAACGTGCTCAACCACGCCGGCTGAGGCGCGAGTCGTGTGAGGCACGGGCCGCGTGAGGCGCGAGTCGTGTGAGGCACGGGCCGCGTGAGGCGCGAGTCGTGTGAGGCACGGGCCGCGTGAGGCGCGAGTCGTGTGAGGCGCGAGTGGCCTCGCCCCCGGGTCGTCCGCCCGGGGCCGGGGCCAGGGGCCCGGCGGAGGGTGCCGGGGGCGGCGGGGCGGACGGGGCGGACGGGGCGGGTGGGCGCATCGGGTGCGGCAGCCGGGCACACCGAGCGCACCGGGCACACCCGGCAGCCAATGTTGTGCATCTTGTTGACCGCCGTAAGCAATGAGCCCTACATTCCTCGATGCCTTCGTTCAGTGCACTGAGCACCGCTCCCCCGCCCGTCGCCCCCACGCCCAAGGAGCCGTCTCCATGCCCGTCAGCACCCGCACCCGCACCTCGCGCACCCGACTGCGGATCGCCCTCGCCGCCCTGGCCTCGCTGGCGGCCACGGCTCTCACCGCCCTGCCCGCGCCCGCCGCCGCGGCGGACACGCCGGTCACCGGGAGCCTCACCGGCACCCTCTCCGACGGCGCCACCTGGATCGCGGACGTGCCCGAGCACTGGAACGGCACCCTGCTGCTGTTCAGCCACGGTTTCGGACCCACCGTCGCCCGGGACGCCCCCACCGACGCCGTGCGCACCGAACTGCTCGCCGAGGGCTACGCGCTGGCGGGATCGTCGTACGACCCCCAGGGCTCGATGTGGGCGCTGAACAGCGCCGAGCGCGACCAGTTCGCCACCCTCGACGCGGTCACCGCGCGGATCGGCACGCCGCGGCGCACCCTCGCCATGGGGCAGTCCATGGGCGGGCTCGTGAACGCGCAGCTGGCCCGGGACGGCGCCGGCCGCATCGACGGCGCGCTCGGCCAGTGCGGCCTGGTCGCGGGCGCGACGGACCTGGACAACTACCAGCTGGACGCCGAGTACGCCATCGCCCGGCTGCTGTCGCCGGCGCAGGACGTGCAGCTGGTGGGATTCGGCTCCGCCGGCGCGGCCGCCGCCACCGCGAACACGCTCGGCGCCGCCGTCACCGCCGCCCAGGCCACCCCGCAGGGCCGCGCCCGGATCGCGCTCGCCGCCGCCTTCCTCAACCTGCCCGCCTGGTCGCCCGGTAAGTCCGAGCCCGCCGCGACCGACTGGGCGGGCCAGGAGGCGCAGCAGTACGACTGGTTCGCGCAGGGCATCCTGGCGTTCGTCGAGGGCGGCCGGTACGCCGTCGAGCAGTCCGTCGGCGGCAACAACTCCTGGAACCGGGGCGTCGACTACGCCCGCCTGCTCGCCGGTTCCGCACACGGGCCCCAGGTTCGCGCCCTGTACCGGGCGGCCGGGCTGGACCTGGACGCCGACCTGCGGACGCTGACCGGGGGCGCCACGATCGACGCCGATCCCGCCGCGGTCGGTACCGCGCAGCGCACGTCCTCCGCGGGCCAGGGGCTGGGGGTGCCGCTGCTCGACGTCCACACCACCGCCGACAACCTGGTTCCGGTGGAGCAGGAGAACCGCTTCGCCGCCCGGGTGCGCGCCTCCGGTGACGGCGCGCTGCTGCGGCAGGCGTACGTGCGGCGCCAGGGCCACTGCACGTTCACCACCGCCGAGACCGTGGCCGCCCTGCACGCCCTCGAACACCGCGTGGAGACCGGCCGGTGGGACGACGCGGCGACCCCGGCCGCACTCCAGCGGTCCGCCACCGCGCTCGGCCTGGACGGTGCGGCCTATGTCCCGTACCGGCCGGCCGGGTTGACGGTCGGGCGCGACCGGCGGAGCTGAGCCAGAGGCGGCCGCCGCCTCCCCGGCGGCGGCCCCGCCACCGCGGTTCCTGTGGCCGTCAATATCGCCGTCCCGATTAGAGACCCCATCGCGGTCCCGATCGCCCCCCCCTCCGCCACCGTCACCCCTCCCGAGCGGGGAGTTCGATCTCGGCCCAGATGGTCTTGCCGCCGGCCTGGTGGCGGGTGCCCCAGCGGCGGGCGAGCTGGGCGACGAGGAGCAGGCCGCGGCCGCCCTCGTCGTAGGTGCGGGCCCGGCGCAGGTGCGGGGCGGTGCCGCTGCCGTCGGAGACCTCGCAGATCAGCGCGGCGCCCCGGATCAGCCGCAGCTGGACGGGGGGCTGCCCGTAGCGGATCGCGTTCGTGACGAGCTCGCTGACCACCAGCTCGGCGGTGAACGCCACCTCCGGCAGGTGCCAGGCGTCCAGCCGGGCCAGCACCTGGGCCCGGGCGTCGGCCACCCGGGCGGGGTCGGAGGTCAGGTCCCAGGTGGCGACCCGGTCGGCGTCGAGCGCCCGGGTGCGGGCGACGAGCAGGGCGACGTCGTCCTGGGGCTGCGCGGGCAGCAGCGTCCGGAGCAGGTCGTCGCAGAGTTCCTCCAGCGGCCGGGAGGCGGCCCGGCCGAGGGCGCGGCGCAGCCGGGCCAGGCCGCCGGCCAGGTCGTGCGCGGCGTCCTGGACCAGGCCGTCGGTGTACAGCGTGAGCAGGCTGCCCGGGGGCAGTACCAGCTCGGCGGTCTCGAAGGGCAGCCCGCCCGCGCCCAGCGGTGGTCCGGGCGGCACGTCGAGGAAGTCCGCCGGGCCGTCCGGGCCGACGACGACCGGGGGCGGATGGCCCGCGCTGGCGGCCGTGCACCGGCGGGAGACCGGGTCGTAGACCACGTACAGGCAGGTGGCGATGAGGTCGGTGCAGGCCTCGACGTCGGGTTCGTGCTCCGCGGTGCTCTCCTCCTCGGCCGCGAGGAGGGTGACCAGGTCGTCGAGATGGGTGAGCAGTTCGTCGGCGGGCAGGTCGACGTCGGCCAGGGTGCGCACGGCGGTCCGCAGCCGCCCCATGGTGGCCGAGGCCCGCAGCCCGTGGCCCACCACGTCCCCCGCCACCAGGGCGACCCGGGCGCCGGAGAGCGGGATCACGTCGAACCAGTCGCCGCCCGGCCCCGCGCGGGTGCGGGCCGGCAGGTAGCGGTGGGCCGCCTCGACCGCGTCCTGGGCCGAGAGCCGGCTCGGCAGGAGGCTGCGCTGCAGGGCCAGGGCGGTGCCGCGTTCGAGGGTGTAGCGGCGGGCGTTGTCCACGGCCACGGCGGTGCGCGCGGCGATCTCCTCGGCCAGCAGCAGGTCGTCGTGGGTGAAGGGCTCCGCGCGCCGGTGCCGGACGAGGACCGCCACACCGAGGGTGATGCCGCGGGCGCGCAGCGGAATGACCATGACCGAGTGGATCCCGAACCTGCTGACCACGCCCGACCGCCGGGGATCGGCGAGCTGCCAGTTCCGGATCGCCGCGTCCCCGGTGGTGTGCAGCGAGGACCTGCCGGTGGCCAGGCAGCGGACCGGGGGCGCGGACGAGGGGTAGTCGTCCACGTCTCCCGGCTCGATCAGCGCCTCGGGCGCTCCCCGCAGCACGGACTGCTGGGCCGCCCGCCGCAGCGGCACCAGGCCCGTCCCGGACGGTCTGGGCTCGACGCCGCGGTACAGGGAGTCGAGCAGGTCGATGGTGATGAAGTCGGCGAGCCGCTCCACCGTGACGTCGGCCATCTCCTGCGCCGTGCGCATCACGTCCAGGGTGCTGCCCACCCGGGCGCTGATGTCGTTGAGCAGCGCGAGCCGCTCCCTGGCCAGGTACTGCTCGCTGACGTCCAGCGCGGAGACCTCGACGTGCCGTACCTGCCCCGCCGGGGTGACGAGCGGCGAGACGGTGACGGACCAGACCCGCTCGGGGCCGTCCGTGCGGACCCGGCCCCGGAGGCGGAACTCCTCGGGCTCGCCCGTCGCCAGCACCCGGACCATGCCGTCCGCGACCCGGTCGCACAGGTGCCGCGGCAGGATGTCGGTGACGTGCCGGCCGCGCATCCGCTCCTCGCGCAGGCCGAGTTCGCGCACGGCACCGGCGCTCGCCTTCACGACCCGCAGCCCGGCGTCGTACACCATCAGGGCCAGCCTGCACTGGGTGAACGCCTCGTCCCCGGTCACCCCGTCCGGCTCCGGCGGCTCCGCGGACTCCGGGGACGTCACCACGAGGAGCCGCTGGGCGCGGCCCTCGCCGTCGACCGACGGATACGCCCGCACCCGCACCGGCACGGACCGGCCGTCCCGGTGCCGGAACAGGGCCGTCGTGGCGGTCCCGCCCGGGGCCGCGAGGCCGTCGCCGGGGCCGTCGTCCGGGGCGACCAGCCGGCTGACGGGGCTGCCGACGGCCTCCCGGCTGGGGTAGCCGAGCAGCCGCTCGGCGCCCGCGCTCCATCCCGTCACGACTCCCCGGTCGTCGACGACCGCCGTGGCCGGATCCGCCGGGCCGGGCGGATCGTGCGGGCCGGGCGGATCGGGCGGGCCCGCCGGACCGGGCGCTACGGCGCCGCTCCCGCCGCTCGGGGTGGCATCACGCATGCCGGTCACCGCCCGTTCTGCCGGCCCGTCCGCCCTGGCCCCGGGCGAACGCCGAGGAGGCCATGGACCCCGGAACCGACCGGTCTCACCGCGTCGCCCTCACACCTCTCGTCCCTCCATGGTCCTTCGCCCGCCCCGGCACGTCACCTCCGCCGCCCTCACCGCGCCCCGCCCCGGAGGCCGGCGGCCGGGGGCGGATACGGACGACGGCCCGGGTACGGGACCCGGGCCGTCGTCCGTGCGGTGCCGTGCGGTGCCTGCGGCGTCAGGGCTTCTGCTTTACCAGAGCCGGGACGAAGCGCAGGGCGTCCACGGTGCCGACGCCGGTGGCGAGGTCGTAGCCGTTGACGGCCTTGTAGCCGGTCACGCCCTGGTAGCTGTTGTTCGTGCCGTCGTTGACGTCGACGACGCCGGTCAGCTTGGAGCGGTACGAGGAGAGGTCGTACAGCCGCTTCTGGATGTTGCCGAGGCGGTGGCCGGCGGCCTGGTCGGCGAGGGCGACGATGCCCGCGAAGAGCGGGGTGGCCTCGCTGGTGCCGCCGCTGACGTCCCAGCCGGTGGCGGTCGGGTCGAAGCTGGAGTAGATCCAGGCGCCGCCGTCGACCGCGGCGGACATCGAGATGTCCGGGGTGCCGCGGCGGGTGCCGACCACGTTCTTCACGCCGTTCTGGAAGGACGGGCGGGTGAACACGTGGGACTGGCCGCCACCGCCGGAGCCGTAGTCGTTGTAGACGCTGTCCGGCTTGACGCGGTTGCCCTTGTCGTCCAGGTGGAGCTGGGTGCCGCCGACCGAGGTGACCAGCGGGTCCGAGGACGGCCAGGAGTTGACGCGCTTCTTGTAGTACGTCTTGCCGTCCGCCTGGAGGTCGGTGGCGCCGCCGTCACCGGAGGCGGCGAGGACGGTGACGTGCTTGCGGTTGGCGTCCTGGAAGGCGTACCGCAGCTTCTTGATGCTGGAGAAGTCGCCCTTGGCGAAGCCGGGGAAGGTGTTCTCGGTGGCGCCGAAGCTCTGGCTGATGACGTCGCCGACCCCGTGGTCGATCATGTACTTCTCGGCGTCCATCATCTCCGGCAGACCGGTGGTGCCCTCGGTCTCGGAGACGGCCGTCTCGACGACGACGATCTTCGCGGCGGGCGCCACCGCGTGCGCCATCTCGACGTCGAGGGTGGTCTCGCCGGCCCAGCCGGTCATGTCCGAGTTCTTCGGGTCGAAGGCGGGGACGTGCCCCCACTTGACGACCTTCACCTTGGTGCTGGGCAGCCCGAACTGCTTGCTGTAGACGTCGAGGTCGTGCTGGACGGTCGGCGAACCGTAGGAGTCGACGATGACGATGGTGCGGCCCTTGCCCGTGACGCCCTTGCGGTAGAGGGCGTTCAGGTCGTACGCGGTGCGGTACTGGAGCGGCGTGTAGCAGTTGATCTGCCACTTGGCCTGGCACTGCGCGTCGGAGAGCGGGCTGCTCACGCGGTGCGCCAGGGTGTGCCCGACGAGGGCCGGTACCGCGAGGGTGTGCGGTGCGGCGGCGGGCGCGGCGGCCGTGAGCGCGGTGGCCGCGAGGGCGGCGACGGACGTGGCGGCCGCGACGCCCAGCCCGGTACGGGCTATGTGCATGGATCCCCCTGTGGTTCGGAGTCTCACGTAGTGATCTCGAAGTGGTCTTCGCGCATCACACCGGAGAGGTCATGCACAGATCAAGCGCGTTGAACCGACGATGCCGAACCCTTTACCACGCGTTGTCCCGCCGTTAGCCTTCCCGCCGTCGAGAACAGAACTGGAACCCCGGCAGCGGTCTTTCCGTCTTCCCTCGTCGAACAGGACCTCAACTCTCCTTCAACGTCTAGCAAATCGGCCGGAACTTGAGACACACATCACTGAGACCCTGGGCCGTGGCGGCTGCCACGGCCTTCGCGTTCCTCGTCGCGCTGGAGGCCGCCGCACGTCACTACGGTATGCCGGGGCCCCTCACCAACCAGGCCCGCGAGGTGATATGCGCCCCCAAGTCCGGCTTCCTGCTGTACGCCGGGCTGGCGTTGGCGATGGTGGTGCTCACCTGGCGGCAGCGGTTCGTCGCGCTCGGCGCCGCGATCGGCATCGACCTCGCCTTCGCGGCGGTCCGGTGGGCGACCGGGGCCGGGGCGGCCCACGGCCAGCCGTTCGGCAACGGCGCGTTGTGGGTGCTGCTCGGCTGCGGGGCCGTCGCCGTGACCCGCCGCACCGGCCCGGAGCGCGTCCTGCTGCTGAAGGGCACCGGTCTCGGCCTGCTGCTGGTGACCGGCCGCAAGACCGGCGACACCTGGCTGCTCATCACCTCGAAGACCCGCCCGGCGGTGCTCGACCAGTACGTGGCCACCGCCGACCACGCCCTGGGCAACCCCTCGTGGCTGGCGGGCCGGATCGTCACGGCCACCGGCCCGGCCGGCTTCAACCTCCTCGACGTCGTCTACGGCCAGCTCGCCGTGGCCGCGGTCGCCGTCGCGCTGTACCAGCTGCGCGGCGTGGCGGCCGACCGCCGCTTCCCGCGCCACCACCTGGTCCGCACCTTCCTGGTGATAGGCCTGCTCGGCCCCGCCGTCTACATGGTCTTCCCGGTGGTCGGACCGGTCTTCGCCTACGGCACCGGCGCCGACCACTGGGCGTCGGTCAGCCTCTGGCCGGAGCGGCCGCCGCACGGGCACTGGCCGGTGCCGGACCTGTGGCCGCGCACGGTGCCGCCGCTCAGCGCCCCGCACCCGGTGCCGTACGACGGGTTCACCCCGCGCAACTGCATGCCCAGCCTGCACACGGCGTGGGCCACCGCGATCTTCGTGCACTCCCGGCGGGGCCCCCGGGCGCTGCGCTGGGCGGGCACGTTCTGGCTGGCCGCCACGGTCACCGCGACGCTGGGCTTCGGCTACCACTACGGCGCCGATCTCCTCGCCGGCGCGGTGTTCGCGCTCACGGTCGAGGCGGCCCTGCGCACGTTCGACCGCGGCTGGGACCGCTCCGGCGTCCGGCTGATCGCCCACGGTACGGCCGTCTTCGCCGCGCTCCTGGCCTCCTACCGCTGGCTGCCGCTGGAGATGGCCACGCACCGCTGGCTGTCCGGACCGCTGCTCGTCCTGGCGACGGCGTCGGTGATCCACCACTACGTGCGGACCGTCAACCGGTGGGAGCCCCGGCCCGGGGCGACGGCGCGCCGACCGGTACCGCAAGCCGAACTGGTCTGAGACTGCCGCGATACGCGGTCATCCGCCCGCGGCGCCGTCGCGGCCGGCCGGTTCACGGCACCGGGCCGAGCCACTGCTCGGTCCAGATGACCTTTCCGTCCGGGGTGTAGCGAGTCCCCCAGCGGTCGGCGAACTGGGCCACCAGGAAGAGCCCGCGGCCGCCCTCGTCCATGGTGGTGGCCCGGCGCAGGTGCGGGGAGACGCTGCTGCCGTCGGAGACCTCGCAGATGAGGCTGCGGTCGTGGATCAGGCGTACCCCGACGGGGCCCGTCGCGTGCCGGATGGCGTTGGTGACCAGCTCGCTCAGGATCAGCTCCAGGGTGAACGCCTCCTCCTTCAGGCCCCAGTCCCGCAGCAGCTCGGTCGCCTCGGCCCGGACCCCGGCGACCGCCGCGGGATCGGAGGGCACGGTCCAGTACGCGGTGTGGTTGCCGTCCAGCGCCCGGGTGCGGGCGACGAGCAGGGCCACGTCGTCGCGGGACGCCCCGGGCAGCATGGCGTCCATGGCGGCCCGGCACATCTGGTCCGGCGTGCGGCCCGGCACGGCGAGCGCCCGGCGCAGGCGCTCGATGCCCTCGTCGATGTCCTTGTGCCGGTCCTCGATCAGGCCGTCGGTGTAGAGCACGATGCCGCTGCCCTCGGGCAGCAGCACCTCGCTCGTCTCGTACGGCATCCCGCCCAGCCCCAGCGGCGGCCCGGCCGGTACGCCGGCCGGGTGGGCGGCGCCGTCCGGGAGCACGATGATCGGTTCCAGGTGGCCCGCCCTGGCCATGGTGCACACCCGGGAGACCGGGTCGTAGATCGCGTACAGGCAGGTGGCGCCCATGACGGTGCGGTTGCCGCAGCCGCCGTCCCGGTCCTGGTCGATGCGGGTGACCAACTCGTCGAGGTGCCAGAGGAGTTCGTCCGGCGGCAGGTCGAGCGTCGAGAAGTTGTGCACGGCGGTGCGCAGCTGGCCCATGGTGGCGGCGGCGTGCAGTCCGTGCCCCACGACGTCGCCGACCACGATGGCGACGCGCGCCCCGGGCAGCGGGATCACGTCGAACCAGTCGCCGCCCACGCCGCCGAGCCCCGCCCCCGCCGGCAGGTAGCGGTACGCCGCGTCGACCGCGTTCTGCTCCGGCAGGGCGTGCGGCAGCAGGCTGCGCTGCAGCGTGACCGCCATGGTGCGCTCGCGGGTGAAGCGGCGCGCGTTGTCGATGCTGGTGGCCGCGCGGGCGACCAGTTCCTCCGCGAGCGAGAGGTCCTCCCGGGTGAAGGGGGTCGGCTCCTTGGAACGCCAGAAGGTGACCACGCCGAGGACCACCCCGCGGGCCCGCAACGGAGCGGAGATCATGGAGTGGATGCCGTAGGCCACCAGCTGGCGGGCCCGGTCGGGGTCCTGGGCCTGCCAGCCGGAGAAGGCCGCCATGTCGGACTCCAGCACCATCCGCCCGGAACCGAAGCCCTCGCCCTGCGGGGTGAAGGGGTCGAAGTGGATGAGCGCGCCGGGCGGGTAGAGCGGAACCCCCGGCCGGATGCCGTGCAGGGCGACCCGGCGCAGCTCCGCCACGCCCGCCACGCCCGCCTCGTCCGGATCCTCGCCGCTCAGCACGGTGTCGGCCAGGTCGACGGTGACGTAGTCGGCGAATCCGGGCACGGCGAACTCCGCCAGTTCCTCGGCGGTGCGGGTCACGTCGAGGGTGGTGCCGATGCGCAGCCCGGCGTCGTACAGCAGCGTGAGCCGTTCCTGGACCACCTCGATCCGGCCGGTCAGCGCGGTCAGTTCGGTGGTGTCCCGCAGGGTGGCGACCGAGCCGCCCGGTCCGGGCGGCCCGTCCATGGGGCGCTGGCTGACGGCCAGCAGCCGGTCGCCGACCTCGATCACCTCGTCCGTGGCCGCCCTGCCGGACACGAGGAGTTCCTCCGCCCTGGGGGCGATCCCCAGGTCGGCGACCGGCCTGCCGTCCACGTCGGGCGCGATGTCCAGCAGGCGCCGCGCCTCGTCGTTGACCAGGAGCAGCCGGCCCCGCCGGTCGACGATCAGGACGCCTTCGCGCACCGAGTGCAGCACGGCGTCCTGGTGCTCGTACATGCGGGTGATCTGCACCGGCCCCAGACCGCGCGTCTGGCGGCACAGGCGCCTGCCGATGAGCGCCGTACCGCCGGTGGCGGCCGCCAGCGCCAGCCCCGTGCCGGTCACGACGAGCGGCACCTGCCGGGCGGCCGCGAGGCTCACCTGGTGGACGGTGATGCCCGCGGAGACCAGCCCGACGACCTTGCCCCCGGCGGAGGTCACGGGAACGACGGTCCGGACCGAGGGGCCCAGTGTCCCGGTCGTCGTCTCGGTGACCGTGCCGCCGCGCTGCGCCGCCGCGATGCTGCCGATGTAACGGCGGCCGATCTCGGCGGGGTTCGGATGGGTGTAGCGGATGCCCTCGGGGCTCATCACGACGACGAAGTCCACGTGGGCGTTGCGGCGGGTGTCCTCGGCCAACTGCTGGAGTACGGCGCTCGGACGGGCGTCTGCCAGCGCCTGCCGCACGGTGGGATCCGCGGCGACGGAGGCCGCCACGGCCTGCGTACGGTTGCGGGCCTCCCGCTCGGCGTCGGTCCGCGACTGGAGCAGGAGGGCGGCGACCGCCGTCGCCACGAGGACCAGGACGACCGCGACCTGCAGAAGGAACATCTGACCGGCAACGCTGCGTATCCCGTACCAGGACCGCGCCTGCCGGAGCATATGGTGCATACGGCTCATATAACACCAAACGGGTAAGTCTCCATCACCCCTGAGCCGCATCCGTTCACACCACCGGCGCGCTCCGCGCCCGGACCGCTACGGCACGTGAGCGCGCGGCACCGCGCGCGTCAGCCGCCCTCCCGCACGATCCACTCGCTGCCGCCCAGCGGGTAGTCGTAGCCCGGACGGCCCACGTCGGCGCTGGTCCGGAAGGCGGTGCCGGCGTTGTCGACGCGGACGGTGCCGTGGCGGCTGCCGCTGGACCAGTCCAGGGTGAGGTCCCAGCGGACGTCGTGGGCCGTGGTGCGGGCGAAGACGTAGAAGACCTCCGGGTCGGACTCGCTGACCTTGTACGGGAAGTCGCGCTGGCCGTTCTTGGCGGTGACCGTGGGGCTGCCGTTGTCGAGGTCGATGTCGAACGACTTGGTCCCGACGCCGCCGCCGCAGCCGACGCCCATCGAGTAGTCGTTCCAGGCGAGCGGCGCGCCCTTGCTGAGCACGCGCACGTGCAGCGCCTCCAGGACGACCGTCTCCGAGCCGGTGCCCTGGACGGTGAGGGCGATCTCCTGTTCGCCCGAGGACACCGCCCCGTACGCCGCGGCCCAGCGCGGGGCGTCCTGCTCGCTCGCCGGCGGGCCGACCTGCGCGGGCTCGCTGTCGACGAGGAAGTGCTGGCTGCACGGGTCGTCGTAGACATAGGGACGCGTGTTGACGGCGAGCGGGACGGCGGTACCGGTGGTGCCGCCGTCGGCGCCCTGGGCGCCGCCGCCCCGCTTGCCGTCGTCCGCCGAGGCACTGGACCCGGTGGTGGGGGTGGCGGAGGACGATGCGGAGGGCTTGCGTGCGTTCGCGCTCGGGGACGTGGACGGGGACGTCCTCGGGGTGTCCGGGGTGCCGGTGAGCACGGCGGTGTCGCCGGCCGCCCGCTGGTCGCCCGCGCCGCCGTCCCCGCCGCCGCCGAGCAACGGATGCACGGCGAACACGACGGCCCCCAGCACGGCGGCCGCCGCGACGGAGGCGATCAGCGCGCCACGGCGCCGGCGCGGCGCGGCGGGCTCCCGCGCCAGCTCGACGACGACCGGTTCCCCACCGTCGTCCCCCTCGGGCGACGCGTGCGACGCATGCGACGCGTGTGCCGGGTCTGCCGGGTGCGCCTCGCCGGAGTCGAGGACGGCCGGCGCACCGCCGTCGCCGGGGCCGGGGCCGGGTGGCGCGTCGGCACCGGCACCGGCTCTCCGCGGCGCACCCGTCGCCGTGGTCTGGTCCGTCCTGCCGCTCCCCCGTGCCGCGTCCGCCAGGATCCAGCGCCGGTGCAGCTCCACCAGCTCCTGGGGCGTCGCCCGGCAGACCCGGGCGAGGCGCTCCACCGGTGCGTACTCGACGGGCACCGCCGTGCCGTTGCAGTACCTGTGCAGCGTCGACGTGCTCATGTGCAGCCGCTTGGCGAGCGCCCCGTAGCTGAGCCCCGAGCGGTCCTTGAGCTCCCGCAGCAGCAGCGCGAACGCCTCGGTCGCGTCGGCCCCTGTCGCCCCTGACACCCGTTTCCCCATCCCCTCGCGTCCCAGTCCCGCGTTCCAGGGTCACCGTGTTCGCCCTGGTCAGAGCCCGTTTCCGCGTTCCAGTGTCCCCAACTGCCCGCCATGCCTGGCGGTTGGGACGGATCGCCTCGCAGGCTTCGGTCATCCAATCACCACCGCCACCCGAACACCGAAGGGGCACGTCCACATGTCCAGCCTCCGCACCTCCCGCATCCGTCTCGCCGGCGCCGCCACCACCGTCGTACTCGCCGCGCTGTCCCTGACCGCGTGCAGCGACGGCACGGGCGTGCACGCCGAGAGCGTCGCGGCCACCGCCCCCACCGCGCACTCCGCGTCCCCCGCTTCTCCCGCTTCCTCCTCCGCCGCGTCCGCCGGCTCCGGCTCCTCCGCCGCCCCGGCCCCCGGGGCGGCGGCCACCACCGGCACGCCGAAGTCCGCCGCGGGCGCCCCCGCCGCGAAGGCGCCCGCCTCGTCCGGCCGGCCGGTCACCTGCGAGGGGTCCAACACCAGGACGGTCGCGGCCCCGCTGAACCGCCCGGTGAACCACATGCTCCTCACGGTGACCAACACCGGCAGCAAGTCCTGCTACCTCTACTCCTACCCGGCCGTCCGCTTCGGCGAGGCCCAGTCCGTCCCGCCGGTCATCGAGGACTCGAAGCCGCAGGCCGTCGTCACGCTCGCGCCGGGCGAGTCCGGCTACGCCTCGGTGAGCCTGTCCGCCACCGACGGCAGCGGCACCGACGGCCACACCGTGAACTCCCTCTACGTCTACTTCCACGGCCGCTCCGGCAACGAGAGTGTCGGCGCGGCCGCCCACCCGTCGCTGCCCGCGAAGGGCGTCTACGTCGACGACTCGCTCAAGGTCACGTACTGGCAGCAGTCGATGGACGACGCCCTCGGCTGGTGACGCCCGGACCCCGTTCGCAGCACCAGCCCTCGGACCGCCCGGCAGGAAGGTGAACCGCCATGCGCAGCACCCGCAGGATCTCCCGCTTCGTGACCGCCTATCTCCGCGCCGCCTTCCAGGTCGTCGTCCTGGGCGGCACCGGCGACCTGCCGCAGGCCGCGGCGGTCCACCGCCGTGGGTAGCGGGCCCGGCACGCGCGAACGCCCGTCGCCAACCGGTCTCGGCCGCCGGGAAGGGCTGGTGCTCCGGTGCCGCCCTGCGGGCCCGCGGGATCCGCTCGGCCGGTGGGCCGACCGGGACGCGCAGACTGCGGTTCGGCCGTCCCGGTCCCGGAGATCCGGGTCGAGCCCGGCCCCGGCTTCCGGCCGGCGGGCGGCGCCGGCGACCCCTGTCTCCGACGCGATCGACACACCGCGACGGCTCCTGCAGCCGACCGCACCGGCCCCCGCACGCGACTGAGCGGCGTCGGCCCCGGCGCCACGGATTGTCACCGGCGGGCAGCGGGGCGTGACCTGTGCCTAAGGTGGGCGGGTGACGGGCGTTTCCCCGTGGGCGCGGGCGTGCCGCAGGCTCCGGGTGCAGGGGCCGACGGCGGCCCGGATCCTGGTGATCGCGGTGCTCTGCTGGCAGGTGGCCCTGTGGGCCGGTGCCGACCAGCCTCCGGTGTTCGCCGCCATCGTGCCGCTGCTGTGCCTGCGCGGTGACTCCGCCGCGGCCCTGACGGCACTGCTGCTGAGGATCCTCGGCGTGCTGGCCGGGGTGGCGCTGGGCGTCACCGTGGTCGGCCTCTTCCGGCCGAGCACGCTCGTCCTCGCCGTCGTGCTCGGGCTGGCCCTGCTCTGCGGGGCCGTGATCAGTTCCGGGACGACGCTGAACGTGCAGGTCGCGGTGACCTCGCTGCTGGTCTTCGCCAACCCCTCGCCGGAGTCGTACGGCTTCGCCCGGCTGTGGGAGAACGCGCTGGGCGGTGCCGTCACCGCCGTCCTCGCTCCGCTGCTCTGGCCGCGGGACCCCCGCAGGGAGGTGTCGGCGCTGGCCCGGGAGTGCGCGGACGGTCTCGCGGAGGGCCTCGTGTGCGGCACCCGCGTGATCGGGTCCCCGGACGCGGCCCGCGCGAACCGGGCGTCGGCGCAGGCGGCGGCGGACCGGCTGCGCGGCTACGGGGCCGAGGCGCGGGAGGCGGAGCAGGCCATGCGGTTCAATCCGCTGCGGCGGCGCCACCGCGCCGAGGTGGCCGAACTGGGCGACCGGATCGACCTCGCCGTCCGGGCGGTGCCCCACCTCCTCTCGCTGGCCGCCGAGGCCGAGTTCTTCAGCGTGCGCGACGGGCCCGCCCCGGCGCTCTCCCGGGCCCGGACCTCGCTCCTCCCGGTCGCCGAGGCCACCGGGCGCGCCCTGGCGGCGATCCTCGCGGGGCGGGACCCGCGCGCCGACACGGACGCCGCCCGTGCCGGACTGGCCCGGTACGCCGAGGAGGACAGGGAGCCCCCGGCCGTGGTGCTGCGCAGGCCGTTCACCAGGATCCTCGGCCTCTGCGACGGCTCCCGGAGCTGACCTTCACGAAGCGAGGCGAAGCAGGGCCCGGGACACGGGGCCCGGCGCCCGGGGCGCGGCGGGCTCCCGAGGACAGATCCGGCCGGACGCAGGAGGATGGAAGCGATGGGGCGTGCCGACGGCGTCGGAGGCAACCATGGGTGCAGTTCTCGGTGACGTGCTGGGTTTCGCGGCCGCCGTCGCGGTCAGCCCGCTCCCGATCATCGCGGTCATCCTCATCCTCGCCACGCCCCGGGGCCGGCTCAACGGCGTCCTCTTCACCGTCGGCTGGATCCTCGGGCTGTCGGTGCTGGGCGCCGTGATGCTGGCGATCGCCTCCCCCGCGCACGCCTCCGCGCACAACCACCCGGCCACCTGGGTGGGGGCCCTCAAGCTCGCCCTGGGCCTGTTCCTCGTCGTCTTCGGCGCCCGGATGTGGCACCGGCGTCCCAGGGATCCCTCGGAAGCCCGGCTGCCGAAGTGGATGAGCGCGATCGACCGTCTCACCCCGGTCAAGGTCTTCGCGCTGGGAGTGGCCCTGGCCGCGCTCAACGCGAAGAACGCCCCGCTGACGATCGCCGCGGGCGCCGCGATCGGCTCGGCCGGACTGCCGGTGGGGCAGCAGATCGGGGCCCTGGCGGTCTTCGTCGTGATCGCCACCCTCGGCCTGCTGGCCCCGCTGGGGGTCTTCCTGCTCGGGGGCGAGCGGGCCAGGACCACCCTCGGCAGCTGGAAGGACTGGGCGGCTCAGCACAACGTCGCCGTGATGGCGGTCCTGTTCTTCGTCCTCGGGCTGAAGCTGCTCGGAGACGGTGTCTCCGTCCTCACCTCCTGACGGACCCGGTGGCGGAGCGCCGGCACGCTCACCAGTAGTGACGCCGGCCGGCGACCGAGTGCCCCAGGGATCCCATGATCCAGAAGACGGCGCCGACGACGAGCAGGATGACGCCCAGCGTCCACAGGACGGATATGCCCGTGACGAATCCGACGACGAGCAGGACGATGCCGAGAGCGATCATGACCGTACCTCCTAGCGCGTTCCATGACCTCTGTCGGGTTCCGGGTGCCCCGGGGCGGCGAGGTCATTCCGGATGCGGCGCGGTCGCTGCCGCCGCGTACGGGTTTTTCGATACGCCGGCCATAGGTACCGGCCCGTAGCCTCGACGGCATGCGTGTGCTGATCGTCGAGGACGAGCCCTATCTGGCGGAGGCCATCCGCGACGGCCTGCGCCTGGAGGCGATCGCCGCCGACATCGCGGGGGACGGCGGTACGGCTCTGGAACTGCTGGGCGTCAACAGCTACGACATCGCCGTCCTCGACCGCGACATCCCCGGCCCCTCGGGGGACGAGGTCGCCAGACGCATCGTCGCCTCCGGCAGCGGTATGCCGATCCTCATGCTCACCGCGGCCGACCGTCTCGACGACAAGGCGTCCGGCTTCGAACTCGGCGCCGACGACTACCTCACGAAACCCTTCGAGCTCCAGGAACTCGCGCTCCGGCTCCGGGCACTCGACCGCAGGCGCGCCCACAACAGGCCCCCGGTACGGGAGATCGCGGGGCTGCGGCTGGACCCGTTCCGCCGGGAGGTCCACCGGGACGGGCAGTATGTCGCGCTGACCAGGAAGCAGTTCGCCGTGCTCGAAGTCCTGGTCGGCGCCGAGGGCGGTGTGGTCAGCGCCGAGGAGCTCCTGGAACGCGCGTGGGACGCGAACGCCGACCCGTTCACCAACGCCGTGCGCATCACCGTCTCGGCGCTGCGCAAACGGCTCGGCGAGCCCTGGCTCATCGCCACCGTTCCCGGCGCCGGGTACCGCATCGACACGCGGTGGCACACCGGACGCACGGGAAGGTGAGGGGAGCCGGTCCGCCGGGTCAGTTCACGGTGAAGGAGTAGTCGTAGGCGAGCAGCCGGATGCCGGAGCGGGTGGTCGCGTAGACCTCAAGGCTGTGGGAGCCGGCCGAGTCCGGGGCCCAGTCGACGCTCGCGGTGCCGTCGGCTCCCGCGGCGACCGTGGCCTCCGGCTCCGTGTCGAAGGCGTACGTGTAGCTCACGACGCCCTGCACCTTCGGCGTGAACGTGAAGGTGCCCGGGACGCCCGCACCGCCGCCGGAACCGTCCTCGGGGTAGACCTCGGAGGCGACGGTGGGTGTCGTGTCGTAGTCGATGTCCCAGAACGTCGGGTCACTGACCCAGCCGTTGGCGCTCCTGCTGGTCACCGTGACGTGCTCACCGGTGATGCCGTCGATGGTGAGCTCCGTCGTCGCCGTGCCGTCGGCCGCCGCCACTACGTCGAAGGTCCGGTCGCCGTCCGGGCCGTTGAAGGTGTGCACGGAGTAGCTGACGACCGGGCTCCTGGACTGCAGCCCGGCGTCGGGCCGGAGCGTGAACGTGGTCGTGTCGCCGAACTCGGGCGAGGGGTCGGACGGGGTGATGGTGGGTGCCGTGTTGCCGACGAGGAAACTGTAACTGGCCGTGTCCGACGGGTTGAGGGCCCGGTCAAGGCTCTGCACCGACAGGGTCCCGCCGCCACCGTACGGCGGAACCAGGTCGACCGTGGCCGAACCGCCGGGGGCATCGGCGCGCACGAAGTGTGCTGAATCCGCGTACACGTCGCGGGGCCGCGGGACGCCGTGGTCGCCGAAGTCCGCGAGGACGATGACCGGGACGGGCTGTGTCCAGGAGAACTGGAACCCGGTGACGTCGTCGTCGCCGTTGGCGCTCAACGTGAACCTGACCGGGTCGCCGCCCTGGTTCCACCGGTTCGGCGGATAGTTCGGCGAGGTGACGGACGGCGTGCTCGCGGGGCGGGTGTCGTCGATCGTGACGTAGCAGGGGGCGGACCAGTCCGAGGCCGCGTCCCCGGCCACGGTCTGCGCCCGCCACGCGTAGGTCTGCCCGTCGGCGAGCATGTCGCCCGGCAGGAGGCTCCTGGCCTCGTCGCCGGGGGTGGCGCGGTCATGGGTGACCGTCTCGGTCCGCGACGGGTCGGCGACCGGCCAGGCCTGGTACCGCACGCTGAGCGGGGAGTTGCCGGTGGCGTCCGTGGTGCCGGGGATGCCCTCGACGACAACGTTGCCGAGAGCCGAAAGGTACGTGGGCCGGTCCGCGTCGGTCGAGCAGTTCCGGTAGCCGTTGAAGAGCTGGGTGGGCGTGGTGGGCGCTCCGTCGGCCGCGTTCGCGGGCGATGCGGCGGCGGCCAGCGACAGGCCGAGTGTTCCCAGCAGAGCGAGGACGGCACGCGGGCGCGCGCCGAAGGAGATGGTCAAGTGGTCCCTCCCGTTTGGGTGCCCGCAACGTGACGCGAATGCGCACTGGTGTACGGGCAGCGGAGGGATCGTATGGGCGTGGCGCGACAAGTCGCATGGGAATTAAGGGGGTTGAGCGATCCGCACGCGGGACCGGCGGTCCCGGCCGGTGCGCTAACCGCCGTTCTGCTCGACCTGCAGATGGATCGGACCCCGGAGGACGGGGCTGCGCCGGTACGGGGGCGGGTCGGTGACCAGGGTGGGGTGGTCGAGTCGGCGGGAGAGTTCGCCCAGCGCGATCTGGGCCTCGCGGCGGGCCAGCGGGCCGCCGAAGCAGAGGTGGATGCCGCTGCCGAAGCCGAGGTGCTGGTTGTCGCGCCGGTCGGGGTCGAAGCGGTCCGGGTCGTGGAAGCGGTCCGGGTCGCGGCTGCCCGAGGCCAGCATCAGCATGATCTGCGAGCCCTTGGGGATGACCGTGTCGGCGACGGTGATGTCGCTGTACGCCGCCCGCCAGGGAATGATGTGCACGGGCGGCTCGTAGCGCAGGAGTTCCTCGACCAGCGGCACCACCAGGTCCGGTTCGTCACGCAGCCGGCGCAGCAGCTGCGGGTGGCGCAGCAGGGTCAGCATGCCGTTGGTGATGAGGTTGACGGTGGTCTCGTGGCCGGCGATCAGCAGCAGGTTGGCGGTGCTGATGATCTCCTCGTCGGTCATCCGCCCGTCCGGCCCGTCGTCGTTGGCCAGCCGGGACAGCAGGTCGTCGCTCGGGTGGCCGTGGCGCTGCTCCACCAGTCCGCCGAGGTACTGGCGCAGCTCCTGGCGGGCGCGCACGCCGTTGTCGAGTTTCTCCTGCGGGTCGGTCCTGGCGTCGTAGTCGATCGCGTTGATGACGTCGTTCACCCACACCCGGAACCGCGGCTCGTCCTCGCGCGGCACGCCGAGCAGGTGGCAGATCACCGTGACGGGGAACGGGTAGGCGAGGTCGTCGACGATGTCGATCCGCTCCCGGCCCGCGACGTCGTCGATCAGCCCGCCGACGGTGTCGGCCAGGGCCGGTTCCAGGCCGGTCACCAGTCCCGGGGCGTGCGGGGGGCCGAAGTGGCGCATCGCCATCCGCCGCAGCCGGTCGTGCTCGGGCGGGTCCATGTTGATGAACGCGGGCGTGGTCGTGCCCTCGGCCGAGGGCATCGGATGCGCCAGGTTGCGGACGTCGGAGCTCAGGTGCGGGTTGTGCAGGACGTCCTCCAGCTCGCGGTACGTGCTGATGACGTAGCTGCCGTCGTCCTGCCGGGCCACCGGGGTCCTGCGCAGTTCGGCGTAGAGCGGGTACGGGTCGGCCCGGGAGGAGTAGTCGAGGATCCGGCGCAGTGTGTCGGGGGCCTCGGTCGTGGTCATCTCGCTGTCCTTTCCTGGGCCTGGGCCTACCGGCAGTGCTGGTGCGCGGCCGTGACGCGTCGCTCACCCGGGTCGTGTCCGGTGACGACCACGGTGGCACCCTGGGCGAGCAGGGTCGGGCCGGGGAAGTCGACGGGCACCGGCTTGGAGTCGACGGGCTGGTCCGGCGTGGGGCAGGGCGGCGGGAAGGGCGCGGCCGTCTCGATGAGACGCCGGTAGTGGTCCAGCCACTTCGCGTTGTTGAAGGTGACCGCCGCGGTGACCCGGCCCTGGTAGCCGTACGCGGCGACGAAGCGGTGGTCGGACACCGATCCCTGGGTGACGACCACCTCGTCGGCGAAGGTGGGCACACCGACGGACTTGATGTTGACGCCGAACTGGATCGACCAGAACCGCGGGATGGACAGGTGGGGCCAGCGCTCCGCCTGCCCGTGGACCATGTTGTGGGCGGCGACCTCGGCCTGCTCCACGGCGTTGGCCCAGTGCTCCAGCGAGATGAGACGGTACTCGTAGACCGGGTTCGGGCAGCGTGCCACGTCCCCGGCGACGAAGACGTCGTCGGTGATCAGCCCGTTGAGGTCCATGGCACGGCAGCCGGTGTCGCAGGCGACGCCCCAGACCCCCGCCGCCAGTCCGGAGCCCCGCAGCCACTCGGTGTTGCGGATGCCGCCGAGCGCGACCACGGCCACGTCGGCGTCGACGGTGCTGCCGTCGTCGAAGTGGGCCCGGCGCAGCCGCCCCTGGGCGTCGCCCTCCAGCTGGGTGACCTTGACGCCGCACCGCAGGTCGACGCCGTGGGCGCGCTGCATCTCCGCCGCCACCTCGCCGATCATCGCGCCGAGCGCCCCGACCAGCGGGTACGGCGCGAGTTCGGCGACGGTCACCGGGATGTCCCGTTCCCGGCAGATGGAGGCGATCTCGGAGCCGGTGAACCCCGCACCGATGACCAGCACCCGGGAGGGCCCGGCGGCCAGGGCCCGCTGCAGGCCCTCGGCGTGCTCGCGGGTCCGGACCACGAACACCCCGTCCAGCGCCGCCTCGGACTCGACGAACCAGGGCCGGGCCCGTACCCCGGTGGCGATCAGCACCCGGTCGAAGGGGACCTCGCGTCCGTCGGCGAGCCGCACATGGTCGGTGGCCAGGTCGAGACCGCTCGCGGGCACGCCCAGCAGCCACTCCGCGTCGATGTCGCGCCGGCGCGGCAGCGTGGTGCCGTCGGCGGGCACCCATCCGGTCAGGACCTGCTTGGACAAGGGGGGACGGTCGTAGGGCTCGCCCAGTTCGTCGCCGATCATCGTCAGCGATCCGGTGAAACCCTCGTCCCGCAGGGACTCCGCGGCCCGCAGTCCGGCCAGCGACGCCCCGACGATCACGATGCGGCCGTCGCGCCGGAACGCGCGCAGGTTGTCGGCGCTGGTCATGACCCCGACGCCGCCAACCGTGCCGCCGGGCGCTCCGGCCGCCCTTCCAGCCGGTCGACCAGGATCGCCTGCACCGGGCAGGCCGCCGCGGCGCGCAGCACCCGGTCACGCTGGGCGTCGTCGGGGTCGGGGTCGTACATCAGCGCTTCCTCGCCGTGCATCCGGAACGCGTCCGGGGCCAGGAACGCGCACTGCGCATACCCTTCGCATCGGGAAAGATCAACGACGACTCGCATCCCGGCCTCCACAGGGGCTGCAGGCTGCGGAGGCGGCGCACCGAACCCGTCGGGTCTCCGCAGGAGGAATCTGGTGATCGCGTGATCGCGAGAGAGAACGCGCGAGAGAAAAGCGGGAAAGACCGGTCGTCGCGGTGCGCCGCCGCACCGTCGCCCGTCGCGCGGGGGCGACGGGCGGCGCCGGGCGGCGCCGAGAACGCCCGAATATCCTGCTATTTCACCCGATCAGCGTATGCCGCGCACCCCTCGCCCGCACCCCGGGAAGTGCGGCGGCCCGGACCCCGGCCGGGCGAAGATCCTCCGCCGCGCAGCGCAACGCGGTCCGCCCCGGGATGCCGCCGCCGGACCCCGGTGCTTGTCTGATGCCCGGACCTCCGGGCGACGGGCCCGGCGCGGGCGGGCACGCAGTGGAGGAGCAGGACATCGTGAGTTCCACCGAGGGGACGGCCGGTGCGTCCGGCGCGGCCCGGGGCGTGCTCCCCGCGCATCTGCTGCGCGGGCAGAAGGCCCTGGTGACCGGCGCGAACTCCGGCATCGGCAGGGCGACGGCCGTCGCCCTGGGCCGGGCGGGAGCCGACGTCGTCGTCAACTACGTGGCCGGCCGCGAGGAGGCCGAGCAGGTGGTCGAGGAGCTCACCGGCCTCGGGGTCCGGGCCGCCGCCTACGAGGCGGACGTCTCCGACGAGCAGCAGGTCGTCGCCATGACGGACCGGATGGTCGAGGAGTTCGGGACGATCGACATCCTGGTCGCCAACGCGGGACTCCAGCGGGACGCCCCGTTCACCGACATGACCCTCGCCCAGTGGCAGAAGGTCCTGGACGTCAACCTCACCGGTCAGTTCCTGTGCGCCCGCGAGGCGACCAGGGAGTTCCTGCGCCGGGGTGTCGTACCCGAGGTGTCGCGCGCGGCCGGGAAGATCATCTGCATGAGTTCGGTGCACCAGATCATCCCCTGGGCCGGGCACGTCAACTACGCCTCCTCCAAGGGCGGCGTGCAGATGATGATGGAGACGCTGGCCCAGGAACTCGCGCCGAAGAAGATCCGCGTGAACGCGATCGCCCCCGGGGCCATCAGGACCCCCATCAACCGCAGCGCCTGGGAGACGCCCCAGGCCCGGGAGGACCTGCTGCGGCTGATCCCCTACGACCGCATCGGCGACCCCGAGGACATCGGCTACGCGGCCGTGGGCCTCGCCTCCGACCTCATGGACTACGTCGTGGGCACCACCCTGTACGTCGACGGCGGGATGACGCTCTTCCCGGGCTTCGCCACCGGCGGCTGACACCGGCGGCTGACTCCGGCGGCCGACGTGCCGGGGCGCCCCTAGGCGTGCTGGACGAGCCCGGACCGCCGGCTGTCGAGGGCCTCGTTCAGGGTGAGGGCCGAGTCGATGAGGGCGAGGTGGGTGAACGCCTGCGGGAAGTTGCCGAGCTGACGTCCCGTCGGGTCGATCTCCTCGGAGTACAGGCCCAGGTGGTTGGCGTACCCCATCATCTTCTCGAACACCAGCCGCGCCCGGTCGGTCCGGCCCGCGCGTGCCAGGGCGTCGACGTACATGAACGTGCAGAGCGAGAAGGTGCCCTCCGAGCCGCGCAGGCCGTCCGGCGAGGCGTCGGGGTCGTACCGGTAGACCAGGCTGTCGCTGACCAGCTCCTGCTCCATGGCGTCCAGGGTGGCCGACCACATGGGGTCCCCGGGGGTGAGGAACCCGACCGTCGCCATCCGCAGCAGCGAGGAGTCCAGGACCCCGCTGCCGTAGTGCTGGACGAAGGCCTGCCGGTCCTCGCTCCAGCCCCTGGCCATGACCTGCTCGTAGACGGCGTCCCGTTCGGCCTGCCAGCGGCCGGCCGCCGCCGGCCACCCCTTCGACTCGGCGAGGCGCAGCGCCCGGTCGAACGCCACCCACGACATCACCCGGCCGTACGTGAAGTCCTGGCGGCCGCCGCGGGTCTCCCAGATGCCCTCCTCCGCCTGGTCCCAGTGGTCGGCCAGCCAGTCCAGGTCCGTCCGCAGCGAGGTCCAGCCCCCGTACCCGACCGTGAAGCCGTGCCGGTGCGCGAAGTAGATGCTGTCCAGGGCCTCGCCGTAGATGTCCAGCTGGAGCTGGGTGGCGGCGCCGTTGCCGATCCGCACCGGGGCGGAGCCCGCGTAGCCCTCCCAGTGGCCGAGGATCTGCTCGCTCAGGTCGGAGGAGCCGTCGACCTTGTACATGATGTCGAGCGGGCCCGTGCTCCGGTCGCCGCCGGCCCCCTCCTTGACCCGGTCGCCCAGCCAGCTGATGAACGCCCTCGCCTCCTCCGTGAAACCCAGCCCCAGCAGGGCGTACACGGAGAAGGAGGCGTCCCGGATCCAGGTGAAGCGGTAGTCCCAGTTGCGCTCGCCGCCCAGCTGTTCCGGGAGCGCCGCCGTGGGGGCGGCCACCACCGCGCCGCTCGGGGCGAAGGTCATGAGCTTCAGCGTGATCGCGGACCGCTCCACCACCTCCCGCCAGCGCCCGGTGTAGGTGGACTGCGCCAGCCAGGACCGCCAGAACGCCGCCGTCTCGTCGAAGAGCTGTTCGTGCTCGGCCCGCCGGATCTCCCGGGGCGGTGCCTCGGCACCCGTCTCCAGGATCAGGCCGCGCTGCTCGCCGGCGGCCAGGGTGATCGTGACCTGGAGGTCGGCGTCCCGGTACGTCAGCACGTCCGCGAGCCGGGGGTCCTCCGGCTCCCGGACGGGGTGCACGGTGAGTTCCGTGCCGTCCTCCGCGGCGAAGACCGCGCCGTGCGGGGTGATGTGCAACTGGTGCTTCATGAGCCCGTAGTCGAACCGGGGGGCGATCTCCACCTCGAAGGTCATGGTGCCGCGCACACAGCGGACCAGGCGCACCAGCCGGTGCCGGTCCGTGGCCGTCGTGCCGGTCACGGGCATGAAGTCGACCACCTCGCCGGCGCCCGCCTCGGTCATGAACCGGGTCACCAGGATCGCCGTGTCGGGCAGGTACAACTGCTTGGTCGAGTAGGTCGGGTGCGCCGGCCGGACCGTGCAGTGGCCGCCCTTGTCCTTGTCCAGCAGCGCCCCGAACACACTCGGCGAGTCGAACCGGGGGGAGCAGAACCAGTCGACCGCGCCGTCGGTGGTGACCAGCGCGGCGGTCTGCAGGTCGCCGATCAGCCCGTGGTTCTCGATCAGCGGGTAGTCGTCCATCGGGGCGCCCCTTCCGGTGTGCGATTCACCCGAATGCCCCCCGATCAGCCTATGCCGGGGCCCCTGCCCCGGCTCGTCGGGCGGTCCCGTACGTCATCGGCCGGAGACGGGGGGACGCGCTGCCGCGCTCAGCGCTGCGGGTCCGGCCAGTACTGGGCGAGGGCCCCTTCCCGGTACGGGGCCGGGCTGACGCTGAGGTCGCCGGAGAAGGGGCGGTCCAGGACGAAGACCAGCAGCAGGCTGAAGCCGACGAGCCCGGCGACCGAGGCGACGAAGAGGATCTGGACTCTCAGTTTGCGCATGCCGAACAGGAACGTGAGCGGGACCAGGACGAGGGCGCCGCCGACGGCCAGCACCTGGAGCAGCGGGGGCAGTTCCTGGCGGGCCATGGTGATGCGGGCGCGCCGCTGGGCGGCGACGTCGTCGAGATGGCTGACGGTCTGCTCGTAGAAGACCTGCTCCTGCTCGGTCTTCGGGTCGTACGTCTGCAACACCTGGAAGGCGGACCGGAGATGGGTCTCCGTGGCGCCGTAGCTGGGGTGCCCCGCGCGCATCCGCGGCCACTGGTCCTCGACGACCGCGTGGACGTAGCCGCCCACGGCGGAGTCGAGGCGGGCCCGCACCGCCGCCGGGAACGCGGCCGCGTCCCGGGTGATGAGCGCCGCGTCGGTGGCCTCGGCGGCGACGATGGTCTGGGTGTCCTCCAGCTGCGTCCACAGCGTGACGATCACGAACGCGAGGATGATCCCGTAGATGGCGCCGAACATCCCCAGCGTCACCCCCACCATGTCGTTGTGCTCCCCGCCGGCCAGCGACGGATACCTGCGCCGCAGCAGCACGCTGCCGGCGACGGCCAGGACGACGGTGCCGCCGACGGTGACGACGGCGAGCGTGAAGGTACTGAAGTGGTTGAGCAGCCAGAGCGACATGGGCCCGGAGTCTAGGCCGGGCGCGACGGCCCGAAACCGCAGCTCCGCGCACAACTGAGGGCGCGCGGGAAGAAGTTCACACCACCGAGTGAGCACGCCGCGGTCGACCGCCCGTCGACCGCTCGTCGATCAGCCGGAGCAGGCCGGCGCGGCCCGGAGTTTCCCGCACCCCGGAGATCCGTCGCCGCGTCCCGGCGGGCGGACTGCGGTTTGCGCAGCCGTCGCGGCGGTTGTACGCCCGCCGCCCCCCACGCGGCGGGGATGCCGTCCGAGACGGCGGGTGACGCGTCCATGCCGTGAGCAGGGCCACATCCCGAATTCGAGGGGCCCCTCATGTTAGCCTGGACGCATGAGCCCCCAGCACGTCCTGTCCGCGTCCCAGGCGCCGGCCAAGCCGCTGCGCCGTGACGCGCAGCGCAACAGGGACGCGATCGTGGCCGCCGCCCGCAAGGCCTTCGCCGAGCAGGGGCTGGAAGCCTCCCTGGAGGGCGTCGCCCGCGAGGCGGGCGTCGCGATCGGGACGCTCTACCGGCACTTCCCCCGCAGGCTCGACCTGGTCGAGGAGCTCTTCACCGCGAAGTTCACGGATCTGCTGGCCGCGGCCGAAGAGGCCGCCGCCATGGACGACGCCTGGGAAGGGTTCTGCCACTACCTGGAGAAGCTCTGCGAGCTGCAGGCCTGCGACCGCGCCTTCAACGACCTGGTCTCGGCCCGGCTCCCGCTGCACGCGCTCGGCAGGGGGATGTTCGAGCGCGCGGAGGAACGGGCCGCACAGATCTTCCGCGCCGCCCAGGAGCAGGGCGTCCTCCGCGACGACGTCACCCCGGAGGACCTCGCGTTCGTGATCTGGTCCCAGGCCGGGATCATCCAGGCCACACGCGCCGTCGCCCCCAACGCCTGGCGCCGCCACCTTCACCTGCTGCTCGACGCGTTCCGTGCCCAGTGCGCCCATGAGCTGCCGGAGCCGCCGCTGACCCCCGAGCAGGTCGACCGGACCCTCACCACTCTGGAGTGCCCCGAACAGGAGTGCCACGAGTGCCACGAGGAGGCCTGAGCCGCAGCGGCTGAGGCCCGCCGGACGGCGGCAGCGCTCAGTTTCCCGCCAGCAGCTGTGCCAGCTCCGCGTCCAGGCCGAGCCGGCCGGACTCGGACCCCGGCGGCACCACGGACCACGTCTCGCGCAGGAAGGACTCCACACCCCGCGCGGGGAGTTCGAGCAGGGCCGACCCCGCGGGTGAGCGCAGGGCGACGAGGACCAGGTCGCGTCCCGCGTCGGTGGCCGGCCACATGTGCACGTCCCCCTGCCCGGTGCGCCCGTGCAGCGCCTCGGCCAGCATGTCGCGGCCGAAGAACCACTCGACCGTCCGGTCCTGGCCCGGAGGGTGGAAGACGGTACGGACGGCATAGGGGTCGTCCGCCTCGTAGTGCAGTGCCGCGTGCATCGGCACCGACAGGTCGGGGGACAGGACCAGCTCCACGGGCAGCTCGTACGCGACGGTCCCGACCGATCTCACTGTCCCTCACTCCTGCGTCCTGCCGCCGGCACCCGATCCCTGCGGACCGGGCCCGGCGCCGGCGCGGCGTGCGGTCGCATCAGCGCGGTGAGGGGTCGCATCAGCGCTGGTGCAGGTACCAGGCGACCTGGTCCAGGTACCAGCGGTCGGCGGCGGTGGCGACCGCCGCGCTCGAAGGCCGCGCGTGGGCCGCGGGTCCCGAGGTGGTCGCCGCCGACGCCGAGCCGCCGGCTCCGAGAAGGGCCCCGCCGGCCACGGCCGTGGCAGCGACGGAGATCGAGAGGCGCTTGATCCACCTGTTCATGGTCATTTCCTTGCCGTTTCCCTGTGCGGTGCGGCGGCCCGGAGACTCCGGACCGGCCGGGTGCCGAACCGCGAGGCATCCGGAGGGGTCCCTCATGTTCAGCGTTGACCAGCGTACTTGAGGGGTGCCTCATGTTTGCGGTGAAGCCCGTCACAGGAGAGGGACAGACGGGGCCGGATCAGGCAGACCGGATCAGGCAGACCGCATCAGGCGGGCCCGTCCGGGCTCCGGGAGAAGGCCGTGTCGCCGGCCATCGCGACGATCGCGTCCTCGACCAGCAGCACGCTCGGCGGATAGCTCTGCGTCTTGTCCCCGGGGTCGTCCAGCGCGGAGGTGCGCCAGACCTCCGCCCCGGTGCGGCTGTCCAGCGCCAGCAGACGGCCGAAACGGTTGGCGAAGTAGACCCGCCCGTACGTCGCCGACACCGCGGGCGCGGACAGGCTCTCCACGTCCGTCACCTTCCGCCAGAGCTGCCTGCCGCTGTCCGCCGACACCGCGGTGACCGACCCGTCGGACCGGACGAAGTAGACGACGCCGTCCACCAGGGTGGCCGCGCCGGTCAGCGGACGGGCCAGCGGGATCCGCCTGACCCGACCGGTGTCCGGGGCCACCCGCAGCAGTGCGTTGTACGGCCGCTCGTACCCGGCTTCGTACACGTCCTTCGCGGTCTGCGGGGCGAGGAACAGGGGCTGCCCGCCGACCGCCCCGAGCGCCACCGACTTCCTGGGCAGGGTGGCGGTCTCCGTCAGGCTGCCGGGTCCGAGCCTCATCAGTTCGACCGGCGCCTGGCCCGCCTCGGTGCCCTGCGTGCACAGGGCGTAGGGGGCGCCGCCCAGCACCGACGGGGTGCAGTACTCGTCCAGCGAGGGCGCCCGCCACAGCTCCTTGCCGGACGGCCCGTAGGCGACGAACGACGAGGAGTCGGGAGCCAGGGTCAGCAGCCCGCCGTCATAGAGGGCCGCCTCCTCGGACTTGCTGATGTCGCGCCGCCACCGCGGGTGCCCGGTGCCGGCGTCGAGGGCCACCACGCGCCGGGTCCTGTCGTCCGGGTCCTCGTACACGTAGACCAGCCCGTCGCGGACGCCGATCGGCCGCACCCCCTGAGGACGGGTGCCGGTCCGCCACAGGGTGCGGCCGGAGGACGCGTCGATCCTGGCGGCCGTGAAGCCCGTACCGCCGCAGAACAGGGCGCTTCCCGCCGCCACGCATCCGGGGCTGTCGTAGTCGAGGGGGATGCCCTGCACGTCGTACCGCAGCGGCTTCTGCCACGGCCGCCAGCCGTCGGGCAGCGACGCGGTACGGGCGGTGGACGTGGCGGCACCGGAGACGGTGCCGGTGGCCGGACCGGACACCAGGTCGCCCGCCACGACCCCCAGCACGGCGACGGCCAGCACCGCCCCGAGGCCGGCGAGCAGCATCCGGGCCCGGCGTCGCTTGCCGGTACCTGTGCCTGAGTCGGCCGTGGCGGCCGCGGACGTGGTGGCCGCGGACGTGACGCCCGCGGACGTGGCGGCCGCGCTCCCCGGAGCGGGGCGGCTGCGGGGCTTCGCGGCGGCCTGCCCGGCGCCCGGGGACACGGTGGTGGCGGAGTCCGGCAGCGCCCGGAGCATGCGGTGAATGTCCGTCAGTTCCGGCCGGGCGGCGGGGTCCTTGTCCAGGCAGCGCTCGACGATGCCCAGGAACGCCTCGGGCACCCCGTCGAGGTCCGGGGTCCCGTGCACCACCTGATAGCCGGTGATGTACGGGCTGTCGGCGTCGAACGGTCCGGTACCGACAGCCGCGAAGACCAGCAGCGACCCCAGCGAGAAGACGTCCGAGGCCGGGGTGACGTCCCGGGGAGCGGCCAGTTGTTCGGGCGACATGAAGGGCGGGGTGCCGATCATCCGCCCGGTCGTGGTGATGCTCTGGTGGTCGTCCGCGCGCGATATGCCGAAGTCGATGACGCGCGGGCCGTCGTCGGTCATCAGGACGTTGCGCGGCTTGAGGTCGCGGTGCACCAGGCCCGCCCGGTGGATGTCGCGCAGCGCCTCGGTGAGCCCCAGTCCCAGCGCGCGCAGTTCCCGCGGGCTCAACGGGCCGTCCTTCTCGACGACTTCGGCGAGGTTGAGCCCCGGCACGTAGAGCGTCGCCATCCACGGCCGGTCGGCGTCCGGGTCGGCGTCCACGACCGGCGCGGTGAAGGCGCCGCTGACTCTGCGCGCCGCCGCGATCTCCTGCCGGAAACGCGTCCGGAACTCCTCCTCCTGGGCATACGCCCCGCGCACGAGCTTGACCGCGACCTGCCGCCCCGAGGCGGAGACTCCCAGGTAGACGACCCCCATGCCGCCCGCCCCGAGCCGGCCGAGAAGGGTGTAGCCGCCTATGGACTCCGGGTCCCCGGTGCTCAGGGGCGTCATCGCCGATCATCCTCCCCAGCGCCGGCCTGCCTCACGGGGATCACAGTAGGGCCTGTCGCCCGGGGCCGGTTGCGCGAGCAGGTCGCGCGGCAGCCGCCGGCGTCGCGCACGCCCTGCCCTGCGTCTGCACCCGCACCCGCACCCGCACCCGCAGCACAGTTCGCCGTTGACAGGTTTGGCTAACGGCATTAGCTTGAAGCTAACAGCGTTAGCCCACTGGAGGATGCAATGACCGAGTACCTGGCCGTCGACGGCGGCACGATCGCTTACGAGGTGGCGGGGTCCGGCCCGCTGGTCGTGCTCGCGCACGGCATGGGCAACAGCCGCGCCGCGTACCGTGCCGTGGTCCCGCAGCTGGTGGCGGCGGGCTACCGGGTCGCCGCGGTCGACCTGCGCGGCTGCGGCGAGTCCAGCGCCGACTGGCCGGCCTGGAGCCGCACCGCCATCGCCGGCGACCTGCTCGCCGTGATCCGCCACCTGGGCGGCCCGGCCGTGCTGGTCGGCCACTCGATCTCGGGCGGCGCCGCCACCATCGCCGCGGCGCAGGAGCCCTCGCTGGTCACCGCGGTCGTCGAACTGGCGCCGTTCACCCGCCGGCAGTCGATCCGGCTCGGCGACCTGCGGGTCGGTCGTTTCCGGCGGGGCATGCTGCGGCTGCTCGGCGCCGGCCTGTTCGGCAGCGTGCCGCTCTGGCGTTCGTACCTCGACGTCGCCTACCCCGGGGCGAAGCCGGCCGACTGGGCCGGGCACCTCGGCCGTATCGACGCCATGCTGCGCGAGCCGGGCCGGATGAAGGCCCTGCAGGGCATGGGCCGCAGCACGCCGACCGACGCCGGCGCGCAGCTCGGCAACGTCCGCTGCCCGGTGCTGGTCGTGATGGGCACGCTCGACCCCGACTGGGCCGACCCGCACGCCGAGGGGTCGGCGATCGTCGGCGCCCTCCCGGCCGGCCTCGGCACCCTGGAGATGATCGAGGGCGCCGGTCACTACCCGCACGACCAGTTCCCCGACCAGGTGGTCTCGCTCGTGCTCCCCTTCCTCCGCTCGGCCGCCGCGCGTGCCTAGGGCCGGCCTGGACCCGGCGGCCGTCGTCGCGGCCGGTGCGGCCCTCGCCGACGAGGTGGGCTTCACCAACCTGACGATGGGCCTGCTGGCCGAGCGGGTGGGCGTACGCACCCCGTCCCTGTACAAGCACGTCGGCGGCCAGGAAGACCTCAACCGGCGCATCGCGGCCCGGGCGTTGGGCGAGGCCGCGGACGCCGTCGGGGGGGCGGCCCAGGGGCACACGGGCCGCGCCGCCCTGGCGGCCGCGGCCCGTGCCTTCCGCGCCTTCGTCCTGCGGCACCCCGGCCGTTACACCGCGACGATCGGCATGGAGCCGTCCGGCCCCGACGATCCGCTGGCCGTCGCGGGGCAGCGGCTGCTCGGCGCGTTCCTGACCGTCCTGCGCGGCTACGACATCCCGGAGTCCGACGTGGACCACGCCCTGCGCACGCTCCGCAGCCTCTGCCACGGCTTCGCCATGCTGCAGGCGGACAACGGCTTCCAGTGGAGTTCCGACATCGACGAGAGCTTCGAATGGCTGATCGCCTTCGCCGACCGGGGCCTGCGCACCAGGTGAGAGACACCGCCACCACCGACGGGCACCGCTTTCCCGGTGCGGCTTTCCCGGTGCGGCTTTCCCGGGGACGCCTTCCCGGGGACGCTTCCCCGCCGACGTGAGATCCCGCCGTACCCGCACCGGTCGCTCCGGGTCCGGGATCCGCGACCATGGGCGATCAGTCGACCGCCACGGCCGGTTCGCCCGAGGTGCAGCACGCGGAGACACCGCGGCCCGTACCGGCCGTCGTGGCCGGCCCCCTCGCCCCGGTCGCGCCGGAGGGCTTGACCGCGCGGACGACGGCCGAGTGCATGCCGTCGGCGACCGGGTGCGTCGGAGTGATCTCGATGTCCGTGAAACCGGCGGCGGCCAGTCCCTCTCGGTACTCGGTGAAGGACAGGGCGCCGGCGATGCAACCGACGTGGTCGCCACGCTCGGCCCGCTGTCCGGGCGTGAGCGTGTCGTCGGCGACGACGTCCGAGACGCCGATCCGGCCGCCGGGCCGCAGGACGCGGAAGGTCTCGGCGAAGACGGCGGGCTTGTCGACGGACAGGTTGATCACGCAGTTGGAGATGACCACGTCGACGGTGTTCGCGGGGAGCGGGACCGCCTCGATGGTGCCCTTGAGGAACTCGACGTTCGTCGCGCCCGCCTTGCGCGCGTTGTCGAGCGCGAGGGCGAGCATCTCCTCGGTCATGTCCAGCCCGTACGCCTTGCCGGCCGGACCGACCCGGCGGGCGGAGAGCAGGACGTCGATGCCGCCGCCGGAGCCGAGGTCCAGGACGCGCTCCCCGTCCCGGAGTTCGGCGACGGCGGTGGGGTTGCCGCAGCCGAGGGACGCGGCGACCGCCCCGGCGGGCAGGGAAGCCCGCTCGTCGGCGGCATAGCGGGTGGAGCCGAAGTTCTCGCCGGCCTCGACCGGCTGCGGCCCGCAACAGGCGCTGCCGCCCCCGGTGACCTTCGCGGCTGCGGCGGCATACCGCTCCCGGACCGTTTCGCGCAGGTCGGTGGACTGCTCGCTCATGACGTCACTCCTGGATGAGACGGGGCACGGCGGCGCCCCGGAACGGCCTGTATTGACGTTCGTTGATGCAACCTTGCGCTCTGGATCGAAGAACGTCAACATAGAGGCATGTCGAAACAAGAGCTTGAGGTGCTGGGCCAGGACACGGCCTGCTGCCCGGGGCTGACCGCCGCGCCGCTGGACGAGGAACAGGCGGCCGGGCTGGCGAAGGTGTTCAAGGCCCTCGGGGATCCGGTCCGGCTCCGGCTGCTGTCGATGATCGCCGCGCGCGGCGAGGGCGGCGAGGTGTGCGTGTGCGAGCTGACCCCCGCCTTCGACCTCTCCCAGCCCACCATCTCCCACCACCTCAAGCTCCTGCGCCAGGCCGGGCTCATCGACTGCGAACGGCGCGGCACCTGGGTCTACTACTGGGTGCTGCCACCGGCCCTCGACCGGCTCGCCGTGTTCCTGCGGACGCCGGCGGGCGCGGAAGCACCCGCATGAGGGCCTCCCTGGCGCGTCGCGCCCTGGCCGAGGCCGTCGGCTCGGCGGCACTGGTCGCCGTCGTGGTCGGCTCGGGCATCCAGGCCACCGGCCTCACCCGGGACGCCGGCCTGCAACTGCTCGCGAACTCGCTGGCCACCGTCTTCGGCCTGGGGGTGCTCGTCGCGCTGCTCGGACCGGTCTCCGGCGCCCACTTCAACCCCGCCGTCACCCTCGCGTGCTGGCTGGACGGCCGCCGTAACGGCGACGGACCGACCGCCCGCGACCTGGCGGCCTACGTCCCCGCCCAGCTCACGGGAGCGGTGGCCGGGGCGGTGCTGGCGGACGCGATGTTCGGCAGGCCGCCGGTGCAGTGGTCCACCCACGACCGCTCGGCCGGACACCTGCTGCTGGGCGAGGCCGTCGCCACCGCCGGCCTGGTCCTGCTGGTCCTCGGGCTGTCCCGCACCGGCCGTGCCGTTCTCGCCCCGATCGCGGTGGCGTCGTACATCGGCGCGGCGTACTGGTTCACGTCCTCGACGTCGTTCGCGAACCCGGCGGTCACGATCGGCCGCGCCTTCACCGACACCTTCGCAGGCATCGCGCCCGGCTCGGTCGCACCGTTCATCGCCGCACAGGCCGGCGGCACGGTGCTCGGACTGGCGCTCGTGGCGGCGGTCTTCGGCCGCCCGGCCCCCGCACAGCCCGAAACGCCCTCGGTTCAGGGCGAACCCGGACTCCCCGCTCCCACCCTCCCCTGACCCGCCCACGACCCACCGCTGACCCACCGCCCAGGAAGTCGCCACCATGCCCAGCACTCCCGCCGCCGACCGCCCCTCCGTCCTCTTCGTCTGCGTCCACAACGCCGGCCGCTCCCAGATGGCCGCCGCCTTCCTCACCCATCTCGCCGAGGACGCGGTGGAGGTCCGCTCGGCCGGCTCGGCGCCCGCGGACACGGTCAACCCCGCCGTCGTCGAGGCGATGGGCGAGGTGGGCATCGACGTCTCCGCCGAGACCCCCAAGATCCTGACCACGGAGGCGGTCCGGGCATCGGACGTGGTGATCACGATGGGGTGCGGCGACACCTGCCCCGTCTTTCCCGGCAAGACCTACCTGGACTGGCAGCTGGACGACCCGGCCGGACAGGGCGTCGACGCCGTACGGCCGATCCGCGACGAGATCGAGAGCCGGGTACGGGGCCTGCTCGCCACCCTCGGTGTGCGGCCCGGCGCCTGACGGTGCGCCCCGGCCTCGGCAGCGGCGCGCGTTCCCGGACCCGGCACGCGGAACCACGGAGGTGCCGTACAGACTCTGCGTGTTGTAGTCCCTCCGAGGCAAGGATGACCCACGCATGATCACGCTCACCAAGGAAGACGGCCCGGCGGACCTGGACGGAGTGACCCACCTGTCCATCGGGGTCTCCTGGGATCCCACGGCCGGCAGCAGCGGCGGAGTGATGGGCAAGCTGCGCCGCAAGACCGGCACCGACCTCGACCTGATCGCCATCGCCATGCAGGGGGGTGACCCGGTGCGTCTCGCGGGTCTCGACTCGCTCGACCCCATGGGCAACGGCTCGCTGGTCCACAGCGGCGACAACCAGACCGGGCGCGGGGACGGCGACGACGAGACGGTGACCGTCGAGTTCGCCCGGATCCCGCCCAACATCACGTCGATCGTGTTCATAGCCGCCGCGTACAAGAAGGGCAGTTCCTTCCAGAAGGCGCGCAACATCAGCTTCAAGGTCTACGACGCGACCGGGGGCAGCACCCAGCAGGTCGCCGACATCTGGCCGAGCCTGCTCACCCAGGACAACGGTTGCGCGGTCGCCAAGGCGATGCGGGTCGGGGGCAGTTGGAAGCTTGAGGTGATCAACGTGACGGGAAAGATCAAGCAGGGGGACGAGCACGCCCTGATGCGTTTCGCCGTCAGCAAGTAGCGGGGCTCCGAGGCCCGGCGGCGGTGACGTCAGATCCGGTCCGTCAGATCCGGTCCGTCAGGTCCTCGGCGAACACCTGCGACAGGGGCTGCGGTCCCACGTACTGCTGGCAGTTGCACTGGCCGGCCTCGTACCGCAGCGGCTTCTTGTCCTCGTCCCAGGCCGTCGGCACCTCGACGCGCTCGTGGCACCGGCCCTGCTTGTCGTGCTTGGCGAGGTGGTGAGTGCATCCGCAGACCGGCTCCGGCGGCCGGTTCGCGGCTTCGACGGCCAGCCGTTCCTGCTTCGCCCTCTCCAGCAACTGCACTTTCCGTTCATGCCGGTTGCGCAGTGCGGTACGGACGTTGTCGGCGACCCATGCGAAGCCTCCCGTCCAGAAGAGGATGAGAACCCACCAGAACCAGTCCATCGGCTGCCCCTCCCCCTGTGCTGCCGAGCGCCAGCATAGGCGGCCCGTTCCGGGAAGTCCCGGCGCCGGCCGTGGTTCCGGGACGCCCGAACGGCGAACCGCAGCTCAGCGTTTCTTCGTCTTCTTCTGCTGCGGCGGGGTCCACTCGCCTCGGTGCAGCTGGCAGCGGGAGTAGCCGATCATCGCCGGATTCCGGCACCGTTTGCCGGTCCTGGTCTGCGTCGACCCGCACCTGACCTGCTTGCCCATGCGTCCTCCCCGATCCGGTCCGGATGTCCTGTGCCGGACCCATCGTCACCGGGCAGGGATGCTCTTCGCCCTGTTCGCGGCCTGGTTCGGCCGATTCGTTCTCCTCCGCGCCCGAATCATGACATTTACCTGTTCAGGACGATCACCGGGAGAAGGGCGGCGGGGAGGCCGGGGGCTACTTGTTCTTGCCGTTGCCCTGTCCGCCGTTCGCCTGGCTGTCGGCGGAGGCGCCGGTGTCGCCCGCGGTGCCGTTGGCGGAGTTCGCGCTGCCGTTGGCGGAGTTCGCGGCCCCCTTGCCGGACTTGGCGGTGCCGGACGAGTGGCTCGGCTCGGCCGTCGCCTCTGTCAGCTGCTGGGCGCAGTAGGCGGCGACCTTGTCCGCACCGCCGGCCGCCGCGACCAGTCGCCGCCAGGCCGTCGCTCCGAGCGCCTTGCCGTGTCCCTGGACCCGCGCGTAGGCCCGGCAGTGGGCCTCGGTGTCCTGGGCGGTGGCAGGCCGGTCCGTCGGCCGGGCGCTGCCGGAGGACGGCGCGGGGGCCGCGGCGCCCGGCCCGCCGGAGACGGCCGCGGTGGGGCTCGCCGCTCCCCGGCCGTGGCCCGCCCCGTCGGCGGAGGAGCCCGCGGAACCGATGGCCGCAACCGCCACACCGCCCAGGGCGAGGCTGGCGAAGACCACGCCGAACGTCAGTTTCGCGGGGCGCCGGGCCCGCCGGTCCGCCGCCGGCCGCCAGTCGTCCCGGCGCCGGGTCCGTGCCCGGTGCGCGTCCGCGGCGCGGGCGGCCCGGAACGCGGCGACGGCCTGCTGCTCGCCCCGGGGCCCGGGATCGCCCGCGCGGACGGCGGCGGCCAGTGCCGTCTCCAGCGCGGCGTCCTCCGGCCCGGCATGGTCGTCCGCCTCCCGGAGACCGGACCGGGCGCCGCCGGGCCGCACACGTCGACGGCCCTGTGCTCCGCCGTCGCCGCCCAGCCGTTCACCCATGTCCGCTTCCGTTCCTGTCCGACCGTTTCGATCCGTCCGCTGTCCCGAGTCCGACGCCTGCCTGTCGATCCTGTCGCGGTTGTCGTTCATGTCGACTCCCCCAGCGCACGGGGAGCCACATCCGTCACACCGTCGTCCGCCTCGTCGCCGATGCCCAGCTGACGGGCGAGACGTTTCAGGCCGCGGTGGGCGGCCGTGCGCACCGCGCCCGGCCGCTTGCCCAGGGCGCGCGCGGCGGCGGGACCGTCCAGGCCGACCACGACCCGCAGGAGCACGGCCTCGGCCTGGTCCCGCGGCAGCCCGCGGATCAGCTCCAGGGCCCGCTCGGTGGACAGGGACTCCAGCGCCTGCTCATGGGTGTTGTGCGGGCCGGCCAGCTCCAGGACGTCCTGGTCGGTGCCGCCGGCCTGGGGCCGCACCCGCCGGCGGCGCAGGTGGTCCAGCGCCCGGTGCCGGGCGATGGTCGCCGTCCAGCCGCGGAAGCCGGCCCCGTCGCCCCTGAACCGCCCGAGGTCGCGGGCTATCTCCAGCCAAGCGTCGGACGCCACGTCCTCCGCCTCGTCGCCGACGATGCCGCGGAGGTAGCCGAGCAGGCCCGGCTGCACGATCCGGTAGGCGACCGCGAAGGCGGCCTCGTCGCCGTCCTGGGCTCGCGCGACCGCCGCGCCCAGTTCCCCGTCGTACTCCTGTACGCGCCGGGGTTGCCGTACCTGGCCCAAGATCGCCCTCGTTCGCACCGTTCACAGCCGAGTCCACGTCGCCCGCCGTGCTCCGGTCGCACGGACGGCCCCACAGTGACCAGCGCATGCGCTCACAGAAACGTCACAACGCCGCAGGACTCCCCCTGGCGTCACAGGGCTCTCCCGTCCCGGCCGGGTGCCGTTTCCGACGAGCCGCGTGATGCTTCGGCGTCCTCGTGCGCTCCCTCTGACATGAGCGCCTACCTCCATCTGCGAGCGGTACCGGCCCCGGCACTGCGCAACAGTCCGGCATGGCTGGAACGGCTCTTCGCGAGCGACGCCGGGACCGTCCGGCACCGGGTCGGCCGGTGCCGCGAGGAGGTGCTGGACAAGTGCTGCCTGGACCAGGAGCGCATCTACACCGGTGCGCCGCCGGACGGCCCCGGGGACCGGCCCCAGGCCCAGGTGGTGCTCGGCGGCCGCCCCGTGCTCCGCACCGACCGGCGGAAGCCGCCGTTGCTGGTGCTCACGGCGGCCCAGGCCCGGCGGGTGGCCGGATTCCTGGAGCGGACCGACTTCGACGCCCTGTGGGACTCCGCCCGGGACGGGCTGCTGCCCCGCTACGGCGGCGTGCGCGCGGAGCCCGAGACGTGGCGCGTCTTCGCCGCGACGCACCGGGAGCTGCGGGCGTTCTACGCGTACACCGCCGAGTGCGGGGACGCGGTGGTGAAGTGGCGCCCCAGGGCGTGAGGAGCGGCGGCCCGGGGCGGGAGGTGTAACAGTTTCGGCCCGCCGCGCTCTCTCCATGCGGACGACCACGTCGGTCGGCAGGGAGAGGGGGCAGGAGTCGTGCAGCGGACGGGCGCCAGCGGCGGAGCACACGGCGAGGAGCCGTACGGAGGCCACGGCCACGGCGTCAGCCACGGCGTCGGCGTCGGCCACGGCCACGGCGTCGGCGTCGGCGTCGGCGTCGGCGTCGGCCACGGCGTCGGCGTCGACGTCGGCGTCGGGCGTGCCCACGGGCACGAGGGCATCGGGGGCAGCACCGCCGGTACGCCCCTGGTCGCCGCCGCACCGGGCCACCTCGCCCCGGCGGAGCGGGATTCCCCGCACGGTGACGTGATCACCGTGCTGCCGCCGGACCCCGACGGCTCCGGCCGTCCCGGAGCCGCGCCGGACACGGCGGACGCGACGGACGCGACGGACGCATCGGAGAAGGATCCGGCACGCCCCGTCTTCGTGGACGCCTCGGGGCGCCGTCAGCGCCGTGTCCGGCGGGCCGCGCGGCTGCTGGTGATCCCGGCCGGCGCCTATGTCGCCCTGCTGGTCAGCACCCTGCTGGGCGGTCCCACCATCAGCGCTCCGTTCGTCCCGCTGCCGGACACCACGCACCCGGCCGCGCCCCGCGCGACCGCCCCCGGCTCTCCCGCGGGTACGGGTCGCGGGACGGGGAGCTCGGACTCCGGCGCGGCGGCCGGGGCCTCCCGCGTCTCGGCGTCGCAGACGGCCGCCGAACCCGACCGGCCGGCGGCCGCGGCCACTCCCGCGACCACCCCCGCCGCCACGTCCGCGACCACACCGACGCCGACGCCGACACCCACCGGAACCACCGCCTCCGCGACCGCCACCCCCACCACGACCACAAGCCCCGCCAGCGGCACCGACGCGCCCTCCGCCAAGGGGCGCGCCATCGCCGCGTCCCACAAGCCCGTGAAGTGACCGAAGGCCCTGAAGTGACCGACCCGACCGACCGCCGGCCCCGCACCGCCGTGCCCCGCCGCACCGCCGTACCCCGCCTCCGCGGCCGCACCCGCCGGGTCACCCCCCGCACGCACTGGCTGCTGCTGTGCGTGCTCGTGGTGACCCTGTCGGCGGCCCTCGTGCTGCAGGGCTACACCCACCACATGTTCGGGATCACGTCGGACGCCGTGACCGGCCCCCGTGGGCGGGCCGACGCGGTGCCCGGGCAGGTGGCTCACGGCGGACCCGTGATCGCGGAGGCCGCGGGCTCCCCGCACACCGCCCGCCCGAAGCCCCGCACCGTCGCCCTCACCTTCGACGACGGCCCCGACCCGGTCTGGACCCCGCGCATCCTCGACGTGCTGCGCCGCAACCACGTGCACGCGACCTTCTTCGTCGTCGGCACCCAGGTCGTCGCCCATCCGGAACTGGTCCGCCGGATCGTCGCCGAGGGCCACCAGATCGGCATCCACACCTTCACCCACCCCGACCTCTCCCGCCTCGCCCCCTGGCAGCGTTCGCTGGAGCTGCGCGAGACCCAGCTGGCGGTGGCCGGGGCGGCCGGCGTCACCACCGCGCTGCTCAGGCCGCCGTACTCCTCGGAGAACGACGCGCTGGACGACGCCGACTGGTCGGTCCTGAAGCAGGCCGGCACGGCCGGGTACGTCACGGTGCTCTCCACCCTGGACGCCGAGGACTGGCAGCGCCCCGGCACGGCCCGCGTCCTCGCGAACGCGACACCGCACGGCAGGGCCGGGCAGATCGTGCTGATGCACGACGCCGGCGGTGACCGCTCCCAGACCGTCGCCGCCCTGAACACCCTGATCCCCCGGCTCAGGGCACAGGGCTACCGGTTCGCGACGGTCGGCGCCGCGGTCGGCATGACCGCCCCCGTCCGGCCCGCCGGAGCGGGCGACCGCTTCCAGGGCATCGCCCTCATCAGGATGCTGCAGCTCGGCGACTGGACCGTACGGCTGCTCGGCGTACTGATGTACGCGGCCGGCGCGGTCAGCGTGCTGCGCGCGGCGGTCGTCCTGGTCGCGGCCCGCCGGCACCGACGGCTGCGGACCGGGCGCCGGGCCAGGCCCTGGGGGCCGCCGGTGACCGAACCGGTCACCGTCATCGTCCCGGCGTACAACGAGAGCGCCGGCATCGAGGCGGCCGTCCGCTCCCTGGTCGCGTCGGACCACCCGGTGGAGATCATCGTGGTGGACGACGGCTCCACCGACGGCACCGCCGACCTGGTGGAGGGCCTGGGGCTGCCGGGGGTGCGGGTGATCCGGCAGCGGAACGCGGGCAAGCCCGCCGCGCTCAACACCGGCCTGGCCGCCGCCTCCTGCGACCTGGTGGTCATGGTCGACGGCGACACCGTCTTCGAACCCGACGCCGTCCGGAAGATCGTGCAGCCCTTCGCCGACCCCCGGGTCGGTGCCGTCTCGGGCAACGCGAAGGTCGTCAACCGCGGGGGCCTGCTGGGCCGTTGGCAGCACATCGAGTACGTCGTCGGCTTCAACCTCGACCGCCGCCTGTTCGACCTCGCCGAGTGCATGCCGACCGTGCCCGGAGCGGTCGGGGCGTTCCGGCGCCGGGCCCTGCTCGCCCTCGGCGGGGTCAGCGACGTCACCCTCGCCGAGGACACCGACCTCACCATGGCGCTGTGCCGGGCCGGCTGGCGCGTGGTCTACGAGGAGGGCGCGGTGGCCTGGACCGAGGCGCCCGCGTCGCTCGGCGCCCTGTGGCGGCAGCGGTACCGCTGGTGCTACGGCACCCTGCAGGCGATGTGGAAGCACCGCGGTGCGCTGGTGCAGGGCGGCGCCGCCGGCCGGCTCGGCCGCCGGGGCCTGCTCTACCTCCTCCTCTTCCAGGTCCTGCTGCCGCTGCTCGCCCCCGTCGTGGACGTCTTCGCCCTCTACGGCCTGGTCTTCCTCGACCCGCTGCGGATCACCGCGCTCTGGCTCGCCTTCCTGCTCCTGCAACTGCTGATGGGCCTGTACGCGTTCCGCCTGGACGGCGAGCGCCCGGGCCCGCTGTGGAGCCTGCCGCTGCAGCAGTTCGTCTACCGCCAGCTGATGTACCTGGTGGTCATCCAGTCCGTCTTCACCGCCGTGACGGGCTCGCGCCTGCGATGGCAGCGCATGGAGCGCTACGGCACCCTGCGCACACCGGCAGGCGCGGAGACCCCGGAAACTCAGCGCCTATGAAAGGGACTTGTAGCCGCTCCAGCCACTCGCGATCCGCGTCCGCGCGCCGAACGAGCCCTTCCCGTCACCGCTGTTGCGCCACAGGTTGCCGCTGGTGTCGCGGGAGACCAGGTCCGGCCTGCCGTCGTCCGTGATGTCGCCGACCCCGACGACCGCGTTGTAGGAGGCGCCCCAGTTCGACAGCACCTTGACGCGGGCCGCGAACGTGCCGTCGCCCCTGCCGTTGTAGCGGTAGACGTTGTTGGACGTGTCCTGGGCCAGCAGGTCGGCCCTGCCGTCGCCGGTGATGTCACCGACTCCGACGATCTTCTTGTAGCCCTTCCAGTTGTCGTAGAGCTTCACGCGGGCGGAGAGCTTGCCGGTACTCGTCCCCTTGTAGAGGTAGACCGCTCCGGTGGACGAGTTCCGCGCGATCAGATCCGGACGCCCGTCACCGCTCACGTCACCCGGCGAGGTGAGCACGTTGTACTGCGTCCAGCCCGACGTGCCCAGCGTCGTGTACGACGTCGACGGCTTGACCGCCGCCCCGCAGCCCGGCTTGTACAGCCGCAGCGCGCCGCTGCTGTAGCGGACGAGGACGTCGTTGCAGCGGTCGCCGCTGAGGTCGCCGAAGGGGATCGCCGTGACGGTCGTGGGCCAGCCGGTGCCGGTGTACTTGTCGCCGAACCTGCCCGTCCCTGTACCGCTGTGGAAGGTCAGCCCGCCGGAGGAGTTGAGGGTGAGCAGGTCGCCGCGGCCGTCCGGGCCCTCGGGGCTGACGAAGTCGCGGCGCACCGCGGCCCCGCGCTGCAGGAAGCCGTCGCCGCCGGTCACGGTGACCGGCGTGGCGGTGCCGAGGCCGGTCGCCTTCAGGGTCCAGGTGTAGTGGCCGTTGGGGAAGTAACTCCCGCTCGCCGCCGTACCGTTCCAGTTCGCCGCCACCCGGGCCGGGGTCGCGCCGCCGGTGAGGGTGCGGGTGGCCTTGCCGTTCGCGCCGCTCTGGACCGAGGTGAGGGTGAGCGACCAGGAGGTGACCGGGCGGGACAGCACCCAGGCGCCCTCGAAGGACGCCCCCGGGGCCACGTAGTCGGCGACCGACGTCCCGAAGGCGGTCACGGCGGACGGGGCGATGCCCGTGGTGGTGACGTGGGTGCGCTCGTAGTCGTCGAACCAGGCGACCAGGCCGGTGTACTCGTCGACCGTCCAGCGGTAACGGCGGTCCAGGTCAAGGCCCTTGTCGGCCAGGCCGGAGGCGATCGTGCGGGTGGTGCCGGTGGCCGCCTCGGTGAGGACCAGGGTGTCCGTGCCGTGGTCGTGGCGGACGGTGAAGCCGTCGCCGAGGAGGACGTCACCGGGGGTGACGGCCCGCGCCGTACCGGCCTTGGTGTCGTACACGCCCGCCGAGTCCGTCCCGCAGGCCCAGTACACCCAGCGGCCCGCCGCCTGGAGTTCGCTCGGCACGCAGGCCAGGCCCGGGACGGTCACCGTGGTGAGCGTCTTCGCCAGCGGGATGCTGTACGAGGTGAGCTTGCCTGCGGTGGTGGTGGCGCTCCACAGGGTGGAGCCGTTCAGGGCGGCGGCGCGCACGGACCGCTTCAGCTTCTGGCCCTGGCCGAACTCGCCGACGTACTGCGCGGGGGCGGTGCCGCCGGAGTCGAAGACGGCGTACTTGTCGGAGACGTCGACGATGTGGCCGCCCTGGCCGCCGAAGTCCAGGTCGTGGCCGCCGATCTCGGCCAGCCGGTCGTCGCCGAGGCTCTCGCCCTCGTCGGTGCCGCCGTTGGCGTCGAGGTAGACGTCCCGGCCGTCGAGGTTCCCCCACAGCGCCGAGCAGGTGGTGCCCTCGTACGGGCAGAGGGCCTCGTAGACCGAGCCGCTCGCCGTGGCCCCGGACGCCGTCAGGGCGGCGGAGCCGTCGGTGGTGAGGGTGCGCACGGAGGTGGTGTCCGCGGTGGCGTTCGGGTCGTCCTCGGCGACGCGCAGGCTGCCGCGGCTGAGCGCGATGCCCGTCTTGGCGTTCTCCACCGCCGGGGTCTGCTGGACCTTCTCCACCTTGAGCGTGCCGTCCGCGGCCTGGCTCACCCGCCGCACCCACCAGTCGGTGGCGTCGGTGCCGCCGGTGACCAGCGCGCTGCCGTCCCCCGCGGCCAGCGTGTACGCGCCGGCGCTCTCCAGCAGGGTCTGCTGCACCGAGGGGTCGTCGACGTCCACCGCGAGCAGCCGGGAGCCGAGCGCGTCGGAGGACAGCGGGAGCAGCAGCCAGTCGCCGACCAGGACCGGGGCGCCGTCGAGCGCGCCCGGATGTGCGGGCAGCGTGACGAGCTGCTCGGCGGCGGTCGGGTCGGTGCGGGACTTCAGGTGCAGTTCGGCGGTGCCGGACTGGTACCAGCCGATACGGTCCTCGCTCATCACGTAGTGCGAGGCATGGGTGGCGTCGGTGAACACGGTGGTGGCCACGGCCGACGCGATGTCGAGGTAGCGGAGCGAGCCGTAGGTGGACTCCGACACGAACACGCCGGCGGGGTCCGCGGCGAGCACGTTCTCGCTCCCGATGTTCGTCGCGTCACCGGTGACCTTGCGGGTGCGCCACTCGCCGCCGGCGCCGTCGGGCTTGTCGAGCAGGGAGTTGGTGGTGACGATCGTGTCGCCGGCGAGGGCCCGGTAGTAGCCCTGGCCGCTCTGGGCGGAGCTGTTCCAGCTCACCTTCCTGGAGGTCGCCGTCGCCGGGTCCCACAGGGTGGCGTACGCGTCGTTCGCCGTGGTCGGCAGCGCGACCAGGTCGCTGTCCGAGCCGTACCAGGCGGCACGGCAGGCGGAGCCGATGTTCGTGCAGCCGGTGCCCGGGGTGTAGACGCCCGCGGCGTTCTCGACGGTGACGGTCTTCCCGGTCGTGTAGTCGGTCCACAGCAGTCCGGTCCTGCCGGTCTGCCGGTGCAGGAAGCCGGTGTCGCCCGCGACGTACGGGCGGTCGGTGCGCGGTGTGGCGGAGCCGGGGTCGACCAGGGTGATCGCGGTGGTCTCGGCCTCGGCCGCCTCCGCGGCGCCGCCGCCCTCCGACAAAACCACGACGGAGGCGGCCACGACGACGGCCGCGAGCGAGGAGACGGCGGCGGTCAGCCCGCCCCGTCCCAGGGCGTGTCTGCCCACTTGATGTTCCCTCCCCCGCGAGGGCCCCCGCCCTCGCACAAGTGGCCGGATCTTACCCGACTCTTACCAAGGGGGAGGTGACCGGTCAGTACAGGGCCTTGTAGCCCTGCCATCCGGTGCCGATCCCGGTGCGGGCGCCGAAGGAGCCCTTGCCGTTGCCGTTGCTGCGCCACAGCCTGCCGGAGGTGTCGCGGGAGACGATGTCCGCCTTCCCGTCCCCGGTGATGTCGCCGACGCCCACCACGGCGTTGTAGGAGGCGCCCCAGTTCGTCAGCACCTTGACGCGGGCCGCGAACGTGCCGTCGCCCTTGCCGTTGTAGCGGTAGACGTTGTTGGACGTGTCCTGGGCCAGCAGGTCGGCCCTGCCGTCGCCGGTGATGTCACCGACTCCGACGATCTTCTTGTAGCCCTTCCAGTTGTCGTAGAGCTTCACGCGGGCGGAGAGCTTGCCGGTGCTCGTCCCCTTGTAGAGGTAGACCGCTCCGGTGGACGAGTTCCGCGCGATCAGGTCCGGACGCCCGTCACCGCTCACGTCACCCGGCGAGGTGAGCACGTTGTACTGCGTCCAGCCCGACGTGCCCAGCGTCGTGTACGGCGTGGCGGTCGTCAGGGCCTTGCCGCAGCCCGGCCGGTAGGCCCGCAGCGCACCGCTGCCGAGCCGCACGAGCACGTCGTTGCAGCGGTCGCCGTTCAGGTCCCCGAACGGCACCGCCGTGATCGAGGACGCCCATCCCGAGGCCGAGGTCTTCGTCGTGAACTTGCCCGCGCCGTCGCCGCGCTGGAAGGAGAGCACGCCCTTCGAGGTGAGCGTGAGCAGGTCTCCGATGCCGTCCGACCCGACGTGGTCGCGCCGCACCGCGGCACCACCGGTCAGCTTCAGCGAGCCGGAGGACGTCACCGGCGCACCGTGCCCGTCGGCCGGGGCCGCCGTCAGCGTCCAGGTGTACGTGCCGTTCGGCGCGTACCCGCCCGTCGACGTCCTGCCGTTCCAGGACGCGTGGACCGAGTCGTGCGCGGCGCCACCGGAGAGCGTGCGCACGGTGGCCCCGGTCGCCTTGTTCCGGACCGCCAGCGTCCACGACGCGGCCGGCCTGGACAGCCACCACGTGCCGTCCCACGAGGCCGACGGGTCGGCCAGGCCGACCGCGGAGTCCGTCCTCGCGCCCAGGACCGAGATGTCCGTGGCGGGGACGCCGGTGCGCAGGACGTGGATGTCCTGGGAGGCCGGGTCCACGTAGCCGACCAGGCCGGTGTACGGGTCGACGTCCCACTTTCCGGTCCCGGCCGCCAGGGTCCGGCTCACCGCGGAGCCGCTCGTGACGTCCGTGAGGGTCAGCGTCCCGGACGTGGCGTCACGGGTGACCAGGAAGCCGTCGCCCAGGCGCGGCTCCCCGTCGGTGGGCACGGCGATGAGCGTCTTCCTGCGGGTGTCGTACACGAAGGCCTTCCGCACGCTGCCCTGGCCGGAATCGCACGAGCCGGACCAGTACACCCAGCGTCCCACCGCCTGGAAGGCGCTCACGCCGCAGCCGCTGCCGGCCGCCCGGAACGACGTGATCGTGGTGCCCGAGGGCACCTCCGTGGCCGTGACCGTGCCGTCCGTGGCCGCCGTCCACAGCGCGTCCCCCCACAGGGCGGCGGGGACGGCACCGGCCGCGCCGGTACGGGTGAGCACGATCTTCCGGGTGTCCAGGTCCGCCACCACCAGGCCGTCCCCCGACGAGGTGGGCCCGCGCCAGACCGCGTACCGGCCCGCGACGCCCACGAGGCCGTGGTTGTCCTGGAGGCCGGAGGCCAGCACGGTGCCGGGAAGGGACTGGCCCCGGTCCAGGACGGAGACCTCTCCGGCCGTGTTGTGGATAACCGCCCGGCCGTCTCCCGTACCCCTCAGGTCGGGGCAGCTCCCGTAGTCCCCGTTCATGACCCCGCACCGCTGGGTCGCGCCCCGGTCCGTGCGCGTGCCCGGCGTCAGATCACCCGCCGTGAGCAGCGAGCGGCTGTAGAGGTGCGTCGCCGCGTCGCCGGACTCGTAGGTCGTCAGCTCGCCGCCGTTCAGATCGAGCGACTCGATCCCCATGGGCACGGCCGGCAGGTCCACGATCCGGCGGGCGCGGGGCAGACCGTCGGCGCCCGCCTCGATCCTGGCGATGCCGTAGTCCAGGGCGGACTCCCCGCCGGCGAGGACCAGACCGCCGTCGGGGGACCCGACGGCGGCGGGATCCGCCCGCTTGAACAGGGGCAGCTCCGCGGAGCCGTCGAAGGGCAGCGCCGACACGCTCCAGACGGAGCCGCTGCGTCGCGCGACGACGAGCGCGTCCCCGACGACGCCGAGGATCTTGTTGTCGACGGTGCGCGGGAACGCGACCTCGTGGGCGGGCGCGTCGTAGGCGCCCGTGGCGTACACCCGCACCCGGGAGGTGCCGTACCAGGTGGCCAGGTAGCCGGGTCCGACCACGGTGTCCGTGTTGGCCACCTGCGACGGCAGGAGCGTGGCGGCGCCGGTCGACATGTCCACCCAGGCGTAGTGGAGGACCCGGTCCGGGTCGAAGTAGCCGACGAGGAGGCCGGCGGCGGAGCCCTTGGGATAGATCGGGAAGACCGACCCCTCCGGGAGTCCGGTCACGGGCTGCTGCACCGTGCTGCCGTTCTCGTCGTGCAGCAGGAACAGCCGGGTCCGCTCCCCGCTCGACGGCGTGCCGGTCAGGACCGTGTGTCCGTACGTCTGCATGTAGCCCTGGTCCGCGGGGACGGCCACGGTCTCCGTCGTACCGGTTCCCATGTCGCGGAGCACGACCTGCCCGCCGCTGCTCTGGGACGGGCGAAGGGCGACGACGTCCGAACCGGTGCCGTACGCACCCGCGGTGCGCGGCGGGAGTCCCTCGCCGCCCTCGACCGGCGTCCGGCTGCCGTCGTAGCCGGTCCACCAGAGGCCCGAACTCCCGACCGTGGAGCGGTACTCCAGGAAGCCGGAGGCCCCCGCGCTCTGCAGGTACGCCGTGCGCGGAGTCGTGCGCATGGTGGCCGGAACGGTGATCCCGGTCGCCGGCTCCGCGTACGCGGGCGCCACCAGCGGCACGGCGGACACGGCGAGCGCCAGCCCCATGAACGTGACCAGGGAGCCACGCGCGAAGGTACGACGAGTCACTTGCTTCCCCTCCCCCGACGGAGGGCCCCTTCCCCCCGAACAAGCGGGCGGATACTAGCACTTGCGCAGGACGGACGGCCTTGCCGGACGGCGGCCCGGGCCGCCGTCCGAGCGACCGGCCGAGCGACCGGCCGAGCGGCGGCGACCTGGCGCATCGGGGCCGGTAAAGCACGAAATAAACGGAAGCTGATGTTCTATGACGTCTGTCACAGCGTCCTACCAATCAACCGGTGCGCTTAGTAGACACGGCACGGCAGACATTTAGGCATTTGTCCGTCTTGGCCCGGATGTGGAATCCGGCGCACCTCCCGGAATTCCGCCCGGCCCGCCCGCACGCCCACTGCCCTGCGCCACAAGGATTCTGACGCCGCGCCAGCTTCTCCTCCCGCCGCCGGGCGCGGACCGGCGGCCCGCGCACCGCTCCGGCGAGGTCCCGGGACCTACGAGGCGGCGTAGTGGCGGGACCCCTTTGCGCTCCCTGTGAAGCCGTCCTAAGAATGTCGACCCACAGGACGTCGCCGCAGTTCGGAACCGGTACGCACGCCGAGCCGACCGCACCGGGAGCCCGGCGTCACGGAGTGAGTAGGAGCCCCCCACATGAACTCGTCCCGAACGTCCGCGAGACCCCTCGCTCTCGGTCTCGCCCTCGGCCTGGGTCTGGCCTCCAGCGTGCTGGGCGCGGCGGTGCCGGCGAGCGCCCGGACGGCCGCCGGCCCGTCCGCCTCCGCCGGTACCCCCGTGGCGCGCTACGACGGGTCGGGTGACGAGGCCGCGAACAACAAGGCGTTCTTCGAGGCCGTGCTCAAGTCGGTCGCCGCGAAGCGCGCCGCCCAGCCCGACGCGCAGGCGGTGACGATCACCTACGACGACTCCCGGGCACCGAGCTTCCGTTCGCAGATAGCGAGCGCGGCGTCGATCTGGAACAGCTCCGAGTCGAACGTCAAGCTCAAGGAGGCGTCGAGCGGCGCCGACTTCTCCTACTACGAGGGCAACGACCAGCGCGGGTCCTACGCCTCCACCAACGGCCACGGCAGCGGCTACATCTTCATCGACTACACCCAGAGCCGGCAGTACGACTCGGTCCGCATCGTCGCCCACGAGACCGGGCACGTGCTGGGCCTGCAGGACGACTACAGCGGGCCGTGCAGCGAGCTGATGTCGGGCGGCGGCGCCGGCCCGTCCTGCACCAACCGCTACCCGGACACCGCCGAGCGCTCGCGCGTCGACCAGCTGTGGGGCACCGGAGCCGCACAGGCCCCGAGCGGCACGCAGCAGGCACCCAGCAGCACGGGGAACCAGACCGGCGGACAGCAGAGCACCGTGCCGCAGGTGCCGACGCTGATACCGGGCCAGGGACAGGTGCGTCTGATCCTCGGCCTGCCCTGGGGCTGAGGCCCCGGGCGTCCCGTCTCCTCCGACGGGCCGCCGAGGAGCCGGCGGGCCGCCGAAGATCCGGTGAGCCGCCGAGGAGCCGGGGGCGGTCGGCCGGTGTTCGTCACCGGCTGCCCGCCGCACGGCTCCCCGTGGCCCGCCGCATGGTTCAGTACTGCTCGGTCTCCATGAAGCCCGTGCTCCCGTTGTCGTCGGCGCCGAAGGCGTCGGCGGCAGCGGTCGGGTCGAATCCGGGCGGGCTGTCCTTCAGGGCCAGGCCCATGCCGGCCAGCTTCGCCTTGACCTCGTCGATGGACTTCGCACCGAAGTTGCGGATGTCCAGCAGGTCCGCTTCGGAGCGCGCCACCAGCTCACCCACCGAGTGGACGCCCTCACGCTTGAGGCAGTTGTAGGAGCGGACCGTGAGCTCCAGCTCCTCGATCGGCAGCGCCAGGTCGGCCGCCAGAGCCGAGTCCGTCGGGGACGGGCCCATGTCGATGCCCTCGGCGTCGATGTTCAGCTCGCGGGCGAGACCGAACAGCTCGACCAGGGTCTTGCCGGCCGAGGCCATGCCGTCACGCGGCCGCATCGCCTGCTTCGTCTCGACGTCGACGATCAGCTTGTCGAAGTCGGTGCGCTGCTCGACACGGGTCGCCTCGACCTTGTATGTGACCTTCAGCACAGGGCTGTAGATGGAGTCGACCGGAATACGGCCGATCTCCTGGCCCACCTGCTTGTTCTGCACGGCGGAGACGTAACCGCGGCCACGCTCGACCGTCAGCTCCATCTCCAGCTTGCCCTTGCCGTTGAGCGTGGCGAGGACCAGGTCGGGGTTGTGCACCTCGACACCGGCCGGAGGCGCGATGTCGGCGGCGGTGACCAGACCCGGACCCTGCTTGCGCAGGTACATCACGACCGGCTCGTCGTGCTCCGAGGAGACGACCAGCTGCTTGATGTTGAGGATCAGGTCGGTGACGTCCTCCTTGACGCCCGGCACGGTGGTGAACTCGTGCAGCACGCCGTCGATCCGGATCGACGTGACAGCCGCGCCGGGAATCGAGGACAGGAGGGTACGGCGGAGAGAGTTGCCGAGGGTGTAGCCGAAGCCCGGCTCCAGCGGCTCGATCACGAACCGGGACCGGAACTCGTCGACAACCTCTTCGGTCAACGAGGGACGCTGAGCGATCAGCACGGGGTATTGCCTCCAATATCTGGCGCCCACCATCTGACGCCGTCGTCCCCGAAGGGTACGGGTGCCGCGGCCTCCTACGAAGCCGAACCGCCCAGCCCCACCCGTCCGCGTACGGACGGGCCGGCGGGCGCACGGCTCCTGCCGGAGTGGAGTCCACCGTTCAGCGGGGTAGCCACGAGGGCGGTTCTTAGGCGCATACTGGGGTCGATGACAAAGCCCGCCGCTCCGAAGCGCCACTTGCCCACCAGCCCCTTCAAGGCCCCGGTCACGCCAGCCCCCAAGCACTTCGCCGTGGGCGACCAGGTCACCCACGACGTGTACGGCCTCGGCCGGGTCGTCGGCGTCGAGGACGGAACCGCGGCACTCGTGGATTTCGGCTCGAAGCAGATGCGGATCTCGAGCCCGTACAGCAAGATGACCAAGCTCTAGCACCGCGGTGCCGGTCACGGCACACCAGAACCCGCAGGTCAGAAGCGCGCCTCCGCTCCACCGGTGTCCAGGAACCGGTGGAGCGAGGCCGTCATGCCGGTCACGAAGCCGTCGCGGGTCCGGTCGTCGACCAGGTCGAGCGACAGGTAGGGGTTGAGGTCCTCCAGCTCGACCAGGAGCAGTTCACCCTCCCGGGTGCGGCAGGCGTCCACACGCTGTATGCCGTGGCCGAGGGTGTTCCAGTCGATGAAACGCCGGGCGAAGGCGAGATCGGCGTCGGTGGGCTCGTAGGGCTCCAGGACCCAGCGCCGGTCGGGGTCGGGGGCGTAGAGGGCGTACTGGAAGGCGTCGTCGACGTAGTAGAAGGACACCTCGTAGCGGAAGTCGATGCCCGGCTGGACCAGGATGTCGCCGTAGGAGAGGCCGCCGAGCCGGTCCTCGGACACGAAGGTAAGTCCGATGGAGTCCGCTCCGGCCTTCGGCTTGACCGCGTAGCGTTCGGCCTCGGGCAGCAGGTGCAGGTCCTGGGGCCGGTCGACGGTGGGGATGACCGGGTACCCGTCGGCCGTCAGGTCCAGCAGGTACTGCTTGCCGGCCATGTCACCACGCCCGGACAGCGGGTTGTAGACCCGGGTGCCCTGTGCGGCGGCCTTCTCCCGGAAGGCGTCGTAGTCCGCCTGGTAGTGCAGCACGGGGCCGCTGTTGCGCACCACGACCGCGTCGAAGGCGTGCATCAGCGCCGCGGCCTCCAGGGGGTGGCACAGGGCCAGGCCGAAGGTGTCGCGCAGCCGGGAGGTCAGGAAGATGTCCTCGTCGCAGTAGCGCCGTCCCCTGGCCTGGTAGGCGAGATCGGTCACGAACAGGAGGCTGGGGCGGACGGACACGGTGCATCTCCCTCTGTGGTGGCCATCAGCCTAGACAGGCGCGCGGGGCACGGCCGGGGCAGGTCGTGCCCGACGCCGCGGCCCGGCGCCGCGGCCCGACGCCGTCGCCGGGCAGGTCTGGGCATCCGCCACCGACCGGGCGATCATTCGGGGATGACCCAGCCTCAGCCCGCACGGCAGCCGCGCCGGCCCGATCCGTTGCTCTACCCCGACGTCGCGGCCGTCGGCAGCCTTGCCGCGGCGCTCGACGAGTGCGCCGCCCGGAACGGTCCGGCCGTGGGCGCGGTACGGGCCACCGGGGACGGGAGTCCGGTCACCGCCCGCGTGACCAGCCGGAGCCCCGGCCTCGACCAGCTCACCGTGCATCTGGGGTCCGCGGAGCGCGTCTTCCTCTTCGCCGGGTGGGGCCGCGGGGTGAATCTCACCAACGGCTCCACCACCGACCTCACCGAACTGGCGGCAGCCGCCGCGGCCTGGCAGCGCGGCGGCACTCTCGCCGAACTCCACGCGGCGGCACCGCTCCTGGTCTTCGGCGCCCTCGCCCGGGCCCACGAGCGTGGCCCCGGGCATGCCGTGGCGGAGAAGTGGCGCCGCTGTCTGGAGCCGCATCCGCACACGGACCCGGACCTGGTCCGCGCCGCCCACGCCGAGCCCAGGCTGCGGGTGCTCTTTCCCTTCACCAGCCACGGCAGCCTGTGCTTCAGCCGGTGTACGGGGTATCCGTACACCGGGGACGTCTCCGTGATCCAGCCGCTCGGCGCCGGCCGGTACGCGGTGCACCACCCCGGTGAGAGGTTCTCCGGAGAGCCGTCCCCCACGTACACGGCGCGGGAAGCGGCGGCACAGGTCGTCGCCCGCCTGCCCGGCACCTGGGGACCGGCGACCGCCGGAACGGCCCACGACCTGCCCGGCACCGGCCCGGATACGCACGGGCAGTAGGCCGAGGCGCCCGCGCCACGGGTCGGGCGACCGTGCGCACGGTCTCGCCCCGGACGCGGTCCCGGCTCAGGGACGATTCCGCGGACGGACGGTCATCCGCAGGCTCCGCGGCCGTACGGTGAGCCGCGCGACCTGGCGGATGACCTGGCCCTCGGACAGCTCCAGCCGTACCGAACGCAGCATCGTCGCAAGCGCCGTGACCATCTCGGTGAGGGCGAGACGGTCCCCCATGCACTTGTGCTTGCCGTCCCCGAAGGGCAGGAACGCGCCCGGCGGAGGCTCCTGCGCGGGGTCGGTCCACCGGTCCGGGTCGAAGGTGTGCGGGTCGGGGAAGCGCTCGGGGTCGCGGTGCAGGGCGTGCTGGCAGTAGGCCAGTTCGGTGCCGGCGGCCAGCGTCCAGCCGCCGAGCCGGGTCTCCTCGGTGGTACGGCGGGTGACCAGCCAGCCGGGGTGGTGCAGCCGCAGGGTCTCGGTGATCACCCGGTTCAGGTACGGCAGCCGGGTCACGTCGTCGAAGGCGACCGGGCGTTCGCCGACGACCTCGTCCAGCTCCGCCAGGATCCGGGCCTCGATGCCGGGGTGGCGGGCGAGTTCGTACAGGGCCCAGGACAGCACCGACGCGGTGGTCTCGGTGCCCGCCACGGCCAGGGTGAGGATCTCGGAGCAGATCTGATGCCCGGTCAGCGGCTCGCCGGTCTCCTCGTCGACGGCGCGCAGCAGCATGGAGAGCATGTCCCCGGTGTCGTGCCCGGAGGCCTGCAGTTCGTCGACGGCGGTGTTGATGGTGGCGCGTACGCCGGCCCGGGCCCGGTCGAAGCGGCGGTTGAAGGGCAGCGGCAGGCGCTCGGCCCAGTCCGGCAGCATGATGCGCACGCCGACGTCGTTCAACACCACCGACAGGTCGCTGCGCAGCCGGTGGAAGACGGCGTCGTCGAGGCTGCCGGCGAACACCGTCTTGGCCAGCATGTCCAGGCTGAGACCGACCATCGCCTCGCGTACGTCGAGGGTCCGCCCGGGCTGCCAGCCGGCGACCGTGGCCGTCACCTCGCCGCGCATGATGTCGACGTACCGGCTGATCTCGGTGTGGGCGAACGCCGGTTGCAGCTGGCGGCGTTTGCGTACGTGGTTCCGGCCGACGGCGGTGACGACGCTGTCGCCCAGCAGCTGGCCCAGCTTGTCGTAGAGCCGGCCCTTGTCGAGGCTGGGCCCCAGGGCCTTGAGCATCTGGTGGATCAGCGCCGGGTCCTGGACCACGATGGTGCGCGTCCCGGGCTGCAGGATGATCTCGACGAGCGGTTCCCGTGTCTCACGCAGCGAGTCGATGAAGCCGAGGTTGTCGCGCATCTTCAGAGCGTGGCCGATGAGAGGAAACGATCCGGCAGCTCGGGGTATGGGGGGAGGCGCAGTGGATGTCACAGGTCATCCCTTCACGGCAATCGTGGGCGCCCCTATGACTTCCCTGAGCTTTCCCCGATGCAATCCCGCCCTGAACGTGTCCTGTGCCACGCGCGACGGCCTGGTCGGAGACGAGCCGGCCGGACGGGCCGGGCCGCCCGGACCCGGCCGTCGCCTGCCTCCTCCGGCCCCGCCGGACCACGGACGGCGCGCCCTCCCCCTCCCCCTGCCCCGGCCCGCACCCCCTCCGTCCCGACGGCCTCCACGGGCCGCCGTGGTGTGATCGTCGCCACAGAGACGCCGGGTGCCGAGCGGACAGGGCTGGTCGTGGAACTTTCCCTGCGTGACCGGATACGCGCCGGCGATCCGGAAGCCTTCGCCGAACTCTTCGGCGCGCATGCCCAGGCCGTCTACGGTCATGCCGCCCGCCTGTCGGCGGACCGGGGCACCGCGGAGGACGTGGTGTCCCTGACCTTCCTGGAAGCCTGGCGGCTCCGGGAGAAGCTGAGGCCCGAAGCCGCCGCCCCGGACGAGGACACCGACGTGCCCGGCGGTGACGGTCTGCGCCCCTGGCTGTACGGCATCGCCACCAACGTCCTGCGCAACACGCGCCGCGCCGCCCGCCGGCACAGCGCCGCGCTCGCCCGGCTGCCCGGCCGCCCGGTGGACCGCGACACCCTGCCGGACTTCGCGGACGACCTCGTCGGCCGCATGGAGCAGGCCGAGCGGCTCGCCGCCGCGCGCACCGCGCTCGGCCGGCTGCGCAGAGCCGAACGTGAGGTGTTCGCCCTGTGCGTCTGGTCGGGACTGAGCTACGCGGCCGCGGGCGAGGCCCTCGGCGTGCCGACGAGCACCGTACGGTCGCGCCTCGCCCGGGCGCGGCAGCGGCTGCGGACCCTGTCGGAGGCGGAGTTGGCCCGGCGCACGCCACCCCTGCGGGAAGGGCCGGGACCCGGCCCGCGCACCGGACAGGTACCGGGTGGCCGTCCCGAGACGGCCCGGTCGACACAGGAGGAGCACCGATGAACCCCGAGACGCGCGAGGAACTGGCCGGGCTGCTGCCGAGCCCGGGCGAGCCGGTCCTCACGAGCGGCCGCCACGACCTGCTGAAGGACCATCTGATGAGGGAGCTCACCGGGCAGGCCCCGGAACTCCCGGCCGTCGGGACGGCACCCGGCCGGCGGGCGCGCACCCCCCGCCGCCGGTTCGCCGTCGTCGCCTTGCCCCTCGCCACGGCGGCGGCGGTCGTCGCCGCGGTACTCACCGGCGCCACCGGGTCCCGGAGCGCCACCACCGACGCGGACGCGGTCGCCCTCCTCGACCGCATCGCCGAGGTCGCCGCCGCGAAGCAGACCGCGCCCGTCCGGGACGACCAGTACGTCTACGTCCGCACGCAGAGCTCCATGAGGTTCGCGGAGGACGACATCCGGATCCTGCGCGAGTCGAGCTGGACCGCGGTCGACGGCAGGCGCGCCGGACTGCGCCGGGTCACGGTGCTGGTGGGGCCGCCGTTCCGGCCCCGGGACCCGTTCTCCTCCTATTCCAGGGGCACGCACGACATGAGGCTGAGCCCCGACCCGAACGTCCCCACGTTCCGTGAGCTTCGGACACTGCCCACCGACCCCGATGCGCTGCTGGAGAAGATCTACGCCGGCACGAAGGGGGAGGGGCGGACCAGGCGGAGCGCGGCGCTGGAGAAGATCGGCGACCTGCTGCCCGACGCCACGCTCCTGCCCGAACTGGACGCCGCGCTCTACCGCGCGGCCGCGAGGATCCCGGGCGTCTCGGTCGTCGCCGACGCCAAGGACCGCACCGGCCGCACCGGCATCGGCCTGAGCTTCGAGGAGCGCGACGGCCGCACCGTCTGGGTCTTCGACCGGAAGTCCCTCGCCTTCCTGGGCACGGCGGACGAGGCACTGCTGGCCGTCGGGGTCACGGACAAGGCAGGCGAGACGCCGGCCCCATGACCGTCTGCTCCCGGCGTGCGGTCCCGTCCCGCATGCGGTGCGGTCGGGCGACGGGCGGCCGCGGTGCTCCGCACCACCTGGTACCCCGGATCCGGCCGGTGCCCGCCACTGGGGTCGGCCCCCGGTGCGAACCGGCGGGGCGTCCTGGTGTGCTGAGGGGGATCGGGGTCCGCTCCTGCCGTCCGGGACGGGCCCCTGCCCCAGCCGGCCTCCGGGCCCGGCCCGGGCTCCCGCGCGCCCTTCCACGAGAGGATTGCTGTCATGGACCTGACAGGAAAGCACTCCGGTCGCCCGCCGTTCGACCGCCGCGGATTCCTGAAGGGCGCGGCCACGGCCCTGGCCGTCCCGGCCGCGGCGGGCATCGCCGACGGTGTCCTGGCCGGCACCGCACACGCCGGCCCGGCCCGCACCGACGCCACGGCCACCGACGCCACGGCCACGGACCTGCCCGACTTCGCGCCCGTCCCGGCCGCCGCGCTCGGCCCGGCCCCGAACGCGGACGGCTACCACCTGGGCCACATCGCCGGCCACCTCTACTGGGTCACCGACACCTACTACCAGGCGATGATCCTCAGCACCCGGCGCGGCATCGTCCTCGTCGACGCCCCGCCCACCATCGGCCACAACCTGCTGCGCGCGATCACCGAAATCACCCGCGCCAACGGCCGCCCCGCCAAGGTCACCCACCTGATCTACTCGCACTCCCACGCCGACCACATCGGTGCGGCAGGGCTGTTCGGACCGGACGTGATCCGGATCGCCCACGCCGAGACCGCCCGCCTCCTCGCCCGCGCCGCGGACCCCAACCGGCCACTGCCCACGGTGACCTTCCGGGACGGGCACCGGCTCGACGTCGGCGGCGAACACCTGCAACTGGACTACCACGGCCCCAACCACGCCCCCGACAACATCTTCGTCTGGGCCCCGGAATACGCCACGCTCATGCTCGTCGACGTGCTCTACCCGGGCTGGGTGCCGTTCAAGAACCTGGCGGTCTCCCAGGACATCCCGGACTGGATCAAGGCGCAGAGCATCGCCATGGACTACCCCTGGCAGACGTTCGTCGGCGGGCACCTCGGACGCCTCGGGGTCCGCGCCGACGGCGCGCTGCAGATCCGGTACATGGACGACCTGGACGCGAGCACCCGGGCCGCGATCGACTCCGTCGACCCGACGCCCTTCTTCGACAAGTACGGCGCGCAGGGCAACTCCTGGGCGGTCTTCAGGACCTTCCTGCAAGCGGTGGCCGAGACCGCCGCGGCACCGGTGACCGCGAAGTACACCGGGGTGCTGGCCGCCGCCGACGTGTTCACCGTGGAGAACGCGTGGACGCTGCTGGAGTCGCTGCGGATCGACGCCGGGATCCTGGGGCCGTTCGGCGTCCGCCCGTGAAGGACTGGGGTGTCACCACGGTTCGAGCGCGCCGGGAAGCGGGTTGTGTGAGCCACCGCAGGAACGACACGTCGCCACGCAGGAGGACCGAGTCATGACCGCCGCCCCGATCCCCGTCTACTTCATCCACGGGCTGTGGCTGCACAGCGCCTCCTGGCAGCCGTGGACCGACCTGTTCCGGCAGGAGGGCTACGACCCGTCCGCCCCCGGCTGGCCGGGCGACCCCGACACCGTGGCGGACGCCCGGGCGAACCCGGAGAGCATCGCCGACCACGGCATCGACGACGTCGTCGAGCACTACGCGGCGCTGATCGCCGAACTGCCCGCGCCGCCCGTCCTGATCGGCCACTCCTTCGGCGGCATGATCGCGCAGAAGCTGCTCGGCCAGGACCGCGCCGCCGCGGCCGTCGCGATCGACGCCGCGCAGATCAAGGGCGTGCTGCCGGTACCGCTCTCGGCGCTCCGGGCCACGCTCCCGGTGTTCAAGAACCCCGCCAACAAGCGCCGCGCGGTGTCCCTGACCGCCGAGCAGTTCCGGTTCGCCTTCGGCAACGCGATCTCCGAGGAGGAGTCCGCGGAGCTGTACGAGCGCTGGACCATCCCCGCCCCCGGCAAGCCGCTCTACGAGGCGGCCTCGGCCAACTTCAACCCGCACTCCCCGGCGAAGGTCGCCACCGACAACTCCGGGCGGGGCCCGCTGCTGCTGATCTCGGGCGGCAAGGACCACACCGTTCCCGAGACCGTCACCCGCGCCACCCTCAAGCAGTACCGGCACTCCGACGCCGTCACCGACATCATCGGCTTCCCCGACCGCGGGCACTCCCTGACCATCGACAGCGGCTGGCGCGAGGTCGCCGAGACGGTCCTGGAGTGGCTGGGCCGGCAGAACCTGGGGGCCGCGCGATGACGTCCGCCGCCTCCGGGCCCGCCGGCCTCGACCTCGGTCTGGCCGGGCAGAGCGCCGTGGTCACCGGGGCCGGGCGCGGCATCGGCCTGGCGGTCGTCGAGGCCCTGCTCGGCGCCGGCGCCCGCGTCGTCGCCGGTTCGAGGAGTCGTACCGACGGCCTCGACTCCCTGGTCAAGAACGGCGCCGAACTCACCGTCGTGGAGCTGGACCTGACCGAGCCCGACGCGCCGGCCGCGCTGGTGGCGGAGGCGGTCGCCACGTACGGCGGCGTCGACGTGCTGGTGAACAACGTCGGCGCGGTGCGCCCGCGGGTGGACGGCTTCCAGGCCGTCACCGACGCCGACTGGGACTGGGCGTTCACGATCAACTTCATGGCGGCCGTGCGGGCCACCCGTGCCGCGCTGCCCCACCTGATCGCGAGCGGCGACGGACGGATCGTCACCGTCTCCTCGGTCAACGCCCGCCTGCCCGATCCGCTGGTCATCGACTACAGCGCCGCCAAAGCGGCGCTGACCAACTTCTGCAAGGCCCTGTCCAAGCAGGTCGGGCCGGAGGGCGTCCGCGTCAACACGGTGAGTCCCGGGCCGGTCGAGACCGCGCTCTGGCAGGGCGCGGGCGGCGTCGCCGACACCGTCGGGCGCTCGCTCGGCGTCGATCCGGGCGAGGTGGCCCGCAACGCCGCCGGGGCGGCGGTCACCGGCCGGTTCAGCACCCCGGCCGAGGTCGCCGCCCTCGTGCTCCACCTGGCGAGCCGGCGCTCGGGGAACACCACCGGCGCGGACTTCGTGATCGACGGCGGCATGACCGACGCCCTCTGACAGGCACCGTCCGCCGGCCCGCGCCGACCGGGTGAGTTCCCCGCCGCACGGACGGCGTTCGGCGGGGACCGGCGTCGAACAGCGGTTCGTCGCATCCTGGTTTCCCCCTCAGCTCGCCGGCCGCGGCGCAGTACCCTGATCTTCCAGGCAGCCCGAGCACGGGCGCCCGGCTGATGGGGGGATCGTGGAGCTCATCGGCCGGGACGACCAGCTGGATCTGCTGCGCCGGCTGCTGGCCGGGCCGCGGAGCCACGGGAGCGCGGTGCTGGTCCGCGGCGCGCCCGGCATCGGGAAGACGGCGCTGCTCACCGAGACCGCGGCGCTCGCCGAGGAACTCGGCTACCGGGTGCTGAGCACCAGCGGTGTCGAGGCCGAGAGCGACATCCCCTACGCCGGTCTCCAGCTCGTCCTCCGGCCGTTGGGCGCGGCGGCCGCCGGGCTCGCCGCGCCGCACCGGCAGGTCCTGGACTCCGCCCTCGGGCAGGCGGAGGCCGGCGTCCCCGACGTCTTCCTGGTCGGTCTGGCCGTTCTCAACCTCCTCGCGGACGCGGCCGCGGCCGCGCCGGTGCTGGTCCTGGTCGACGACGTCCAATGGCTCGACGACGCCACCGCCGGCGTCCTCGCCTTCGTGGCGCGCAGGGTCGGCACGGAGCCGGTGGTGATGGTGGGAGCCGCACGCGAGGGCTACCGGTCGCGGCTGAACTCCGACGAGGTCACCTCCCTGGCCCTGGCCCCGCTCACGGACGGCCAGGCCGCACAACTCCTGGCGGACCGTGCCCCGGACCTGCGTCCCACCGCGCATCGCCGCCTCCTGGCCGAGGCCGCCGGGAACCCCCTCGCGCTGACCGAGCTGTCGCGCACCCTCGGCGCGTCGGCCGACCCGCACCTCTCCCGGCTGCCCCTCACCGAGCGGCTCGAACGGGCCTTCACCGACCGCCTGGAGACCCTCCCCGACATCACCCGGAGCCTGCTGCGGATCGCGTCCCTCGACGACAGCCCGTCGCTCCCCGAGATCTACCGCGCGACCCGGGAGTTCACCGGTACGACGGCGGGAGCCGCGGAACTCGAACCGGCCGTGCGCGCCCGGCTCGTCCATGTCGTGGGCACCGAGCTGCGGTTCGGGCATCCGCTGATGCGGTCGGCGATCCACCAGACCATGCCCGCCGGCGTCCGGCACGCCGCGCACGCCGCCCTCGCCGCCGTACTCGACGCGGACCCGGACCGGCGGACACGGCACCGGGCCGCCGCCACCGACCGCCCGGAGGAGGCGGTCGCCGCCGCGCTGGAGGACACCGCGCACCGGGCCGCCCGCCGCGGCGGCATCGCGGCGGCCGTCACGGCCCTGGAACAGGCCGCCGCGCTCAGCGAGGACGCCGACCGCCGGGCCGAACGCCTGTTGCGCGCGGCCGACTTCGCCGTCGAGCTCGGCCGCCCCGAGACCGTGGCCCGGCTGCTGGACCAGGCACTCACCGGGCCGCTGTCGCGGCGGCAGCACGCCACGGTCGTCTGGCTGCGCGGCAGCTTCGACGAGGGACTGCGCGGCCATTCGTCCGGCGCCGTCTCCCTGACGGCGCTCGCCGAGGAGATGGCCGCGGAAGAACCCGCGCTGGCGCTGCGGATCCTGTGGAGCGCCGCGCAGCTGTGCTTCTGGTCCGAACCGGGCCCGGAAGCCCGCCGCGGGGTCCTGGAGGCCGTGGAGCGGATGGAACTGGACGAACTCGATCCGTGGCGGCTGGCCATCTGCGCCTATGCCGCGCCGGTCGACCGCGGCGCCTTCGTCCTGGACCGCGCCCGGCACGTCGTACCGGTCGTACCGCAGGAGGGCGACGACGGCCGCGCCTACCGCATGCTCAGCACCGCCGCGCTCCTCGTCGGCGGCTTCGGCCTGGCCCGGGCGTTCTCGGCGGCCGGCGCCGCGCCGCTGCGCGCCCAGGGACGCCTGGGGCTGCTGGCCCGCACGGTCGGTGCGGACGCGTGGAGCGCCCTGGTCGTCGGCGACCTCGGTGCGGCGATCGGCGCGACGGAGGAGTCACGGCGGCTGGCGCGCGAGACCAGCCAGACGATGATGTACGGGCTGATGACCGCCACCGCGGCGAAGCTGGCCGCGCTGCGCGGCGAGGAGGACTCCGCCCTGCGGCTGGCCGAGGAGGCGGAGGGGATCGGGCTCCCGGTCGGGGCACGTCCGGTGCTGGCCACCGCGACGACCGCACGGGGGCTGGCCGCGCTCGCCGCCGGGCGGTTCGAGGAGGCCTTCGGCCATCTCCGCCGGCTGCACGACCCGGCGGACCCCGCCTTCCAGGCCGCCCTGCGGCTGACCACCGTGGGCGACCTCGTCGACGCGGCGACGCACTGCGGGCGGCTGGACGCCGTACTCCCGATCGTGACGGAGCTGGAGGAGGTCGCCACGGTCACCCCCGCGCCGGTGCTCCACGCCGACCTGCGGCTGGTCCGGGCCCTGCTGGCCGCCGACGAGGACGCCGACGCGCTCTTCGCGGCCGCGCTGGGCGCCGACCTCACCGCCTGGCCGCTGACCAGGGCCCGCACCCACCTGGCCTACGGCGAACGGCTACGGCGCCGGCGGCGCAGCGTCGAGTCCCGGGACCATCTCCGGGCGGCCCGCGACATGTTCGACGCGCTCGGCGCGATCCCCTGGGGGGAGAAGGCCCGCCGGGAACTGCGTGCCGCGGGCGAGACCAGCCGCCGCCGCGCCCCGGACGCCCGGGACCGGCTGACCGCCCACGAGCTGCAGATCGTCCAGCTCGCCGCCGAGGGGCTGACCAACCGCGAGATAGGCCAGCGCCTCTACCTGTCGCACCGCACCATCAGCTCGCATCTCCACCGGATCTTCCCCAAGCTGGGCGTGGTCTCCCGCGCCGAGCTGCGGACGGTGGTCAGCGCACTGCGCTGAGCACCGTCATATGACGCTCGCTGTCGCCCGCGCGGCGCTCCTAGCGTTCCCTGTACGGGAGGTATCGACGAGTGGGGGAGCGGTCCCATGGCGTGGAACGACGCCCGAGAGGCATCGCAGGCACCGCAGGCATCGGAGGCATCGCAAGCACCACAAGCACCGTCTGCTTCCGGGCGGCCCATGGCCCTGGTCGGCCGGCACGCCGAACAGGAGGCGATCGGACGGCTGCTCGACGCGGTGCGCGACGGGCTGAGCGGGGTCCTGGTCCTGACCGGCGAACCCGGCATCGGCAAGACCCGGCTGCTGGAGTACGCCGCGGACCGGGCCGCGGAACTGCGTGTGGTCCGGCTGACGGCGGTCGAGCAGGAGACCGGCCTCGGCTTCGGCGCGCTGCACCGGCTGCTCCGGCCGTTCCTGACCCGGGCGGACCGGCTGCCCGAACCGCAGCGGGCCGCCCTGGACGCGGCCCTGGGCCTGGCGTCGGGGCCGCCCCCGGACCGCTACCTGGTCGGTCTCGCGACGCTGACCCTGCTGTCCGACGCCGCCGTCGACCAGCCGCTGCTGTTCCTCGTGGACGACGCCCAGTGGCTGGACCGGGAGTCGGCCGAGGCGCTCGCCTTCGCCGCCCGCCGTCTGCACGCCGACTCCCTGGGCCTGATCGTCGCCGTCCGTGAAGGGGTCGGCGACAAGGGCCTGTTCGACGCGCTGAGCACGCACCGCGTGCCCGGTCTGCCCGGGCCGGAGTCCAGGATCCTGCTCACCTCCGGCGCCCGGCGGGTGGACCCGGCCGTGGCCGACCGGATCGTCGTCGGCACCGGCGGCAACCCGCTCGCCCTGCTGGAGCTGACCGACGCCCTGACCGACGAGCAGCTGTCCGGCATCGCCCCGCTGCCCGATCCGCTGCCGGTGGGCCGGCTGCTGGAGGACCACTTCCAGCACCTGGTCCAAGCCCTGCCGGCGGCCACCGGAACCCTGTTGCTGCTGCTCGCGGCCGCCCCCTCGGACGACACGGGGCTGATGTGGCGGGCTGCGGGGAGGCTGGGCCTGTCGGCCCGCGCCGTCGGTCCGGCGGTCGCCGCGGGCGTCCTCGGCCGGGGCATGCCGACGGCCTTCCGGCACCCCCTGATCCGCTCGGCCGTCTACGCCGGAGCCGAACCCGGTGAACGCCGCCGGGTGCACGCGGCGCTGGCCGCCGTCTGCGACGCCGTACGGGACGCCGACCGCCGCGCCTGGCACCGGGCCGAGGCCGCCGGGGGCGTCGACGACAGGGTCGCCCACGACCTGGAGGCCGCCTCCGAACGGGCCCGCGCCCGTGGCGGGTACTCCCAGCAGGCCCTGTTCCTGTCGCGTGCCGCCGACTTCACCGGCGACCCGGACAAACGGGCGGAGCGGCTGCTCGACGCGGCGCAGGCCCACCTGATGTCGGGCGACGCGTCGGCGGCGGGGACCGCGCTGGACCTGGCCGGTGCCGACATCCGCGGCCCGGTGATGCGCACCCGCGAACTGCGGCTGCGGGCGTCCGTACAGATGTTCCAGGCCATCGTCATCGCCGACGTCCCCACGACGCTGATGGACGCCGTGACCAGGCTCGGTCCCCGGGACCCCCGGCTGACCTGGGAGCTGCTCTGCGAGGCGCTGCACGCCGCGCTGATCGCCCACGACTGCACGCGCGGCACGACGTTGACCGAGGTCGCGCGGGCCGTCGCCGCCGCGCGGCCCGCCCCGGACACCGCCGTGCGCGGCCGGGATCTGGTGATGGAGGGGCTGGCCCGGCGCGTGGCCGAGGGCTACGAGCACGGCGCACCCGTGCTGCGTACCGCGCTGGAACGGCTGCGGGACGGCGCCGGGTTCGGGGACGCGAACAGCCCGTTCGCGGTGGCGCTCTCGATGGCCTGCGACGACCTGTGGGACATCGGGGCCGAGCGCGAACTCACCGGGCGCCTGGCGGCGGCGGACCGCGAGGCCGGCGCCCTGTACGCGCTGGGCGTCACGCTGCTCGTCGAGGCGACCTGCGACCTCTGGGACGGACGGTTCACCCAGGCGGAGGTCCGCTACGCCGAGTACGACGACATCGCGGCCGGCACCGGCTTCCCCGGCGGCGGCGACATCAACCGGCTCTACCTGTTCGCCCTGACCGGCCGGGAGCCCGAACTGCGGGCGGCGGTGCGGCGGACCGCCGAGCTGCGGAGCGTCGGCCTCGGTCTGCATCAGCTCCTGGCGCAGCACGCGCTGACCCTGTTCGAGCTGGGGCAGGGCCACTACCGGCAGGCGATGAAGCACGCGCGGGCGGTTTTCGAGGAGGACCCCCCGTCCTGCGGCAACCGCGCCCTCTCCTTGGTCGTCGAGGCCGCCGTGCGCACCGGCGACCGGGCCGCCGCCGCGGTTGCCCTGGCCCGCCTGGAGGAGCGCGCCCCGCTGGCGGCCACGCCCTGGGCCCTCGGCTCCCTCGCCCTCGGCCGGGCGCTGACGGCCGACGGCGACGACGCCGGGAAGTTCTACCAGGAGTCCGTCGAACTGCTCGGGCAGGTTCCGCTGGCCCTGGAGCGGGCCAGGTCCCGGCTGCTGTTCGGCGAGTGGCTGCGCCGCCGCAAACGGCGTTCCGACGCCAGGGCGCAACTGCGGGCCGCGTACGAGAGCTTCGACGCGTTCGGAGCGGTGCCGTACGCCGAGCGGGCCCGGGCCGAGCTGCTGGCCACCGGCGAGACGGCCCGCAGGCGGACGGAGACGACCAGGTTCGATCTCACGCCGCGGGAGCGGCAGGTGGCCGCGATGGCCGCCGCGGGGCGGACCAACGGGGAGATCGCGACGCGGCTGTTCGTCACCACCTCGACCGTCGAGTTCCACATGAACAAGGTGTTCCGCAAGCTCGGCATCACCTCCCGCAGGCAGATACCCCGCGCGATCGGCGAACCGGGCCCGGCGGCCGACGCCTGACCACACGGGCCGCACGTGCCGTACGGGCCGCAGCGCGGTTCGCACCGGGGTCCGACCCCGGTGCGAACCGCCGCCGGGCGTGATGGTCTGGGTCTCCCCCGAACGCAGAGGAAACCCAGATGACCGGTGGCGGAGCGCACGGAATGACCGACCACACGGGTGCCCGGCTGCGCCACGGCCGGCACACCGTGGACGGCGTCGACCTCCACTACGCGCTGGCGGGCTCGGGCGAACCGGTCGTGCTCCTGCACGGCGTCCCGAAGACGATGTTCTTCTGGCGCCACGTCATCCCGCTGCTCACGCCTCATCACACGGTCGTCGCGCTCGACCTCCGCGGCTTCGGGGGCTCCGCGCGGCCGCCGTCCGGCTACGACACCCGGACCCTGGCCGGCGACGTCGCCGGGGTCATGACGGCTCTGGGCTTCGAGCGGTTCCGCGTGGTGGGCGAGGACTGGGGCGCCGCCGTCGCGTACGCCGTCGCGGCCTTCCACCGGCCGAGGGTGGTGCAACTCGTCTACCAGGAGACGAGGCTGCCGGGCCTCCCGGCGCCGGACCCGGCCGCCGCCGCCCTGCCGCCCGAGGACCCCCGAACCGGCTGGCACCGCACGCTGTTCGCCCTGCCGCACTACCCGGAGCTGCTCGTCACGGGCCGTGAACGGGCCTTCTGGACCTACTTCATGCGCCGGATCATGGCCGATCCCAGCGCCTACACCGACGCCGACGCCGACGAATACACCCGCGGCCTCGAACAACCCGGCGGAAACCACGCCGTCTTCGAGCTCTACCGGGCCACCGGGACCGACGCGGAACAGAACCGGCCCCAGTTCGCCGACCTGCTGACCTGCCCGGTGCTGGCCGTCGGCGGCCGCGCCTACCTGGGCGCCGAGCCCGGTCACCAGATGGCGCAGGTGGCGAAGGACGTCCGCAGCACCGTCGTCGAGAACGCCGGGCACAACATCCCGCTGGAGGCCCCGGACGAACTCGCCCGCCTCTACCTCGACTTCTTCGCCGGCCGTGCGTAGATGTCCGCCCGGCCGGCGGGAACCGGACTCGCGCCGCAAGGCGCCTACATGTGCACCACGGGTGCCTTGCCGGGGTCGGCGACCGGTGCGCCGCGCCGGTACAGCAGGACGCTGACCACCAGGCCCGCGGCGAAGAAGGCGGCCGACCACCAGTAGGCGGTGGAGTACCCCTCCAGGCTCGCGTGGGCCAGGACCGCCGGGTCCCCGGGGTCGCGGCCCGCCAGGTAGTCGGTGACGGCGCCGGTCGCGAGGGTGTTGAGGAGGGCGGTGCCGAGGGAGCCGCCGACCTGCTGCATGGTGTTGACGGCGGCGGAGGCGACACCGGCGTCCTCGGTGCGCACACCGTCCGTGGCCAGGGCCATCGCGGGCGCCATCACGAGTCCGAAGCCGAGGCCGGCCAGGACCAGCGGCGGCAGGATGCCGGTGGCGTAGGAACTGGTCAGGTCGAGACCGGTCAGCCAGACCATCGCGGCGGCCGCGATGCCCATGCCCAGCGGAACCACCGGCTTGGGGCCGACGCGGGGGACGAGGACGGTGGTGGCGAGGGTCGAGGTGAGCATCAGCCCGGCGATCATCGGAAGGAAGGCCAGTCCCGTCTTGATCGGGCTGTATCCCAGGCTCTGCTGCAGGTAGTAGGTGAGGAAGAGGAAGACCCCGAACATGCCGGCGCCGATGACCAGCACGGAGAGGAAGGACGCGCCGCGGTTGCGGTCGAGCAGGACGCGCAGGGGCAGCAGGGGGTGGGCGGCCCGGGTCTGCCACCACGTGAACAGGGTGAGCAGTACGGCCCCGGCGAGCAGGAAGCCCCAGGTGGCCGGCGAACTCCAGTCGTGGGTCTCGGCGTTGGAGAAGCCGTAGACCAGGCAGAACAGTCCGCCGGAGACGAGGACCGCGCCGGGGACGTCGATCCGGGCGCTCCGGTCGCGGGTGGTGCGCTGCAGCAGGACGGCGCCGCCGGTGAAGGCGACCGCGGCGAAGGCGACGTTGACGTAGAGGGTCCAGCGCCAGTCGAGGTGCTCGGTCAGGACCCCGCCGAGCAGCAGGCCGATGGCGCCGCCGGCACCGGCGATCGCGCCGTAGACGCCGAAGGCCCTGGCGCGTTCCCTGGCGTCGGTGAAGGTCGTGGTCAGCAGCGACAGCGCGGCCGGGGCGAGCAGCGCGCCGAACGCGCCCTGGACGGCACGGGCGGCGACGAGCAGCTCGAAACTGCCGGCGGCACCGCCGAGCGCGGAGGCCCCGGCGAAGCCGACCAGCCCGACCAGGAAGGTGATCTTGCGGCCGAAGAGATCGGCTATACGGCCGCCGAGCAGCAGCAGGCTGCCGAAGGCGAGGGCGTAGGCGGTGACGATCCACTGCCGGTCGCCGTCGGAGAAACCCAGGTCCCGCTGGGCGGAGGGCAGGGCGATGTTCACGATCGTCCCGTCCAGGACCACCATCAGCTGGGCCACGCCGATGACGGCGAGGATCCACCAGCGACGGGGAGGCGGCGCGTCGGCGGCGGGGCGGGCGGAGACCGTGGTCTCGCCCGGTGGCGTCGAGGCGGAGGCCGAGGCGGAGGTTTTGGGCATGACGAAGCTCCTGGAGAGGTGAGCAGAGGCAGGGAGAGAGGTGGGCGGGGCCGGCGGGAGGATCCCGGGTCAGGCCGCGGGAGCGCTGAAGCGCGTGCTCTGCGGCTGCGCCGGGCGCCGCGGCAGGCAGTGGGTGGTCCCGCTGCCGCGCGGGACGCCGGTGACGGGTCCGGGTCCGGGCTCCGCGAGCGCGCGTCGCCGGGCCTCGCCGGCCGACGACGCGGAGTAGGTCTGCCAGTACCGGGCCTGGCGGTTGAGCTCGCCGATCAGCGGCATGAGGTCGGTCGTGGCGGGGCCGGGGACGGGGGCGGGAAGCCCCAGCCGCTCCGCCGGTCCGTCGCCGAGGGCCTGGCGGAGCACACGGTGGATGAGCGTGCGCAGCTGCTCCTCGGACAGGGCCAGGCCCGGCGCGCCGGCCATCGCACGGGCCTGCGCGTCGACCGTCGCGGCGGTCAGCGCACGTGAGTTGCCGTCGGGGGCGGCCGTCCGGGAGTCCAGCAGGTCCCGCAGCCGGCGGGCGTCGGCGTGGGTGGCGACGCCCTGGTGAAGCGTGTCGTCGATGCCGAGGAGATGGGCGACGTACGACCAGTACGCGTACAGGTGGCGCTCCTCCTCGCCGCTGATCTCGATGCCCACGGCCGCCAGCGCCTCGTACGCGACGAGGGTGAAGCCCAGCCAGAGGCGGGCCGTGTCCGCCTGGCCCGCGGGCACTCCCCCGGCGGGCGTGTCCCGGCCGCCGCCCGTCGCCGAGGCGCGCAGCCGGGCCTGGCGCAGCCGGAGCCGGACCGTGGCCACGTACCCCGGAGCCCCGCGCAGCAGCCCGCCCGGCCGCAGCGCCTGCCGTATCCACACCCCGGTCTCCACGAGCCCGCGCGTGGCCAGGTCCTGCGGACCGCCCGCGCGGACCAGCCGCCCCGCGACGGCCGGGGACGCGTAGAAGTGGGCGAGGGCGGCGGGGACCGAGCAGAGCTGGAACCACAGGGGCGGCACGGACAGGGTCGCGAGGTCGCCCCGGTGCGGCGTCAGGGGGTCGAACCGGGCCGGGGTGGCCTCCAGCTGCTCCAGCAGCGCGGCGACGGCGGCCGGGGGAGGCGCGTCCAGGACATCCGGCCCGGCCGTGCCGTACCGGAGTCCGGTGTCGAGGGCGCGCCGGACCCGGTCGCCGTGGAGGTCCAGCTCGGCGATCACCGCGTCGGCGAGGGGATCGCCGCTGTCGGGCACGGGTGCGGACACGGGTGCGGGTGGCATGCGGCGGTCGGGCTGCGAAGGGTGTGCGGTCATGTCGCTCTCACTTCCGGAGGGGGCTACGGCCGTCCGTGTCAGTCAGGCAGGCGTACACCACGCCGGAGCACTTCCTGACAGGTGTCAGATTACCGAGAATCTGACAGGCGTCAAGTAAGGTGGGGGGCGCACACTCGGGCTCCACCGACAGCAACGGAGGCAGGGATGGGAACAGCGACCGGATCCGCTCGGCGGCCGGGACGTCCCGGCGTGGACACTCCCGCGGTGCCCGAGGAGGCGAGCATCCTGCAACGCGGGCTGGAAGCCTTCGCGGAGCTGGGCTACGACCGCGCCTCGGCCCGCGAACTGGCCCGCCGCCTGGGGGTGAGCCACAACTTCATCAACGACCGCTACGGGTCCAAGGCCGCCTTCTGGCGTGCCGTGGTGGACCACGCGCTCGGGTCGCAGCTGGCCCTCCTGACGGAGGCCGACCCCGCGGCGGACGCGGCCGGGCGCCTGCGGCGGCTGATGGCCGACTTCTACCGCTCCGCGGTGGAGACACCGCTGGTGGGACGCATCATGGTGGACGAGTTCTCCCGGGACAGCGAGCGTCTGGACTACCTGTACGAGCAGTACATCGCGCCGCTCATGCAGCGCCTCCTGCCCGACGTCGAGAGCCTCGTGGCCGCGGGCCGCATGGCACCCGTCCCGGCGGACGTCCTGTTCTTCGTCGTCGTCGGCCCCGTGTCGGGCATGGTGGAAGTGCCGCTGGCCCGCCGCCTGGGCAGGCCCGAGGCCACCTCACCGGAGCAACTCGGGGAAACGGCGGAGCTGTTGGCGTCCCTGGTGGTCAACGGCCTGCTCGCGACGGCTCCGGGGAGCGGTTCCCCGGCGGAGGCGTGAGCGGGTCGTCCCCCCGGATGCCCAGGACGGGCGGCGGAGAGGATGCGACGCTGGAGTGAGGGGCCCGCCGGCCGGGGCACCGCTCACCGGGCGCCGCCAGGCGGCCTTGCCCGCCTGGATCCGGCCCGCCGGGACCAGGAACGCGCGACCAGCCCGGAAGGCAGGTGCGTCCCATGCGCACGTCGACCCGTATCGCCGGTGCCCTCACCGGTCTGACCCTCGCCCTCGGTGGCGCGGTCCTCACCGCTCCCGCGGCCCGGGCGGACATCCCCGCCTGCACGAAGATGGCCGAACTGGCCGGTGCCACCGCCTCCGACTCCGTCACGGCGGCCTGCGGCCGCGGCGTGGTCGGAGACCTGCAGAGCTGTGTGACCGGGCTGACCGGGGCCGGAGTGGCGGGCGGCGCCGCGACCGGTGCCTGCCGGGCGGCGGCCCACGAACCGCGTTAGAGGACCACGCCCGGCAGCCGCCCGGCCCGGTGACGGCACCCCGCTCCGGGCCCGGCCCGGCCCGGCCTCGCCTCGCCCCGCCTCGCGGGCCTCATGCGGAGCGCCCATGCTGAGTAGGAAGGCGCCGTCGTCCTGAGACTTGTCCTTCCCGAAGGCCGAACGAAGGCGCCTGAGAGGAGGAGGAAGTCATGCGCATGCGAAGGATCCTGGGCCTCGTCCTGGCCGCGGCAACCCTGGTGGGCGCGAGCGCCGTCGGCGCCGTCAGCGCGGGGGCCGCCTCGTCTCCGAACATCTCCAGGGACGACTGCACGGCCGCCGGCGGACAGATCGTCGCACGCCCCTATGCCGGCTACGCCTGCGATCTGCCCGACGGGACCAGGCAGGCGATCACCTGACCGTCCGGCCGGAGCACGACCGGGCAACCGGCCCGGCCGGTGCGCCCGGCGCGGCGGGTACGGGGTGACGCCCGAACCTCCTGCGCCCGTCCCGACACCGCGACACCGCGGCACCGCCGCTTCACCACTTCCTGATTCCTGACGCACGGGCAACCGTGGCCGACCGGCACCGTGCACCCGCCGGTCGGCTCCCCCATGCCCTCGAAGACCCGGGGGCGACTCCGTCGTTCGGCCCATCAAGGCCACCGGCCTCGACGCCGAAAAGGACCAGGCGGAGTCGCCCCACCTGCACGTAACGGCAGTCCTCCGCGCCCCAGGCCGCAGGCCGCCCCGATGACGGCGGTCCCGTACCCCGGCCGACAGGCCCGGAGGAAATCCCGCATGCGCGTCTTCCTGCCCCTGACCGCCCTCACCACCGCCGCGCTCCTGCTCGGCACGGCCACCGGCGCGACTCCCGCCGCAGCCGACCGGAATTCCGACGGCACACCGCTGGTCAAGGTGTCCCAGGGCGACCCGTACGCGAAGTGCACCATCGGTGCGAGGTCCCCCGACAGCGTCGTCTACCCGGCCACCGAGGTCGAGCCGTACCTGTCCGTCGATCCGCGCGACTCCAGGCGCGTGGTCACCGTGTTCCAGCAGGACCGCTGGAACGACGGCGGCGCCCGCGGCCTGGCGGCCGGCTGGACCACGGACGGCCGCACCTTCCACCGGAGCACGCTGCCGTTCAGCCTGTGCGCCCCCGGCGGCGCGGACTACGAACGGGCCTCCGACCCCTGGGTGAGCACCGGACCGGACGGCACGGTCTACGCCGGCGGGGAGGGCGTCGACTTCACGAAGAGCACGCGCACCGCCCTCCTGGCAGCCACGTCCCGCGACGGCGGCCGCACCTGGCACCACCTCACCACCACGCACGTCGACGAACAGCCGTTCTTCAACGACAAGCCCTCACTCACCGCCGACCCGGTCCGCAAGGGCACCGCCTACCAGGTCTGGAACCGCCTCGACAACGACCCACCCGGCCCCGGCTCCCTCGACGGTCCCGGCTACATCTCCGTCACCCGCGACGGCGGCCGCACCTGGAGCAGGGCCCGGCAGTTCGTCGACACCAGCGGCGTGCCCGACACCCAGACCATCGGCCATCTGATCGTCGCCGACCGGCGCACCGGCGCCCTGTACGACTTCTTCGACCGGATCACCTACGCCGACGACCTCACCACCGTCGTCGACGCCCGCTACCAGGTGGTCACCTCGACCGACGCCGGACGGACCTGGAGCGCCCCGGTCACCGTGGCCCGGGACACCTCCGTACCGGAGGTCGACCCGAACGACCCCGCCAAGCTGCTGCGCGCCGGGTCCACCCTGCCGAGCCCGGCCGTCGACCCGAGGACCGGCACGCTGTACATGGCCTACGAGGGCTCGGACTTCTCCGGCGGAACCGCCGGAACTGGTGGAACCGCCGGAAAGTTCGACTCCGTCCAGCTGGTGCGGTCCACCGACGGCGGACGCACCTGGGGGACGCCGGAGCTGATCAGCCCCAGGGGCGTGCCGGCCTTCTCACCGTCGATCGCGGTCACCGGGCGGGGCACGGTCGCGCTCACCTACTACGACCTGCGCTTCCTCAGGCCCGGCGACACCACCACCCTGCCCACCGCCTACCAGCTGGCCACGCTGCCGGACGGAAACCCGGAGCTCCGGACCGAACGACGGATCTCGCGGGTCTTCGACTGGCTGCAGGCGCCGTACGCCGGGGGCTACTTCCTCGGCGACTACCAGGGCCTGGCGGCGGACGGCGAGGGCGTACGGCCGGTGCTCACCGAGGCCCACTCCGGCGCACCGCAGAACCGTACGGACGTCTACACCGGCACTCTCCGCGTCCGCTGACCGCCGCGGACCCCGCCGGCCGCGGACAGGCCTCGGGCCCGCACCGTGACCGCGTCGGTCGGGCCGGGCTCGCCGCGCTCGTGCGGGAGCGCCCCGCGGCGTGTGGCTGCGGGGCGCCCTGCGAGGTTCAGTCGACCTGCTCCCCGTTGTGCGTGCCGCCCTTGCAGTAGTTGCCCGCCTCGTTGATCGCGGGCGTTCCGCCGCCCTGCTTGCACTGAGAGGGCGTGACGTAGGACGGGGCACCCTGTGCGGGGGCGGCGGTGGCGGTGACGGCGCCTGTGAGGCCGAGTCCGGCGAGGGCTGCCGTGGCGATGCCGGCGGCGAGGATTCGTCGAAGGCGCATGTGGTTCCCCTTTCACGGATTACCTCGGTTGGGGCACTAGCCAGCTTGATCTTCACCCATGTGGGTGGCACGCCATGTTGCGCCATTCGGGTGAAATCGCTGTCGGGTACGGAGGCGGGGCGCGCCGAACGCACACGGTGACCGGGGGACGGCCGCGGTCGGCCTTCCTTCTTCCCGGTGGCCGGTCAGGCGGTGTGCTGGTAGGCGGGGCAGGTGAGATTGCCGGTGCGGCGCGACTGCCGCCGACCGCAGGCACCCCGCGGCACGGGCGGTCGTCTCGTCAACACCCTGTGACCGCCCGTGAGCGAAACACTTTCGGAAACGTGCTCGTGACACTCCGCTGCCGCGTCCCAATACTGTCCTCACCTTTCTCGCTCTGCGCCCGGAATTTCCTGCCAGAGGAATCGCTCAGGCCCCCCGAAGGAACCGCGTTGATTCGTTCATTGACAAGCAAGGCGCTCGCGGCGGCAGCGGCCGCGGGCATCGGTGTGGCATTCACCATCGCCTCCGCAGGGACCGCATCGGCATATCAGCCGAGTCCCGCGAACCTTTACACGGCGACGAATTCGGCCGCCTGCAACAAGAGCCCCTGCGTGCTCTACCCGAAGTCGGCCCAGTTGCCCGACGGCCGCATCGTGGCGACGTTCGAGGACAGCGAGACCGCTCCGGTGGGGCAGACCCTGCCCGTCTACAAGAGCGACGACGACGGCACCACCTGGGCGAAACTGGCCGACGTCAAGGCCCCCGCCTACCTGTCCGCCGACTCCGCGTACGCGAAGTACACGAGCAACTGGACGAACCCGTACCTCTACGTCCTCCCGCAGAACGTGGGCAGCCTGAGCGCCGGCACGCTGCTGCTCGCGAGCATCGTCTCGGGGGACGACTCCTACTACCAGGAGCAGAAGGCGGCGAACTCCTCCTGGACGCCGACCGGCGACGGCGACCGCAAGGACGTGGCACTGGCCCTGTACTCCAGCACCGACGACGGGGCGACCTGGAGCTTCCGGAACATCATCGCCGCCGGCGGCTGGCAGGGCGGCAGCGCGGGCAGCGTCGGCCGCACCTCGACCGCCAACACGTACAAGCAGGTCGACCCGGTCTGGGAGCCGCATCTGCTCGCCCACAACGGGCAGTTGATCGCCTACTACTCCGACGAGGACGACTACACCGGCTACGACACCGGCACCGGCGCCCCGGCCCTCGACCCCGACAACGCCACCGCGACGGACTCCGGCGGCCAGGTCCTCATGCACCGGACCTGGGACGGCACCAGCGCCTCCGCCTGGAGCAGCCCGGTCGTCGACGTCCCCGGCTCGACGGTGGACATGGGCGGCGGCAAGACCGAGATCGGCGGCGGACGCCCTGGCATGACCACGGTCGCGCCGACCACCGACGGCAAGTGGATGATGACGTACGAGTACTGGGGCGGCGGCACGAACGTCCGGTACCGGATCGCCGACGACCCGACGAGGTTCTTCGCGGGCACGGACGCCGCGATCACCTCGCTGCCCGTGCCGTCGGGCGGCAACGCCCTCGCCACCGGCGGCAGTCCGGTCCTCCTCCCGATGCCCGACGGGCGGATCGTCTACAACGCGGCTGGCAGCGGAAGCGTGTGGGTGAACGAGTCGGGCACGAGCACCGGCACCTGGAAGCAGTACCAGACACCGATCGCCGCCGGGTACAGCCGCGACCTCCAGTACGTCGACGGCACCGGACGCGTGCTGATACTCCAGGCGTCTTGGAGCGGCACCAGCGTCGGGCCGGTGAAGTACGCCGAGGTCGACCTCGGCCGCTCCGACGGCGCCTACTACACCCTCGTCAACCGGCTGACCGGCCAGGCCCTCGCCCCCGCCTCGGGCAGGACGCAGGACGCCAACCTCACCGGCAACACCCCCGACCTGGTCACGAGCGCGGTGTCCGCCTCGGACCCCACCCAGCGCTGGCACACCCAGGCCAAGGGCTCCGACATCACCCTGCTGAACAAGGCCGGCGGCCGCGCGGTCGCCGTCTGGACCGGCAGCGCGACGGCCGGGCAGAAACTGGCCCAGTGGGTGGACGACGACGCCACCGACAAGCGCTGGACCCTGATCGCCTCCTCCACCAGCGGCTACTACAAGCTCCGCTCGGCCAGGAACACCGGCCTCTACATGACGGCCGCGACCGCGGGCGGCTCCGTCACCCTGGCCGCCTCGACCGACGACGGCTCCCAGGACTGGCAGCTGCTCCAGGACCCGCTCCCCACGGACTCGACGTTCACGCTCAAGGGCGGCTACTCCGGCCGCTGCCTCGACGTCCCGAACGGCCAGACCGGCGTCCAGGTGCAGATCTACGACTGCTCGGGCAACGCCAACCAGACCATCACCCAGACCGCCGCGGGCGAGCTGCGCGTCTCCGGCAAGTGCCTGGCCGCGAACGGCGACGGCACCACCGCGGGCACCAAGCTGATCCTGTGGGCCTGCAACGGGAAGACCAGCCAGCAGTGGGCGTTCCGGGTGGACGGCACGATCGTCAACCGCTCCGACGGCCTGGTCATCGACGTGACCGGCTGGGGCACCGCCAACGGTTCGAAGGTCGAGCTGTGGACGGGCCTCGGCAACGCCACCCAGCAGTGGAGCAGAGTCCAGTAGCCGCACCGGCGGGCGGGCGCCGGAGTCTTGTCCGCCGGCGCCCGCTGCTGTTGCATGGCGCCAGGCCGCCGACGGGAGAGCGAGGACCGTGACCGTTCAGGACAAGGGGCAGCTGGACGCCCAGTACGGCCTGCTGACGAGCATCGCCCAGGAGGCGGGCGTGTCGCTCAGCACCGTGTCCAAGGTGGTGCACCGGCGCCGCGACGTGGGCGCGAAGACCCGGTCCCGGGTCGAGGAACTGCTGGAGCAGTACGGGTACGTGCGCTCCTGGGACCGCAGGTCCGCCGCGTCCCGGCAGATCATCACCGTCTTCCGGGACCTGTCGGGCCCGTACACCCTGGAGGTCGTCCGCGGGATCGTGGACGCGGCCGGTGAACTCGACGTCGACGTGGTGACCGGGACCACGAGCCGCAGGTCCATCGGCCAGTGGCTGGAGGAGTGCGTGGCGCTCGGCGCGGCCGGGCTGATCATCGTGATCTCGATGCTGGCCGAGGACGACCAGCGGCGGATCGTCGAGCAGCGGCTCCCGGTGGTGCTGGTGGACCCGCTGAGCGCGCCGTCGGCAGACATCCCGAGCATCGGGGTCACCAACTGGAGCGGCGCCAGGGAGGCGGTCCAGCACCTCCTCGGCCTCGGCCACACCCGGATCGCCATGGTCGCCGGGCGCTCGCACTCGCTGGCCGGCGCGGCGCGGCTGCACGGCTACCGGGCGGCGCTGGAGGAGGCGGGCATCGGCTACGACCCGGCGATCGTGGGTTCGACCGACTTCGACTACGACGAGGCGCTCGCGGCGGGCCTCAGGATCCTGCGCGGTGAGCGGCCGCCCACGGCCGTCTTCGCCGCCAGCGACGCCCAGGCGCTCGGCGTCCTGGAAGCCGCCCGGCAGCTGGGCCTCCGGGTGCCGGACGACCTGGCGGTGATGTCCTTCGACGACACCCTGGTGGCGGCCATGGCGTCCCCACCGCTGAGCGCGGTGCGCCAGCCGTTCGAGGAACTGGGGCGCGAGGCCACCCGCGTGCTGCTGTCGGTGGCCGACGGCCGCCCGCCCGCCTCCCCGCGCATCGAACTGGCCACGGAGCTGGTCCTCCGGGCCTCCACGTCCGCTCCGCCCCGCGCGCGGTGAAGGGCGGGCGGTCCCGTGCGGAGACCGCCCGCCCTTCACCGCGCGCGCCCTTCCTCAGTCCCGCTCGACCACCACCGGCACCCCGTGCTGGCGCAGGACGCTCGCGTCCCGCTGCTCACCGACGAGCTGAAGGCTCACCTCGTTCGGGGTGTCCCCGCTGGAGGACCCGGCACGGAGCAGGATTTCCCCGGGCTCGACGACGCGCCGGCCGTCCAGGCCGGTGAAGGCCAGCCGGTCGGTGTGGACGCCGAACCGGACGGTCGCCTCCTCCCCCGGCTCCAGTGGCACCTTGGCGAAGGCCAGCAGTGCCCGGACCGGCCGGGTGACCTGGGCGAGGGGGTCGGTGAAGTACAGCTGGACGGTCTCGGCGCCGGGGCGTGATCCGGTGTTCCGTACCAGCACGGACACCATGAACTCGCCGTCCGTGGGCACCTGTTCGCGATCGACCGCCAGCCCGTCGATCTCGAACGACGTGTACGACAGGCCGTGCCCGAAGGGGAACGCCGGGCTCGGGTCCAGGTTGGACAGCCAGCTCTGCCGGTCGCCCAGCGGCGGGTGCAGGTAGGTGTAGGGCTGCCCGGCGGGCGAGTTGGGGATCTGCACCGGCAGCCTGCCGCTGAAGTCCGCGCGGCCGGACAGGAGTTCGGCGACCGCCCGGCCCCCCTCCTCGCCCGGCAGGAAGACCTGCACCATGGCCGCCGTACCGGCCGCGAACCGGCCCACGGCGTAGGGGCGTCCGCTGACGACGACGAGGACGACCGGCCGGCCCGTCGCGAGCACCGCCTCGACCAGCTCCTCCTGCACGCCCGGCAGCCGCAGGTCCTCCACGTCGCAGCCCTCGCCCGAGGTGCCGATGCCGAACATCCCCGGCTTGTCGCCGACGACCAGCACGGTGAGGTCGGCCGCGCGGCTCGCCTCCACCGCGGCCGGAATACCGTCCCGGTCCACGTCCCGTATCGGGCACCCCGGCGCGAACAGCCAGTCCACGCCCGGGAGTTCACCGGCGAGCGCGGTCCGCAGCGAATCCGCCTCCACACCGTTGCCGAGATCGTCGCGGTCGGAGAGGACGTGGTTGGGGAAGCTGTAGCAGCCGAACATCGTGCGGACGTCGTCGGCGCACGGGCCGACCAGCGCGATCCGGCCGGCCGAGGGCAGCGGGAGGCCCCCGGCGTTGTGCAGCAGCACGGCGCCGGACCGGGCCACGGCGTGCGCGAGCCGACGGTTCTCCGGCTTGTCCAGATCAAGGCCCCCCTCGCGCAGGGCGGGCGGCTCCGGGTCCCGGTCGGCGTCGAGGAGTCCGAGGGCGGCCTTCTGCCGGAGCACCCGCCGCACGGCCCGGTCGACGTCGGCCTCGTCGGCCGCTCCCCTTCGCACGGCTTCGGCCAGCGCCGCGCCGAAGCCGCGCTGGTCGGGCAGTTCGACGTCCAGGCCGGCGTGGAGTGCCAGCGCCCCGGCGCCCGGCAGGTCGGCGGCCACCCGGTGCGCGCTCACCAGGAACGGCAGCGACCAGTAGTCGGAGACGACGGTGCCCTCGAAACCCCACTGGTCGCGCAGCACACCGGTCAGCAGCCGACGGCTCGCGGCCGGGGCCTCGCCGTCGATCTCGGCGTACGAGTTCATCACCGAGCCCACTCCGGCGGCGACGATCCGCTCGAAGGGCGGCAGGATGACGTCGGCGAGTTCCCGGTGGCCGATGCCGACCGGGGCGTGGTTGCGGCCGCCCATCGAGGAGGAGTACCCGGCGAAGTGCTTGAGGGTGGCGTACACCCCGGCGCCCTGCAGCCCCAGGACATACGCCTCACCCATCTCCCCCACCAGGTACGGGTCTTCGCCGTACGTCTCCTCGCAGCGCCCCCACCGGTAGTCGCGGATGACGTCGACGACCGGGGCGAGGCCCTGGTGGACCCCGGCGGCGGCCATGTCGGTGCCGATGGCCGCGCCGACCCGTCGGATCAGGGCGGGGTCGAAGGTGGCGGCCATGGCCAGGGAGGTGGGGTAGATGGTGGCGCCGTAGGCGGTGAAGCCGGTGAGGCACTCGTCGTGGGCCATCGCCGGGATGGCGAAGCGGCTCTGCGCCATGACCTGGCGCTGGCGTGCGGCCAGCAGGCGGGCGTGTTCCAGGGCGGGGCGGGGGACGGTGCCGTAGGGGCGGGTGAGCTGGCCGAGACCGTGCCGGGCGGTCTCGTCGAGATCGCCGACGCGCCCGAACAGGCTGGTTCCGGGGGCGACTTCGGGGCCGGCCGGTTCGACGTCCTCCCAGGTGCTGCCGAGTTGGGCGATCTTCTCCTCCAGGGTGAGCCTCGCCAGCAGCGCCTCGACGCGTTCGTCGACCGGGCGGGCGGGGTCGGCCCAGGGGCGGTCGTCGTCCGCCGGGGAGAGGTCCGCGTGGTCCGGCGTGGTGGTCGTCATTCACGACTCCTCGTGGGGGTTGTCACTTGGGCATGCCGAGGGCGGCCGGCGGCTCTGTCGCCCCGGCCGACTCCCTTCGGGCATTGGCTACTTGGAGAATCCGGCGGTCAGTCCGGCGACCAGCCGGCGCCTGGCGAGGACGAACACGGCCAGCATGGGAAGGGTGGAGAGGACGACCGCCGCCATGGTCGCGGGCACGTTGATGCCGAACTGGCCGCGGAAGAGCGTCAGGGCGAGCGGCAGGACGGCCTTGTCGCCGCTCTGGGTGAGGATGAGAGGGAAGAGGAAGCCGTTCCAGACCTGGAGGCCGTCGTAGACGGCGACCGTCACCAGCGCGGGCCGGGCCAGCGGCGCGGCGAGCGAGAACAGCATCCGCCAGTCGCCGGCGCCGTCCACGACCATCGCCTCGAACAGCGAACGCGGCACGTCCCGCAGGAAGCTGACCAGGATCATCACAGTGACGGGCAGGGCGAACGCCGCCGAGGGCAGCACGATCGCGAGCAGGCTGTCGTACAGGTGCATGCGGATGATCAGCAGGTACACCGGGATGATCACCGCCTGGAGCGGGATCGCCAGGCCCAGGAGGTAGAGCCGGAAGGACAGCCGGGACCAGGGATTGGTGTGGCGGACGATGGAGAAGGCCGCCATCAGGGCGACGACCACGGTGATCGCGACCGCCGCCGCCGTGACCACCACGCTGTTGAGCAGGTAGGTGGTGAAACCGCCGTCGAGGACGGTCCGGTAGTTGTCCAGGGTCGGGTGGGCGGGCGGTGCCAGCGGACTCGCGGTCGTGAAGTCGGTGCTGCCGCGCAGACTGGTCACGACCAGCCAGTAGACGGGTACGACGACCAGCGCGGTCCACACGAGCGCGGCACCGCCGGTGACGGCGCGGCGCGCAGTGGCGACGGCGGTGCTCACAGGCCCTCCTGCTGGCTGTCCATCCGGGTGAAGCCGGACAGGCGGGTGGTGAGCAGCGACAGCGCGAGGCCGAAGACCACCAGGAGGGTGGCGAGTGCGCTGGCCCGGCCCATGTCGTGGGCCTGGAAGCCCGTGATGTACATGGCCAGCGGCAGCACGCGGGTCGCGGTGCCGGGGCCGCCGGTGCCTCCGGAGAGGACGAAGATCAGGTCGAAGTAGGTCAGCGAGCCGACCAGCATCAGCGTGCTCGACGTGACGAAGGTGTACTTCAGCTGCGGGAGGGTGATGCGCAGGAAGCGGGTCACGGGTCCGGCACCGTCGATCGCGGCGGCCTCGTAGAGGGAGACCGGGATCTGCCGGATGCCGGCCTGGTAGAGCAGCGCGTGGAACGGCGTGAACTGCCAGGCGATCACGAAGATCACCGTGTAGAGGGCCAGCTCGGGCGAGCCCAGCAGGGGCCGGGCCAGCCAGTGCAGTCCGGGGGTGGCGCCGATGCCGAAGGCCGGATCCAGCAGCGCCTGCCAGGTCAGGCCGATCGCCACCGCGGACAGCAGCAGGGGCAGGAACCAGAGCACGGCGAACAGCGCGCGCAGCCGTCCCCGGGGCGCCTGGAAGACCCCCAGCGCCAGGGCGATCGGTGTCTGCACCACCCAGCTCACCGCCATCACCTTGAGGGTGAGCCACAGTGCCTGCCAGGTGGCGGTGTCCCCCAGGACGCCGGTCCAGTTGGCGAGGCCGGCCCAGCCGACGGAACCCAGGCCGTCCCAGCGGGACAGGCTGAGCACCAGCACGCCGGCCAGCGGCACCAGCGCGAACAGGCCGAACAGGAGCAGCGCGGGCGCGGCCATCAGCAGGCCGCCGAAGCGGCGCCGGCGACGGTCACCACGGGCCGTGCCCGGCCGCGTCCGGTGGGACGCGACCGGACGCGGCGTACGCACCACGGTGGCCATCACTGCGCCGCCTTGCTCATGTTCGCGCCGAACTCCTCGGGCTTGATCTGCCGCAGGAACGACTTGTCCACGTTCGTCAGCAGCGGGTCGGCCTGGTCCGAGGGCAGCGCCTGGTCCCAGGAGAGCTGGAAGTTCGGCGAGTCCTGCACCAGCTTGTAGACGAAGGCCAGCCACGCCTTGTCGTCCGACTTCACGGCCGCCAGCTTCGCGTCGAGCCCGTTGACCGGCGGCACGCTGCCGGAAGCGAGGTAGGCGTCGACCTGGTCGCCGTTCATGACGTAGTCCTTCAGGTACGTCAGCGCCGCGGACTTGTTCCTGCTCGACGCGTTCAGCGACAGGAAGTTGGACGGGTTGCCGACGATGTCCTTCGGGTCGCCCTTGCCGCCCTCGCCACCGGACAGCGACGGGAAGGCGACGTAGCCGAGGTCCTTCTTCACGAAGTCCGGAGCCGCCTTGACCAGGTTGGCGTACTCCCAGGTGCCCATCAGCTCCATGCCGGCCTTGCCGGTGTACAGCAGTGCGGTGGAGGCGCCCTGGTCGTAGTTGACGGAGGAGGCGTTGTCGCCGAAGGCACCGGCCTTGGCGAGTTCCTGGAGGCGGGTGGCGGCCGCGGTGACCGCCGGGTCCTTCCAGCCGGAAGGGTCGCCCGAGGCGATCCGGTCGAACACCTCGGACCCGCCCTCGCGGTCCAGCAGGTACTCCAGGTACATCAGCGTCGGCCACTTCGAGTTCGCGGCGAGGGATATCGGGGTGACGCCGTCGCCCTTCAGCTTCCGCACCGCCGCCAGCAGGTCGTCGTACGTCTTCGGCGGCTCGACGCCCGCGGCCTTCAGGACCTTCTTGTTGTAGTAGAGGACGACGGGCGCGAGGCCGTTCGCCGGGACACCGTAGGTCTGGCCGTCGAAGGTGGCGCTCTTCAGCACGCTGGGCGTGAACCGCAGCAGGTTCACCTGGGCGTCGGTGACGGCGTCCACCTTGCCCGCCTTCACGTAGTCGTCCAGCGCGCCGCCGCCCCAGCTGAAGAAGAGGTCGGGGGCCTGGTTCGCGCCGAAGGCCACGCGCAGCTTCTGCTTGTAGTCGTCGTTGGCGAACAGCCGCAGGGTGATCTTCTGGTCCGGGTGGTCCTTGTTGTAGGCGTCCACGGACTCCTTGAGGATCGTCTGGTCGTTGAGCGCCCACATCGTCAGGCCCTTCGACGACGCACCCGAGGACGAGCCGGCCGGCCCCGAAGTCCCGCACGCGGCAAGGGACATGGCGGCCGCCACGGCGATCGCGACCCCGGTCCCACGCCGCACTCCCGGAATGCCCGCACCCCTCTCCCCGCTCTTTCCGCTCTTTCCGCTGTTTCCCGGTGCCGGAAATCCGCGCATAATCTGCCTCTCTTCTCTCGGCATTCCGTATTCATGCGCCAGGCAGATGGGCGGCTGGTGCGAAAAGCTTTCGGACGTCATCACCGCGGACGGCCTGCCTGCTGGACCGGGACACTGACACGGATTTCACGCCGGGGACAAGGAGGGGAAATTCCTCGGTTACGAAACATTTTCGCGGTCAGTACGCATACCTGGGCTACGGGGTGGTCGTGCCGAGGGCGGCGGCGGGGGCCGGGGCCGGGACCTGGCCCCCGCGCCGGTGCGGTCAGCTCTTGCCGAGCATCTTGTTCATCTCCGCGATCTCGGCGTTCTGCGCGGTGATGATGCCGTCCGCCATGGAGGTGGCCGCGCCGTACCGGCCCTTGTTCTTCTCGGTGGTGGCCATCTCGACGGCGCCCTTGTGGTGCTCGATCATCATGGTCAGGAACATGGTGTCGAACTCCTTGCCGGACATCTTCTTCAGGCCGGCGAGGTGGGAGCTGCTCATCATGCCGGGCATGTTGGAGTCACCCATGCCGGCCATACCGGACATCGGCATGCTCTTGCCCCAGGACCTCAGCCAGCCGGTCATGGTCTCGATCTCCGGGTCCTGGGCCTTCTCGATCCGTGCGGCGAGGTCCTTGACCTGGGCGGAGGACGCCCGGTCGGCGGCGAGTCGCGCCATCTGAACAGCCTGCTGGTGGTGCGGGATCATGCCCTGGGCGAAGGTCACGTCCTGGGCGTTGTACGTGTCGCCGGCGGTGTCGGCACCCGCGGCGGCCGACGTGGCGGCGCCGGCGGACGCGGCGCTGCCGCTGTCGGTGCCGCCGCCACAGGCGCTGAGGACGAGCGCGGCGGTCGCGGTGGCCGCGATCAGCGCGGCGCGGTGAGCGAGGGTGCGGGGGGTTGCGGACATGCGTGAACTCCTGCGGTGGGAAGAGAGGTTCCTGGCCTGCGTGAGCACCACGCCGGTCGACGGCGCGGTGTGCGGCGGCCTCTAGATCCGCAGGAGCTGGAGTTCGGCAAGAGAAGGCGGTGCGCGGGTGGCGTCCGAAGACGCTGCCCGGTACGGACGTACGGCGTCGGCCTGCGTGGCGAGGACCACCGGGCCGGACGTGGGCACGGGCAGGTGGGGGCCGCCGGCGACGGCCGCCGACGCACAGGCCGAGTCGGCGTGCTGGACGAGGCATCCGCCGCACCGGCCGCCGGGGCAGTCACCGTCGTCCGCCACGAGGGGTGTCGCCGCGAGACGGTGCTGGGCGGGCTCCGGGGCGAGGCCGCCGGGAGCCAGGGCGTGCATGCCCAGCAGCCCCGCGAGCAGGCTCAGCACGAGCAGCGCCTGCCACCGCCGCGCGGGCGGTCGTGCGCGGTGCTGCTCGGGACTGGGCATGGGGCTGTCCTGGGTCGGCGGTGGTGAGTGACTCGTAGTGGATACGGGCGCGGCCCTGCTCGCGTTCACCACGGCCGGAACGGTTCCGGCGGCACGCCGTCATCGGCTCCGGGCGGTGGCCGTCGGGGGAACGGGAAGTCGCTACCGGACGCCGATGGTCTCCAGCAGGACGTGGAGGTCGTGGGTGGCCTCGGCGGTGGCGAGGATCGCCGTGCCGAGGACGAGCGCGGTGCCGGCGGTGAGGGCGGGGTGGCGGCCGAGCGGCGGGGCGAGGAGCGCGGCAACGCGGCGGGGTACGGGACCGGCGGAAGCGAGCGGTCCGCGGCGGCCGCGCAGACCACGCACACCGAGGATGCCGAGGGCGGCGCCCGCGGCGCGGGCGAGGGCCGGGACCTGGTGGGCGGCGAGGGCGGCCTTGCCGACGGTGCGGGCGACGCGGCGGCGGTCGCCGGTGGCCCGGACGGCGTTCTCGTCGGCCCAGCGCTCGATGGTGTAGGCGACGGCGGTGGCGAACGGGCGCAGGAGCGGGTTGGCGCAGGCGCCGAGCTGGGCGAGGGCGACGAACGCGTAGTGGTGGGCGGTCAGATGGGCGCGTTCGTGGGCGAGCAGGATGGTGCGCTCGGTCTCGTCGAGGGTGTGCAGCATGCCGGTGGAGACGACGATCCGGCCGGGCAGGCCGGGCAGTGCGTAGGCGTCGGGCGCCTCGTCGTCGACGATGACGGTGCCGTCGCGGGTCGGCATGCAGGCGGCGTCCAGTGCCGCGGCGGCCAGGGTGCGGGCGCGGCGCCAGAGCATGCGGGCCGCGGTCAGCACGGCGGCGCCGAGCAGCAGTCCGGCGACGAGCGCGACGGAGAGCTGGGCGGGGTCGTCGTGCTGCGCGGAGTGGGCGGACCAGTGGCCGAGTGCGGCGAGTTGCGGGATGCGGATCAGGCCGGTGACGGCCAGCAGGCCCAGGGAGACCGTGCTCGCCGTGCCCAGGACCAGGGCCGCGGCGGTGAGCAGCCAGGTGGCCAGGCGGGGTTCGCAGCGCTCGGCCAGCGGGCGGGCGGCGAGCGGGGCGACGAGCGAGAGCAGCAGCGGGATGTAGACGGCGATGCGCATCCGTGCGTCGCCTCCTATCGGCCGGGGTCCTGGTCGGGGCCGAGCAGCTGGCGCAGGAGGTCGGCGTCGGTGTCGGACAGCTCGTCGGCGAAGCGGGCGAGGACGGCCTCGCGGTCGGGGCGTTCCTCCAGGACGGTGCGCATCCGGCGGGCGGCGAAGCCGGCGTCGTCGGTGACGGGGGCGTAGGCGTAGGCCCGGCCGCGCGGGGTGCGGGTGAGCAGACCCTTGGTGTGCATGCGGGTGAGGATCGTCACCACGCTGTTGTACGTCAGCCCGTCACCGAGGCGTTCGGTCACCTCGCCCGGCGTCAGTGCGGTGCCGGCCTGCTGGAGGAGATCCAGGAACTCGGCCTCACGGGCGCCGTTCGCCCGCTTCTGGCCCCGGCCGTGCGCGTCGGCTGCCATGGGTTTGTCGTTCTCCCGTATCGCCCTCTATCTTTTACACCCGTGTAGGAGTTTTACTCACGTGTAAAAGCTTCCGTGCTGCGAGTGTGCCACACAGAGGGGTCCCGTATGAGCGCCATCAGCATCGGCCAGGCCGCCGTCCTCGGAGTCGTCGAGGGGGTGACCGAGTTCCTTCCGGTGTCCTCCACCGGGCATCTGAAGATCACCGAGGGGCTCATGAACATACCCGTCGACGACACCTCGGTGGTCGGGTTCACCGCCGTCATCCAGGTCGGCGCCATCGCCGCCGTACTCCTCTACTTCTTCAAGGACATCGTGCGGATCGTCTCCGCATGGGGCCGCGGCCTGGTCGACAAGAACGAGCGTCACCACCACGACTACAAGTTCGCCTGGTGGGTCGTCTACGCCACGATCCCGATCGTGGTCGTGGGCCTGGCCGCCAAGAAGCTGGTCGAGGGGCCGCTGGGCTCGCTGTGGGTGGTGGCCGCTTCGCTGATCGTCGGATCCGGCGTGATGTGGGCCGCCGACCAGATGGGCCGGCACAAGCGCGGTGAGGAAGACACCACGTTCAAGGACGCGATGCTGGTCGGCAGCGCGCAGATCCTCGCCCTGCTCTTCCCCGGCTTCTCGCGCTCCGGCGCCACCATGTCCACCGCGCTCGTCCTCGACCTGGACCGGGTCGCCGCCACCCGCCTCTCCTTCTTCCTCGGCATCCCGGCCCTGACCGGGGCGGGCCTGTACGAACTCAAGGACGCCGTGGGCGCCGGCGTCGGCGCGGTCCCGCTGGCCGTCGGCACGGCCGTCTCCTTCGTGGTCGCCTACGCCTCCATCGCCTGGCTCCTGAAGTTCGTCGCCAAGCACTCCTTCAACGCCTTCGTGATCTACCGCGTCGTCATCGGAGTGACGCTGCTGGGCCTGCTGGCGACCGGTGTCCTCAATGCCTGACGTCCCGCCGTACGGCACCCGGAGCGAGCCGCGCGGGACCGGCGCGCTCCCGCACGCGCAGCGCGTGCGGGCCGCTCCGGACGTACCGGTCCTCACCGAGGGTGCCGGCGGGGCGATGGCGCCCACCGACCGGCACCGGCACCGGCACCGTGACCTGACCGCGCGCTACGTGTTCGGTCCGCCACTGGCGGCCGAGACCGGCGAGCGGCTCAGGCGGTCCGCGGCCGCCTGCGTGGACTACGCCGAGCGTGCCCTCGCCGTGCTGCACGGGACCGCGGGGGCGGAACGGTGACCGCGCGGCCCGTTGCGGGCCGGCGGATGTGGCCGCTGTACGCGGCGGGGTTCACCACCGCCTTCGGTGCGCACGGCATCGCCGCCAGTCTCGGCGGCAACAGCGCGGACGCGGTCACCTCGCTGCTGGTGCTGGGCGGTCTGCTCGCCCTGTACGACGGCGCCGAGGTGGTGCTGAAGCCGGTGTTCGGCACCCTCGCCGACCGGATCGGCGCCCGTCCCGTCCTGCTCGGCGGCCTGGCCGCCTTCACCCTCGCCTCCGCGCTGTACGTCCTGGCCGACAGCCCCGGCTGGCTCTGGGCCGCCCGCCTCGGCCAGGGAGCCGCGGCCGCCGCCTTCTCCCCGTCCGCCTCGGCGCTGGTCGCCCGCCTCAACCCGGCCGCCAAGCGGGGCCGCGCCTTCGGCAGTTACGGCTTCTACAAGTCGATCGGCTACACCCTCGGCCCCCTGCTCGGCGGGGTCCTGGTCCGGGCCGGCGGCCTGCGCCTGCTGTTCGCCGTCCTCGCGGTGCTCGGCGTGACGGTCGCCTGCTGGGCCGCGCTCACCGTCCCCGTCGTGCCGCCGCTGCCCAGGGCCCGGCAGACGGTCCTCGACCTGGCCCGCCGCCTCACCGAACCGGCGTTCCTCGCCCCGACCGCCGCACTGGCCGCCGCCACCGCGGCGCTGTCGGTCGGGGTCGGCTTCCTGCCCGTCTCCGGCCGTACGGCGGGGCTGGACACGGTCGCGACCGGCGCCGCCGTGTCGGTGCTCGCCGCGACCGCCGCGCTGGTCCAGCCGCGCGCCGGGCGCGCCCTGGACGCGGGGCGCCTGACGACCCGCGCCGGACTCACCGCCGGGCTGCTGCTCACCGCCGCCGGCCTGGCCTGCGCCATGCTGCCCGGTCTGGCCGGCATCCTCTCCGCCGCCGTCCTGACCGGCGCCGGTACGGGGCTGATCACCCCGCTCGGCTTCGCCGCGCTGGCCGCGGGCACGCCCGCGGAGCGCCTGGGCCAGACCATGGGCGCCGCGGAACTCGGCCGCGAACTCGGCGACGCGGGCGGCCCGCTGCTCGTCGCCGCCGTCGCCTCGCTCGCCACCCTCACCTACGGCTACGGCGCGCTCGCGGCCCTGATCGGCCTGGGCGCGGCGGCCGCGCTCGTACGCCGCCGCCGGGCGCCGGCCGTACCCGGGCCGGAAAGCTGAACACTCCCCGGGTCAGTCCTGGTGCCGGCGCCGGCGGCGCAGTACGTGCCGGAGGACGAGCGCGGCGACCAGGACGCCGAGGGCGACGAGCGCGTACAGCTGGTAGCGGCTGATCTCGTCGTAGATCGCGGTGATGTGGGTGCCCGCCGCATAGGCCAGGCTCGCCCACAGGCCGACCCACAGCGCGGCACCGAGGGCGTTGAAGACCAGGAAGCGACGCCAGGGCATGCCGCTGGTGCCCGCGATGATGCCGTTGACCTGGCGCAGTCCCTCGACGAAACGGGCGACGGTGACGATCTTGCCGCCGTGCCGGGTGAAGAACTCCTCGGCCGCCTCGAAGCGCTGCGGCGTCAGGAACACATAGCGACCCCAGCGGTGCACGAAGGCCCGTCCGCCGGTGTGGCCGATCAGATAGCCGACGTTGTCCCCGACGACGGCGGCGGCGAACGCGATGACCGCCACGGCCACGATGTTCAGGTCTCCGGCCCCCGCGTAGATCCCCGCGGCGATCAGGATGGTCTCCCCCGGCGCGGGCACGCCGAAGTCCTCCACGAGGACGACACCGCCGACGGCCCAGTAGCCGTAGTGGGTGAGCAGCGGGGCCAGATGGGCCAGCGGGCCAGGAAGAGGCGGCGCCATGCCCACCACGGTACGCGGCCACCGCGGCCGTCGCCGGTCAGCGGGGCAGGGCGAGGGACGGCTGGTCAAGAAGACGGTAAGAACCACGCGCCGCACGCCCTCCGCTACAACCTTCCGTCTCGGCAGGTCGTCCAACTCGGGCCCGGCGGGGGCCACTTCGCCGGGGTCTCTTCTGTCCCATCTGGGGGATGTCATGAGTTCTGTCTCCGTCGGGCGTGTGCTGCGCAGCGGAGCCTGTGCCGGAGCCGTGGGGGCGCTGGTCGCCGCCGGTCTCGGCAGCGGCGTCGCCTTCGCCGACGACTCACAGACCGATCAGCTGTGGGTCCAGGCGCCGTACGACCAGACGGTCACCGTCGCCCCGAACGGCGGTGCGGCGCAGTACCGGTCGCTGGCGCTCGGCCTCTACCACGACAACGGCAATTTCACCGTGACCGACGGGCGGCTGACCGTCGACGTCTCCGGGCTCGCCGGCGTCGCCGAGGTGGCCTGGCCCGACAACTGCACGCCGGACGACGCCGGTACCGTCGCCGTGTGCGACACCGGGGACGTGCCGACCCGCTACAGCGCACAGGTGCAGCTGAAGGTGCGGGCCGCCGCCGGCGCCACCGTGGGAGCGCAGGGCACGATCGAGTACTCGGCCACCGCCACCGGCGGCCCCGACGGCACGCTCACCGCCCCGCAGGACTCCGCGGAGACCTCCGTCACCGTCGGCTCCGGCCCGGACCTCGGTGTCAGCGCCCCGCAGGACGTCAGCGGCGTCGCGCCCGGCACCGTCCTCACGGTGCCGTTCTCCGTCACCAACACCGGCAACGAGACCGCGCACGGCTTCACCGTGAAGATGTGGGCGACGTACGGCCTCGACGTCACCACCCGCTACCCGCAGTGCACGTACACCGGGCCGGACCCCGACGGCGAGTACACGCCCATGACGGACGTGACCTGCTCCTTCGACACCGACGTCGCTCCGGGCGCCACGGTGGAGCTCCCGGAGCCGCTGCGCCTCACCGTCACCGGCCACGCCCTGTACGAGCGGTTCGACTACGAGGTCCAGCCCGGCGGCGACGCGACCGACCTCAACGGCTCGGACAACGGCCGCTCCTGGCACGTCGACGCCGACAACACCGCCGACTTCGCCGTGTCCGGCACCGAGGTGAGCGGCGCGGCGGGCGACACCGTCACCGCCGGCTTCCGCTTCGACAACCACGGCCCGGCCTGGGTCGGCAACGTCAGCTCGGGCGACCCCGTCGCCGTCATCGACTACTACCTCCCGGAGGGCACCACCGCCACGTCCGTGCCCGCCACCTGCCACAGCGCCTGGACCTCCGGCGACGACCCCGCCATCGGCCACTACGCCTGCACCCTCCCGCTGTGGGCCAAGCCGGACCTGGCGGTCGGCTTCCCGTTCCAGCTGCGCATCGACCGGGTCGTCCCCGACGCGACGGGCCGCGTCATCGCCCACCCGCACTCCGACACGTCCCTCACCTTCGACCCGGACAGCGAGAACAACTCGGCCGAGGTGATCGTCAACCCGTCCGCCTGACAGCGCGGAGGGGGCGAGCCCATGGCTCGCCCTTCTCCGTCTCCACGCCCCAGGGCCCTGGGGCGTGGGGCGTGGAGCGTGGGGCGTGGGGCGCGGGCCCTGGAGGCCCCCGTCCCGCACCGCGCGCACCCCGCGCCGAAACCGGGGTGCCGAGGACGCCGTCGCCTTGTGATACTGCTCCGATGATCAACCTGCCCACCGCCGCGCTGGACTCGTTGTCGGGGCTCGCCTTCGGTGATGCCTTCGGCGACCGCTGGTTCGGCATCCTGCGCCACGAGGGCGAGGCGGCCCTGGATGCCCGGACCCTGCCCCCGGAGCCGCTGTGGCGGTGGAGCGACGACACCGCCCAGGCGCTCGTGCTCGTCCGGGAACTCGCCGCGGGCGATGGCACCGTCGACCAGGACCGCTTCGCCCTGCGCCTCGCCGAGGCCTACGCCGACGACACCCACCGCGGCTACGGAGCCTCGATGCACGACGTGCTCCGCCGCATCGGCGCGGGTGAGCCCTGGCAGCAGGTGGTCGCCGGACAGTTCGGCGGCCAGGGCTCCTGGGGCAACGGCGCGGCCATGCGCGTCGCCCCGCTGGGAGCCTGGCACGCCGCCGACCTCGATGCCGTCGCGGAGCAGGCCGCCCGTCAGAGCACGGTCTCGCACCACCATCCGGAGGCGGTCGCCGGGGCGGTGGCGGTGGCCCTCGCCGCGGCGCTGGCAACCCGCAGCCGGGGCGGGCCCGCACCGGCCCGCCCGGACTTCCTCCAGGCGGTCGCCGCGCGGCTTCCCGACAGCGACGTCCGGTCGGGGGTGCGGATCGCGGCCCGGATGCCGGCACGTACCTCGGTCCGGCACGCGGCGGAAGTCCTGGGCTCCGGCTACCGGATGTCCGGCCCCGACACCGTCCCCTACGCCCTCTGGTGCGCGGCAGGACACCTTGACGACCTGCACGAGGGCCTGTGGCTCACGGTCGCCGGGCGCGGCGACATCGACACCACGTGCGCCATCGCGGGCGGGGTGATCGCCGCTCGTACGGGCGTCGCCGCCCTCCCGCCCGCCTGGCACGCCGCCCGTGAGCCGCTGCCCCCGGTCCCGGTCCGGTAGCCGAACCGGGACCTGGTCCGCCCTGCGCCGTGGAACCCCGGCTCGCCGCGAGCCGAGGCCGGAGCCAGCCCCTGCCGCGAGAGCGGTCAGCTTCCCGACACCCCGGGTCCACGGCCTGGGGTGTCGGGAAGCTGACCTGCGGATATGCGGCCTCTGGTCTCGTTCGGCGGACCGGCTGCGCACCGATCGCCGGCACCGGGAGGCCACTCCGCACCCCCCGTGGGCATGGCACGCGAAGGGCACTCATGCCCCCTCAGTTGGCGAGGCTGAAGTCACCGCCCACCGGTGCGGCGATCTTGTCGACTCCGGTCAGGGCCGTGAGCGTGGTCACCGGGGTGCTGCTGTCGGTGGTGGTGCCGTTGCCGAGCTGGCCGGAGCGGTTGCTGCCCCACGACTTCAGCCGCTTCTCCTGCTTCGCCCGGGCATCCGCCGCTCCGGGAACGGCTGCGTGAGCGGTGAGCGGGACGAGGAGTACGGCGAAACGAGCAGAGCGCGGCAGCGAGCCTGCGGCCGGTACGACGAGCGTGCAAGGACGACTTCATCCGGAGATCACGAAGTGGACATGATCTTCGTAGCGGTCCCCGTGGACGCCGCAGGTCCGACCCGGCTTCCGGGTCACCCGGCCGACGGACTCATCACACTGGTCCTCCGGGCTCCCGGTACTCCCGGTACTCCCGCACAAGGTCTGTTGATCTTCATGAAAAGATGCGCGAACCGTGCAGGGGACACGGCTCGGCTACAGGCCTGACCACAGGCCTGACCACAGGCCTGACTACATGGGGGGTTCCATGACGCCCGAGGCAACGAGATCCCGGAACGCCGTACGAAGAACGGCTCTGCTCCTGGCAGCAGCAGTGACCGGCGGATGGCTGCTCGCGACGCCGGCCGAGGCGGCGTACGGAGACACCGAATTCCGCGGTGTCTCCATCAACAACGGCAAGCCGATCGTCCTCGGTACCGCCGGGACGGTGACGGTGCCGGTCAGCGCCCAGATCTACGACGACTCCGGCGGCATCGAGACCATCGATGCCGACCTGGCGGGCACCTTCCTCGAAGGGCCCGTGGGCCACAACATGACGTGTGTGCAGACGACCTCCACCGTGTCCACCTGCACCGGAACAGCGATCCTGGACCCGGCCTACTACTCCAACGACTCTCCCGGACCCGTCGGGCTCAGGATTTTCGGCTACGCGTACGACGGCGGCCAGTACCTGGAGTCCACGCTGTACCCGCAGTACGAGAACCTGCCCGGCCGCGACGCGCTGCTGCTGAAGGAAACAAAGCTCGCGGCGATGAACGCCACCCCCGAGCCGGTTCGCAAGGGCGGCACGCTCACCTTCACCGGCCGGCTCACCCGCCCCGACTGGAACACGATCGAGGCCGACGGTACGAAGGCCGTCGTCGGATACCCGGGCCAGCCGGTGAAACTGCAGTTCAAGAAGGCTGGCGGCACGTCCTACACCACGGTCAGGACCGTGACCTCGGGCACCGACGGCAAGCTGAGGACGACCGCCACGACGAGCACTTCGGGCACCTGGCGCTGGTCCTTCGCGCAGAACGGCACCTCCGCCGCCGCGACCTCGGCGGGAGACGGCGTCACCCAGCTGAAGACAGCGAAGCTGACGGTGAACGCCGGCCCCGAACCGGTGGCCAAGGGCGCCAGACTGACGGTCTCCGGCCGTCTCACCCGCGCGACGACCGACGCGGCCACCACGTTCACCGGTTATGCGGGACAGTCGGTGAAGCTGCAGTTCAGAAAGTCGGGCAGCACCACCTACACGACGGTCAAGACGGTCAGCACCAACGCGACGGGCTACCTGAGCACGACGGCGACAGCGAACGCCGCGGGTTACTGGCGCTGGTCGTATGCGGGGAGCAGCACGGTGGCCTCGGTGAACGCCGTGGGCGACGGCGTCAGTTTGAGGTAGCGACGACGTGGCCCGGCCGGCTGGAGGGCCACGTTGCACGGCCGCGGTCTCTACGCGTTCGAGGCGTCGCCGGTCAGTGTCCGCAGGACCTTCCGGGCCTCGGTGCGGAAGTGCTCGTCGTCGAGGATGATCCGGTCCTGGAGGCCGGCGCCCACCATGCGCCGGTCGCCGTCCGCGAGGTCGCGGATCAGGTCGAGCTGAGCGTCGGTGAAGGCTGCCGGGCCGAGCGCGGCGCAGGCTTTCAGCACGGCCGAGGCGGAGCGCGCGTACCAGCCCGGCCGGACCGCCGCGAGGACACGGTCGGCCAGGGTGGTCCGAGGGAGCCCGCCGAGGGTGTCGGCCCCGGGACAGATGCTGGTCAGGGCGAGCACGAGGGCCGGGGAGAGTTCCGGGTCGTCCAGCAGCGGGACCAGGTCGGGAACGAGCGGCCCGGCCGTGGGACCGAGCAGGCCGGCGACTTCGGCGGCGCGTTTCACCGTCTCCTGACCCCATGCCCGGGAGGCCCAGGCGAGACCCTCCCGGATCACCGGGAGCACCGCCTGCTCGTCCCCGGTCAGTTCCCAGACCAGCGCCGCGGCCCCGAGCGCTGCCCTGATCGCCGGCATGGTCTCCCGCGACTGCGGCGGTTCCGCCAGCAGCGTGCGCAGCAGCGGCAGCAAGGGACGAGCCGCTTCCCCGAGCGAGGCGGTCACGGTGACGGTGTGGTCCAGGCTGTTGCCTCGCTCGGCCAGCAGCTCGGAGAGTACGGAGACCAGGGGGTCGGCGTCGCCGGTCAGGGAGTGAAGTGCGCCGGCCGCTGCCTGACGCGTGGCCGGCGGTCCCTGTCGGGCCTGGGCTCGCAGCGCCTCGACCACGTCCGCGTCGGCCCGGGGATCGGCCACGGCGGCCAGGGCGCGGCCGACCGGCAGCGGATGGCGCGACAGCGCGGCGAGCAGCTCCGGCAGGGCGGCCCTGGCCTGCCCGCCCCAGGCGGCCAGCAGCCCGCTCAGGTAGACCGGCTCGTTGACCGCGGCCAACGAGCCGCCGATGACCGATCGGCGCTCGCCGGGGGGTTCGACGGCAAGCCGGACGCGTATCGCGTCGAGCAGTTCAGGATCGTAGGGCAGGGGCGTCCGGTCCTCGCCGGGCGCGTGGGTCCGGCCCGGCGACCGGATCTCACCGGCCGCGAGACGGTACGCGGCCTCCAGTGCGCGGGGCCGCTCGGGCAGGTGGCGGGCGAGCAGCCCGGTCGCCTCCGGTGCTCCCAGACACACCAGCGCGGCGAGGGCCCCGTCGGCCGAATCGTCATCGCCCCGCGCGATGGCAAGCAGGGCCGGGACCGCCGCCGGGACGGGCTGACCCCAGGCACGCAGCAGCGAAAACACGCCGGGCGCGGTGGCCGGATCGTCGAGCAGCGGGAGCACTGCGGGCAGCAGCCGTGCCGGGGCGGTCCGTGAGCGGCGGGCGAGGGACTCGGCGGCCCACCGCGCCTCGGTGGTGGCGGTCTGCGCGTGCTCGCTCCCCTGGAGCCGCAGTGCCACGGCCCGCCCGAGCGCGGAGCCGACCAGGTCGATGACGGTGTCGACCTCGCCGCGTCCGTGCAGAGCTTCGGCGATCGCGTGCAGCGGCTCCCGCTCCCACAGGCCGCCGAATCCGTGCCGCTCCAACGGGACCAACGCCGTGACGCACGCGGTCGTCTCCGCGTCCCACGGCAGGCCGCAGTCGGCGGTGACCAGCAGCGCCGCAACCTGAACCGGCGCCGGCTCGTCTCCGGCGAGCGCCGCGGCGCACAACTCCCCGGCCGCAGCGGGATCCAGGAGCGCACAGGCCGTCAGCACGTCGGCGCGCACCGCCGGATCGCGCTCCGCCGCCCAGCGGGCCCGCAGCGCCACCCGCGCGTCGGCGCCGGCCGCCGCCCGACACTGGGCCACCGCCCACGCCGTGATCCGCCGCACCTCACGATCGTCGTCCGCGAGCAGCGGCAGGAGCAGCCCCAGCTGCGCCACGACGGCGTCGCGGGCCGCCCCGGGCACCGGCAGACCGTGCTCGTCCCCGCTCCCGGCGATCACACCGAGCATGCCCAGCAGGGCACTTCGGCGCACGCCTTCGGCAACGAGCCGCGCCAGGAACGGCACCGCGGGCGCGGTCGCCGCGTAGACCGTGCCCTGGTGGACGATGCTGCTCCACAACTCCTCCTCGGCCTCCGCGGCAGTCTTCTCCACCGGGGACGCGAGATCCCGAAGCAGCGCGGGGACGTCCTCCGCGGAGCCGTAGGCGTGCTGAAGCCGTGACCAGTCCACCCGGTCGAGGTCGGCGAAGACGAGACGGAGATCCATGCAGCGGATCATGCCACCCGGCACTGACAGCTGTTCTGACCCGCGAAGCGCCTACGTCGGTGGACGCGGGATCAGCCACCCGTCGGCCACTGCCGTTCCCGGTGGCTCCCCGCTGGATCCGGCACGCTCGTGGCATGAGCCGCGGTCGTAGTCACGCGAGTTGCCGAGGAGAAGCACAGCGGCGACCATGCCATGCCATGCCATGCCGTGATGATGGTCGGATGAAAGAAGAGTCGCCCGTCCCGTCGCCGGTCATCCTCGGCATAGACGATCTCCGGCCACTGCCCTGGACCACGCGAATCGCGCGCAGCAGCGACGAAGGCGTCAGGCTCCTGCAAGAGCACCGCGACAGCTTCATCGACGAACTCTGGCTCGACCACGACCTCGGCGGCGACGACAGCATCCTGCCTGTGGTGACCCTCCTGGAAGAGGCGGCTTTCAACGGACGGCCCTTCCGGATCGGCACGGTCTTCGTGCACAGCGCCAACCCCATCGGCGCCGAGACCGTCGTCCGGTCACTCACACGCTGGAACTACCAGGTCCGGCGGGCGACGGTCTAGGAATCCGCCGCGAGGTCCGGCCTCATGGCCTCATCCTTGTCAGGCTCGTCAGGCCGATCACAACGGGCCGTCGACACCGCTCGACCAGTCCGGCGCTCGGTGGAGGGTCCGCTGAGATCTGGTGCTGACAGCTGACGGGGCCCGGCGGCCGGGCCCCGACCGCGAGCGGCGTGGAGGGCTCGCGTCGTGTCGGTGTTTCGGGCACCGGAGGTCAGCCGCGCCGGCCCCAGTCCAGACGGTCCGCCAGACCGGCGGCGGTGAAGGCGGCTGACAGTTCGTCGTGGCCTTCGGTGAAGTGGGCCCAGCTGTCGTAGTGGACGGGGACCACGCGGCGGGCGCCGAGGATCCGGGCCGCCTCGGCGGCCTGGGCGCTGTCCAGGACGATCAGCTGGTTGTCGAAAAGTGCGCGGAAGCGGGGGGCACCGGCGAAGAGGAGGGCGGTGTCGACGGGGGCGAAGCGCTCGGCGATCTCCCTGACCGCGTCGAGGGAGGCGTTGTCCCCGCTGACGTAGACGGTCGGCAGACCCGCTCCGGTCAGGACGAAACCGACCACCTGGCCGGTGATCGGCTCGACCTCCTCACGCCGGCCGGGGCCGTGCACGGCGGGGACGCCGGTCACGGTGACCGTGCCGCCGTCGGGGCGGTCCAGCTCGACGGACTCCCAGTCGGCCAGCCCCCTGGCCTTCGCGCCGAGGCGCTGTCCGCCGCCGCGGGTGGTGAGGGTGAGCGGGACGTCGGCGAGCAGGGCCCGGCCGGAGGTGTCGAGGTTGTCGGGGTGCTCGTCGTGCGAGAGCAGGACCACGTCGACGGGCCCGAGGCCGACGGGGGCGCCGCTGGAGGGGGCGGTCTTGGTCAGGAACCGGCCGTCGGGACGGACGTAGTCACCCGGGGCGTCGAAGGTCGGGTCGGTCAGGAAGCGCAGGCCGCCGTACTCGAAGAGGGCGGTCGGGCCGCCGAATACGCGGACGGGGAACGGGGTGGTCGCTGCGGGGAGGGAAGACACCAGGCACCTCACGGATATATCTCGCTGAACCGTGAGACGACCGTAGCCGCTTCTCACGGATACACGCAAGCCGTACCATGAGAGATATGGAGGAGTCCGTGATCGAACAGCCCGGCCTGCCGCCCGTACAGGGCGAGGAGGAGCACCTGTCCCTCGCCCTTGCCAACAGCGCGATCGCCCTGGCCGGCGGGCACACGGTCGATCTCCTGGGCACTCCCGCGCAGGCGAACCACTGGCTGACGGAACGCGGTCTCGCTCCGGTCGACGCCGGCATGCGGGAGGTGTGCGCGACGCAGTTGCGCTCGCTGCGCGAACAGATCAGGTCGCTGTTCGCCTCCCGCGCCGAAGGGCTGCCCGCCCTCCCCGCCGCGATCCGGGCCGTCAACGACGCGATGACCCGCGTCCCCACCGCCCCGTTGCTGCAGTGGGACGACAGGACCGGCCCCTACCGCGCCACCCCCCACCCCACCACCGCGATCGTGGACCACGCCCTGGCCGTCCTCGCCGCTGACGCCTCCGACCTGCTCACCGGCCCCGACGCCGACCGCCTCACCGCCTGCGGCTCCGCCCCCTGCAACCGCTACCTGCTCCGGCACGGCCGCCGTCACTGGTGCTCCACCCGCTGCGGCGACCGCGCCCGCGCCGCCCGCGCCTACGCCCGCCGCACCACCTCCTCATGACGCCCCATGACGCCCCATGACGCCGCATGACGCCGCATGACGCCGCATGACGCCGCAGCCACCGGGCCACCACCAGCGCCGGCGGCCGTACCACTTCGGGGCGGAGGCGGCGCGGGAGAAGTTGACGCTCATCAGGGTGCGCGAAGGGCACAGTGATGCTGCCGACGCCATGTCCGGGCAGGAGAACCGCCGGGACGGCGTGCCCCGTTCGTTCCCCGGACACGTGCGGATTCCGCGTAACATCCCACCCGCCCCGAGCGTGTCCAAGACATGAGCAGGTACGCGGCACGGGGACGTGCCCGGCAGACGGGGGACGACGGGGATGGCGACGCAGCCGGAGGAATTCGACGCGTTCTACTCCGCCACCGCCAAACGCATGGTCGCCGTGGTCTATGCGATGACCGGTGACCTGGGGGAGGCGGAGGACGCGGTGCAGGAGGCGTACGTACGGGCCTGGCAGCGCTGGGCGAAGCTCACGCGTGAGGGTGACCCGCTGCCGTGGGTGCGCACGGTGGCGATGCGGCTGGCGATCAGTACATGGCGGCGGGCCAGGGGGCGGCTGCGCGCGCACTTCCGGCACGGCCCGCAGCCGGATGTGCCCGAACTCTCCGGCGACCGTGTGGCGTTGGTGGCCGCGCTGCGCGAACTGCCCCCCGACCAGCGGCAGGCGGTTGTCCTGCACCATCTCCTGGACCTGCCGGTGGAGCAGGTCGCACGGGAGACCGGCGCCTCCAACGGCGCCGTACGCACCCGGCTCAGCCGGGCCCGCAAGATCCTCGGCGAGCGGCTCGCCGAGAGCGATTCCACTTCCGTTGCCGAGGGGACGGCCAGCCATGGCTGAAGTCGAGGAACTGCTGGACGAGGTCACGGTGCGCATGCCCTCCTCGGCTCAACTGCGCGCTCGGGGGGACCGGCGGCTCGCCCGCCGGCGGACCGGTGCCGCGGCCGCGGCCGTCGTCGCGGTGGCGGGGGTGGTGACCTGGGCCGTCCTGCCGGGCAGCGGTACGCATGAGACGCGTCCGGCGAAGGCGCCGACCGCCTCCCGGTCGGCCGCGGTGGGGATCACCCCGTACGAGAAGAACGGGGTGATAGACCTCAAGGCACCCGAGGCGCTGCCGTTGTACGAGCAGTGGCACTGGCGAGCGAGCCGGGACGGGAGCGACGACCCGGTCCTCGGGTCGGCGGGCGGGTGCCTGGCGGTGGACCAGCTTCTGCAGCGGCCGAGCAGCACGTGGAGCTACGACCGGGACTTCCGCGGAGACCGGGGGGCCAGGGCGCGGCACACCTACGTCGAGTACGACGGCCGGAGCGACCTCACCACAGACCTCTCCCGGCTGCGCGCTGCGCTCTCCGGCTGCGGCCTGACGTCGAAGGGTGCGTCCGCGGGTTCCCAGGGCCAGACCGTCGAGACGTACACGGGGACCGTCGATCGGCGCGTGGCGCGCACTGTCGTCGAGTACGGCACCCGATGGCTCTCGGTGGTGCAGGAATCCGGCGGGACGCCGGGCAGCTGACCCGGCGTCCCGGCCCTGACCGCTCCTGCACGGGCGGTGCCGCCGCCCGGCCGGCCCGCACCGCCGGGGAAATGCCACGCGGTTGCTCGCGAAGCGGCGTCCGGTGCCAGAGGCTGGGGCGATGACAGAGCCTGTTCAGGAACCAGGAGAGCCGTTCGGTCTGGAGCGCGACCCTGCCCGGGTGGTCGCGTTCAGCGATGCCGTCATCGCCATCGCCATCACACTGCTCGTCCTGGAGATCCACCCGCCACCCGACACCAGCCACCTGCTGCACGGCCTCGCCGCGCTCTGGCCCTCCTACCTGGCCTACGCGGTCACCTTCATGCTGATCGGCCAGGTGTGGGCCAACCACCACATCATGTTCGACCACATCCGCAGCGCCGACCGGGTGGTGCTCTTCCTGAACACCGTGCTGCTCATGGACGTCGCGTTCCTGCCCTTCGCGGCCTCCGTACTGGCCGAAGCACTCCGCGAGGGACACGGGCAGCGCACCGCCGTCGTCCTGCACGGCACCACGTTCGAACTCGCGGCCGTCCTCTTCAACGTCATCTGGTGGTACGCCTGTCACGACCGTCGGCTGCTCGCCACCAGCATCGATGCGGCCGGGGCGACAGCCGTCGGCCGACGTTTCCGGCTCGCCCTCGTCTGGCTAGGCACCGGAACCCTGCTCGGTGCCCTGCTGCCCGCGGCCGGCATGGCCGTGATCGCGGCCTTCATCCTCTACTACTGGCTGCCCATCGCCGGCGAGATCGCCAAGGTGAAGCGCCGGCACGGCGGCGCGGACCAGGGGTGAGGCGGCCGCGATGGGCTGTCAGCCCCTTCTGCCAGCATGCTGCCGTGACAGACACACGTGATCAGCGTCCCGCCGAGGCCACCCTCGACTTCCTGCGTTCTGCGTTCCCACCCGAGTGGCGCGAGCCGGCGCTCGGGCAGGAAGCCGTCGCGGACTGGGAGCGGGAGAACGGGGTGTCCCTGCCGGAGCCGTACCGGACCTTCGTCGCGGAGGTCAGCAACGGGTCGAGCCTGGGCCCCGCCGGCGACGGCGGTCTCCAGCCGCTCGGCTGGCTGCCCGACACGTGGCCCGGCCTCGGCCCGCGGCAGCCGGGGCACCCGTTCCCCCTGGAGGCGGCCTGGCTCTGGGAGGACGACGGGAGTGCCGGCCCCGAGGACCCGCGGATCGGCGCCGCGTTCAACAAGGGGTCCGTTGTCCTCGGAGCCGAGGACGGGCAGTCGTTCTGGCTTCTGCTGACCACCGGCCCCCGCCGCGGCGAGGTGTGGACGGTCACCGACGTCGGCGCCGCCCCGGCCCCCGGCGACCGGGCATGGGGCTTCGAGGAGTGGGTCCGGCGCTGGCACACCGGCGACGACTGGTGGGACTGACCGCTCCGACGTGCACGGCCGTAGGTCACAGACCGTTCGAGTCCCTGGTGCCTCCCAGACCGCGACCGCCCACGTGCTTCTCCACCCCGGGTTCCACCCGTGGGTCCAGGCGTCGCGGGCCCTGTGACAGCAGGCTTGGGGGCATGACAACGACCGAGTGGATCACCGACATCGCTCTCATCCTCGTCGTCTTCCGGCAGTTGCGGGAAGGCCGGCTCGACCTCAGGACCTTCCTGATCCCGCTGGGGATCGTCGCCTACGTGGCCCACACGTACCTGGACTCCGTTCCCACCGGGGGCAACGACCTGATACTGGTCGGAGCGCTCATGGCCGCGGGCGCCGTCCTCGGCGTCGCCGGCGGCGTCTACACCCGGGTCAGGACCGCGGGCGAGCACATCCTGATCAAGGCGGGCGCGGTCTCCGCGATCCTGTGGGTGCTCGGCATGGGTGCCCGGATGGGCTTCCAGCTGTGGACCGAGCACGGCGGCGGCGCCGACGACGTCGCCCGGTTCAGCGTCGCCCACCACATCACCAGCGACCAGGCATGGGTGGCGGCCTTCGTCCTGATGGCGCTCACCGAGGTCGTGACCCGGCTGGGCACGATCTTCGTCCGCAGCCGGATGCTGACCGCCGGGCAGCCCGCCCCCGCCTCGAACCGCGTCGCGGTCCGACCGTGAGCTATGGTCTGGCCGTGCCCACCGCCGAGACCGCCTCCTCCCTCGGACAGGTCCCGCCCCCGTCGGCCGCGCCCCGGCCGGTCCCGGGCCGGGACCCCCGGGTGCAGTGGGCCCTGACCTTGGCGGTCATCGTCAGCGGGGCCCTGACGATCCGGCCGATGGGCGTCAGCGGGCGGGGGCTGGTGGTCGCGGTCCTGTTCGTACTGAACTGTGCGGCGCTGCTGGCCAGAGGCCTGCCCCCGGGCAGGGTCACGACGCGTGCCGCCGTCGTCTGGCTGTCGCTGGGCGTCCTCGCCGCGGCCGCGCTGATCGGCGCCGGGCGCAGCGGCACGGGTTACCTCTTCGCCTTCTTCCTCGCCGGCCACATCGGATACCGGCTCCCGGCCAGACCGGCCGTCGTCCTGGCGCTGGCCTGCAGCCTGCTCTGCGGCGGCGTCCTGTACTTCGGTCTCGGGCCCGGTGACGGCCTGCTGCCCTGGGCCGTCGGTCTCACCACCGGCGCACCGGTCCTGATCGGGATACTCAACCGCGTCCAGCACCAGGCCGTGGAGGCCGCGCTGTCGGCGGCCGAGAACGCGGAGCGCGCCGCCCGGGCCGAAGCGCAAGCCGCCGTGCTCACCGAACGCGGCCGGATCGCCCGGGACGTGCACGACGTCCTGGCGCACACGCTGGCAGGGATCAACATGCAGCTGGAACTGGCCGACGCGTTGCTCGACACCGGCGACCTGGAGAAGGTCAGGGCGGTCAACGACAAGGCTCACAGCCTCGTCAAGGAGAGCCTGAAGCAGGCACAGTGGACCGTCCACGCGCTCCGCGAGGACGCGCTGCCGCTGGTGGAGACCCTCACCGCGATGCTTGAATCGTCCGGCCACCGCGACGCCCTGACCGTCCGCGGCACCCCCGTGGAGGTACCGGCCCGGGTGACCCAGAACCTGCTGAGGATCGCCCAGGAATCCCTGACCAACGCCGCGCGGCACGCCCCGGGCGGCGAGGTGCAGGTGGAGCTGGCCTTCGCGGCTTCCGCGACGACGCTGACGATCCGCAACCGGCCCGCCACCCGTGCGGTGAACGCGGCGGGCGGCAGCGGAATGGGGCTGATCGGCATGCGCGAACGCGTCGCCCTGCTGGGCGGCACCCTCACCGCGGGACCGGTCACCGAGGGACCGGACCAGGGCGGCTGGCAAGTGGAGGCAGTGATCCCGCGATGAGTGAACCCACCGAGAGCTCCCGGCCGTTGCGCGTGGTCGTCGCCGACGACCAGGCCGCCGTCCGCGAACCGCTCGCCGCGGTGCTGGACCTGGCCGCGGACATCGACGTCGTCGCGGCGGCCGCGGACGGCAACGGCGTACTGGACGCGGTCGCCGCAGGTCCGGTGGACGTCGTGCTGATGGACCTGCGCATGCCCGTGCTCGACGGAATCGAGACCACCCGCAGGCTGAGCGACGAACACCCCGAGGTGGCCGTCGTCGTGCTCACCACGTTCGCCGACGACGACTCGATCCTGGCAGCCCTCGGCGCGGGCGCCCGCGGCTATCTGACGAAGAACGCCGGACGCCAGGACATCGTCCGCGCGATCCGCGCCGCCGCCGCGGGCCAGTCCGTGCTGGACCGCGAGGTCCAGGACCGGCTGCTGGCCACCGTCCGCGCCAGGCCGACGTCGTCCGGACCGCAGCTGCCCGCGGATCTCACGCCCCGCGAACGCGAAGTGCTCACCCTGATCGGCCGGGGTCTGCCCAACCGCGCGATCGCGGAGAAGCTCTTCGTGAGCGAGGCGACCGTCAAGACGCACATCAACAACCTGTTCGCCAAGGCCGGCATCCGGGACCGGGCCGACGCCGTGCGCCGCGCCATCGCGGCCGGCCTGGCCTGACCTCCCGGCCCCGCGGGGCGGCCTCACCGCAGGTAGCGGCGGCCACCGTCCGCATCGAGCGTCTGGCCGAAGCGACGGCGCTCGGCGGGCTGTACCGCTCCGGCCTGCGCCGACTCGGCGTCCTGCGCCGGCGGTGGGTGCCTGGTGCCACCGCTGTCGACCGTGGTTGTCCGCTCCGAAGGGCGGCCTCGGCACTCTCCGACACCGGAGCCGGCTGAGCGGCACCGTCGCGACTGCACAGGGAAACCGGGCCTCCACCTCGGCGTGCGAGATCACAAAATGCCTGGTCCCGGCGTGCGGACGTCGATCACGATGCCGGCTCCGAAGGCCCGGACCGCATGGCTGCCGGGGCTCACCCCTTGACTGCCGAGCTGGCGACGCCCTGGACGAACCAGCGCTGGAAGAAGGCGAAGACGATCAGGACGGGCAGCACGAGGAGGACACCGAAGGCGAGAATCTCGCCCCAGTCCGGGGGCTGTTGGCCCTGGAAGACGCTCATCTCCAGAGGCAGGGGCCGGACGGAGGGGTCGGAGACCATCAACACCGGCCAGAGGAAGGAACCCCACTGGGTGAGGAAGGTGAGGATCGCGACCGAGGCGAACGCGGGCTTCGACATCGGGACGACGATCGCGAAGAAGGTGCGCCAGGGGCCCGCGCCGTCCAGCCGGGCGGCCTCCTCGATGCTCGGCGGGATCGAGCGGAAGAACGTGTGGAACTGGTAGACCGAGAAAGCGTTGGCGATGAAGGGGATCGCCTGGATGTAGATCGTGTTGCGCTGGTCGTTGAACATGTAGAAGAGCGGGACCGCGACCGATTCGAACGGGACCAGCATCAGGAGCAGGACCAGCGTGAAGACGGCTTCCCGGCCGCGCCACCTCAGCCGTGACATGCCGTACGCGGCCATCGAGTTCACGAACAGGCCGCCGGTCACGACGACGAACGCGACGAGCAGCGAGACACCCATGAAGCGCCAGAAGTAGCCGGTGCTGTCGGAGTTCAGGGCGTCGAGGACGTGGGCGTAGTTGGCGAAGGTCAGATGGGTGGGGAGGAAGCCGGACAGGCCGTTCAGCACCTGGTCGGAGGGCTTGAGGCTGCCGAGGAGGAGGTAGAGGACGGGGAGGACGAAGACGAACGCCAGGACGCCGAGGACGGCATAGTCGGTGAAGCGGCGCAGGGGGGCGCGGGTCGTGGCCATGGTCGGGGTCAGTCCTCGTTGTCGGGCCGGACGACGCGGCGCTGGACGATGGTCAGGGCGACGACGATCAGGAAGAAGACGACGGTGATCGCCGACGCCTGGCCGATGTTGTTCTGGTCGAAGGCGGTGGTGACGGCCTCGTACATGACCGTGCGGGTGGCGTCCTCGTTGAGGCCGCCGCCGTGGACGAGGACGTAGACCTGGTCGAAGACCCGGAAGGACAGCACCGAGGTCAGCATGGCGACGAAGACGAGGGTGCCGCGGATGCCGGGCAGGGTGACGTGCCGGAACTGCTGCCAGCGGGTGGCGCGGTCGAGTTCGGCGGCCTCGTAGAGCTCGCCGGGGATCTGCTGGAGACCGGCCAGCAGGATGACCATCTGGAAGCCCACCCCCTGCCACACGGACAGCACGATGACCGAGGCCATCGCGGTAGCCGCGTCGCCGAGCCAGTCGAAGGCGCCCCAGTTGCCGAAACTCACCAGGTGCAGCGTGGAGTTGAGCAGACCCTGGTCGCTGCGGGCGAGGATCAGGCGCCAGATAACGGCGACCAGGGTCATCGGGAAGACCACCGGCAGGAAGAACAGGGACCGGAACACGCCGATCGCCTTCAGCTTGCGGTTGAGCAGGATCGCCAGGGCCAGCGCCAGACCCGTCTGGAGCGGTACGACGACCACGGCGAACGTCAGGTTGTTGAGCAGGGCCCGCAGGAACGGACCGGACAGGTCCGGGTCGGTGAACAGCCGCCGGTACTGCTCCAGGCCGAAGAACCTGGGCGCCAGCGGGGAGCCCAGGCGCACGTTGTAGAAGGAGAGGACGACGGCGTAGCCGAACGGGATGCCGACGAAGGCGACGAGGCCGGCGACGGCGGGCGTGGACATGAGCAGTCCGTGCAGCCAGTCGCGGTTCCTGGTCCTGGGCCGCCCGGTGCGCGCGGTCTTCACGGAGGTCACGGGCGGGCCTTCCTGCCTGCGCGAGGGCGCTGGGTGCGCGGGTTCCACGGTCTTCACGGGGGTGTCCTGTTCCGGTCCTGTTCCCGGCCGGGGCGGGTGCGCCGCCCTGAGCGTCGTGCGCGCACCCGCCCGGCCGACGTGTCCTACTGGATCTGGTAGCCGTCGTTGTCGGAGAAGTCCTGGTCGATGGCGCGGGCGGCCTTCTGCAGGGCGCTCTTCGGGTCGGCGCCGCCGTAGATCGAGTTCAGGGCCTCGCTGAACTCGGCCGTGACGGTCGGGTAGCCGGCGGTGACCGGGCGGGTCACGGCGACGCAGGACGTGGTGATGTCGCTGTCGCCACACGGCTTGTCGAGCTGGTCGGCGAAGCGCTCCAGCGGGCCGCCCTTCCTGTAGAGGGAGCTCGCGGCCAGCGCGGACTTGGTGGCGGGCGGGGCGCCGTTGGCCGTCGTCATCGCGGTGACGTTGGTGTCGTTCAGGAGGTAGTCGAGGAAGGCGCCGGCGGCCTTGCCGTTCTTGGAGTCGGCGCCGATGCCCCAGGCCCAGGAGCCCTGGCCGGTCTTGGTGCCGTTGCCGAAGTCGGGCAGCGGCAGCACGACCAGGTCGCTGCCGAGGGCCTTGCTGTACGTCGGGTACATCCAGTGGCCGACCCAGCTGAGCGCGACCCGGCCCTTGGCGAAGGCGTTGCCGTCGGTGTTGGGGTCGACGTCGCTCTTCCAGGACTGGAAGGTCTTCAGCGCCGAGACCACGGACGCGCTGTCCAGGGCGCCCTCGGCCTTGCCGTTCTTCAGCAGGGAGCCGCCGGCCGACCAGACGATCGGGGAGAAGCCGTAGGTGCCCCACTCGTTGGACAGGCCGTTGTTCTCCTGGATGTCGAGGACCTTGCCGTCGGTGTCCTTGGCCTTGAGTGCCGTCAGCGCCTTGTTGAACTCGGCGACGGTCCAGGACTCGGAGGCGGTCTTCGGGTACTTCACGCCGGCCGCGTCCAGCAGCTTCTTGTTGGCGTAGATGCCGAGCCCGGAGTCGTACATGCCGAGCCCGTAGTGCTTGCCGCCGATCTCGCCCTGCGCCTTGCTGGCGTCGGTCGCGTTGGACATCGTCTTCGCGGAGACGTAGTCGTCGATGGCCGCGAGCTTCTTGTTGTAGACGAAGTTCGCCATGGTCGGGCCGTCGAACTCCATCACGTCCGGCAGCTGGGAGGCGTCGGTGGCGGTGATGGTCTTGGTGTAGTCGTCGCCGGGGATGAGCTTCAGCTCGACCTTGATCTTGCTCTGGGAGGAGTTGAAGGACTTCACCGCGTTCTGCAGGGCGGTGTCCTCGCTCTTCTGCCCCTGGTGGGCCCAGACGCTGATGGTGCCCTTGCCGCTGCCGGCCGAGGCGGCGGAGTCCCCGCCGCTGCCGCCGCAGGCGGCCAGGGCGGCGAGGGGCAGGGCGAGGGCCAGGCCGGTGGCGGCCGTGCGGCGGTACCTTCTGCCGGCCGGGCTGTTGGGGCTGGTCGGGCTCATGGTGTGGTGCCTCCGTGCGGGTGCGAGGGTTCGTGGTGCGTGCGCTGGTGCTTTCCGGCGTGGGGGGCCGGGGCGCGACGGCCCCGGGGCTCAGGGACTCGGGGCTTACTGGGGGCCGCGCGGGCGCGGCGGTGCGGTGGTCTCGCGCAGGACGAGCCGGATGGGCATCTGCACGTGCCCGGCCCGCTCGCCGTCCGGCTCGTCGAGCTGCCGCAGCAGCAGCCGGGCGGCCTCGGCGCCCTGGCCGGCCACCGGCTGGGCAACGGTGGTCAGCCCGAGGACGTCGGAAAGTTCGTGGTCGTCGAAGCCGACCACGGACACGTCGTCCGGCACCCGCAGCCGGTGCCGCCGGAGCGCGCGCAGCGCGCCCATCGCCATCTCGTCGGACTGCGCGAACACGGCCGTCGGCGGCCGGGACGCGGCCAGCAGCTCGGTCATCGCCCGCTCGCCGCCCTCGACGGTGTAGTCGCCGTCCGCCTCCAGGGCCGGGTCGTGCGCGATCCCGGCCTCGGACAGGACGTCCAGGTACGCCTGGCGGCGGGCGACGGGCGTGGTCCAGTGCTGGGGCCCGCTCGATCCGCTGATCATGCCGATCCGGCGGTGGCCGAGGTTCACCAGATGCCGTACGGCGCTCTCGGCGCCGGCCCGGTCGTCGATACCGACCACGCTGAAGCCGGGCCGGGCGCCGCCGACCGTGCTGGCCAGCGGGACGCCGAGGGAGCGCAGCGCGGCCGACTCCTCCTCGTCGGGGATGAGCAGCGACAGCACGGCGTCGACCCGCTTGCGGACCGGCAGCTTGGTGAAGAAACGCTTGCGGGTCTCCGGCGAGCCGAGGTTGTAGAGCAGGACGTCGTAGCCGGCGGCGCTGAACACGTGCTCGGCGGCGTCCAGGACGGTGCCGAAGAACCAGCGGCCCACGTACGGGACGACGACCCCGATGGTGAAGGTGCGTCCGCTGGCCAGGCTGGACGCCGAGCGGGACGCCGTGTAGCCGAGCTGGGTGGCGACGGCCGTGATCTGCGCCCGCACCTCGTCGGAGACACCCGGCTGGCCGCGCAGGGCGCGGGACACGGTGGACGCCGAGACTCCGGCGGCGCGGGCGACATCGTTGATGCTGACGGTCACAGCGCTTTTCTCCCGTCTGTTTCACATCGGTGTGATCTGGGGGTGACGTGACCGTAAGCCGGAGCTCGCTGTTGCGCAAGCGTTTGCGTTCAGTTTTACTGGGGCCAATCCTTCCGCGAGATCTTTTGTGTCACTGCTCAGCGCATGCGTTTGAGCACTGCGAGCCGACAGGAAATGCGCATGCGATACGCCCCGCCCGGCCTCTGCGTGAACGACTTCGCCCTGCTCCGCGACGACGACGGCACCTACGCGGTGCTGCATCTGCAGGGCCCGTGGACGAGCGAGTTCGACCACCTGAGGATGGAGACCTCGTACGGCAGGGCCACCTCCACCGACCTGGTCGGATGGCAGCCCGCGGGCACCGCCTTCGGCAACGGCCTGCCGGGTCGCTTCGACCAGCAGGCGGTGTGGACCATGCACCCCGTGCGGCACGACACCGGCGTCGGCTCCGGCTCCGGCTCCGGGATGGCGATGTTCTACACGGGCGTGAGCGGTCTGACGGACGGCGGCTGGCCGCTCCAGTCCGTCGGCCTGGCCTACTCCGACCGCACCGACGGCACCGGCTGGCGCCGCCACGGCACCGGTCCCGTGGTCGAGGCGGACGCCCGCTGGTACCGCACCGGTGAACGCATGGGCTGGCGCGACCCGTTCGTGGTGCGCGACGACGAATCGGACGGCTGGGTCATGGTCGTCTGCGCCGCCGACGCCTCGCTCCCCGTCGAGGTCAGCGGCTGCGTCGCCTGGGCCACCTCGGACGACCTGGAGCACTGGACGGTCCACCCGCCGCTCATCTCCCCCGGTGACGTGGACGAGTTGGAGTGCCCGATCCTCGAACGCCTCGACGACGGCAGCTGGTTGCTGATCGGCTCGATCGGCGCGACCCGCGGCTTCGAGTCCTGGACGGCACCGCGGCTGCGCGGCCCCTGGACCCGTCGCGGCCCGCTGGGCCCGACCGGCTCGTACGCCCCGCGCGTCATCGCCGCCCCCGACGGCTCCCGCGTACTCCTGCACACCACCCCCCGCCGGGTCGGCCTGACGGACTCGGGCGACCGGTGCCGCGGCATGCTGGCCCAGCCCAAATCCCTTGTCGTGGACGAGGGTTCGGCACCGCGCCTGGAGTGGTGGCCGGGCCTGGACGCCTGGCTCCTGGAGGAAACCGGGGAACCGGCGCTGCACGCGGTCGGTGATGTCGATGTCTCCGGGCGGATCGAGATCACCCTCCGCACGGACGACGACGGCGGTCCCGCCCTGGTCGTCGGGTGCGACGGCAAGAACCTCCGGGTCACCGGCCCCGCCGGCGCGTCACTGGGCGAGACCGTCCTGGCCGGGCCCGCGGGCACCCTGCGGATTCTCACCGTCGGTGAATACGTCGAGGTCTACGCCGACGGCGTCTTCGTCCTGACCACCCTGTGCTACTCGGGCCGCCCGACCCGCTGGACGGCGGTGACGGAAGAAGGGCACACCCGCACCATCCCGGTCCGCCCGGTCCGCCTCCCCGCCCCCGGCCGCGACGACGCCTCCGCCGTCTGGGCCGGACCGACGCCGTCCCGGTGAGGGGAATCCAACCCGCCAACAAGGCAAGGACCACCATGCCGACGACTCCCGACGGACTCCCCTACCCCGCCGACTTCCTCCGGGGCGCCTCCACCGCCGCCCACCAGATCGAGGCCACCGACGCCGACGGCGACTCCGCGTGGAAGGACTCCGGATCGGCGTTCGCCTCGCTCCTCGTGGGCTACAGGGCAGCTCTTAGGATGGGGCATGAAACCGAACTCAATGCATTCTGAAACGAGTTGGTCGCGGCGGCGCACAGCGGCCCTGGCTTTCCTGCTGAGTGCGGCGGTCGTCGGATGGACCGCGGTCGCACTGAGCGTGCACGCGAGCGGCTCGGCCGAACCCGGCAGTGTGACCGATGCCGACGTGGCCCGGCTGGGCGCTGCCGTGATGGCCGGCATCGCGGCAGTGGCCGCAGGACTGTGGTGGCGCCACTGGGCGACCGTACGTCGGGCGATGACCGGCGGAGGCTGGGCTCGGGCGGCGTTCGCCGTCTCCGCCGTCCACTCGGTGTTCCTCGTGCCGGTGATCGGTGTCGCCTCCTGGGAGTGGAGTGCCGCTGCCATCCTGTTCACGTGCGCGGTGATCGCCGCCGGTGTGCGGGAAGCCGCCTGGACGAGTACACCGGCCACCGGGGTCGTCGCTTCTGGATGACGACGCCATGGCGGGGCCGGCACCGGCTCGTCTCGGCCTCGTCGGGCTCGGACGCCGGCTGCCCCTCACCGACCTGCTCAGCATCGGCGACGAGATCTCCGCGTACCTGCACCGGTCCCCGCCAGGTCATTCCCGTGCGGCACCCGCCCGCCGACCTGGAGATCGCTGACAGCCGGGGTCACGGAAGCCGCGAAATCACTGCCCGACCGTCAACGGCCGCACCCGGGTGTGGGTGGAGCGTGGTGCGCTGCACTGGAAGCGGGGGCGTACGACCATCACCGTGCCGGGCTCGCAGATCCGTCAGGTCGAGATCGCAGGGCAGTCGCCGGCCGTGGGCACGTTCGAGGACGCGCAGGTCCGCACGGCTTTGACGGTCCGGCACCGCAATACGCCGATGGTTGCCGCGCTGGGCACCGAGATCGAGGCGATTACGAGCGACGCGGAGGCCACGGGGAACCGGCCGTCGACCCGGCGGCAGTCGGTGCGCGTACGGCCCCTGCGGGTACTGGCGGGTCTGCGTGGCCGGGCGCGGAACGGCAGCCCGTGGTGGCGGCGTGCCCTGTGGTACGTCGTCCTGGGGCTCCCCCTCGCCGTGTGGCTGCCGGTGGAGCCCCGTTTTCTCGGACCCATCGCCTGGCTACTGCTGCCGCCAGGCATCGCCCTGCTGCGCCAGTGGGTGGGCGCGACCGAGTTGGACACGCGGTGGATGATGTGGCGGCGGGGTATCACGGTGCGGGCGAGCTTCGATACGACCCGAAGGACCCCTCGCGCGTGCTCGCGCCGACCCGTGTCGCTTGGCTGGGGATCGCAGTGGACGCATTCCTGGTGACCGGTGTGTGGGGTGTCCTCTTCGGCATCCCGGCGGTTCTCTGGCTGACCAGGCCGCCGGCTCTGCCCTTCCAGGAATCCTGGTTCAGCTGCGGCCGGAGGTTCGGCCCGGTCTTGGCGGCGAGGGGGTCGACGAGGCCGGAGCGGTACCGCACCCGCTTGAGCCGTGCCTTCACCATGGCGGTGAGCTGGTCGGTGGACAAACCCCGGGCAACTGACCTGGGGTTTCGATCTGGAGCGGGTGACGAGAACCGAACTCGCGCTCTCGGCTCGGGAAGCGACGGCGCCTGCGGAGCGGGAACGCTTCTGACCTGCTCATACGTGCTCCGGTACAGCGCCCGCGCGCGCAGGATCGCACCGTTGTCGACCGTGGTGTGCCGGTCGTATGGGCACGCTGTGGGCACGTCGTCGGCCCGGGGGTGCGGGCCCCCTGAGCGGCTGTCGGGCGGGCAGCGTCCGGAAGCGAGAACCGGCGGAATGAACTCGCACGCAGGGCACGCGGCTACGACCTGATCAAGGCCCGGCGGTCGGGCGAGCACGCCGGCAGGAGCTGCCCGGTCTCCGACGCGCACGCCGGCGCGGAGAACGGCGATCCGGGCGTACGCGCGATCCTCGGCCAAGCCGGCTCCCGCGGACCGCTCCCGCCTTGGAGCGGTCCGGGATGTGGTGGTGTCAAGACGTGACTTGTTCCTCGGGCTTCGGCCCGAGGAACAGGTCAGTGCACGTGGACGTACGTCTCCGGGCCGTTGGAGTCGATGTGGTGACTGTCGGAGGTGAACCACACGACGGTCCAGGTGCCACCGTGAGTTGCCTTGCCGCTCAGGTGGTAGGTGCCCTTGGTGTCGGTCTTCACGCGCGTGACGTAGTGCCACGTCTTGCTTCCCGTCGCCCGGAACTCCAGGTAGGCGTAGGTGTGGGAGATGCCGGACCAGGTGCCGGACGAACTGCGCTGCTGCACATGGCCGCCGAATGCCACGTACGTGTTCTTGCGCACCGTGGTGTGGCTGGGTTTGCCTCCGGTGACGCGGGTGGGAGTGCGGTAGATCTTGACCGCCGCGCTGTAGGAGGGCGAGTAGTCCGGGGTGCCCGGGAAGTACGCCCGCCAGTAGCCGTTCGCCTGCCCGCCGTAGGTCGCGTAGGTCATGAACTCGTCGCCGGCGAGACCCGACCGGCCGATCCGGGTGCTGCCGACGGTGTGCCACGTCCTGCCGTCGGACGAGTACTGGATCGTCATGGAGTGCGTGTTGCTCGCGAACTCCGCCCCGTGCAGGTCCAGACGGCCGTCGATCACCGCCTCGCCGTACTCGTCCTCGCTGACGTGGAACGGGGTGACGCGGCTGGGCGACGGAACGTGCACATATACCGGTGTCGCGTCACTGTCGGTGCTCAGGAGGAAGGGATCGTAGTCCCAGTAGTTGTTGAAGTAGTACGCACCCGCGGTGCCGGTGCTGACGGTGAAGGTGCCGGTGGCGGTCGTCCTGACCGTGGCGGAGAAGGAGGCCGGCCCCATGGTGTAGATCTTCTGGTCCGGCGTGCCCGTCCAGGTGGACCCGACCTTCCGTTCGAGCACACCGGTGATCGTGGTGCGGCCGCCCTTGGGAACGTCGACGTCGGTCTTGCTCAGGATGCGGATCCGGGTGGTCTCCGCCGTCGCCGGCACGGTGAGCAAGGTCTGATCGCCGGTGTCGAGGAAGTACGGGTATCCCGCGGTGGCGGTGCCGTCGGCGGCGGCCGTCCGGTAGGTGACGCGATCCTTCACCGTGACCGTCGCGGCCACCCGCCCGTCCGCCCGCGCGGTGGCGACCGCGACCGTTTCCGACGGGACGTCGGCCTCCGGGTCGGCAAGGGCAACCGACACACCGGCCGGGTCGAGTACCGCACCGGTGCCGGGGTCGGTGACGGTGACCGGGGCGGAGACGGTGTACGAGCGGTGCTCGTAGTCCACGGAACTCCGGTCGGACGCCAGCTTCCCGACGGTCACCTGCGCCGCGTAGGTGAACTCGCCGACGTCGGGGAAGTCTTCGACGTTGCCCGAGCTGTCCGTCACGTCCACGGAGACGTCGTAGACGCCCATGGCGGGAAGGACGGGCCGGTCCGCCGAGACTCGACCGCCGTAGTGGGGATCGGGCACGAAGTCCGACGTCGTGGCGACGTAGGGCGCGTCAGCGGGCGCCCCGTGCGGCCGGTAGCGGGCGGTGATGCCCGTGACCGTCGCGGTGTCGCTGTAGACGGACAGCGAGAGCTTCCAGTGGTCTGACCAGGAGTTGCCGACTCCGTACACCTCGAACTGGTGCGGATCCGGGCTGCTGTCGGCCGGGGCGGACGTCACGGTCCCGGACGGGACCGGGCCGGCGGTGTCGGTCGGTGTGGCGACCGCGGAGTTCGTCGGTGTGTCCGATGGGCCTGGGCTCGCAGCGACGGACGGGCTCGCAACGGCATCCGGCACCGACTCATGCGGCGCGGATGTGTCGGAGTCGGCGGCGGCTGCCGGAAGGGCCAGTACGGCTGTCAGCAGCGCACCGGCTGTCAGCGCAGGCAGAACAGCGCGAAGTCTCACTCGACGGATCCCCCCAAATATGCGAATGCCCGTACCACCCACGCCATTTCAGCACCGCTCGCAGAGCGCCACGGGTCGGCCAATCGTAGAGCCGGCCTCCGGCGCGACCGCGCTCAGGGCCCGGGGGAAGAGCCCAGGACTCCTCCGGCCGGGGCCCCTGTGCAGCAGCCGAGAGGCATCGCGGAGGCGGTGCGGGCGGGTGCGCGTGTCGGTCGCCATCGCCGTTCGGCATCGACCTCCCCCTCCCATCACGATGGACAGCAACGAGGCCAGCGACTCTGACCTGGGCTTTCTCCGTGCAGCAGGTGACGAAGGGGAGCGGTCGGCGCTGCTGACGGTGCCACCGCGCATGGGCCACCGTGTGCGGAGACCAACTGTCGAAGTGACGTTGCTGATGCGTACGAGTGGTCCCGGCCGGGGCATCACGGAGGTGTCGTCGGGGAACGAAGCGGCGCCGTCCGCCGCACGAAGGGCTACGTGGCGAACTCCAGGGCGCCGTGGCGCTGACGTCCTCCCGGCCTCCCCCGACCGCAACCTTGTCGCCCGTTGGCGAGTCTTGATCTTGCAATTGACCTCGCTTTCCACCCCCGTGGAGGAACCAAGTGGGCAGACGTGCCCTCATCCGTGGCGGTCTGGCCGTCGCCACCTCGCTGACCCTGGCCATGAGCCTCGGCCCGCTGACGGGCGAGGTCCACGCGGCCGACGCCTCCGAGGTGGTCATCCCGGCGCAGACATCCCTGCTGCCGCGGACCGCGCTGCTCAGCGCCGGACCCTCGGGGTTCCTGCGTTATGAACCCGGCCGCGGCCATGTGTGGACCACCTACACGGGCGAGGACACGGTGGTGGACGCCTCGGCCGGCGAGGTCTGGGGCATGCCGGAGTTCGGCGCCGGCTCGGACGTGGTCGCCCGCTACGACGACAGCGCGCGGACCGTGACGCTGCGGGACATGGCGGCCGGGGGGACGGCGACGACGATCCCGCTCCCGGACCGCCACACCTACCGGGGGACGCTCGGGCGGACCGTCCTCACGACCGCCTGGACGGCCGACCGGCTCACCTGGCACCTGCTCGACCTCCAGGACGACGGCACCGTGGGCGACCGCGCGGTGTCGGGCGTCCCGGCCGACGTCTCCTCGGTGAGCACCGGCAACTCGCCCGTGGCCGACGCCCACGGCACGGTGGTGCAGTACTGGACGGGCAGCACGACCCACAGCGGCTGGATAGACGCCGACCAGGGCACGTTCGTCGCGCTGCCGTACAACCCGACCATCACCACGACCGGGCGTGTGGTCCTCACCCCCACCCACCTGGTGTCGTGGGACGGCGTCGGCACCGTCTCCGTGTACTCCCGCGCCGACCCGACCACGGCCGTCCGTACCGTGCCGCTGGAGAACGACTACGCGACCCACCTGCTGGGCATGGTCGGCGACCGGCTCCTGGTCTCCCGCTACGACTCCTCGCTGGGCGCCAAGGACGGCGGCCTGCCCGTCTGGCGGGTCGACGCGCTCGCCCCCGACGGGTCGACGACCAAGTCCGTGCTGGCCCGCTCGGAGAGCCTCGCCCTCGCCGTCCCCACCCCCGACGGCGGGCTCCTCGTGCCCGGCGGCGGCGCCGACACCGCCGACTTCGGGGTGAACCTGGTCCGCGCGGGCACCGACGGCACCCCCGTCGCCGAGAAGGTCGCGGCCTCCGTGCTGGACCCCGTGGCCGACCCGGTACCCGCACTCACCCTGGACAACGGCCGGTTGACCGTGACGGAACGGGACCACGAGACCGGCCGTACCTCCATGTACAGCCGGACGATCGGCAGCACCGGTGACGCCCTCACGGTCGGCCCCCGCACCTCCCAGGGCCTCGTCACCGCCTCCGCGCCCTACCTCGTGGGCACCGGGGACGGCCGTACGGTCGTCTGGAACTCGTATCTCTCGGGCGACGACCGCGTCCCCCGGGTCGTCCAGCCGACGGGCACGCTGCCCGGCACGGCGATCGACCCCCAGCACAGCTATGTACGGGTGTGGGACGCCAAGGGCCGGCACGTCGCGATGGCCACCGAGTACACGGCGGCGGCCGGTTCGCAGACCCGGGTGGTCGACCTCGACACCGGCTCCACGGTGCTCACCTCGGCCACGCACGGCAAGGCGCTGTGGGGCACCACCCTGTGGGTGGCGGACGGCAACGACAGCGCCGCGCCGGTCGACGTCCGCACCGGCAAGCGCGGCGACTCGGTGTGGTTCGGCCGGAACTGCCTGCTGGAGGACCTCCAGGCGGTGGGACGCCGGCTGCTGTGGTCGTGCGTCGGCTCGGCCGAGAGCCAGGGCGTCTACGACACCGTCACCGGGACCAGGACCACCCTCACGCAGGGCGCCTGGGAGACCGCCAAGCTCGGCGACGGCTTCGTCGTCACCAACACCGGTGGTGAGCTGAAGGTGACCGACATCCGGGGTGCCACGCCGGTGACGCACTCGGTGGCGACCGTCCCGGGCGGGCAGCCGTGGGACGTCGACCCGTACACCAGCCTGATCGCTTACGTCGACGCCAGGCAGAACACCCACCTGGTATCGAGCGGCGTCCCCGTCTCGGCACTCACCCAGCTCGACGCCTCCGTCGCGGGCTCGGCCGACGTCAAGAGCGCGCCCTGGAGCCCGCGTTGGTGGCTGTCGAAGCAGGCCGCGTCCTGGACGCTCACCCTCAAGAACAAGGCGACCGGCACGACCGTCCGCACCCTCTCCGGCGGTACGACCCAGGGCGCGCTCCAGACCTCCTGGAACGGCAAGGACACGGCCGGCCGGCTCGTCGCCAACGGCGCCTACGCCTGGACGCTCACCGCCACCCCGGCCGACGGCCAGGGCGCGGCCCTCACCAGGACCGGCACGCTCAAGGTCACCGGCGCGACCCCGGTCCGACGGGACTTCGCTACCGCGGACGGCTTCGGCGAGGTGCTGACCCTCAACGGCTCGGGCGGACTGACGTACCAGTACGGCACCGGCACCGGCACCCTGACCGCCAGGAAGACGGGCGCCGGCTGGCCGACGAGCGCGAAGTTCGTGCCGTACGGCGACCTCGACGGCGACCGGTGCAACGACGTCCTCGTGCGCTACGCCGGCGGTGCGCTGCGTGCCTACCGGCCCGCGTGCGGGGCGGCGGTGACCCCGTCGACGGCCTACACCTCGCTGGGCACCAGCGGCTGGACGCAGTACGACGTGCTGACCTCGCCCGGGGACATGAGCGGTGACGGCCGAGCGGACCTGATCGCCCGACAAGCCTCCACCGGGGACGTCTACCTGTACAAGGCGACGAGCGCGGGCAAGCTGTCGGCTCGGACGAAGATCGCCTCTAAGTGGACGGGCTACAAGAAGATCGTGGGTGCCGGCGACCTCGACGGCGACGGCCACGGCGACCTGCTGGCGCAGGACAGGTCGAACGAGCTGTGGCGCTACGGCGGCACCGCGACGGGCACGTTCAAGAGCCGGGTGAAGGTCTTCGACGACTGGGGGGCCTCGTACAACGTCATCGTCGGCGTGGGCGACATCACCGGCGACGGCAGGGCCGACCTCGTCTCCCGCGACACCTCCGGTGCCCTCTACCGCAACAACGGCAACGGCAAGGGCTCCTTCGGCGGCCGCACCAGACTCGCCACCGGCTGGCAGAGCTACAAGGGCGTGTTCTGACCCACGCCCCACGCCCTCTTTCTCCATCGAGGCGTCTCGGGGCGCGGAGTCGACAAGGAGTCGACAAGGAGTCTGGACAGCGGTCGAGACCGTCCGATCGCGGAACGGGTCCGCCGGTCGTCGGGGCGGCTCGGCTCGGGGGTGCCGTGGGCTGAGCTCCTGCCGTGGGCCTCCCGGAGCAGCGTGGATCCTCCCCCGTGAGTGCCCGCCCGGCGGGGGAGACCGACAAACGCGTCGACCACCGTGCCGGGTGCCGGGTGCCGCACGCGGTCAGGGCCTGATCGCGAACACCATGCCTATGTCGCCGGCCTGCTGGACCGGGTTCTGCTCGGTGCTGACCGTGAAGCCGTGTGTGAGGAGGGTCGCGCAGACCGCGTCGCGGTTCTGCCGCCAGCGCTCCACCTCCACCACGGCCTGGCGGACCAGCGGCCAGTGCCGTTCCTCGATGCCCCTGAGTACATCGAGTTCGGCGCCTTCCACGTCGATCTTGAGCAGGTCGATGCGGTCGATGCCCTGCTCGTCGAGCGCCGAGGACAGGGTCCGGACCTTCACCCGGTGCGTCTCAAGGCGTCGCATCACCCGCAGCTTGCGGCCGACGAGAACAGTGAGAACGGGGAGGGGTACGCGGCGCAGGACCGGTCCCAGGCCGCCCTGGCTGATCATTTCGACGATGCTGGCGGTGACCCGGCGCCGCTCGGCCTCGATGTTCCCCTGATCTCGCGAGGAAGAAGAGAAGATCGTGGCGGCCGGGACGTAGCTGAAATCGAGCTCGTCCTCGCGAGACGCCAAGCCGTAAGGGAGCGGGGTCAGGCGCCCGTTGAAGAAATCGCGAGCGTTGCGCTCAAGTGTCGCGTGGAGTGGGGGCAGCGGCTCGAAGGCATAGATCCGCACGTCCCCGTCCAGCCGTTCGTACACGGTCGCCGAGAACACGCCGATGTTGGCGCCCACGTCGAGTACCGTCGCGCCCGGCCTGCACACGATGCCGTGGGTGAAGTAGCCGCCCACCTCCTCGCGCAGGAAGGACACCTCCCAAGGATTGATGCTGTGCAGCTCCATCACATTCATGGCCATGACAAAGTCATTACCAGCACGGGGACGGCAATCCAACCCGCGCGGTTCACTTCGGCCGATTCCCTCGCCTGGCAGTGCGGCTTCCGTGCCGGCCGCGGGCGCCGGCTACCGAGCACCCGCCACGAGGCTCGTCCGGTGCCCCCTCGACGGAGCGACTGCGGCCGGGGCGTCACCACAGACCCCCGGGCCGTCATCGGCCCGGGGGGGTCTCGGTGGAGCGGGTGACGAGAACCGAACTCGCGCTCTCAGCTTGGGAAGCGACGGCGCTTGACAGCGGGATGGTCGCTGACCTGCGCGTATGCGGCTCTGAACAACACCCGACAGCGCGAGATCGCACCGCTGCTGACCGTGATTGTCCGCTCTTGAGGGCACGCCATGGGCACGCTGCCGGCTCGGAAGCGACGAAAGGTATTCTCGGCGCTGATGGACCGTCGACCTCGCGAGGCGAGCCGAGGTCGAGGATGTGTCGTTCCATGAGCACACGGATCGACTGAAGTCCTGCCGCTCGTGCGGCGAATGGGACGGGCGGGGTTCTCACGGGTCGACGCCGCCTCCCGGGCTCGTGTGCCCCGGATGTGCCCTCGGGCCGTTTCACCAGAGGGCAGCTTCTATCGGGCCGGGCCAAGTACTTCGTCGGCGCTGCGCGGCTCGGTGCGTGGCTGTTGGTTGAGCTTGTGGCGCGCGATGGAGGACTGCCGGTAGACCTCCTTGCGGGCCCGCATGATGTTGCCCAGGGGTGCGTGCTCGGCGGTGACCCGCCAGGGGGTGAAGGACAGCGCGTCCATCTTCTCCAGGTTCTCCGGGCCGGAGATGTCCTGCTTCGGCAGCCGCAGCTTGGCCACGGTGACGGACGGCGAGAGCTGTTCGGGCCACTCCACGGTGGTGTCCTCCACCGGCATGCGTCGCAGGTCGGTGCAGAGCTGGACCTGGATGTCGAAGGCGTAGGGCCGTTCCCGCAACTCACCTTGCAGGGCCGGCCGGAAGACCTCCGCTGCCGAGGCCGGGTCGATGGTGCGCCGGACCACCGCGGCGGCGGAGGACGGGTCGGGAGTGAAGCGCACCTTGGCGATGTAGTCACCGTGGCGGACCGCGCCCATGGTCCAGTAGCTCGACAGCAGCACGTTTGCCGGCGGAGTCTTCGCCAGGCGCAGGAAGGCCAGGAACTCGTCCCACGCCCAGTTGTCCTGGTCCAGAGTTCCCTTTCCGGTCACGAAATCGGTGTAGAAGCGATGTGCGCCAGGGCGGCCCTGGGAGAAGTAGGCCGGTGCGTTCAGGAACAGTTCCTGGATGAACAGGTAGTGCTCGACCGTGTTGCAGAAGAAGATCGGTCCGTTGATGTTGGCGTAGTCGAAGGTGCCCGTGTCCGGTTCGTCGTCCAACAGGGTCGGGCCGGGGATGTCGAACATCTTCAGGGCCAGTCCGGTAGCGGCGCCCAGGCGCGCGTCGGCTCCGGCGTGGGGCGAGCCGTTGGAGAAGCGGATGAGCGCGTCGTGGGTTCCCGGGGTGGCGTAGATTCCCTGGGCGTACTCGGGGGGCAGACCGGCCAGGATCTCCACTTCGCCGCGGACCAGCCCGTAGCCCTTGGCGTGGGCGTCGCGGAGGGCCTGTCCGGTGCCGCCGGCCTCGACCGACTCGGCGATGTAGCTCCTGGTCTTCTCGATCACCGTCTGCACGTTGCGTTCGAAGTCCGGGTCGGCGTCCTCGACGTCGGGCGTGTAGCGGACGAACTCTGCTGCCATGGCTGCGACCTCTCCTCTCAGAGACCGTGATCGCGCTCCGAGGGCTTGCGGCTGTGCCCTCAGTCCTCCAGTTCGGCGAGCCAGCGCAATGCGCGCAGCCCCGGAACGAAGCAGTACTCGCCACCGCGGGTGACCACGAAGCCGGGCAGGTTCTGGAGCCGGCGCCGGACCGGTTTCTCCGGGATGGTGAGGCTGCCGGTGCCGCCGTGGTGCCCGGCGACCGGGTCCTGTTCGCCGGGGTAGCCGATGAAGTTGCCGTCGTTGACCCATTCGGCCTTGATGAACTCGAACTGCCGTTCCAGATGGGCGCCGAGGAAGACTCCGACCAGTCCGCGGTCGGCGCCGTCGTCCTCCAGCACGCCCTCGGGCAGCGGCGGGCCGTAGGTGGTGCCGCGGCGGATGAGGCGGTGCATCCGCGCGTCGCCGATGATGGTGGAATCACGGGGGTTGGTGCGCCGGATGTGCGCACCGGCGGGGCACCGGTAGCCGCGGTCGTCGTTCTCCCGGTAGAGGAAGTTGTTGACGCGGTGCGGATCGGCCGCCAGCTCCGGATCGTCGTGCTCCGGCGCCAGCGCCAGCGGCGCGCCGCTGGGCCAGCGCCCGACCATCTTCGCCGCCAGGAGCGCCTCCTCCTCGGCGCCGGCGGTGTTCGCGCGCAGATACCGGCGCCAGGCCGCCACGTTCGTGTGGATCTTGCGAACGGCGGCGTAGGTGCCGTTGCGCCCCAGCACGTCGGGTTGGGGCATGGGGGGAAGGTTGCCGGTTTCGTCGGGGTAGCCGAGGATGAACTCGCCTGCCTTGATCGGGGCTTCCTGCGGGTTGGAGCCGGGCAGCCCCACACCCTCGATGTTCGGATGGCTGATGCCGTCCCGGAACCCGAAGGTGGTGCGTCCGGTCGGCAGCTGGTGGACGTCCTGCTGCCAGATCACCCGGACACCGGGGGTGTCCTCGTAGGCGACGCGGGCCCGCTCCAGCTCCTTGTCGAGCTGTCCCGTGTCGGAGGAGAGGGCGCTCAAGGCGATGTGGACGTCACCGGTTCCGAACGGTGCCTCCCAGTGGACCGGCGAACTCTCGCCCACGTCGCCGATCCGCTCCGCCCGGGCGGCCATACCCTCACGAAACGCCTGCGGAAAGCTGTCCAGCGACTCCTGCGGCACCCCCAGGGCGCTCAGCCCCTGATAGGTGAAGGCCACGGCGACCCAGGCATCCTCGCTCCGGTCTGCTCCTGGCAGACCACCCGAGGTCACCGGTAGCAGCCGCCGCAGCAGGGCGCGCCCGGCGTGGCGGTCCTCGACGTGCAGGAAGACGAACTTTCCCTCGTACGGAACGGGCCTCGGCCGCAGGGCCCCGCTCTGGACGTCGTCGATCTCGACGCTCATGCCGGCCGCGCTGTCGCTGTCGCCGTCCGCTGTGTTCATGGTCGCTTGTGCCTCCGCGTCGGTCTCTGCCCGGACAGCCCGGCAGCGGCTGGTGCGCGCCTGTCGACGCGGTCCACCGATGGTGGGTGGGGGTCCGGGGGGGTGGCTGTGTCCGGGTTCTAGGCCGAGGCTTCCTCCAGCAGCTTCTGGAAGGCCGGTGTGGCCAGCAGCTCGGCATTCGCGGGGTTGTCCAGTGCCGCCCGGAACTGGGGGGTGTCCAGCACCTCCTGGAACGCGTCGTCCACGCGGTGGTCCTTGTAGATCTGTTGAACGGTCAGGTCGGGGTAGGCGCTGACGAAGACCCCCGCGGGCTCCTGGTGGGCGAGGAACCAGTCCTTGACCCCCGGATCCTTGATGCCGGGGAACCCTTCGCTGTGCGAGAAGACCTTGTCGAAGCGTTCCCCGACCACCGTCTTGGCGAAGTCGTCGATATAGGTGTCCCAGGAGCCGTCGAAGACGCTGGCGAACATGAACCTGGTGTCGTTGTCGAAAATGACGTGCCGTGCGTCATGCAGCGTGCCGATCTGGCGCAGCGCCGCATGGACGTTCTCGTCATTCGCCGCGTCGGCGAGCCAGGTGAGATCCGTGCGCAGTGCATCGGCCTCGCCCGGCTTGATCTTGGTGAAAACGGTGAACTCGTTGGAGACCCCATCCGTCCTGCCCGGGTGCTCGGGGTGAGCCGACGGGGTTGCGCCTGTCGCGGTCATCGCGAAGCTCTCCTGTCGCGGATCGGTGCGAGAGTCGCCAAGCGCTTGGACATGAGGCGCCATCGCCCTCACGTCTTCAATCCTCACTGCGGCTGAGCACCCCCGCATCTCGGCTCCTGGGCGTTGTGGTCACCTGGGGCGGCACCTCGAGAAGCTCCGGCAATTGCGGGATCGCCTGCCGGTGCGGCAGGCCGACGCCGGGGTCCCCGCGTCCCGGGAAGCTCCCGAGGACAGATCCGGCCAGGCGCAGGAGGATGGAGTCGCAGGAGGATGGAGTCGGGTGAGACGTGCCGAGTACGTCGTCCTCGCCGTCGTCCGGCAGCCACTTCCGCGCGGCCGTGAAGAACGTGTCGCTGCCCACTGCACACCACCGGCGACAGCCGCGTCGACATCATCGGCTTCGGCCGCACGGGGGTCTGCGTAGCCCGAAACCTCTACCGCCGCTTCAGGACCCGATAATCCACACAGGCTCGTTACCGCAGTGAACTCATCCTTGGGAAGCGACGGCGCTTGGCGAGCTGGATAGCTTCTGACCTGGGCGTATGTACTCTGGTGTGGCGTACAGAGGCATGGGATCGCACCGCTATTGACCGTGGTCTACCGGTCTTGAGGGCACGCTATGGGCACGCCGTCGAGTCGGAGGCGTGGAGAGCCTCTCCGGGGGATCGGCGAGCCGTCGAGCACGGGAAGCGAGCGCTGGCCGGAAGGGTGCCGTTGCGGTAGCTCGTCGAATGGGTCGGTCCTGGTCAGGAGGGGACGCCCGCCCGTTGCCGTGCCGCCTCCGCGAGGCGCGCTGAGCGTGTCCGGGTGCCGAAGGCGGCCAGGGCGATCGCGCCGAGCAGCCAGGTGTCGGCGATGAAGGAGAAGACGCTCTGGCAGCCGTGGCCGTTGTGGAGCGCGGCGACGATCAGTGGACCGGCGGCGTTCGACAGTCGGCCGAGGCCGTAGGAGACGCTCGTGCCCAGCGAGCGGCTGCGGGTGTCGAAGAGCTCGGGAGAGTAGACGCAGGCCGATAGCAGCCGAGTGGTGCGCCGACGGTGGTCAGGGCCACGTAGAAGACGGACTTCTCGACGCTGAAGCCCTCCTTGGCCGGCAGGGTGGGTGCCCAGCTGGAGTAGCCGAAGAAGCCGATGGTCTGCGTCATCCGCAGAACGGTGAGCAGCAGCGTCGGGAAGAGGTGCGGTGCCGTCCGCAGCCTCATCGGCACAGGCGCCATCCCTCTGCTCCCAGGGGCGATCGCGGCATGCCGTGCACTGCACGGCTGAGCCCTGGACGACGTTCCGGGCGTCCGGCCGGGTCGTCCATGACGACCACTTCGCCGGTGTACCGCGGTACCAGTGGCCGACGGTGATTATGACCTCCAGGTCCACGGGTCGCGCCGTAGCCGCTCCTAGCCTCGAAAGCAGTGACCCGGCCGGATGCCGGGCCGGACAGAAGCGGGGAGTGGCACTGTGATCGAAGTTCGTGAGCTGACCAAGCGCTACGGGGACAAGACGGCGGTGGACCGCTTGAGTTTCACCGCCCCGCCCGGACAGGTCACCGGGTTCCTGGGACCCAACGGGGCGGGCAAGTCCACCACCATGCGGATGATCGTGGGTCTGGACGCGCCCACCAGCGGTACGGCCCTGGTCAACGGCAAGCCCTACGCCCAGCATCGCGCCCCCCTGCAGGAGTTGGGGGTACTGCTGGAGGCGAAGGCCGTACATCCGGGCCGCTCCGCGTTCAACCACCTCATGGCACTGGCGTACACCCATGGCGTGCCACGTCGACGGGTGGAGGAGGTCATCGACCTCGCCGGTCTGCACGAGGTGGCGCACAAGCGGGTCGGGGCGTTCTCGCTGGGGATGGGCCAGCGGCTGGGCATCGCGGCCGCGCTCCTCGGTGATCCCGCAGTCGTCATGCTCGACGAGCCGGTCAACGGGCTCGACCCCGAAGGCGTGAGGTGGGTACGGGAGTTGCTGCGCGGGCTGGCCGCCGAGGGCCGCACGGTGATGCTGTCCTCGCATCTGATGAGCGAGATGGCGCAGACCGCCGACCGCCTGGTGGTCGTCGGTCGGGGGAAGCTGCTGGCCGAGACGACCGTCGACGCGCTGGTCGAGCAGGGCGAGGACAAGGGGGTGCGGGTGGCCACCGGCGAGCCTGCGCGGCTGCGGTCGCTGCTGGCCGCACCCGGCGTCACCGTCACCTCGACGGGCGCCGAGCGGCTGGTCGTCTCCGGCCTGGACACGCGGCGGATCGGGCAGGTCGCCGCCGAGCATCAGGTGCCGTTGTACGAACTGGTCACCGAGTCGGTGTCCCTGGAGGAGGCGTTCATGCATCTGACCCACGACGCCGTCGAGTACCACAGCAGCGACGCCGGGAAGGCCGCCTGATGAGCGCGGACACCATCACCGCCACCACGCCGGTGCGCCCGAAGTACCGTGTGAAGGGCCGCCGAGTGATCCGTTCCGAATGGTCCAAGTTCTGGTCGCTGCGCTCCAGTTGGATCACGCTGGGTGTGGCCGTGCTGTTCCTGGTGGCGATCGGTGCGATCGCCGCCGCCCTCTACAGCCCGAGCGGTCCTTTGGGCGGGAAGGACGCGGCATCCGGTGCGGCGCTGACCCTGGCCCTGGCCGGCACCAACCTCGCGGCCCTGGCCGTCGGTGCGTTGGGTGTCTTGCTGTCGGCCGGTGAATACAGCACGGGGATGGTCCGCTCGACGTTCGCCGCGGTGCCGGGCCGGCTGCCTGTGCTGTGGGCGAAGTGCGCGGTGTACGGCCCGATCGCCTTCGTCACATCCACCGCGGGCGCCCTGGTCTCGTTCCTGCTGGGGAGCGCCGCCCTGCACGGTGAGAAGATCGCCCTGTCCCTCGGGGATGCCGGGGTCTTCCGGTGCCTGATGGGCGCGGGCCTGTATCTGGGTCTGGTCGGTGTGTACGGCGTGACGGTCGGCCTGCTCGTGCGCAACAACGCCGGGGGCATCGCGATCCTGGCCGGTGTCGTGCTCGTCCTGCCCGGCCTGACCGGGCTGCTGCCCAGCTCTCTGGGAGACACCGTCAGCCGCTACCTGCCCAGTAACGCCGGCCAGTCGGTGATGACCCTGCACGAGTCCAGCGACTCCCTGGTCAGCCCGGGAGCGGGGGTGACGGCGCTGCTGGTGTGGGCCGTACTGCTGCTGGCCGGTGCCGCCTACCGGCTGCGCCGCAGTGACGTCTGAGGTCCCGTCCGCGAGGATGGAGCCGATGGACGACAGAACGAGGGTGCGGGAGGCCCGGGCAGGGTCGGCTGCAGCCTCGCCCGGGGCGGACGCCGTCTGGGCACACCCCGTCATGCGGACCCTGTTGCAGGTACTGGGCCGTCTGCGGGCGGCGGACCGACGGCGTCCCTGGTTCCTCGACACCACCGTGGTGGTCCTGGTCGCCGCCGCCGCGCCGCCGGATCTGCTGGTGCACAGCCCGGGGCATACGGTGTCGCGCCCGGTGGGGGCCGACCTGCCCGTCGGTGTGGTGCTGGGCATCGCGGCCGTGCTGGTGACGCCGCTGTGGTGGCGGCGCCGCAATCCCGCCGCGGTCTTCGGGGTCTGCCTCGTGGTGTGCCCGGTCATGTGGTCGCTGGGCCTGGGGCCCGCGGCCGCCGCCGTGCTGCTGATCGCCCTGTTCGACCTCGCCCTGCACGCTTCACCCAGGGCGATCTGCTGGGCACTGCCGGTGACCGTGGCCGGGTGGGTGCTGATCGTGGTCACCGTGATCCCGGCGGCCAATCCGGTGGCCTTTCTGATCCTGTCCGTCGGCACCGGCATCGGGGCCGTCGCCCTGGGCCTGACCTTCCGGATCAGCCGGTTGTACCTGTCCGCGCTGCGGGACCGCGCGGCACGGCTGGAGGTCGAGCGCGACCAGCGCGTCCGGCTGACGGCGGCGGCAGAACGTTCCCGGATCGCCCGCGAGATGCACGACATCGTCGGCCACAACCTGTCGGTCATGGTGAACCTCGCCGACGGCGCCGCCGTGCTCACCACCCGCGACCCCGCACGGACCGAGCAGGCACTCCATCTGATCGGCGACACCGGCCGGCAGGCGATGGACGAACTGCGTCGCGTGCTGGGGGTGCTGCGCGAGCCCCAGGAACCGGAGGACGACGGCACGTCCCGGTCCCCGCAGCCGGGTGTCCGGGACCTGGAAACCCTGCTCGACCGGGTGCGCGCGGCCGGCCTGCCGGTTGCCTACCGCACCGTCGGCCCGGTCGACGAACTGGGCCGCGGCGTGCAGCTCACGGTGTTCCGTGTGGTGCAGGAAGCCCTGACCAACACCCTCAAACACGTCGGCCTTGGTGCCACGGCCGAGGTCACGGTCACGGTCGAGCACGGTCGGCTGCGCGTCCGGGTCACCGACACCGGTTCGCCGGCGCGGAAACGGGCCACGGCTCCCCGCGGGGACACCGGACACGGCCTGGTCGGCATCCGCCAACGGGCCACGCTCTATGACGGCACCGCAACCATCGGACCACGCGCCGACGGCCAGGGCTGGATCGTGGAAGTCCTGCTGGATCCGTCCGCCTCGGCCACCTCAGGAGAGTCCGCGCCATGACCACCGTGTTGCTCGCCGACGACCAGCCGCTGCCCCGCATGGGCTTCAGGATGCTGCTCGACGGCACCCCCGGCATGAGCGTCGTCGGTGAGGCCGACAACGGCGCGCAGGCCGTCCGTATGGCGGCCGACCTGCGCCCCGACGTGGTCCTGATGGATGTGCGGATGCCCGGTATCGACGGCATCGAGGCGACCCGCCGGATCGTGGCGGCCGGCGCTCGCACCCGCGTGATCATCCTGACCACCTTCGATCTCGACGAGTATGCCTACGCCGGCCTGCGTGCCGGGGCCAGTGGCTTCCTGCTCAAGGACGTCCGGCCGGCGGAACTCCTCGCCGGGATCCAGGCGGTCGCGACCGGCGACGCCGTCGTGTCCCCCCGGTTGACCCGCCGCCTGCTCGACGCCCACGCCCACCACTTCCTGGCACCCGGCGCCCAGCGCCACACGGACGCGCGGCTGGCCGCGCTCACCGAACGCGAGCACGAGGTGCTCGTGGCGATCGGCATGGGGTGGACGAACGCGGAGATCGCCGACCGTCTCGTGCTGACCGAGTCCACCGTGAAGAAGCACGTCGGGCGGGTCATGGCCAAGGTGGGCGCCCGCGACCGGATCCAGGCGGTGATCGTCGCCTACGACGCGGGACTGGTCACTCCCCGCCCTTGACTTGTGTTGGTTGCATGACAGTGGTTCGCCGAGGCGCCTCGGCGAACCAGTGTCATGCGGAGGACTGCTGTCAGTCGGTCGCCTTCGAGGCCGGGCGCTTGTACAGCTTCAGCGGCACCCGGCTGATGATCGAGTCGAGGGAGGAGTTGTTCCGCCCGTTGGCCCAGGTCACGTAGGCGTACTTGTCGGTCAGGGTGATGCCCGACCAACGGTCACCGGGAGGGCCCATCTCCCCGACCGGCTCGGTCACGTGGTTGACCTGCACCGGGGCGCTGAACGAGCGTCCGTGGTCGAAGGAGACGGCCGAGAACGCGTCCCCCGTGGTGGTCCGCCACATGACACCCAGGTCGCCGTTGGCGCCGAAGTCGATCGCCGGACGCTGGGCGTTCGGGGTGGTGATCGTCGCCGGGCCGTTCCAGGTCCTGCCGGCGTCCGGGGTGACGTAGACGTCCAGGGTGTTGGAGTCCCGGGGGACCATGACCGCGAACCGGCCGCGGTGGGAGGTGTCGGCGGCGACCCACGGGACGGGGTCGGCGGCCGCGCCCAGGCCCGGAGTCGGCACCAGAGAACCGGCGCCCGCCGCGACAGGGGCTCCCTGGCCGTCCTTGACGGTGGTGTTCGTCCACGTCTTGCCGTCGTCACGGCTGATGTGGAAGTTCACCGACTGCCCCGCCTCTTGGGAGGCGGACACAAGGATCCCGCCGTACACGGCGATCTCACGCCCGGGATAGCCGCACACGAGCGGGATGCCCGGTGCCACCTCGATGCAGGGCATCGGGCCCGGGATCACCCGCGAGTCGGTGCTGAAGGTCTTCCCTCCGTCGGCGCTGACGGAGACCGCGCTCGGGTACTCCCACGCGGCCCCGGCGACCGCGTAGACCTTGCCGGTCGCGGCGTCCACGCGCATCTTCGGGGCACCGCCCAGGAGAAGCGGGGTGGATACCGGGTCCGTCCAGGTCCTGCCGCCGTCGGTCGACTTCGCGACCTGGTTGTGGTTCACCAGGTTCGCGGCCAGGCCGGAGCTGACCTGGTTGTTGTCCACGTACACGGTGCCCTTCGCGTCGAACTGCACGCTCGGCTCACCGCACTTGGGCGCCGCGGTACCGAGCGGCCAGGCGACCTGGGTCCAGGTGTCGCCCCTGTCGTTCGAGTAGGCAAGGAAGCACCCGCCGTCGACCGGTTCCAGGCCCGGCGACGGCGGGAAGATCGTCGAGACGAAGACCAGGTTCTTCGGGTTTCCCGGGTTGACGGCGACCGTCGGCTGGCCTTCCTTGGTGGCCGGCATGTTGGTGACGTCGACCTCGTGAATGCCTGTGTTGCCCGCGTCAATCGGCGAGGCCACGGCAGCAGGTGTTCCATACAGCAGGAACAGTGCGGAGAATGCTGCCGCACTTAACTTCGTGGAGGAACTTCTGAATGGCACCATGCGATCCTCGATTTCCACGTCCGGTAGAACAGAATTCTTGCGTTCCCTGCGGCACGGGACCGAAATCGGTCGGACGGATATCGACTCCGCGGCCACAGGCTCGGCCAACTCTCACCAACATCGCTCATGAACGCCTGTCTCCTGCCTGGCCCGCTGACGTCGGGTTCCCGCCCGCGGTCGCAGAGTCAACGACTCACTCCATCACCAAAAGGAAGAATCGACTGCGGCAGACGGTAAACGGGCTTCTTCGCGTCGTTGTGATCCGGCCCGCTTAGGCTAGAGAGCCCCGCTGTCGCATCCGTGGGACTACGGGAGGCAATTGACCCGACGGAGTGGTACCGCAGTACCGTTCCAACTGGCGAATCCCTCATTTACGGGTGATTTCCCCGAGACCGGCGGCAGAGTTCAAAGCCGCGCCAGGTGGTGGAAGTGAGCGGATGGCGAGCGGGGCCGCGGGTTCGCGACGCTGGACGGATGTGCACGCTTCGGTGCGACGGACGCGCTACCTGCGATCGCCTGAACCCGCTCTTGAACGAGGGCCGCGAACCCGCGAGTTCCGCCGAGTGGTGACTCGACGCAAGAACTGCTGGACCACCCCGCGCGGGCCGGGGAAGAGACAGTCCGTCGGCCGGCCGACCTCGGTGCGGACCGCGCCGCCCGGCACGAAGCAGACCTCGTCGCCGTCGAGGGCGAGTCGGCCGTAGTGCGGTGCGGGGAAGTGGGCGGGAAAGAGGAACGCGTCCTCGCCGAGCGCCCGTCTCCGTACGGCAACGCCCTCCGTCAGTCGACGGAGGGGCCGGAAGGTCAGCTGTTCGGGTCGGGCTTCCGTGCGACGGTGTCGCCCGCCGGCAGAGCGCGGAGCATGGCCCTGTAGAGGTCGTCGTGCGCGGGTGAAGCGGGAAGCGGGGCCCGGGCCGGGGCCTCGAAGGACTGGATCATCAGGGCTACGACGCGTCGCCAGGCGTCGGGAGCAGCGTCGCCGCAGGCGTTGACGACCCCGAGGTTGGCCATGTGCAGCAGGACCAGGTCCGAGGGGTCGAAGTCCGCGCGCAGCCGGCCCGCGGTGGCCTGGGCGGTGGGGAAGGCCATGGTCAGGACGTCGGCGAAGCCGTTGTCGGCGGCCTGCATCGCGCAGGCGGCCTCGATGCAGCCGGTGAGACCGTGCCAGGGGTCGGGGTGGTCGAGGGCGGTGGCGACCGCGTCGGCGTAGGCGTAGGCGTCCCTGCGGTCGGAGAAGACGGCTGCGACCAACGCCTCCTTCGTGGGGAAGTGCCGGAAGACGGTGGCGATGCCGACGCCTGCCTCGCGGGCCACCGAGGGGAGAGACGCTGCCCGGTGAGGCCGGAGAGGGAACCGGCCAACCCTCCCACCGCTCCGCGAAACCCCAAGGACCACCCGCTGGACCGTCGGGTCCCGAAGACGAGAGCGACCGCTGCGGGGTTCGCCCGCGCACACCGACGCACGCTTCTGGTGTCGCCGACGAGGCCGCAACGCCGTTGGGGATCAGCGCAGTTGACAGCCCGACGGAGATGAGTGGAGGCGCGGGGCAGACGGAGCACCCGATGGCATGGGACGAGGCGGGCCTGTCCGGTCCACGGCCACAGCCGGCACCCTGTCCAGGCGGCCGCCGACCTCGCGGGCCGGATCGACTCGCCCCGCGGCTCCGGCTCACTTCTTGCGGCGCACGCAACGCGATGTTCCCTTCATCGTCCTGTTGCGGACAGCCGCGTCGGCCTGTCGGCCAACCACACCTCCCCTGCTTCCACTCACTTACGGCCCCTCCCTCTCCGCCAGGAGCGCAGCGGCCGGCGGCATCAGCAGAACCGGCGGTCGCCGCCGGCTGGCACACCGCCGAACCGGCCGGGCGACCGGCAGCTTCCCCTGCGGACAACGAAGCAGTTCGGCGAGTGACTGCACCGCCCGGCAGGACGTAGTTGCACAAAAGATGGCGATAGCCATAGAAATGGACATAGTTTCGCCTGTTCGATAGCGTGGACGGGTGCCACAGCATCGGCTGTATCCAGCCGTCTGAAGGCGGGGGCTGAACGCCACATTGCTTCGGCTCTGATCCACCCGATGCCCCGAGCCCCCGACAACGCCGCACGGTCCGTAACCGACTCAGCGTGTCGGCAGTGGCGATGCATCAATGCAAGCACAGTCTCTGAGAAAGAGGACAGCCATGCGCGCCAGGCGAACCACCGCACTGCTTGCGGGCACCATCGCTGCGTTTGCAGGTCTGACGCTTGCGCCGACGGTCGTATCGCAGGCAGCAACCACCCCGGTGGTGCACGAAGCGTCGGCCCACCCCGCACCCACCCCCAAGCCGACGAAGACCCGCACCCCCTACCAGCAGGGCCAGGTGGATGGACGGTCGGCAGGGAAGACCGACGGCGCAGACTGCAACTACCGCCAGTCCTATGCCCCGAAGTCGAGCACCTCGAAATACGTGCAGGCCTACAAGGACTCTTACGAGAGGAACTACGACGCCAACTGCGACGAAGACTAGACAGCTCGTCCGCACCGGAGACGCCGGATCAAGAAGGACTCAAAGAAGGACTCCGGCCTGATCCAGCACAGCGACCGCGGTTCGCAACGCGTGTCCATACTCGGGGCAGCTCACGGGTGCGGCCGAAGAAGCGCCCCATAGGATCCCGGCCGTGGCCAATGGCGTTGTGCTGTGGGACTTCGATGGGACGTTACGTTGGCGTTCCGGGACGGCATGTGGCGTGGCTGTCTGGTGGACGCATTGACGACGGTCGCTCCGGGGCACGGAGTGACCGCCGCAGAGGTGGGGCCCCCGGGCTGCGGGACGGCTTCCCGTGGCATCGGCCGGACACCGGGCATCCTGACCTGAGCAGCCCTGACGCCTGGTGGCACGCGCTGCAACCGATCTTCGTCAACGCATACGTACGGTCGGGCGTGGCCGAGGACCTGGCATTCCTGGCCGCACCGCTGGTCCGCGAGCACTGCACGACCCCCGGCTACTGGACGGTCTTCGCGGACAGTACCGCTGCGCTGGAGGAGTTGGCCGAGGCCGGTTGGCGGCACATCATCGTCAGCAACCACGTCCCGGAACTCGGCGCGCTCCTTCGTGACCTCGGTCTGCACGAGCACTTCGCGGGCGTCGTCAACTCCGCGCTGGTCGGCTGGGAAAAGCCGCATCGCCGGATCTTCGCGACCGCGTCGGCTCTGGCCGGCCACCCCGAACATGGATGGTCGGCGACAACCCGGTGGCCGACATCGCCGGGGCCCGGGCCGCCGGCATCCCCGGCATCCTCGTCAACCCTGGCCAGGACGGACTGCAGCCCGCCGTACGACGCATCCTCGACAAGGCGCCCTGGACTTGAGGTCCGATGTGACGGTGGCCGTCGCGGCCCGCCGGAGCCTCGTGACTGCGCGATGGGAGAACCGGCCGGGCCGTTCCGTCCGGACGCCTCGTCGTCATGGTGTGGTGGTCTGCCGAGGCCATGAACAGGAGGGGCTCCTGACCGTCGAGCATCCATGGCTGTTGGACGAGACTCCCTGGCCCGAGCAGGCCACGCTGGTCTACGGCGAGATGGTGGAACTGGCGACGTTTCTGGTGGCGGTGTTCGTCGCTCTACTACCGGTGGTCGTTCCGGCACTTGGCGGGCTCAGCCCTGTGCTCTTCACCTTCTACGGTGCCGCGTTCCACGTCCGCGCGGAGGAGACGGACGTTGCGGAGGTGTGGCAGTTCCTGGCCTCGGTGTACGTGTCGGGGATCTCGGTAGCGCTGACGCTCTTCTTCCTCGCCTGCTGGGGCTACTTGCGGCTGTCCCTGTTCCGCCACCGTACGCTGCGCCTGTTCCTCCCGATCGCCACCCTGACCAGGGCCATGGCGCTCACGTTGGCGTGGGCGGTGACCGTATGGGACGGCGCCGACGCGGCCGGTGATGACGCGGTAGGGCAGTGGCGATCGGTCCGAGTACCGGATCACTACTACGGTGCCGATCCCCGACCCGTCTGCGTCACTCCGATCGGCTCCCTGGACGAACTTCCGTTGTACGGGCACCGATTGGACCCCAAGCAGGTGTACGGCACGTTCGGCGTGGTTGGTGGTGAGGTGACATTGCGGGACCCCGAATCGGGCGACGCCTTCCCGGTGCCCTCCGATGCTGTGCAGGTGCTCTCCGCAGGGGAGGGTGAACCCGGCGCCGCGATTCCCCGTAGTTGTCGTTCCTGAGCGGATGACGATCTCGGTGCAGCCGAACTCCATGTTCTTGCCAGTAGCGTGGTGCCGCGTGCGCACCGCGGACCTGCGCATCCGCCGGCCGACGGACGCAGCGGGGTGTGCACGGCCTCCACCTTGCGTGCTCGCCAACGGCAATCAGGGCGTGATTGCAAGCGTTCGTAGGGCTGCCGCCGAAGCGACCAGGCATGGGTGGCCGGAGATCGCTACGCGGTGGTGTGGCGCTCGGCCTCGGCGGTGATGATCTCCAGCGCCTCGGCGATGCGGTCGTGGTGGGTGCGGTGGGAGACCACGCAGACGCGCAGGGTGTAGCGGCTGTCGACAATCGTGCTGGAGAGCACGATGCGCCGGCGACTGTTGATTCGCTCCAGCAGGCGGCGACTGGCCTCGTCGGCCCGCTCGGCGGCGGCCGGGCCGACGCCGGCGGGCCGGATACGGAAGATCACGGTGGACAGGTCCGGGCGCTGCGGGACCTCCAGCTCCGTGACACCGGACAGTGTGTCGTGGACGTGGTCGGCCAGGTCGAGCTTCTCGTCCAGCGCCTCGCGGAAGGCGTCCACCCCGTGCAGGTGCAGGGGAAGCCAGGCCCGCAGACCGCGGATCTCGTGGGTCAGCTCGGGTCCGAGGTGACCGGAGTCCGGCACGCTCCCCGCCGCTCCCATGTCCTGGAGGTAGCTGCCGGTGCCGTCATGCGCGGCGTGCAGGGCGGCGAGGTCGCGGACGACCAGGGCGCCGGTGCCGAACGGCATGAACAGGGTCTTGTGCGGGTCCAGGGTGATCGAGTCGGCCCGCTCCATACCGGCGAGGCGTTCCTCGCCGCGCGCGGTGAGCCGGAAGAAGCCGCCGTAGGCCGCGTCGATGTGGAACCACACGCCCTCGCGGCGGGCCAGGTCGGCCAGCTGAGGCAGCGGGTCGACGGTGCCGGTGTCGGTGGTGCCGGCGGTGGCCACCAGCAGGAAAGGCCGCAGCCCGGCGTCCCGGTCGGTGCGGATCATCGCGGCGGCAGCTTCGGGGTCCATCCGGAGGTCCGGGGTGTGCGGCACGGTCCGTATGTGGGTGGCGCGGATGCCGGCGAGGCGGGCGGCCTTGGCGACGGAGTGGTGGGCGAAGGCGGTGGTGTAGACGGTGCCGCCGGCGAGATCCTCCCCGAGCCTGTCGTGCCGGGCGGCGACCGTCGCGGAGAAGGTGGCCATCGAGCCACCGCTGGTCAGCAGGCCGCCGCTGCCTTCCGGGAGACCGCACACCTCTTGGGCCATCCAGCGGATCACACTCTCCTCCAGCGCGGCGAGGGCCGGGGCGACCGAGGCCAGGCCGCCGTAGCGGTTGACGGCACGGTTGTAGAACTCGGCGAGCGCGGCCGAGTACAGACCGCTGCCCGGGATGTACGCCAGGTGGCCGGGCCCGGCGGTCTCCAGAGCGCAGTCGGCGGCCTCGTCCAGGCGCGCGAGCAGGGCCTTCAGGCCGCTGCCCCGGTCGGGCGGGGGTGCCAGGAAGGACTCCACGAGCTCGGCCTTGGCCTGCGGGGACAGGGGGCTGGTCGCGGGGCGTGCCGCGAGGTTGTCGGTGCGGTCGACGACACGGTTCAGGACGAGACGGCCCATTTCGGTCATCGTGGCGCGGTCGGGTTCCAGGGGGAAGGGGTGCATGAGGCAGTCCGAAGGGAGGTGAGAGGGGGTACGGAGGTGGCGGCGGGGCCGGCTTCGCGGCCGCGGCGCGTGACCAGAATGCGCCGCCAAGCCCGGCACTCGATGGCGTAGTGAGTGCCTGTATGGCGTCACGGTGCAGGATTGTTCGGCGATACAGCCGATACGCTGCATTTCATGCCACGCCCCCTGTACGACCGTATCGACCGGGCGATCCTGGACCATCTCCAGCGCCACGGACGCACCCCCAACGTCGACCTCGCCGAGGCCGTACGCCTGTCGCCCTCCTCCTGCCTGCGCCGCACCAAGGCGCTGGAGGAGGACGGCGTCCTGGCCGGCTACCGGGCCGATCTGGACCGCGAACGCCTCGGCCTCGGGCTGACGGTGTTCCTCTCCCTCAAGGTCGAGCACTCCCGCACCACCTCCCAAGTGGTCGAAGAGGCACTCAAGGCGATCGACCACGTGGTCGCCTGCCACGTGGTCTCCGGCGACGCCGACTTCCTCGTCGAGCTCGCCGTGCCGGACCTGCGCACCTTCGAAAAGGTGCTCACCGACCAGATCCTGGCCATCGGTCCCGTTCGCGACGCCCGCAGCACCTTCTGCATCCGCACCGTCATCGACCGCGGCCCACTACCCCTCACCTCCTGGCCCGCCCCGCGTGCATGACCGGACGACACGGCTTCATCGCAGTCTTGCCCTCTCTGCTCGGGCTTCTGCCTCCGCCTTTGCCGCTTCGCGCTCGGCCCCTGTCGCGTGATGGCGGCAGCCCCGGCCGATCGCTTGGGGGAGTTTGCGCGGCGTCCCCTTCTGCACGGGGCACCCGCCGCGGCGCTGGTCGGCGTCTTCGAGGGCGGCTGTACCTGGTGGACATGCCGCGCTTTGTGAACCACCGGCTCGCATGGCCGGGTTGGAATCGTCGAGCAGGGCTTGCGTAACCAAGGCTCGGCGCCGTCCTGCAACAAACAAACCCCAGGCCGCTGGCCGGGGGTTTCATCATGGAGCGGGTGACGAGAATCGAACTCGCTCTCTCAGCTTGGGAAGCGATGGCGCTTGGACAGCTGGATGGCCTCTGAACTGGCCTTATGCGGACTGGCGTACCGCCTGACAAGACAAGAGCGCACCGATGTTGACCGTGGTTTACCGGTCTTATGGGCACGCCATGGGCACGCCCGTCGACTCGGAGGTGTGGAGAGCTCCCGTTGGCGGCCCAAGTCCAGCGGATGCCCGACAGCGACTGCCGCTGTTTCCGGCCGCATCCCTGCGCTCCGTAGCCTGTCCGGCTCAGCGGACCAGGCGGCCGCTTCTTACCTCACACCGAGAACCTGCCCTGTCTTCCGGCCATCTCCAGGAGGGGCGCATGACGTGCGGGGACCGAGCGAGGCGACAAGAACCGGAAGCGAGAAAGCGTGTCGGCCATCAGCCAGCGGGTACACCTGGTGCTGCTCACCTCCTGGACAATCCTCTGGTTCGCCGTGGTCCAGCCGCACGGCGGGTTCTCCTGGCACTACCTGCGTACTGGTGGGAAGTTGCTCTACGCGGGCTCGGGCATGGCAGATGGCGGTCTGAATCTGTACGCCCACCACCCCGAACTCCAGATGGGTCCCGTCAGCTTCCTGGCGGCGGGCCTGTTCAACCCTTTTCCCGAGTCCGTCGGGCAGTTCCTGGCCGCCGCTGTGATGTCCCTGCTGGGTCTGCTGATCCTGGTGGTGGTCGGACGCAGCGCCGCCTGGCATCTCCTGGGCACGGGCACCAATCACCAGCGACTGCGGCAGCGGGTGCTGATCGCGGGCCTGGCCTTCATCCCGATGTGGATCGAGGTCGCCGTCCGTTTCGGTCACCTCGACGACGTACTGGCGCTCTTCTTCACAGCCCTTGCCGTACGCGCTCTCACCCTCGGCAACCCCGCTGCGACGGGCGTCTTCCTGGCCCTGGCCATGGACTCCAAACCGACCGCGCTGGCCTTCCTGCCGCTGCTGCTCGCACTACCGAGGGGGCAGTGGCTGCGCGCGGGTCTGTGGTGCGCCGCTCTGGTCGCGCTGGCCTGGATGCCGTTCCTCCTCAGTGCCCCGCAGTCGTTGACCGCAGCCGAGTTCACCATCCCCAACCAGCCTGCGTCCGCGCTGCACTGGCTCGGCGTCGACGATCCGCGAACCCCTCCCTGGGACCGGCCCGCACAGGCCACGGTGGGGCTGGCGCTGGGTTGCGTCGCGGTCCGGCGAGGCCGTTGGCCCGCCGTCGTCCTGCTCGGCGCCAACGCCCGGATCGCCCTGGACCCCGGCGTCTACACGTACTACACCGCCTCCGTCCTGCTGGGCACACTGCTGTGGGATGTGATCGGACAGCGGCGCCTGGTGCCCTGGTGGAGCTGGATCGGCCTGATCACCCTGTACGGCACGGTCTTCGTCGTTCCCGATGACGCGGCCCGCGGCCTGATCCGCCTGGGCTTCGCCATCGCCTCCACCGCATATGTCCTGCTCTGGCCGGTACGAGACCGGCGTCGGCGACACTCCCGGTCCCGCAGCAGGCAGGCGGGAACCGATCAGGACCTGGGCACGGCGAAGTGAACCACCTTAGTGCGCCGGAAAGATCGCGTCCCCGACGTGTCAGGGCAGGCCGCGCACCGTCAGGCGGACGAGGTGCCGGGCCGGTGGACCACGGCTCTCGCCTCTCGCCCCGAACCGCGATGCCGTGTCCGACAGCCCTTGGACCGTCAAACAACGCCGACCGCACAGCGACGCCGGCTGGTCCTGGACTGGGACACTCTCACCGCCGACACCGACCCCGACCAGCACCTGACGGTCTGGATCGCCGTGCCCGGCTCCGCCACCCACGACCGGCTGCGCATCCTCGCCTCCTGGGCCGCCGACCAGAACCTGCCGGCATCACCCTCCGCAAGCTGACGGAGGGGCTCGGAAGATCAGCTGTTCTGGTCGGACTTCCGCGGACCGGTGTCGCCCGCCGGGGCGGTGCGGAGCATGGCCCTGTAGAGATCGTCGTGCGCGGGTGAAGCGGGAAGGGGGGCCCGGGCCGGGGCCTCGAAGGACTGGATCATCAGGGCTACGACGCGTCGCCAGGCGTCGGGAGCGGCGTCGCCGCAGGCGTTGACGACCCCGAGGTTGGCCATGTGCAGCAGGACCAGGTCCGAGGGGTCGAAGTCCGCGCGCAGCCGACCCGTGGCCTTGGCACGGCCGATGAGCTCCACCATGCCCTCGTACGCCTCGTTCCGGCGCTTCTCCATGGCCTTGGCGGTGGGAAAGGTCATGGTCAGGACGTCGGCGAAGCCGTTGTCGGCGGCCTGCATCGCGCAGGCGGTCTCGATGTAGCCGGTGAAACCGTGCCAGGGGTCGGGGTCGTCGAGGGCGGTGGCGACCGCGTCGGCGTAGGCATCCATGCGGTCGGAGAAGACGGCTGCGACCAACGCCTCCTTCGCGGGGAAGTGCCGGAAGACGGTGGCGATCCCGACGCCTGTCTCGCGGGCCACCGAGGCCATGGAGGCACCCAGGCCGTCGCGCCCGAACACGGTGCGTGCGGCGGCGAGGATCCTGCCGCGGTTGCGCTCGACGTCACTGCGCACAGGCTGGGCGGTGGGGGCGTCGGAGTGCTGGTCGCCGGGGCTCATACCGGACAGTCTAGCAATCGGAAAGCCCTATCCGTTTCTTGTGCTACGGTGGTCGCAGTGAACCGGAAAGGGCTATCCGGATCTTGAAACGGATAAGCCTCTCCATATCTCCCGTCTCTTCAGCGCCGCTCGTCTCTCGTCGACGGTGCAATACGAAAGGATCGCTGTGACCAGCATCGCCATTGTCGGAGCCGGCCCCCAGCTGGGTCTGGCCATCGCCCGTACCTTCGGCACCCAGGGCTACGACGTCGCCCTGATCTCCCGCAACCCCGCCAAGCTCGACGATCTCGTCGCCACCCTCACCGCCGAGGGCATCACCGCCGCCGCCTTCCCCGCCGACGTACTCGACCCCGACGCCCTCACCCAGGCCCTCAAGGACGCCGCCGCACAGTTCGGCAGGATCGACGTCCTCGAATACTCCCCGTCCGCTGGGCCCGACACCATCGAGGCGACCACCCCGGCCGGGATCGAACTCGCGCACGTGCAGCACGAGATCGAGTATCACCTCTATGGCGCCATCGCCGCCGCCAAGGCGGTGCTGCCCGCGATGCGCGAAGCCGGAACCGGCACCCTGCTGTTCACCACCAGTGCCGGCTCCATGAACCCCCAGCCGCCGACCGCCCCCATCAGCACTGCCATGGCCGCACTGCGCAACTGGGCGATCAACCTGCACAAGGAACTGGCCGACACCGGCATCCAAGCCGCCCACATCGGCATCGACGCGACGATAGGCACCCCCACCTTCTACGGACAGCCACGAGCCACGGCCGACCAGCTCTCCCCCCTCTACTGGGACCCGCACATCACCAACCGCGACCAGTCCGAGCAAATCTTCAGAGGCTGACCTGTTACTGATCGTCCTGCCAGGACCACCACACCCCAAGCCGTCCCAGCATCCACCCACCGAGGAGACGCCATGACCTGCGCGCGCGACCGCGAAATCACACTGTGGCTTCCGCCACTCCCGAGCGGGCCACGTTCCGCCGTCCGAGCACTGTGCACGCCGGGTGCGGGGGCATTCCGCATGTGGAACCTCCTTGCCACGCGGACCAGTTGGGACCGACGTCCTGGCGAGGGCCGCCGTCGGTACACCGCCCATGGACCCCTCTGCACCGCACCCGCCGTATGAAACGGCCGACGCACCGGGCCCGCGAGAGCGCGGCCCGTCACGACGCGGAGATCCGCGCACAGGTCAACGAGGGCATCACACGCGTTTTCCAGCTCCTCGGAAAGCGCTGGACCGGCCCCGTCATGTCCGTGCTGATCACGGGACCGACATACTTCGCCGACCTGCGCCGGGCGATCCCGGGAATCAGCGAGCGCATGCTCTCCAACCGCCTGACCGAGCTTGCCGCCACGGAACTCGTCGTGCGCGAAGTGGACAAGGGGCCGCCACTGCGGGTGTCCTACCAACTGACGGAAGCGGGCGCCGCGTTGGAGCCCGCGCTCAAAGAACTTGCGGAATGGGCGAGGACCCGTCTTCCGGAGCCGAGTCGGCCGGCCGACCACTGAAGCCGTACGTCCGGGGAAGCAATGGCCAGGAGCCACTCGGCGGCCGGCGTACGGCTGTCAGGCGCCTCGCCCCGCGATTCGAGCAAGGAAGGAATGGCGGTTCACCTCGGAGAATCCCCTACAGGGGAAAATTCCTTTCTGACTCGTCACGAGCCGCGTCTCGATGTCGCGCATGCGCTTGGCCCGGCCTGCGGTGGCCCTGAAGCCTTGCCGGTAGGCGCTCGCCGCGTATGAGCCGAAGACAGGGTGTTCCACCGCTCAAGAGAAAGCCAGTGAACGAAACCTGTCGCGGATCAAGGTAAGAGGACCGCGCTCGCGGGTGCAGTAGAGCTTGTTGGTCAGCAGCACCGCCCAGCGGTTTTTCGCCGGGGAGATCCACATTCCGGTGCCCGTGAAGCCGCAGTGCACCCAGATGTCGTCGGTCTCGGATGCCGTACCGGGGGCTGGATGCCAGAAGAGTCCACGGGGTGGGGTCATCGCCTTCGTGTGGATCTGCAGGGATTGAGGGACGACGGGTTCGGCTACCGGCACGGGGTACCGGACCGAGGAATGGCCGCACGCCCCGGTACGCCTCCCTAGCAGTACGTCCAGCTCCGCGGGATTTTCATGTGGTAGTGCACATTTCGCGTGATAATGGACCTTATAGCGGGAGAGTCTCCCCCGGAGCGGCCTGACAGGCGGTGACCCGGTTACGGGGGCTCCAGGCAAGGGAAGTGAGCAGGGTGTCGGTCGCCTGGGACCACATCGGCGGACTCGTTGATGCTCATGAGCGCTTTCTGTCCGGTGCACAGGTCGAAAGAGATGTACGCGGTCCGATCCTCGAATCCTGGAAGCGATGCAGGTCAGAAGGGGTCGAGCCGCACGACGTGCTGCTGCCGTACACCCCTGGCCTGGAGCTGGACGACCGTCTCATGCGTGCGATCGAGCCGGTGCTCAAGGATCTGACCGCGTCGTTCTCCAACATGAGCATGATGGTCGCGCTCTGCGACGCGCAGGCCCGCATGGTCCAGCGGCACGGCGGTGGGCGTCGGCTGCTCCAGCGCCTCGACGAAATCAACTTCGCCCCTGGTTTCGATGCCTCGGAACGGGTCGCAGGCACCAACGGTGTCGGCACAGCACTGGCCGGGCGGGGCCCGATCTATCTCGCCGGCCGTGAGCACTTCTCCGACTGCCTGCAGCCGTTCAGCTGCGCGGGTGCGCCCATCCGCGACCCGCTCAGCGGGCGCATCGAGGCGGTCCTCGACCTCACCTGTCTGCGTGGCGACAGCGACCCCGCCATGCTGCGACTGGTGCGGGAGGCCGCCCGCGACATCGAGACCCGGCTGTTGGAACAGGCCACGGAGCGGGAACGGGCGCTGCTCGCCGCGTATCGGCGGGCCTGCCACGACACGGATGGCTCCGGTGTCCGGCCACAGCACTCCCCGCGTGCACTCTCGAGTTCCGGACCCGAGAGCGGCCGCCTCGGCCGGATCGACCTGGCCGTGCTGCGTGAGAAGGCCGAGGAGCTCCTCGCCACACCGCAGCGCACCCTCGACACGGTGGCCCTTTCCGGCGGGCGGGAAGCCACGCTGCTGCGCCACGCGGTCACGGGAGCGGCAGGTGAGACGGGGGCGGTCGTCGAGGTCCGGCTCCTGGGCGGTCCGAGCCTGCGCCATGTCGGACTCACCGCGCCGACCGAGTCGGGGCGGCCGACCGCGACGCCCCTGACCGCCGTGCCGGCGACGCCCGCCTCGGTGCAGCGGCGGCACGTGCTCCCGCGTGCGGTCGGGCCGCCGCCCCCGTCGGCGGCAACGGCTGCGCCCGCCCTCGACGTGGTCGGCCCGCAACCCCGGCCCCGGGCCGCAACCGAGGGGAACGGCAGTGACTCCGGCTCGGCCGACGGCTGGGTGCTGCTCGTCGGCGAGCCCGGCGTCGGCAGGCTCGCCGTGCTGGCCCGCAAGCGTCTGGAACTGCTGCACGACGCCAGCGTGTGCATCGGAACCACCCTGCAGGTCACCCGGACCGCGGAGGAACTGGCGGAGGTGACCGTCCCCCGGTTCGCCGATCTGGTCGTCGTCGACCTGCCCGACTCCGTGCTGCTCGGTGACGAGCCCGAGCCGCTCGGCGGGCAGACGCCGCTGCGCCGGGTCGCGCTGGGCACCGTGCGCGAGGAACTGCCGGTGTACGGCGTCGGCGACCCCGTCCAGTACGTGCCGTCCACCCCACAGGCCCACTGCCTGGAGACCGGGCAACCCGTACTCGAACCCGTCCTGGCCGACGCCGAGGGCTGGATCGCCCAGGAACCGGCACGGTTCGGCCGGGCGCTCTCGGTGGGCATCCACTCCCTGATCACGGTACCCCTGCGGGCCCGCGGCACGATCCTCGGCGTGGCGAGCTTCTACCGCTCCGAGAAACCCGCCCCCTTCGAGGACGACGACCTGTCCCTGGCCCAGGAACTGGTCGGCCGGGCCGCGATCTGTATCGACAACGCCCGCCGATACACGCGTGAGCACAACACCGCCCTGGCGCTGCAGCGCAGCCTGCTGCCCCGCGGGCGGCCCGAGCAGAACGCCGTCGAGGCCGCCTACCGGTACCTGCCCGCGCAGGCCGGAGTGGGCGGCGACTGGTTCGACATCATCCCGCTGTCCGGCGCCCGGGTGGCGCTCGTCGTCGGCGACGTGGTCGGCCACGGTCTGCATGCCGCCGCCACCATGGGCCGGCTGCGCACCGCCGTGCACAACTTCTCCGCCCTGGAGCTGCAGCCCGACGAGCTCCTCACCCAGCTGGACGACCTGGTCGGTGGCCTCGACCCGGCTGAGCCATGGTCGGTGGAGCCCGGTTACCCGGACCCTGGAATCGTCGGCGCGACCTGCCTGTACGCCGTGTACGACCCGGTGTCCCGGAGGTGCACCCTCGCCCGTGCCGGGCACCCCCAGCCCGCGGTGGTCGAACCCGACGGGTCGGTGGAGTTCGTGGACCTGCCGTCGGGGCCGCCGCTGGGGCTCGGCGGCATGCCGTTCGGGACCGCCGAACTGGAGCTGGCCGAGGGCAGCCAACTGGTTCTCTACACCGACGGTCTGGTCGAGGACCGGTGCCGTGACATCGACGCCGGCCTGCACAAGCTCCGCGCCGTCCTGGCAAGCGCCGGCCGGGAACCGGAGGACACCTGCGATGCGGTCCTGGACGCGCTGCTCCCGGCCCGGCCGGCCGACGACGTCGCCCTGCTCGTCGCCCGAACGCGCGCGATGGGCTCCGATCAGGTCGCCCAGTGGGACCTGCCCAGTGAGCCGGCGGTCGTCTCCCGCTCCCGTGGGGCGGTCACCGCCCAGCTCACCGCCTGGGGGCTGGACGAGCTGGCCTTCGCCACCGAACTCGTCGCCAGTGAGCTGGTCACCAACGCCATCCGGCACGCCGTCGGCCCGATCCGGCTACGACTGCTCCGCGATCGCGCCCTCATCTGCGAGGTCTCGGACGGCAGCAGCACGCTGCCCCGGCTGCGCCGCGCCAGGAGCGAGGACGAGGGCGGGCGCGGTCTCTTCCTCGTCGCCCAGCTCACCGAACGGTGGGGCACCCGTTACACCGGCGAAGGAAAGACCATCTGGACGGAACTGCCCCTGCCGTGACACCCGGACGCCGCTTCCACATCGATCTCGGCGAACAGGAGCGGCCGATGCGTCACCGTGTGGTGCCGCGCTCCTACCTGCTGGCTTGGGTCGGCGTTCTCCGGGTCCCACTCGTCCATGTCACGAGCGTCGCATGAGGGACTGACAATCAGCTGTTGAGCTGGGCGGCGGCCGTCAGGCCGGTGCGGTCGGACGCGGATTGCCGTAAAGGACCTGTCTGGTGTGCCAGTCGCGGTGGTTTGCGGCGACGGAGCGCGACGAAGCGCTGTGATACCAGGATGCGCTGGTCGCCGACGACGGAGAATGACGGCCGGCGACGGTTCAGTGCCGGGTTCCTGCGGACCAGAGAGTGGTGCCCTGGTAGACCACGCTGACGTCGCCGTCGGTACCGAAGTACAGGTAGGCGCCGTCGTGCCCGGAGGTGACGGAGCTCCAGACGCCCCAGGTGTCCTTGTCGTAGACGACGAGGTTGCCGTCGGCCTGCATGATGGCGCGGTATCCGGTGCCCGAGGTGCCCGAGGACCAGCGACGGTGGTGGTTCTCGTCATAGATGACGAGGTTGCCGTCGGTCTGCATCGTCATGGTCGTCCGGTTGGTCTGCCAGGACTCCCCTGGCATCAACTGCTGGTCATGTCGCACGGTCAATGTGGTCCATTGGGGCGAGGCCGATGCCGCCTCGCTCGGGTCCGGGTCCGGCGCCTTGCCCGTAGGGGCCGTCGTCCTCGTCGTCTTCGTCACTCCGGCGCCGAGTCCGGCCGAGGGGCTTGGTGACGGCAGCGCGGCGGTCCGTGTGGGTGAAGACGAAGTAGCCGTCGCGGCGGGGTCTCGGTGCGGGGACGGTGATGTCGAGGCCGCGGAGGACGCGTACGGCTCGGCGATCGCTGTGCTGTCGGCGCCCGCGCTTGGCTTCGTGTCGACGGCGGAGTCCGCTTCGAAGGCCGCACGTGTGGCCAATCCCGCGGTCACCAGGACGGCGGTCCCGGCGAGTATGGCCCCCGCTCTCCGGGCGCCGGTGCCCTTGCCGGGTGCGACGGCTCGGAACAGGCGGCTGCGGGTGGTCGTGGCACCGGCGGCTTCGAGTGCGTCCGCGAACTCGGCGGCATCGGCCCAGCGCCCCTCCCGCTCGGGTTCGAGGGCGCGTCGCGTCACGCGCCGGACCGCCGCCGGCACCTGGGGTCGCGGCGGCCCTGGCCAGTCGAGTTGTTCCGACGAGCCCGGCAGGCTCCCGGTCAGCAGCTCGTAGGTGAGGACGCCCAGGCCGTAGACGTCGGCCCGCTCGTCGACATCGACCAGTCGGTCCTCCGGAACCTGCTCCGGAGCCATGTAGCCGGGTGAACCCACGCCCTGCGTCAGTCCCGAGGCGTGCGCCAGGCTCTTGGCCAGGCCGAGATCGGCCACCAGCAGCCGTTCACGGCCGCCCGACACGGTCTGGAGCAGGATGTTGGACGGCTTGATGTCACGGTGCACGATGCCGACCGCGTGCAGGTCGGCCACGCCCCGTGCGGCCTGGACCGCGAACCGCAGCGCCTGGTCGACGGCCAGGGGCCCCTGGGCCACCCGGTCGGCCAGCGTGCCGCTGTCGGCATAGGTCATGACGAAGTACGGCCGTCCGTCCGGCAGTTCACCGATGTCGTACACCTGCACCACCCGGTCCGACGCGGCCTGGCGCAGCAGCCGGGCCTCGTCCAGGAAGCGCTCCCGGAGGTCCGGCCGGTGCACCCACTTCTCCGCCATGACCTTCACCGCGACCGGGGCTTCGAGCATGTCGTCGTAGGCGAGCCAGACCATGCCGAAACCTCCGCAGCCCAGAAGGCGCTGCAGGCGGTGACGTCCGACGGTGACGAGTGTTGACATGAGGGCGGAACTCCAACGCAGTTGCCGTTCGACATTCGACCGGACCGAGGGGTGGCGGGCTCGGCGCCCGGCCGCCGCGCCGCCCTTGAGCGACGTCCGGTACCGGTCTCCTCCTCGCACCGCGGAGACGGTGGGGGCACCTTGCCGGGCACCCTTCCGGCATGCCGGGTCCTGCGACCGCAGCTGCCTGCGTGTCAGTGTCGACGCGTGAGGCAGCCGCGCGCAACGTGCACAGGACCAACATGATCTGCACGTTTTGGGCACCGGCACAACGGCCCTACCGGGAGTGCGATCTCCGATCACGGGCCCTACGTGCGGGGGGGGAGAGAGGCCGCGCAGCACAACCGGCTGCCCGTACGGATGCCGGTCAGGCCCAGGCACCGCTGCCGGGCGTCAGTCCGGGCCCGGGCCGAGCATGCGGCGGGAGAGCTCGGCGAACTGGAGCAGTTCGGGCATGGTCCGGTGCTTGGAGTAGGCCAGGGCGACCATGCGCGGTGCGACGCCCTCCAGCGTCAGGTACACGACGTCGTCACGGCGGTAGAAGCAGGCCATCCCGGCCGGCATGACATAGCACCCGGACCCGAAGGCGACGGTCTGCAGGCATTCCTCGATCGTTGCCGGGAAGCGTCCGGCGTCTCCCGGCGGCGCGACCGGATCGAGCGGGACACGTCCGCGCCATTCCGGTACGTCCCGCGGATCCTGCAGCAGCGTCATGTCCCGCAGATCCTCGACGTGCACCGCCTTGAGCTCCGCCAACGGATGCTCACTGGACAGCGCCACCACACGGGGCTCCGGGAAGAGCGGGACCACCTCGAACATGCCCTCGGGCAGGGGCAGTCGGACGTAGCAGACGTCGACCCGCCCGTCGAGCAGGAAGTCGACCTGGTCGGTGATCGAGGTGTGGACGACATCGATGTCCAGTTGCGGCGCCATCCGGGCGAACTCCCGCACGATGGGGGTGACGATGACACCCGGCATGAAGCCGATGGTGAACTGGTTCACCTCCCGGTTCGCCGTCCGCACCCGCTGCTGCACCGCCTGCGCCATCGCCAGCATCGGCCGGGCGTCCTCCAGCAACTGGTGCCCCGCCCGGGTCAGTACGGTGCCCTGCCGGTCGCGCAGGAAGAGGACCACGTCCAGATCCTCCTCCAGAGCACGGATCTGGCGGCTGAGCGCCGGCTGCGTCATGTAGAGACGGCTCGCCGCCCGCACGAAGCTGCACTCCTCGGCCACGGCCACGAAGTAGCGCATCCGGCGTATGTCGAGGTCCATGCGGCTCATCGTAGCCACGCCCATCACGGCATATGCCGAAACGGCTTCAGAATCGAACAGATTGGCATTGGCGCGGTCCCCCTCGACCGGTCCACCATGGTCGTCGGACCAAGGGGGAAGCCACAACGTCCGCCGCTGACACCGCAGTTGTGCGGGACGCCGGGCTCGCGGGGACGGCCGGCCACCGTCGTGGGCCGGGGTACACACACCGTCGAACGGGAGCAGCCGCGGGGCGATGGGCCCCTTCGCCCGTCAAGCGTGGACACAGTCACACGACCGTCTCCCCGCGGGAGCACGCCCGTGCCTTCGGGTATCTGCCCCGCATCCGGCCCGCGGGGCAGATGCGCCCCACGAAAGGAATCACCATGGGATCACGCCGGTACCGGGGCAGGGTCACGCCGTCCACCGGACACACCCGGAGCGCCGCGGCAGACGACGGCACGGCACAGCGGTCGGTTCTCTCCCCGGTACGTGCCTGTCCGTCATGACCGGCAGATCCGAGCGCGCCGCCGCCGCGGCAGCGGCTTTGCGCGACGTCCTGGAACACGTCGACGCCGATGCCGTGGCCCAGCGTGTGGAATCCGTACTTCGCCACACGCCCGAATACGTGCGCACGGCGCGTGACTGCGGGACCTCCGCTCTTCGTGCCTCACTGCGCCGGAACGCCGGCCTGCTCCTGCACTGGATGGTGCGGGGCACGCCTCCGGACTCGTACGTCCTGTCCGAGATGTACGAGCAGGCGCGGGAGTGCGCGGCCGCCGGACAGCCGTTGGACGGCGGCCTGCTCCTCCATCACCGGGCCGCGGGCGTCTTCTGGGACGCCGTGCTCGGCCTGGCGGCCGAAGAGGAACGCGGACAGCTTGCGGACTGGACCGACCAGGGGCGGCGTCACATCGACAGCTACCTCGACGTGGTCACCCGGACTTTCACGCAGGCATACGCGGACCAGGCCGACCTGCCGTCCGCACAGGGCGACCGCCGGGCGCGCACCCTCTTCGACCGCCTCTGCGCCCGCCTTCCCCTCACGGTGGAGGACCTGGAGCGTGCCGCTCGGCTCGGCTTCGATCCGACACCTCCGTACGTGCCCTTCGTCGTGCTGCTCGACAGGTCCACCCCTGCCGAGCGCGCCGAGCTGGCGGCCCGCCTGCGCACCGCCGGAGCCCTGGCCTTCGTCGAGGACGCTCGTGTCACCGGACTCACCGGGCCCGCGTTCGACTGGTCCCCGTTCCTGGCCGACCGACGTCTGCTCCTGGCAAGGGACCCGGCGACCGGGCGGACCGGCCTCCGGACCGCTGTCGACAACCTGCGTTTGCTGATCGCTGTCGCATCGCGGTCCCATCTGCGTGGGCAGGTCCGGGCCGAGGACTTCCTGCCTCAGCTGCTCCTGGCGCGCTCTCCCGAACTCGCCGACGCGGTGACGCGCCGTGTCTTCGGCCCGCTGGCGGGCGGGGACCACGCCGAACTGACGGCGACCCTCGCCTGCCTGGCCGAGAACCAGTTCGACAGTGCCTCCACCACGGCCGCCCTTCACCTGCACCGCAACACCCTGCTGTACCGGATCAAGCAGATCGAGAAGCTCACCGGCCTCGACCTGCAGAAGCACGGTGACCGCGCGCTGGTGTGGCTCGCGGTCGTCTGGGCGCAGGTCTCCTCCCGACCGGTCGGATCACGATCCGCGCGGAACCACCGGCTGTCGGCTGCATCCAACGGCGCTGACCCAACAAGCACGTTCACTTCAGAAAGCGAGCAGCGATGAGAAGCCGTCCGACGGAGGCTCCGGCAGGGCTGGTGCCGATGCAGCGCCAGGGCGAATCGGACCCGCGTCTTCCGATCAGTCCGGCAGCCACCGACTCGCCGCGCAGCAGGCGTCCGCACCATGCGGCCAGACCGGGCCCGCGACCGCACGCCGACGTCATAAGACGGCTCCCCACGGCCTCGGTCTCGGTGGCCGTGGACGCCGCGGACCCGGTGACGCACGCCGGGCTGGCGGCCGGACTGAGCCGCGGACCGAAAGTGGCGCTCACCGCGGTGAGGGAGGCGGACGTCGTGGTGGCCGCGGTCCAGACCGCCGACAACTCCACGTTGGAAGCGCTGCGCGGTCTGCCCATGCCGCCGCCGGCCCGGATCGTGCTCGTCGTCAGCGACGGCTGGTACGCCGACCTGACAGTGGCGGCCCACAGCGGCATACGGGCCGTGCTCTGGCGGGCCGAGGCACAGCCGCAGTCCCTGATCCGCGCCGTGCTGGCGGTCGCCGCCGGCGAAGCGCTGCTGCCTTCCGCGGTACAGGGCGAACTGCTCGACCAGGCGGACCGCCTCCAGCGCAACGTGCTGGTACCCAAGGGCCTGACGCCGTCCGGCCTGAACACACGCGAGATCGACGTGCTCCGGCTGGTCGCGCAGGGCCTGGAACTCGCCGAGATAGCCGACACGATGTGCTACTCCGAACGCAACATCAAGAAGATCCTCTACGGAGTCATCAACCGCCTCGGACTGCGCAACCGCGTGCACGCCGTGTCCTACGCCATCCGCAACAAACTCATATGAGCCTGCCCAGTGGGCCGTGATGGCCCGCGGGAACCGGCCTACGAGCTCTGATCGGGTGGCGTGATCCCGAGGTCGACGCGCATGGTGTGGCGCATTTTCCAGAGGGAGTCCCACAGCCGATTCATGCCCTCCCGGGCGGCTTCGACGCTCTCTCCCGGTTCGGCGATACCTCTGTCGAGCCGCATCAGCAGGCCGTAAAGATCTCCAAAATGACGGTTGGCGGTGCTGGCTGCCGCCATGACGGCGTCAGGCAGCACCATCTGGGCCTCCGCGTGACGCAGGCGATGGTCCCGGCGTGATCGGTCCAGTTCTGCGCGCAGTTCCTCGGTCACCTCGTCCCTGTCGAGAGCGTGGACGAGCTTCGTCATCACGTTGACGACGTCGCGAGTACCGGCGTTGAGAGCTGCGTAGCAGGTGCGCCGCGCTTCGAGCTGAGCCTGGCGAGTGACGTATTCGCGCTCATCTGCCTGGAGTTGTCTCGCATGCTGCAGCTCACGATCCCTGGCACGGTTGGCGCTGCGCTGGGTGAGCAAGGCGGATGCGAGGGTGCCACCAATACCCAGAATCACGACCATTATCTGGCTGATCGAGCTGCTCATACCGCCCCCGGCTCCGTTCGGCTCGCCGGGACCTTACCCACTCAGGTCGAGCGTGCCGCCCGTCCTGGGGGTCTCCGCCTCATTGCGCGAGAACGGGGGCGCCTTCCGGCTGCTCGGGCAGGTCGTCCTGGCCGCGGAACGACAGCAGGCGTGAGGGAAGAAGCCAGAGGCAGGCGAGGGTTCCGCCGATCGCGCCGACCCACAGAGCCACGGGGATTCCCGCTGTCGCGGCGATGAGGGCGCCGGCGACCGAGCCCAGCGGCCGGAGCCCGAAGCTCACGGTCTGGTACGCGCCCCGGGTCTGTGAGCGGAGATGAGGGGGCACCACCAGCGCGAACACCGAGCCGACCGAGATGTCCTGAACGGACTCACCGACGCCGCCCAGCAGTGTCGAGGCCAGGACCAGGGCGAAGACGAGGCTTCCGGTGGCGCCGACGGCGGGGATCAGGAGAAGCGGAGCGTGCGACAGCACGCAACCGACCAGGAGCATCCGTCCCAGACCGATACGGCGGGCGAGCCGGGATGCCAGGGCAGCGCCGGCGAGTCCGCCGATGGCCTGCACGCTGAACACGAACCCGATCTGGGCGCTGGTCAGGGACAGCTTGTGGACGTAGTACCAGACGAGCACCGACAAGAAGAGCATGTTGAAGAAGTTGCCGGTGGCGGTGACCGACAGGGCCGTCCTGATCAGCGGATTCCGTCGAATGAAGGCCAGGCCCGGGCGACGGTCGCGGCTCTCCGGGGAGCCGGGTTCGTGGCGGCGCTCCACCGGGCGTAGTCGGAGGAGGAACAGGGCGGCCGTGACGGCGGTGGCCGCGTCCACGCCGACCGCCGCCGGCACACCGGCGAGTTGGACCAGGAGTCCGCCGACGGAAGGTCCGGCCAGGATCGCGGCGGTCTGGCCCGTGTAGGAGGCCGCCTGCCCGGCCACGTAGAGCTCGGACGGCAGGGTGGTGGCGAACAAGCCGCTCTCGCTGACGTTCGACAGCACCGAGCACAGGCCGATGACGGCCAGGATGACGGCCAGCTGGATGAGCGAGAGCAGGCCGAAGGCTGTTGCGATCGGCACGCTGCTCAGGGCGGCGACCCGCAGAAGATTGGCACCGGCCAGGAGCCTGCGGTGGTAGCCCGTACGGTCGGCGAAGGAGCCGGCCGGTATGGCCAGGAACAGACTCGGGAGCCAGATCACGGCCGACAGGACGGCACTTTGGACGGCGTCGGCACCCAGGACCTCGATCGCGGCCAGCGGCAGGGCCACCGAGGAGATGGCATCGCCCAGGGCGGCCAGAGTGGTGGCGGACCAGAGCTTTCTGAACGCGGAATGGCGCAGCGGCGCCGGCACCGAAGGACGAGGGGCCCGCAAGGTGGTGGATCCTGTTTCTCGCGATGACGGATATGGCGCGGAATGTGCGGCCGCTCCGGCCCCGAACAGGTAACCGGAGCGGCCGATGAATTTACCAGGAGTGCTGCTTCCTCATCTCTCACCTCCGCTACTCATGAACTCCCCCCTGTAAGGGAGTTGCTGGGAAAATTATCGAGGAATTCGCCGCGTATCGCTAATGCCGATATTGTCGTCACCCATACCGGATCGGCATTGACGGACCGGTACCGGGAATTCAGAGAACCAGGTAGAGCGTGAGCAGCGTGGCGCCCGTGGCCACGACGTAGACCTCGAAGGCGCCGCGGAGGGCCGCCGGGGCGTTGCGCAGCTCCATGAAGTGCAGGCCGACCAGGCGTACCTTGATCAGCGCGATCGCCACGACCGCGCAGCCGATCAGGGTCGACGTGCTGCCTTCGATGCCCAGCAGCCAGCTCGACAGCGTGGCCAGGACGAGGACGGGAAAGACCCACATGTGTCACGCCACCAGGTAGAAGAGCGGGAAGAGGACGAGCCAGAGCAGGTCCACCATGTGCCAGTAGGCGGCCGCTCCCTCGGCGGCCAGCAGTTGCCCCCGGCTCAGGGTCGGCCGTCGGGACAGGAAGATGAGGACGGTCAGCGCGCCGATCCCGATCGCCAGGTGAGCCAGGTGGATGCCGGTGAACACGAAGTAGTACATGAAGAAGTCGTTGCTGCTCGGTGTATGTCCACCGCGAATTACCAGCACGTATTCGCATGCTTTGACGGCGGCGAATCCGAGCGCGCACAGCAGCGCCCATGGCAGTGTCCGTGCGGGTCTGCCGGAGCGCAGCTGCCGCAGCCCGCGAGCCACCAGCGCCGACGCGATCAGCAGGAGCAGTGTGTTCAGGAGTCCCAGGTCGGGATGGAGGGCCTGCTGCGAAGCCCGGAACATCCGCGGGTACCGGCCGTGCAGTACCGCGATGAAGCCGAAGAACACCGAGAACATGATCATGTCGCCGAGAAGGAAGACCCAGAGACCGGGCTCGCCCGGGATGTGGCGGTGGCGCTGAGGCGCCGAGTGCTCGGTCCGGGCTGCCGTGGCGGTCATGCCACGGGTTCCAGGACGGCCGGGGCCCGGTCGTCGTCCACCCGGTTTGCGGCCCGCATCACCAGGGGCGTCATGACGAGGAACCAGGCGCCGAAGGCGCCGGCCGCGACCCAGAACGAGAGGATGCCGTTCCAGGCGAAGGGGCCGGTCTTGAAGAAGGTCAGCAGGATGCTGGGCAGGAAGAGGAACGCCATCCAGAAGTTCAGGTACGCGGCCCAGCGGGGCAGGAGCGGCGTGGGGCGCTTGTCGGCCAGGATCGCCACGCCGACCACGGTGGCCTGCCCGATGGCCGGGAAGGCGTTCATGACGAGCATGATCCAGGCCGTGTCGTTGAGCGCCATCGTGATGTCGGGCGACCGGTCCGGCCGGTAGGCCGTCGCGGTGAAGATCAGGACCGGTACGAAGATCGCGGCCACGTTCGCGGCACCGCAGACGAGTTGTATGGAAGCCAGTGGCTCCAGCCGCGGGTCGATACGCCGGATCAGGCTCGACAGTGCCGCGACGAAAGGCGCGGTCGCCACGGCGCCGACGAGCATGACCACGAGGCCGGCACGGATCGAGTTGGCGTGGTCCGTGTAGAAGGCTGCCACCCGCTCCGCCGACCAGCTCGGCGCCATCGGCGGTACCCAGTGGGCGATCAGCAGGGCGGCGAAGAACAGCGCGATGAACAGGTAACCGAAGCTCGCGCAGACGGTCAGGATTCGGCGGGACATGGTGGAAATCTCCTGGTTCCGGACGGGACAGGACGGGTACGGAGCGGGCTTCGCTGCACGGACCTGAGGACATAGGGGTGGGACTGCCGGCCCGGCGGTCGACCTGGGGAAGGCCGCCGGGCCGGGTGTTGTGAGGTGCGGCTTTGGCGTCTGGCCGATCCCCTGGCGACGTCAGGCCGGTGCGCTCAGATACGGGAACACGGCGCGCAGCGTCCCGGTGGCGTGGCCGGCGTCCAGGCCCATGGGGACGGGAGCGTTCAGCACGATCTCGAACATCGCCTCGGGAGCGGACTCGGTGAGCCCTCTGCCGTTGCGGGTCACCGCGCCGAAGTCGGCTTCGGTGCCCACCTGGTAGCGCAGGACGTCCGGGAAGATGACGTCCCGTATCGCGGCGCCGTAGCCCTGCGGGTCGGAGTGCGTGGCGTTCGCGGCCACGAGACCCGCGACCTTCCGGCGTACAAGGTCGCCGTAGTTGTCGAGGTCGGCATGTGGATCAGTGGCGTTGTAGTCGTCGAAGCCGGCCTCGGTGACGTCGAACAACGTGCTGACGAGCGGATTCGCGCACCGGTTGATCTGCAGCCAGCCGCCGTGGTGGTCGTCCAGCGCGGTGGTGGCCCACAGGCTGATCGTCCCCGATCCGATGAGCTCGTCCGGTACTTCGAGGACGATGGCGGTGACGTTGGTGCCCGCGAACAGGTTCGAGGCCCGCTGCGGGTCGAACGCGGAGAGGTCCACCGCCGCGCCGTTGCGGAGCGCGGTCACGACCGACGTGATGACGGTGCCGTCGAGGTAGAACGGGTCCCCGGCTCGGCCGACGAAGACGTTGACGCCGTCCGCCGTGGTGACGATCTCCTGCGTCCTGCCGGTTGCCACCAGGGCTCCCGAGGCGTTGCGGTCGATGGCCTCGTAACCGGTGAGCCGGTCGAGCACCCAAGCCTGCCGACCATCCGGTTCCGTCGCGAGGAATCTGAACCGGAACGTCAGATCCTGCACCGCGTCGTCGTCGGCGTCGATGTGGAACTCGTACAGCGCCTCGGGGTGGAAGCCCTTGTCGGCCGACACCGGGTTGGTGTTCATGACGAAGACGGTGCCGGTCCGTCCCCTGAACAGGTAGACATCGCTGATGTCCAGGCGAGGGTCCTGTTTCGCGGCAGCTGAATCCTGGTGGTGGGACATCGATCGGCCTTCCGTGAGGGCAGAGCGGGGCAGGGCACGGCGATGCCTTGCCGAGTTGACAGTTGTTGTGTGCACAGCAATCGGGGGGTTCGGTTCCGCGAACCCGAGGAAGCTGCTGCGGGACCAGCGCGCTCAGGCGCTCAAGACCGTCGCCAAGCGGTGTGTTGTGCCGCTGCGCCGGGCACTCCGAGGTCGAAGTGGGTCACGTCGAACATCCTGACCCGGGGCGGTCATGCGTCGCCAATGCCTATCCGCTGGTCCTGCATGCCGGTTCGGCATCAGTCCACTTGCGTACACGTGAGGTGTCTGACGAGGTTCGCGAATTCGGGATGGATCACACGGGACCGTGCCGCTGCTCGTTCAGCCCCGCCGTGCGGACGTGCGGGGTGGTTGTGCGTCCGCACGCGTGACGTCCACACGAGGCAAGCTGCGGGGCAGCTTGCACGTGAGTGCGTAGATCACCGCGCCGATGAGCGTTTCGTCCACCATGCGCCACAAGAACTTCACCGTTACCGTTCCTTCGTGTTCAGGGGCCGCCGTGCGGCCTTGCTCCGGACGTCCAGCAGGTGCTCTCAGGGCCGTTTCGCATCGCGTCGGATGGTCTCGGCAGCCCGTTCGGCGACGGCCAGGACAGTCGCGTTCACTCCGGTGTTGGGGATGGACGGCATCACCGAGGCGTCCGCGACACGCAGACCGTCGACGCCGTGCACTCTCAGGTCCGGGTCGACGACAGCGAGGTCGTCCATCCCGATCCGGCAGGTGCCGACGGGGTTGTGGAAGGTCGCCGCGTTCCTGCGGATGTAGGTGACGAGGTCGTCTCCCTTTCCCGGAGCGGTCTCCCGGGCGCCCCACTGGCCCCAGGCGGGCATGCGGCCGATCTCTCGCGCTATGCCGAGGGCCGCGAGCATGGCGGACACGTCAGCGCTGTCGGCGAGGTAGTTCGGGTCGATCAACGGCAGCCGGCCCGGGTTCGAGCTCCTGAGCCGGACCGTTCCCCGGCTCGCCGGCGCCGTGTGAGCGAAGGCAACCGTGTGTCCGCACTCGGGCGTCCCGACATCCGCGATGTCCGCCGGAGCGTCGAGCAGCATCAACTGGACGTCCGGAACGGCTGTCGCGCCGCTGCGCACCAGGGCACCGACCGTACTGAAACCATGGCTGGTGGTCAGTTGCCGCCGCGCCTCGAAGACGACAGGGCACTGCAGGTGGTCATGCAGATTGGCGCCGACTCCGGGGAGATCGGCCAGCACCGGGATCCCGACGTCACGCAGATGTGCCGCGGGACCGATACCGGAGAGGAGCAGCAGGTGGGCGGAGCCCACCGTCCCGGCCGCCACTATCACCTCGCCGCGCGCCTCGGCGCGTTCCACTGTGCCGAAGGACGTGTATTCCACGCCGGTGCAGCGTCCGCGCTCGACCACCAGGCGGCTGACGTCCGCCTCCGTGGCCAGGTGCAGATTGGGCCGGTCGAGCACCGGCACCAGATAGGCGTCCGCTGCGCTCTGCCTACGGCCACCCGCCCCTGCCAGGTCGCACCAGAAGGCGCCGTGCTGCCGTTCACCGTTGATGTCGTCGGTGAGTTCGTGACCGGCCTCGGTGAGCGCGCCGAGGAAGGTCAGCGACCCGTCGTCGAGCTGGGTCGTAGGCGCCGCCCACACCGGCCCGATGACTCCGCGCAGGGCGGCGTTGCGGCCTATCGCCGTCTCCGTCCGGCGGAAGTACGGCAGCAGCTCGGGGTAGCTCCAGCCCTTCGCGCCGTTGTCCGCCCATCCGTCGTAGACGGCGCGGTGCCCGCGGACGTGCATCATCGCGTTGATCGAACTCGATCCTCCGAGGACCCGTCCGCTGGGCCAGTGGTGACTGCGCGACAGCGTCCCGGGCTGCGGTGTCGTCCATCGTGACCAGAGGATCTCCTTGGCCGGGATGAGCGGGAACCCGACCGGAAGGTGCATGGCCGGCGGCCCGAGCGCCGAGCCGGTCTCCACGAGAAGCACCTCGGCCGCCGCGTCCTCGGACAGACGCGCCGCGAGAACACAGCCGGCCGTTCCGCCACCGACGACCACATAGTCATAGGCAGTCATCTCTGTCCCGCCTACCGGTGCCGCACGAGTAAGTCGCGATGACGCATCGTCAAAACCTTTTCTTTCAGCTCAAGTTCCTTATACCCATGAGCTTTGCGGGCCACGGCTCGTCGCGCCAATGCCGATTTCCCGAATCGTCATGCCGATCGGACATACCGACAGGACAGCGTGGTTCTGCTCGCCCACGCGCGCACCTCTATGCCGAACCGAGCGCCGCAATCACGATCTTGGCGAACTGGTCGATGGACGGCATCTTCCGGTTCCTGGCGTACGCCAGCGCCACCATGCGCGGGGCAACCCCTGTGAGCTGGACGTAACGGATGTCGGGGCGACGGTAGAAATCGGCGAGGCCGGCCGGGACCACGATGAACCCGGTGCCGGACGCGACGGCTTCAAGGCTCTCCTCTATCGAGGTGGGCCGATCCGCTTCCGGAGGGTTGCGCGCCGCTGCCGCGTCGAATTCGGTACCGCGCCACTCCGGTACGTCCGCGGAGTCCTGGAGCAAGCGGTACGGCGTCAACTCCGTGATGTGGACGGTCTGCGCCTCTGCCAGCGGATGTTCGTCGGAAAGAGCCGCAACCCGCGGCTCGGGGAACAGCGGGACGATCTCGAAGGTGTCTACCGGCAGGGGCAGCCGGACGAAGCAGACATCGACACGACCGTCGAGCAGATAGTCGACCTGGTCGGTGGGCGCCGTGTGCAGCACCTGCACATTCACCTCCGGTGCCAGCGCCCGGAACTGCCTGACGATCGGCGTGACTATGACACCCGGCATGAAGCCGATGGTGAAGTGGTGCCCCTCACGGCTGGCGAGCCGGACTCGCCGCTGCAGAGCCAGCGATGCCGCCAGCAGCGGCCGTGCGTCCTCCAGCAGTTGACCGCCGGCCCGAGTGAGCGCCGTACCCAACGGGCCGCGCTGAAGCAGCGACGCTCCGAGATCGTCCTCAAGGGCACGGATCTGTCGGCTCAGTGCGGGCTGCGTCATCTTCAGCCGTTCGGCACCACGCACAAAACTGAGCTCTTCGGCAACCGTCACGAAATAGCGGAGACGCCGGAGGTCGATATCCATGACGCCATGTTAGCCACGCCGCTTTTCCTGTCGAACTGCGATCCGGAAAGGCGTCTTGGGCTTTGGTAATGCCCAACCGGCATGACTTCTGCGCGAATCGGCATTGGCGCCACCAGGCATCCATGACCATGATGGACTGACATAAAGCGGCCTCCATCGGTGGATGGCTGCCCTGCCCTGCACGCAGCCCTTGCCGCATTCTCCGCCGCGCACCGCCGGTGCCGACGTGAAATAATTCCACTCCGCCTCGGCGTGACAATCGGCAAACCCCCGAGTTTTGTGGTCTGGCCGCCCCTCAGTGAATCTGCTCTGTATTCCGGGAGAGCGATCCGGCTCGGATCACCTGAGCCCGGTGGTCCGTCGCAGCGCCGCCTGAAGCAGACGATCCACCAGGTCGCCGTACCCGATGCCACTGGCCTGCCACATCTGCGGGTACATCGAGACGGGGGTGAAGCCGGGCATGGTGTTGATCTCGTTGATCACGAATCGTCCCTCCTCGGTGAGGAAGAAGTCCGCACGGACCAGCCCCTCGCAAGAGGCCGCCTCGAACGCCTTGACGGCCAGTCGGCGCACCTCGCTGGTCTGGCTGTCGGTCAGCGCCGCGGGGACCACTCCGGGAGTGGATTCGAGGTACTTCGCCTCGAAGTCGTAGTACGCACGCGCGTCGGGCGCCGGGATCTCGGCCGGCACGCTGGCTCGCGGTCCCTCGGGGAACTCAAGCACTCCGCACTCGATCTCGCGGCCCTGCACCAGGGCCTCCACGATGATCTTCGCGTCATGCCGGTGCGCCTCCGCGATCGCGTCCTCCAGCCCCGGCGGCCCGTCGACCCTGGTGATACCGATCGAAGACCCGGCGCGTGCCGGTTTCACGAACAGCGGCCAGCCGTACCCGTCGGCGAAGCGGCTGATTCTCTCGCGGGCACCCGCCGCGTCGGACTGCCACTCACGGGGTCTGACCACCAGGTACGGCCCGACCGCCAGGCCGAACGAGCTGAACACCCTCTTCATGTACTCCTTGTCCTGGCCGACCGCCGAGGCGAGAACGCCCGCGCCGACGTAGGGGATGCCGGACAGCTCCAGCAGGCCCTGCACGGTGCCGTCCTCGCCGTACGGTCCGTGCAGTACGGGGAAGACCACGTCCACTTCGCCGAGGACCTTGGGCTCCGTGCCGCGTTCGCTGCGGACGACGGTCCGGTCGGTCGGGTCGACGGAGACGATGATGTTGCCCCGGCCCGGATCCGTGAGCTGCTCGACCGTGGGCTGCCGCCGGTCGGCCATCGCCATGCGCTCGGGATCGTCCGCCGTCAGGACCCAGCGCCCGTCCTGGGTGATGCCCACCGGCAGGACGTCGTACTTCGTCCGGTCGATGGCTCGCAGTACGGCCCCCGCGGTCACGACGGAAATGCCGTGCTCCGAGCTCCGGCCGCCGAAGAGGAGCACTACCAGCGGCCTGCGGCGCGATCCGGACGGAGGGGAGGTGGGTTGTTCGGTCATGGTTTCTGCTTCCTTCGCTGTGCGGCGCCGACCCTCCGGTGGGAAGGCCGGCGCCGCACACTGGTGGACCGAAGTCCTCGGTTGTCCGGTCAGCCGGTCAGCGAGGACCTGGAGACGGGGAAGTCGAAATAGGTCGACGGGTAGGGCTCGGCGGCAAAGGTGAAGTGCCACCATTCCTCGGCGAGATTCACGAATCCGAGGGACTCCAGCTCGTTCTTGAGCAGCAGTCTGTTGCTGTGCTGGACTCCCACGATGCGCGGGTCGAGGGTGTGCGCGAGCGTGTCGAAGCAGTCGTAGCCGGTGCCCATGTCGATCGAGTTGTCCGGGAACCTCTGCGCCGCCGGCGCGTAGCACGGCTCGAGCTTTTCCCCGGGAACGTAGGGACGCGTCGGGTGGGCCGGCAGCTTCACGAGCGTGAGGTCGATCGTGCTGCCACGGCTGTGCCCCGACTTCGCCGCGATGTACCCGTCTGCGAAGAGGTCGGCCTTGTCCACCTGCGGGTAGAACTCGTCCTTCATCTTCAGGTCGGTCAGGTCCTGGGCCCAGTCGACGAACTGGTCCACCGCGCGCTGCGGCCGGTAGCAGTCGTACACCTTCAGCGTGTAGCCCTGCGTCAGGAAGTAGCGCTCGGCCTTCGCCAGAGCCTGTGCCGTCTGGGCGGTGACGATGCACAGCGGTTCGGCGTACCCATTGATCGGCGTGCCGATGAAGTTGTGAGGCGTGGCGTAGCGGATCTCCTGCAGAATCGCGGGGGCCACGTCGTGGAGCGCCACGAAGTCGGCGGGTGCCTTGTCTTCCGTCTCGGCGGCCTGCGCGGTGACCGAGGCGCTCGTCACCGTGACAAGGACGGCCGCCAGAAGCGCCAGCAGCATGGGGACGCGCATGCGCGCATTGTTGATTATCACTATGCCGTACCTCTACTTGATATAGGGGCTTGATATAGGGGCGGAGAATTTCCCCAGACCCACGAACGGCGCCAACGAGAGCGCCATGACGAAAATACCGAAGAACAAGGTGCAGTGCAGGAGGCCGTATTCGCCGACGAGTAAACCCGTGACCAGTACCGGAATGCACATCGACGTATAAGTGATGGTGTAGATGGCGGCCATCAGGCCCGCCCGTTCCGTCGCGAGGACGTTCGCCGTCACCAGACGGACGCCGCCCTGGAACGCGGGGCCGAATCCCGCACCGGCCACCGCGGTCCCCACGTACAGGGCTGCGGCGGAGTCGCGGTGCGCGGCCAGCAGCGTGACGGCCACCCCCGTCGTCAGAAGCAGCGAGCCGCCCAGAGCCGTTCGACCGGCGTCGGCATGCCGGGTCAGCAGCACTGCGGGTACCGCAGTGGCGGTCAGCAGGGACACGACCAGACCGTCGGCGGCCGACGACGCCGATCCCGTGATGCCCTGCACCAGATCGGGCCCGAGGGACAGATAGAAGCCGCCCAGAGCCCAGACGGCCACGAACACGGGTCCGGTGACGAGGAGGGCTCGGCGACCGGACCGGGGAGCGCGGATCCGTGGCCGGAGTGAAAGCCAGGCACCCGGCCTCGGCGACCTCGACTCCGGCAGGAAGGCCAAACCCAGCATCTGCACGGCCAGCGCGCCGAGCAGCAGCGCGTACACACTGCCGAGATGAGCCGGCATCAGGTCCATGAGCAGGCTCGTGCCGATCGTCCCCAACGCCATGCCGATGAGTGGAGCGATGCTGACGAACAGCGGGCCCCACCGCCTGGTCACATCGAGCAGGGCAGCACCCAGTGCGCTCGTCGCGGCACCTGTGGCCAGTCCCTGGAGCGTCCGGGCGAGGATCAGCGAGGTCACGCCGCCGGCCTGCAGGAAAAGCAGCATGGACAGTGCTTCGAGGGCGAGCGCTGTGCCGATGACCGGCCGTCGGCCGACATGGTCGGAGAGCGCGCCGACGGTCAGGAGCGCGACCAGGACGCTCAGGCAGTACACGCCGTAGACCACGGTGACCGTGCCGGAGGAGAGGTGCCAACTCGCCTGGTAGACGCGGTAGAGCGGAGTGGGCGCACTGGAGGCGACGAGGAACGTGGTGAGGACGGTCGATAAGAAGACAGCCGACCTCCGGCGGACAACCGCGTCGTCGGCCCACCCGCCGGGCGGCCTGGCCCTTGCCTCGGACTTGGCATGAAGCTCTTCGAGCATCGTTGTTCGGCTCTCTGTACGGGAAGGGCGGAGTGGAACACGCGAGCGGCAACCCAGAGGGCGCACGTCACTTGGCCTGTCGGCAGGCCGTGCTCTCCATGACTCCGACGCCGCGGGCGACTCGACGGGCATCAGGGCGGCCTCCCGCCGAGGGGGACCGGGGGAGGCCGACGGGGACCACCGTAGGGCTCCGGGTGACGTGCTCACGGCTGCCGTAGTCCATCGGGTACCGACGGGACCTCGGCAGGGACCGAACGGACACTTCGGCGCGGCAGGTGCGGCGGACGAGGCGGCGCCGGGCTGGTGACATGCCGATCCGGCATCGGAACGACCCCAGTCGGTATGGGCGGTATCCGCTGGAGCTGACCGAGAATCGGCGGGCGGGTCGGGTCTGCCTCTGCCGCCCGGCGACCCGCCGACGCCCGAGAAGGCCGGCCTTCGCCAACGCCTCCAGGCCCAGGTCCGGGCGCTGCAACCCCGGAGGACGAACACCGAACATGACTGCCCTCAGCATCGCCGAAGGTCCCGTCGGTCTCGTGGAAGAGATCGGTTTCGTGGAACAGGAGGACGTCACCTTTCCGGTGAGCATCGTGCTCACGCTGCAGCGCGAGCGGACGGCGTCGCTGCTCCGCGCCCTGCGCAGTCAGCGGGTGCTGCCCGCCCAGACGCACACCTGGGGCTCCGAGCGGGCTTACGGCGCCCTGCTGCACGAGGCCGGCCCTCGCCTCACCGTCCTGGACGTACCCGGTTCGCAGTGGAGCGACGCCTTGGAGCAACGCGTGCGTGCGCTCAGCAACATCGCGTCGGTGGTCGTACTCATACCGGATCACACGGATTCCGTACGGCTTCTGCTGGCGGGGGCCGCCAATGTCCTCCCCCGCGACTCGCCGCCCAGGGAACTCGCCAGCAGAATCGCCGCAGAGCGCCGATGGCTGGACATGCGGCGCTCACCGCGGCGGCGGGTCGCGGATTCACCGCCGTTTCGCGCTGTCCGCCCCCAGCAGCATTCCCAGCAGGTGCTGTTGGACATCCTCTGTTCCGCCTCGCGGCCGTGGTGCTGTCACGATCTGTGCCTCCTGCTCGGTACGGCCGGGGAACCGATGAGCCGCCGAGCGCTGCAGGGCAGGATCGTGCGGCTCAACGAGCGGCTCGCGCGTGACGGGCTTGCGGTCGACTGCACGACCCAATGGGGGCGCACGACGTTCCTGGGCCTCGTCGAGGCCATCGCCACCGACGCACCCGTGGTCGGGACGGCCCCGACCATGCACAGGACGGATGAGTCGCCACCCACCCACTGAACTGTGGCTTCGCGCCTCGGAGACGAACAGACCAACGGAGAGGTGAACATGGACGAGCAAGCGGCGACACCGGGCGAAGAGGCGGAGTCGGAGGAATCTCAGGAGGCGGTGCGGGCCGCGCTCCTGAACGCCTGGACAGCAGGGGGTGGCGGAAGGGACAGGCAGGAGACGGGAGCCGCGTTGCGTCCGGTGTCATCGGCCGTCACGCAGGGCGGCTTACCGGGTGCCTGAGCACGCCCGCGGCAAGCCGTCCCGGTGAAGGGTCAGGTGGGGATGTTCCACCGCTGGTTGACAGCGCTGGCACAGCTCGTGATCTGGAGCTGGGTGAGAGCGATGGTGTAGTCGGCGGTGCCGTCGAGGCACTTGCCGGACTGCGGGTTGTAGATCGTGCCGTCGGCACGCGCCTGCCAGCTCCGGCCGCCGGAGCCGTCGCAGTCGTACAGCTCGACGACGGTACCGTCCGCCGTACCCCCGTCCTTGACGGCCATGCACCTGCTCTCAACCGTGATCGTGCCGTTGAGGTTCAGCGTCCACTGCTGCGAGTTCGTGTCGTTGCACCAGTACAGCTGGACCGGGTTGCCGTTCGTGGTGTTCCCCAAGCGGTTGTCCACACACATCCCGGCGGAGTTGCTGATGGGTCCCGTCGGGTTCTTCTCGTTGGTCAAGGAGAACCCGCTGTTCGGCGTCAGCACCGCGTAGGACAGATCCGAACAACCGAGGTCGGACGACTTCACCGTGGTCGCCACGCTCGAATTGGCCTCCGTGGCGGCCGTCCAGCCGCCGCCGTAGGAGGTCTGGTACTTGAGCCCCGTGGTCTGGAACACCGCGCCCTTGGTCTCCGCGCAGTACTGACCCTCGCCGGTCGTCGGGTCGTAGTGCGTGTAGACCTCCATCATGTCCCAGCCGCCGCCGGAATTGCCGAGCTTGCTGGTGTTCGCGGTCTTGAAGAAGGTCTCCCATTCGTGCGTGTCGTAGTTGTAGAGGTACGAAGTCCACTCGTTGGTCGCCGCATCGGTCTGAACGTCCTGGACCGAGTACGACGGCCGGCCGTTCACCTTCTTTGTGTAGGTGTCCAGGAAGGCGGAGTCGACGACCAGGTACTTCGCCCAGCCCGGGACCGCCGCACACCAGTCCCACGCGCCGACCCAGATCGTGCCCCCGGAGTAGATCGTGGTCATCTCGATGCAGGTGGCGTTGCTCGGGTCGAGGGTCGGCGCATAGACGGTGTCGTCGCCGGTGACCGGAGTCGAAAGGTTCACGCTGTGAGTGGCCTGCGCGCCGTGCAGGGTGCCGCCGGTGGGAAAGACACCCCAGTAGGCGTGGTACTTCCCGGCCCAGGAGGACAAGGCGTCGGTGGTGGCGTCCGTGGCGGACGGCGCGTCCTCGTAGACGCCGACCGGGCCCTGGTGCCGGGAGGCGTTGAGCTCGTAGAACCGCCGGGAGACCTCGGCGGGCAGTTCCCTCCTCGCCGCCGCCCCCGTGGTGCCGGGGATCATGCGCTCGCTGTGCCGGACATCAGGCGCGGGTGAGCCCGAGTCCGGCTGGACGGAGGCCGCCGCTTCGAAAGGCCGGGCTGGGGCCACCGCTTCGGAAGCAGGCGTCCCGGTGGTCAGCGCCAGCACGGCGACGACCCCCACCAGGGCAGAGCTCAGCTTGCGTATGCGCACTACTTGTCCTATCTGGATGTACACATGGCGGTGCCCGAGAACGGGCTGTGGCGTGACCGTTGTGTCCGGCGCGAACTGGGCGGCCCGGGCGGCCGCCGAGGCGCACGCACCGTCGTCGCGACGTGGGGAGACACGGGCCGTCGGCGGCTCAGTGCTCGTGCATGCCGTTCATGGCCTCGATCTGCGTCCACGACCTGGGCTGAACCGGAAGAGAAGACCTCCTGGCCGTGACGGACACCGCCGACTTGGCCGGCCGACATGCTGACGACGCCACCGTCTTCACATGGTCGTCGTCCGGTCACGGCGAGGCCGGCCACCCCCAGGCGACCGTGCCCGTTCGTACCCGTCGCAGTGCCCACACCACCGCGCAGGTGAAACAGATACCGGCAATCAAGCACGCCGGACAGCACAGATGCCGCCCAATTGCCAGCAGCTCTGCCCGCTTTAAGCGAGGGAAATGCGGCGCTGGAAATATCGAAGGACGGCGGGAGAGACCACCTGCTCATGCCGGATCGACATGGAAGGAAGCAGGATTGGCATTAGCCTTCCGCCGACGCGGCCGCCATAGTCGATTCTGCGAAGCGCCGTCGGCCGCAACAAATACGGTTTCCTTGCTCCTGCGGACCGCGCCGCTTCCTCTGCCGATCAGGCTCGACAACCCGAGAGGAACAAAACCAAATGAATTCCACCGCTCGAATCAAAGCGCTGGCGACTGCCGGGCTTGTGAGTGGCGCGGTCGTGGCCTCGCTGGCCGTGACGAACGCGAGCGCCGTCACGACCCAGGCGGACGACCACGCCGTCGCCTCGCAGGCGGCGCACCGCGCGAAGCCGACGGTGGTCCTGGTCCACGGAGCGTTCGCCGACTCCTCCAGCTGGAACAGCGAGATCGCCTACTTGCGACGCCACGGCTACCCGGTACTCGCGATCGACACCCCGCTGCGCGGCCTGGCCTTCGACAGCGCCTACGTCGAGGCACAGGTCAAGACCGTCAAGGGCCCCGTCGTGCTGGTCGGCCACTCCTACGCCGGAGAGGTCGTCAGCCAGGTCGCCGCGAAGACGTCGAAGGTCAAGGCCCTCGTGTACGTGGCGGCTCTCATCCCCAAGGAGGGGGAAACCGCCGGCTCCCTGATCGGACAGTTCCCCGGGTCGCAGCTCGTTTCGGAGAACTTCCGCACCGTTCCCCTGCCCGGCGGTGACACCGACGTGTACCTCAAGGCCGACAAGTACGGGACCGTGTACGGCAACGGGCTGTCGAAGTCGGACATCCAGGTCGCCTCGGTGACTCAGGAGCCGGTCGCCCTCTCGGCCTTCACCGACAAGGCCACGGTGAATCCGCCGGCGAAGACCCCGAAGTGGGCGGTCATCTCGACCGAGGACCACGCCGTGCCGACGGCCGCCCAGAAGTTCGAGGCCAAGCGAGTGGGCGCCCACATCAGCTACACCCGCTCTGGCCACGATGTTCCGTCGATCAGCCCGGGAGCGGTCGACCGTGCCATCGTCGCCGCCGCCAACTCCGTGCACTGATCAACCCCTTCAACGGAGCGCCCGTTTGACCGACGCGGGGCTTCCGGCGGTCGTGTCATGGCCTTCCTCGCCGCTGTACAGGCACTGGCGATGACTCTCTACTGCCGCCCCGGACGGCGCAGAACTCGCAGCCGCAGACAGTACAACGGACGGCTCCCGCAGGCCCGATGCCTGCGGGAGCTTTCCCGTTCTCTCAGCGGTGACCTTGTCCTCTTACAGGACCGCGACGCATAAGCGCCGCGTTCGCAAGCGGCTCGTCATGTCCGAGTGCCCGCGTTGCGGAATCTCGCGCTCGGGCCGCTTCGGTATGGACGGGCAAGGAGCACCTCCGCTTCCTCGACGGCGTCAGCGGTGACGGCCACGTCGACATCATCGGCTTCGGCGGCCCGGAGGTGCACATGGCCCGTCACCTCTACGACCCGGAGCGCCTGCGCGTGCGCCAGCCAGGGCGACGCCCCGTGCCGACACTTATACTCCGCTTGGCCACCGGGCTCTCAAGGTCCAAAACGAGATGCCGGGCACCAGCCGAAGCGGCTACCATCCTCGTCGTGCAGGTGCGCAGGCAGCGGATACTTCGCCTTCCAAGCGGGTAACGCGGGTTCGAATCCCGCCGTCGGCTCCAGTCGGCGTCGTCCAGCGGCCCAGGACTCCTTACGTCTCCGCCGCCGACCCTGATCTCTGCACATCACACACGCACCGCCCGCCCGGGGATGGGCGGGCCGGGCGAGTCTTCGGGCGGTGTGCGTGCCGCGGACGGCGACTAGGGCCAGGTCGCGGAGCAGGCGGCGCTGGTCCATCAGCACTCCGACGAGGACCGACAGCAGGAAGTTGCAGCCGGTCTCGACGCGACTGTGCGTAAGGCACGCCAGGAAGCTGCGGCCGTGCCAGAAGACGACGCCGTTGATCCAGACGATCAACGTTGTGGCACGGATCTTGCACGCCACAACTGATCACGGTGGACAACAAAAAGGCCCAGGTCTCTGACCTGGGCCTTCTCCATGGAGCGGGTGACGAGAATCGAACTCGCGCTCTCAGCTTGGGAAGCGACGGTGCTTGGGGAGCTGGATACCGTCTGACCTGCGCATATGCTTTCTGACATGCCACCGGGGCGCGACAGACCGCACCGCTGTTGACCGTGACTGACCGGTCTTATGGGCACGCTATGGGCACGCCGCACGGGAGAGGCCGAGGGAGCCCCTGCGCAGCAACCGAGAGGCGTCCCGGAGGTGGGTGCGAGTGTCGGTCGCCAGAGGTCCTTGCGAAAGCGCACGCCTGGGAGGCCGGCGCCGAACGATCAACAGTCGTTCAAATGTATGGATCGGCCTGATGTCCAACAGCTAGATTGATCCAGCGTGATGCCGCTGACCACGGCATCCTCCGGCACCACAGTGCCTCGCATCAGAACACATGAACATGGGGGAATGCGTGAAAGCCAAACTGGCTTCGTTTGTGCTGCTCGGATCCGTGACTCTCGGAGCTGCCCCGGCGTACGCCGATGCTTCCGGTGTCACCGACGGGAACCACAACCTCAATACAAACCGACACTGTTGACAGCACAACGGACGCGGGTGGAGACGCGGGGCAGCTTTTCCTCGCCTCCGATGAGCAATATGTCCAGACCTTCGGAGCCGCCAAAGCAACCCAGCAGGGGCTCACTTACGAAGCCGTAGCCGATTCGGACTCCGTGGCAGATTCCACAGCGGCGGACGACACGGACAAGGCCGTCGCCGCGGCCGACTCCGATACCAGCGAAGGTGACACAGCGGCAGACGATGATGCCGCGAGCAGCCACTGGAGCGTGGTGAAGTTCGTGGCCCATGACAAGGACGGGCGCTACATCCCAACCCGTCAGGGAAACCGGTCTTTCGGCTGGGTCCATTTCTCCGGACCGCACAACATCCACAGCGAGAAAGTCATCAAGGCAGCGGTGAACGAGCATCCCGAGCGAGGGAGCACGAAGACCCGCAAGGTGTACGGCGCTGTGCTGTACGACACCCTCGGGATCATCCTCGCCAAGGTCAAGGTCATTGCGCAGTACCACTGGGAAACCAGCGACCACAAGTACAAGCTCGCCGACACCGACGACAAGATCGGCGTGATCACGGCCTTCTGCCAGGGTGTCAACAAATGCCCGGACGCGTTGAACCGAGTATGACGGAGCACTCCATGGCATGGGACGAGACGGGCCTGTCCGGTCTGCAGGCACAGCTGGCGCACGAAATGCTGAGCCGTGTCACAGCCTTCACGTTCGGACCGGACGTCCGGCTCGTCCGAGGTGTGATGACCTCCCCGGACCGACCTGACGCCGGCCGCGTCGTCCTCTGGGACGGCCGGCACCTCGACAACTCCGTCGCCTACGACGTGCCACTCACGGACCCCCAGGGCGGAAACATCCCCGCGGGGGACATCGCGGCCGCGCTGCGCGGCGTGGCGACCGACTGGCCGGAACGCGAGACCGAGAAGGAACCGCGCGACGCCTTCGGGATCCCCGTGATCGACGCATCCGCCCTCGTGCACGCCTTCGTCGCCGAGCCGCGATTCAAGGTCCCGGACGCACTGCACGCCGCAGCGGCCGCGTTCTCCCTCTCTCCAGAGCCGGAAGACCCCCCAGAACTGCGCCTACGCGGCTTCCTCCTCCTGGACCACGCAACGTGCCGCCTCTACCTGGACACCCCCGAGTCACAGGACGCACCGCCGTTCGGCATCGACCTCCCCCTCCAGGACAAGCAAGGTGCCGTCACGGTCGGCCTGACAGCGGCGCACACCGCGCTCCCGGTCCTCCTTCTTGGCGAGCTGGAACGCATGCGCAAGGACGTCCACGACCCCTACTGCCATACCGTCTACGACTTGGCGGACTGGCTCTCCGACAGCTGACCGCACAGTGCCGGGAACCGCCTCGCGCGTATCGACCCTCGCTCCGGGAGTCCATCGGCTCCCGGAGCGGATGGGTCCACCAGGAGGCTGTGGCCACGCCAGAAGACAGCACCGTCGACCCGGACGATCAACACGCCGGCACGGATCCGGCACACGACAACTGATCACGATGGACAGCAAAAAGGCCCGGTCCTGTGACCTGGGCCTTCTCCATGGAGCGGGTGACGAGAATCGAACTCGCGCTCTCAGCTTGGGAAGCGACGGCGCCCGGGGAGTCAGGTAGCCGCCGACCTGCGCGGATTCGCCGTGCCGGCGCGGCCGCGCGGGCTCGCTCGCACCGCTGTCGACCGTGGTTGCCCGTTCCTATGGGCACGCTCTGGGCACGGGAACCTCCAGCGGCCGCCCCGTACGGCGCACCGTGATTCGCGCCGACCGACGGGCATCACCTGCCGGACTGATCCGGAGTGTCCATTGCGATTGCAGATCCGGCGTTCAGATGCGGCATCGTCCATGTTGATGACATATTCTTCTATGTACATCACCAACATTGTGCGGGAGGTGCCGATGTCCGTGACCCAGATCGACATCGATGACGACGCCCTGGAACGGGCCATGGCTCTGGCCAAGGTCAGAACCAAGAAGGAGGCGGTCAATCTCGCTCTGCACTTCTACGCCGAGCAGCAGGAGCGCGCGGCCCGCATCAGCCGTCACTTCGAGCGTGCGCGCGAGTGGGGTGCCGTCGAGGACGCCGAGCGCCTGCATGAGGCGGAGAAGCGCAGCCGGTGATCTACCTGCTCGACACCTCCGGTCTGGTCCGGCTGCTCCGGGATCCGAAACTGCAAGCGGCCTGGTACGACGCGATCGACGCCGGGGCCATCGCATCCTGTTACGTGCAGCGAGCCGAGTTCCTGTACAGCGCCCGGAACAGCCGCGAGTACGACGAGATCGCGGAGATGTTCACCGACCTCTACCCCGACGCGGCCGTGCCGAAGAACGCGGGGCGCTGGATCAGCGCGGTGCAACACCGTATGGCGCGGGCCGGGGAGCATCGCAGCGCGTCGGCGGTGGACCTCGTCATCGCCGCCACCGCTGCCCACCACGGCCTGGCCGTCCTCCACGACGATGCCGACTACCGTGCCATCGCCCGGCACGCATCCGACCTGACCGAGCACAACGTCCACGACGTCGCCTGAGGCTTCCTTCCCCACAGGCTGTGGACGGGAGGTCTCGAAGGCCGGCCATCGAGATCTCCGGAGCATCACTTGACGTGTACGACGCGTCTGGAGATGCGCGGGCCGTCAGCGGTCCGCCGCGGTTCGTCCGCGCAGACGGCGCTGATGACGGTGTCGCCGTCCACGACGCCCAAACCCTTGGACCGGACACGGACCGCGTCGCCCGGACCTTCCGACACAACGACGTTCGTCCTGTGATGAGCAAGCGCGTGCCCGTCGGCGCTCAGGACGGAGGCGATCGCGTCCGGCCCGACGACCGGGTCGAAGCCGAAGGCGCTTCCGCCCCATACGGCTCTTCGGCGAGAACTTCACCGAGGCAGCTCCGTTCGCGGTCGTCCATGATGTGACCCCGCAGAGCCAGGACTCCCGTGATCTCGGCCATGTCTTCGTACGTGGGTTTCACCGGCGGTCCTCACTGGTCGACAGCGGCTGGGGCGGTGCCGCTCAGACACCGCTGAGCAGGGCCAGGACGTCGCCGTACATGCCACTCGCCGCCGCGTCCCGCACGAATTTCACTCGCTCCACGACGAGTTCCTTGGCATCGAGGTCGGCCCGCAAGAGAGCCAGGGTCTCGTCGAGGAACTCATTGCGGTCGCACACGGCTGCCGAGACGACCGTTCGACATCTGGTCCGCCCATGTCGAGTTGTTCTCCGCCCGCGGGGGTTCCTCCTTCCCGACCGGGCAACGGACCGCCCTACCTGGACCGTGTCCTGAATCGCAGGCCATACCCCGTTCGTTGTCGAGCCTCCCCTTCCGAGACACGGAAGGCCGGATCGCCGACGCGGCAGCTACGACGCCCGAAGCAGGCGTCTGATCGCGTCGGTCCGTGCGCTGATCATGCGGCTGCCGATAGCCGTACCGGGGATCACGTGCGCCAGGTGGAAGGCTCCGCTGTAGTGGTGCACCTCCGTGGGCACGCCTGCCCGGATCAGCAGGCGCGCGTAGTCGAGTCCTTCGTCGCGGGTGGGGTCGACCTGGTAGGCGGCCACCCAGGCGGGCGGCAGACCGGCCAGGTCCTCGACCTCCGCGCGTGCCGGAGCCGCGTACCGGGGCACGTCCGGATCGCCGGGTCGAGCGAGGTCACCGAGGTAGTACGCCCAGCTGTACGGCGAGTTGGACGCACTCCAGGTGGGGGTCTCGGGAAGGTGCCGCATGGAGTGGGTGCGCAGCCGGTCGTCCACAGTCGGGGCGTCCAGAAACTGCGCCGTCGGCACCGGCCCCCCGCGATCCTTGGCGATCAGCATCAGGGCCGCTGCCAGCCCGCCCCCGGCGCTCTCTCCCAGAACACCCACACGCGCGCCGTCGATACCGTGGGCACGGCCCGCTGCACCAGCCGCCCACATGAACGCCGCGTAACAGTCGTCCAGGCCGGCCGGATACGGGTTCTCGGGAGCCAGCCGGTAGTCGACGCTCACCACGACCACGCCCGCCCGGTCGGCGATCAGGCGGGCCTGGTTGTCCACGCTGTCCAGGTCGCCCATGACGAAGGCCCCGCCGTGCAGGTAGAGCAGACCGGGTAGGGGGCCGGTCCGTTCGGTCGGCGCGTGCACGCGCACCCTCACGTCCGGCGCCCTCCGGTACCCCGGAATCGCGAGGTCCTCGACGCACAGCGGCCGCTCCGGCTCGTACGGCACGGCCGAGTCAAGGAACTGCCTGGTCAGGGCCCGCATACCCGGCACATCGGAAAGATCGAGAGCTGGGATCATCGGTGCCACCGCGGCCAGTTCGGGGTCGAGAACGTCATCCATGCGAGTGCCTCCCAAGGGGCGACTTGTGTGTGAGGGACCGCCGCTGATCAGCGCGCGGTGAAGTAGTGGTCCTTCTCGATGTCCGCGACGAGCCCGGGCCGCACCGGCACCCCTTCGTCGCCGGTCGCGTGCAGCACGGTTCCCACGGGTGCGGATTCCAGGGCCGTACGGAACATGTACGCGGCATCGAGCCGGTACACGGCTGCCTACCGCTGGGACCGTCGCCCACATGCGCCGAGACACCCGTCGCCCGCGCGGTGGCACCGCGACCGCACGCATGGCTCATCTCCTCTTTCCACGGCCCCGCCAGCCTGCCGGCCTGCCTGCCTGCCTGCCTGCCTGCCTGCCTGCCTGCCTGCACCGACAGTCAACGCGGCGGGGACGCGGACCTGAAGGACCGATCCGATCCCTGTTGATACCCTGCAGGTATGAATGAGCTGGAGACACGGCAGCTCCGCTACTTCGTCACGGTCGCCGAGGAACTGCACTTCGGACGCGCCGCCGCACGGCTCGACATGGCACAGCCGCCACTGTCCCGGGCGATCCGGGAACTGGAGCGCCAACTCGGCGTCACACTGCTCGAACGCACCACCCGCCAGGTCACGCTGACCCCGGCCGGCGAGGTCCTGCTGCGCGACGCCCGGACCGCACTCGAAGCGATCGGCGCGGCCCGCAGACGGGCCCGGCACGCAGGTGAGTCGGCACCACGGCTGCGGCTCGCCCTCAAACCCGACGCCGACGGCGGCCTGCTGCCACGCATCCTCCACGCCTACGCCGAACAGGAGGCGGCTCTGCCGGTGGAACTGGCGCTCGGCCGCTTCGGCGAGCAGGCGCAGGCGGTACGCGACGGACGAGCCGACGCCGCCCTGCTCCTCTCCCCGTTCGACGGCCGCGGCCTGGACGCCGAACCGCTGGCCACCGAGCCGTTCCTGCTCGCTCTGTCGGCCACCGACCCGCTGGCCACCCGGCCGTCCCTGCGCCTGGCCGACCTGGCGGACCGCAGCCTTCCCGACGGGTCACCCGCAGACCACGGAGTCGCTCCCGGCCCCTACACATACGCCAGGGACGACACCCTCGCGCCCCACGCCGGGCACGACTCCTCCGACCTGCCCCAGATCTTCCGGCTCATCGAACTCGGCAGCATCGTCTGCTACTTCCCCGCCTCACTCACCCAGCGCTACCCCCGCCCCGAGATCGTCTACCGCCCGGTCGAGGACCAGACACCGGCCACCCTGTCCGTGGCATGGCCCCAGGACTCCCACTCACCAGCCGTCGCGGCATTCGTCCGCACCGCCGCCACGGTCGCAACGACAGCCCGACAACCAGCACCAGCCACCTGACACCGGCCCGGCGAACGGCCGTACGAGGACGCCGGGGAGTTCGAGTCCGGTTCGCACCGTCGTCGGCGGTGCGCGGTGCCGGGTCCTACGCTGGGCCTCGTCGTCCGCTCCCCCTTCGTCGACGGCATCGAGAAGCCGTGCCTGGAGGTCACCCTTGCCCGATCCGACCGGTACCGGCCACCGCCTGGAGGAGCGGCTGCGCGCGGCCCGTGAGCGTGGCTTCGTCGGGCGGCCGGCGGAGCGCGCGGTCTTCCGCTCCGCGCTCGACGGGAAGGACGACACGTTCTGCGTCCTGTACGTCCACGGGCCCGGCGGAATCGGGAAGTCGGCGCTGCTCCAGCGGTTCGCCGACGACGCCCGGGCCGCGGGTCGCCCGGTGCGCCTGGTCGACGGCCGTACGGTCGGCCCCTCGCCGGAGGCCTTCACGGAGCAGGCGGGCGACGAGGTGCGGGCGCCCGGGGCGGTGCTGCTGGTCGACACGTTCGAGCGGTGCGAGGACGTCGGGCCCTGGCTCCGGCGCGACTTCATCCCCGCACTGGCGCGGGACGCGCTGGTGGTCGTCGCCGGCCGTCGGCCGCCCGGCCCTGAATGGCGGGCCGACCTCGGCTGGGGCGAGGTGCTGCGGGTGCTCGCCCTGCGCAACCTCGCACCGGACGACGCGGCCGCCCTGCTGGACCTGCGGGGCGTGCCGGGGCAACTGCGGCCGTCCGTCGTGGCGTTCGCGGGCGGGCATCCGCTGGCCCTGTCGCTGGCCGCCGAGGTGGCGACCGTGGACCGCGCGGTGGCCCGTGGCTGGTCCCCCACCCAGGACGTGATCGAGACGCTGCTGTCCGAGCTGGTCGGTGCCGTCCCCTCGGGGGCGCACCGGCACGCGCTGGAGGTCTGCGCGCACGCCTGGTCCACCACCGAGGAGCTGCTGCGTGCCGTGCTCGGGGGCGGAGGCGGAGGCACGGACGCCGACGCCGACACGCTGTTCGCCTGGTTGCGCGAGCTGCCGTTCGTCGAGTCCGGGTCCGGCGGCCTCTTCCCCCACGACGTGGTCCGCGACGCGCTCGACGCCGACCTGCGGTGGCGTGATCCGCAGGGGTACGAGCGGATGCACCGGGCGATCCGCGACCACCTGCTCGACCGGGCCAGGACGGCGCACGGACCGCTCGCGCTGCACACCCTGCGGGCCCTGAGCTTCCTGCACCGGCACGGCGGGGTGATGCCCGACTTCATCACCTGGCGCGGTGAAGGAGAGGTGCAGGAGGACGTCCTGCGGGCCGGGGACGCACCCAGCGTCGTGGCACTGGCCCGCGCGGCGGAGGGGGTGAAGTCGGCGCGGATCGCGGAGTTCTGGCTCGGCCGCAGGCCCGACGCGTTCACCGTCTACCGGGATCCCGCGACAGGTGAGCCGGTCGGCTTCATGGCCTGGCTGCGGCTGGCGGCCATGGACGCACGGGAGACGGGGGCCGATCCGGTGGTGGCGGCGGCCTGGGAGCACAGCCGCACGGCCGGCCCCGTCCGGTCCGGCGAGCACCTCGCGCTGACCCGGTTCATGGTGTATCCGGCGGTGTACCAGCGCCCGTCGCCGGTCAGCGACCTGATCGGGATGCGGGTCCTCTCCGAGTGGCTGCGGGCCGACCGGCTCGCCTGGTCGTACATGGTCATCGCGGAGCCGGAGTTCTGGCGACCGCAGATGGACTACCTGGACCTGCGGGCGATCCCTGCGACGCCCTCGGTCGGGGGCCGCGGCTACACGCTGTTCGCGCACGACTGGCGGGCGGTGCCGGTCGAGCGCTGGCTGGACCGCCGCGTGGCCCAGGAGCTCTTCGGCCCGCAGGCCCGGCCGGCCGGTGCGCCGCCCGAACTGGCGGTGCTCGCCCGCGAGGAGTTCGACAGCGCGGTACGCGACGCGCTGGGCGCCTTCGGCAGGACCGAGGTCCTCGGCGCCAGCCCGCTCGCCCGCAGCAGGCTGGTGGCCGACCAGGGCGGTGCCGATCCCGCGGAGACGCTGCGCGCCGTCCTGGTCGAAGCCGTCGACACCCTGGCACAGGACGCCCACTCGGCCCGGCTGCACCGGGTACTGGCCACCACCTTCTTCCACGGCGTGCCCACCCGCGAGGCCGCCGCCGAGCGGCTCGGCCTGCCGCCGAGCACCTACCGCCGGCATCTCACCCGCGGGGTCGAGCAGGTCTGCGACCGGCTGTGGGAGCGAGAGCTGTACGGCCCCACGGGCGGGTGACTCCCCCGACGCCAGGGGAGTTGCGCCGAGGGAGCCACATCAGGAGGGTCACTCCAGCGGGGTGACCAGAAACTCGGCGGGATCCACCTCGTGCGTGCGCTGCCAGTACTCCAGCGTCGTCAGCGGCCAGTTCTGGGTCGACCGGCCGGAGCTGTTCCGGTACCAGGAGTTCACCGTGGAGAACCCCCAGGCGCGCTGGCCGCTCTCCTCGTCGATGCGGCGCTGGTAGGCCGTCAGGGCCCGCTCCCGCACCTCCAGAGACGAGCTGCCGCTCTCCAGCAGCAGCCGTACGGCGTCGACCACGTACCGGACCGCGCACTCGGACATGAAGAGCACCGACACACCGTGGACCACGATGCCGGTGTTCGGCCCGTACAGGGAGAAGAAGTTGGGGAATTCGGGGACGCAGGCACCGAGGTAGGCGCTGGCGTCGTCGCCTCCCCAGCGCTCCCGCAGATCGCGGCCCTCGCGTCCCACCACCTCCATCGGCGCGAGGAACTCCGCCGCATGGAACCCCGTCGCGCAGATCAGCACGTCGAGCTCGTGGCAGCCGCCGTCGTCGGTGCGCAGGCCGGTGGGGGTGACCTCCTCGACGGGCGTACGCACCAGCCGCACGTTCGGCCGCTTCAGGGTGGTGATCCAGGTGCCGTCGTCCGCGATCCACCGCTTGGCACCGAACGGCCCGGCCGGGGCCAGCGCTGCGCGCAGCCCGGGGTCGTCCTCGGTCTGGGCGTCGATCCACTGCCGCAGCATGGCGCCCAGTTGCTCGTTGCCCGCCGACACCGCGTGTTCCGTGGGAGGGAGGTCCGGATCGACGGTCACCAGCCCCAGATTGCCCTCCACGTACGTCAGGAACGTGACGGCCCGGTACCAGGTGCGGTAGTGGGGCAGGTGGTCCAGCAGCCACTGCTCGTCCGTCCCGACGGGTTGGCGCAGCTTGGGCGTCGGCGCCAGCCACGGCATGGTCCGGCCGAACACGGTCACCTCGGCCGCCGTACGAGCGATCTCGGGGACCAGCTGGACCGCGCTCGCGCCGGTGCCGATCACCCCGACCCGCTTCCCGGTCAGATCCACCGAGTGATCCCACTCGGCGGAGTGGAAGAAGTGCCCCTCGAACGTCCCGAGGCCCGGCAGGCGGGGCAGCCGCGGCCGGCTCAACTGCCCCACCGCGCTGACCTGGACGTCCGCGAGGACCTCGTGCACGCCGTCGTCGGAGCGCACCTGAAGCACCCACTGCGCCCGCGCGGCGTCCCACCGGCTGGAGAGCACCTCGCAGCCGAACCGGATGTCCTCGTAGAGGCCGTTGTCCTTCGCGAAGTCACGCAGGTAGTCCAGGACGGCCGGCTGGGTGCTGTAGTGGTGCGCCCAACGGCCCGGGTAGCCGCTGAAGCGGTACACCTGGCTCTCCAGGTCGACCCGGCAGCCCGGATAGTCGTTCGCGAACCAGGTGCCGCCGACGTCCTGCCGGCGCTCCAGCACGGTGACCGCGACGCCCGCCTGCCGCAGCCGGTGGGCCAGCAGCAGACCGCTCGCACCCGCGCCGATCACCGCGACCCGCAGCTCCCGTCCGCCTGCGACGGCCGAGCGGTGCCAGCGCGGCCGCCCCGGGTCGTCCTCGGGCCGGAAGCAGAGCCCGTCGGCCAGCAGCGGGACGTAGGCGCCGTACGACGGCCCCATCGCCCACTCCACGATGCGCCGCAGCACGTCGTAGCCGGGCCGCCGCCGCTCCCAGCCGTCGCCGACCCGTTCCAGGGCCGCCCGGCAGGCGCTGAGGATCTCCGTCCGTACCTCAGCCGGGTAACCCCCCTCCGGTACCCCGATCACCAGCTCCGGCCGCCACCGCGGACGCAGCAGCTCCAGGTCTCCGGTCAGGTGGACGGTGCAGATCAGCAGGGCCACCGGGTCGGCGGCAGCCAGCCGGTCCACGAGCTGGTGCACCGGCAACCCGGACCGGTCGTCGTCGAACATGGCGTGCAGTCTCCTCAGGTCGAACAGGCGAGGACCGGCTGTCACCCGGCTACCCCGCGCCGCGGACGGGCCGAGGCCCCCGGGTCGCGACCCGGCACCGGTCCCGGCGCCAAGCCGACCAGCGGCGACCGCTCAGCCGACAGCCCATTTACCGCTCACTCGCCGTCCACCACGGCGCCGCCGCGCGATCACGGGCACAGCCGGCGGGTCCGCGGCATGAAGCGCTACGGCAGCCTCCAGACACCCGTCGACCGTCGGGTACGGGACACTCTCCGACGCATTCATACCCGTGAGGTATCAACGGGGACCGGATCGATCCTTCAGGTCGGCCACCACGCGGGATTGACTGGCAGTCGCCGGCCCGACGGAGCTTCCCGCCGTCCGCCGGCGCCCGGTACGGGCTCCGGGTCCGCGACGGACCGGTCGTCGCCGCCCACCCGCGCATGCCGCGAGCGCCCAGCCCCTCTTCGATCAGTACCACCGCAAGGAGAAATCGTGTCCGCCAACGCCTCCGCCAGCACTGCCGACGCCAACACTGTCGACCCGAACGAGACCACGGCCACCCGGCGAGAGCGGGGCGAGAAGATCGCGGAAGAGCTGCACGGAGGCCGCGCGGCCCTCCTGGACGCACTCGACCAGGACTTCCCCTTCCTGGCCAACGCCCTCACCTCCTACGCCGTCGGCGAGGTCCTCGCCCGCACCGTGCTCGACGTGCGCACCCGCCAGCTCGCACTCGTCGCCGCGTTCGCGGCACTCGGCCTCGGCGACTTCATCAAGGTCCACGGCGACTACGCCCTCAACGCAGGTGTCACCGAGGAGGAACTGAAGGAGATCGTCTACCTCACCACGATTCCCGGCGGTTTCGCCCGCGCCGTCCAGGCCTCGCAGGCGGTGGCCGAACTCATCGCCTCCCGCCGACCGGCCTGATGCTCCTTCCGGCGGCCCGCTCCGGAGCGGGCCGCCGAGCTCCGCCATGCGCTGCAGCACCGCCCGGCTTCCCGCTACTCACCGAAAAGGCATTCTCCGTGCAACCGCATTCGGACCGTCCCGTCGTCTCCATCGCCTACCACTCCGGCTACGGCCACACCGGCGTGCTCGCCGAGGCGGTCCGCTCCGGCGCGGCCGACGCCGGAGCGGTCGTCCACCTGGTCAGAGTCGACGAGATCACCGAGGAGCAGTGGACTACGTTGGATTCGTCGGACGCGATCGTCTTCGGGTCGCCCACCTACATGGCCACCGCATCCGGCGCCTTCCACACCTTCGCCGAAGCCACCTCGAAACGCTTCGTGCCGGCCACGTGGCGGGACAAGCTCGCCGCCGGGTTCACCAACTCCGGTGCCAAGAGCGGCGACAAACTGCACACCCTGCAGTTCTTCACGATGCTCGCCGCCCAACTCGGCATGCACTGGGTCAACCTCGGTCTACACCCGGGCTGGAACAGTTCACAGGCGTCCGAAAACGACCTGAACCGGCTCGGTTTCTATCTCGGTGCCGCTGCCCAGACCAATGTCGACCAGGGGGCCGAGGCAGTGCACAAAGCCGATATCGCCACCGCCCAGCACCTCGGCCGCCGAGTCGCCGAAACCGCCGCCGTCTTCCGAGCAGGGCAGGCAGCTTCCGCCTGAGGCCGGAGCGGCGGCGGTACATCGCGACCCGAAGGTCCGCACGCACTGACTCCGCGAACTCCCGGAGGGCCGGACCGTGAACCGCCGAAGTGATCGTCCCCTGGAGTTGGGTGCCTTCCTCAAGGCCCGCCACGCCGACCTGGACCCGGCCACCGTCGTGCTGGCCGACACCAGGGCTCGCGCCATGTGCGGGGGCTGCGCCGCGATGAGGTCCGGCGCTTCCCCGGACGCCCTGGGCGCCCTGGCCGGGGCGCTGCGCCTGCCGGAGGACGAGCGCAGCTACCTCTTCCAGCTCGCCGACAAGGACGGCGGACGTCCGCAGCCGAAGCCGCGGGCCGAACGCGTCGCACCGCAGCTCCAGCAGCTGCTGGACAACCTGCGTGACAGCCGCGCCATCATGCTGGGCCGCTACCTCGACATCCTTGCGTGGAACCCGCCGGCCGCAGCGGTCTTCCGTGACTTCGCCGAGGTTCCCCGGCGCCACCGCAACTTCCGCATGCTCTTCCTCGATCCCAGGTCCGAGGCCGGTACGCCGACTGGCCGCCCATCGCCCGGATATGCGTCGGATTCGTCCGCGGCGCCGCCGACGGCTCCGGCGAACCCCGGCTCACCGCCCTCATAGGAAAGGTCTCCCTGCAAGAGTGCCCGGCCGGTTTCCCGGTGCGGGGCGGGCCGCGGGGCGGGCCGGGAAGGGCGAGTGCGGTGATGGCCGGGCCGGCGGTCCTGGAGAACGTGACGCTTGCCGGGCGGGCGGAGCGGGTGCGGGCCGCCAGCTCGTTGCCCCGGATGGGCAGCTGCCAAAGCTTTCATCTGCCACTCCTTTCGCCGGCGCCTGCCGCCGAGCCCGAAGATAGTTAATGCACGAAGTAGTTCGTACATGTATTATCTTCTATCGGGGCTGAGTCAATCAGCTCGTGAAGCTCCGCCATGAAGGGTGATCCCAGATGAAGGCAATCCAGATGACCGAGACGGGAGGACCCGGCGTCCTGAAGCTCGTCGAGGTCCCTGACCCGACCCCGGGCCCGGGTCAGGTCCTCATCCGCGTCCAGTCGGCCGCGGTCAACTTCCTCGACGTGATCCGCCGCAAGGGCGACCCGTATCCCGATCCGACGCGGATGCCGTTCATCCCGGGCGCGGAGGTCGCGGGGACCGTGGAGGCGCTCGGCGAGGGCGTCGAAGGCCCTGCAGTCGGCACGCCGGTGTTCGCGGTGGTCGGCGAGTACACCGAGGGCGGCTACGCCGAGCTGGCGGTCGCCAACTCCTACAGCGTCATCCCGGTCCCCGAGGGCGTCGAACTCGACTCCGCCGCCGGACTGCTGATCGTCGGTCTGTCGGCCACCGTGCTGCTCACCGAGGTCGCGGGCGTGACCGAGGCCAGCACCGTGTTCATTCCCGCCGCAGCCGGCGGGCTGGGCAGCTTCGCGGTGCAGATCAGCAAGGCGCTGGGGGCCACCGTGATCGCCGGCGCCGGCTCCGAGGGCAAGCGCCAGGTCGCGCTCGGCCTCGGTGCCGACCACGCGATCGACTACCGTCAGACCGACTGGCCCGCGCGCGTCCGCGAACTGACCGACGGCAAGGGCGCCGACGTCGTGCTGGAGACACTCGGCCCCGGGCACCTGCCCCAGTCGATGGCCGCGCTGGCGCCGTTCGGCAAGCTCGTGGTCTACGGTGCGGTCAACGGCCTGGACGCGGCCAAGATCGACGGCCCGGCCCTGTACCCGCTGATCTACGACCCCGCGCCGTCGCAGTCGCTGATCGGCTTCAACGTCGGCACCTGGTTCGTCGACCGGCCCGAGGCGGTCGTCGGCGCGATGGGTAAACTTGTCGGCTGGGTCGCCGACGGCACCGTCAAGGGCCTGGTCTCGACCACGCTGCCGCTCGCAGACGCGTCCGAGGCGCACCGCATGCTGGAGGCCGGCACCTCGACCGGAAAGATCATCCTCAAGCCCTGACCCCGAATGTCACCGGGGAGCGACGACGAGGCCGCGATCCCGGTGCCCCCGCGACGACGAGGCCCCGATGCCCAGCTCCCCTGACCCGAACCGCTCCGACGCAACGCCTGCCTCGGGCCGCCGCAAACGGCCGGCCGCGGGCGGAGAACCCGCGAACGCGACGCCGCTCGCGCACGCGGCGGACGGCGAGACGACCGGGTTCCTGCTCTACCAGGCGCACCTCACCTGGCAGCGCGCACTGGGCCGGGCGTTCGCCGCGCTCGGCATCACCCACGCGCAGTTCGCCATCCTGGCGGCAGCGTGGCAGCTCGGGCAGGGCGGGCAGCTCCCGAACCAGCGCGAGGTGGCCGACACCGCGCACATCTCGCCGGTGGTGACCTCCTCCACGATCAAGACGCTCACCCAGCGGGGCCTGCTGGAGCGCGTCGCCGACCAGTCGGACGGACGCGCATCGCAGATCAAGATCACCGATGCGGGTATCGAGGTGGCGCAGGCCGCCGCTCAGGCACTGTCGGACGCCGAAGCGAGCTTCTTCGACTCGGCACCGAACCACACCGCGCTGGTCGAGGGCCTCAAGAGCGTCCTCGCCCATGCCGCCCACAACGCCGCGGCCGGATAGCCGGCGCGCACCCGTCCCGTCCTGAATCCCCACGCCGTCAACGGCGCGCCTTGGCGCGCCCCCGACCCTGGAGAATCCCATGCCCCTGATCGACCTCGACCTTCCCGAAGGACTCGTCTCAGCCACCGTCCACGACCGGCTCGTCGTTGACCTCGGCCGCGCGCTGCTGCGGGCCGAAGGCCTGCCCGCCGAAGGCCCGATCCTCGACCACGTAGCCGTCTACACCCACCTGCACCCGGCCGCGTCCGTCAGGGTGCTCGCCGGACCCGACGCCCCCACCCCCGTCCGCATCCGCGTCACCACCGCCGCCGGCAGCCTCCGCCGCGACTCACAGCGCCAACTCGTCGCCGACATGACCCGCCTGATCGTCGAAGCGACCGAAGACGAGTCGATCGCCCAACGGACTCTGGTACTCCACTCCGAGATCGCCGAAGGCGGCTGGGGCGACGGCGGCATCGCCCTCGGACGCGAGGACTTCGACCAGCTCAACGCGTCGGCGCGTTCCGCAGGCGGCACATCCACCCGGTAGCCACGAGACGATTCCGCATCCCCGCCCACGGCGGCCGCGGTATGCAGCAGCCAGGTGTGCTGTTCGGACAGATTGGTGACGCGGCCGGCTGGGGTGTGGCCGCTGATTCCAGTGTGAGTCGGTGGTAGTTGTACCAGTCCAGCCAGTCAGGGAACGCGGCCTGCCGTTCGGTGTCTGAGGTGGAGGTCCTGTGATAGGCCCACTCGTCGAGCAGGGTGCGGAAAGCGTTCGACCTTGCCATTGGTCTGCGGCCGCCAGGGGCGGGTCCAGCGTGTACTGATGCCCAGCTGGTGGCAGGTCTGGCGCCAGGACCCGTTCAACGCTGATGCCGCGTTCGGCGAACCACCTGGCGGCAAGGGTGAGGAAGGCCGCGCAGGTCGCGGCGGTCTCGTCGGGCAGGTCTTGGGTGCAGGCCCAGGCGGCAGTGGTCGTCCAGCGCAGTGTGCAGGCAGGCGTATCCGGCGCCGTTACGGCGGTCCTTGTTCGGACTGCCGACTGCGCGGCCAGCACCCTGCGTCGGCCGCCGTCGAGAATGCGGCCGAGCTTCTTGACGTCGATGTAGACCAGTTCGCCGGGCCGGGCGCGTTCGTAGCGGTGCACCGGCTCGCCTGTGGCCCGGTCAGTGCCGGCAGGCCGTGACGGCGCAGGATGCGGTGGGCGGTGGAAGCGGCGATGCCATTGGGCCAGACAACAAACAAACCCCAAGCCACCGACCTGGGGTTTCACACTGGAGCGGGTGACGAGAATCGAACGCGCGCTCTCAGCTTGGGAAGCGACGGCGCTTGGGGAACCGGATAGCGTCTGACCTGGCCATATGACGCTCCGACCCGGCGCTCGAAGACAGCAGATCGCACCCCTGTCGACCGCGACTGACCGGTCTTAAGGGCACGCTATGGGCACGCCGTCCGGCCAGGGGCGCAGAACGCCCCTGCGCGGCGACCGAGAGGCACCCCGGGGTCGGTCGCGTGCACCGATCGGTAGGTGCCGTTGCGGAAGCGTACGCCCGGGAGACCGGCTCCGAACGATCAACGGTCCAGGTCTTCGGCGGTAGCTGCCGTGTTGGCACCTACTCGTAGTCCGCGTGCCACAGGTCCGGGCCGAACACCTCGTACTGGATGTCCTTGGGTGGCACGCCGTGTTTGGTGAGTGCGCTGTGGACCTCGTGCATGAACGGGATCGGGCCGCACATGTGGTAACTCGCGTTGTCGGGCAGGGCGACTTGTGAGACGTCCATCTCGCCGGGGAAGAGGCCGGTCACCGGGAGTCGGCTGTTTGCGCCTTGCTCGTACCAGACGTAGGCGGAGGCGCCGGGCAGCGCGGCGATGTCGTCCAGGACCTGGTGGCGCAGGGCGAAGCAGTCCTCGTTGTGGTCGGCGTGCAGCAGCACGACCGGCAGCCGGGAGCCGGCTTTGACCAGGTGCGAGAGCATCCCGGCCATCGGGGTGATCCCGATGCCCGCGCTGATGAAGACCATCGGGGAACCGACGTAGTCGTCCAGGGCCACGGCGCCGAACGGGACGGACAGGGTCAGCGCGTCGCCCACGTCGACCGTGTCATGCAGCAGCGTGGACACCACTCCGTCGGGCTTGTCGCCGCCGTGCACGCGTTTGACGGTGAACTGGCGGTACTCGCCGTTGTCGGCGCGGCTCAGGCTGTACTGGCGGGGCTGGCGGGTGCCGTCGGGCAGCGGCACCTGCACGGTGACGTACTGGCCGGGCAGCGAGGGCTTGACCAGGCGGTCGTCGGTTCGTCTGATGACGAAGGTCATCACGTCGTCGGTCTCGCGGATCTTCTGCTCGACCTCCCATTGCCGCCATATCGTGTGCGGCTGGACCGCGCGGGCGCTGTAGAGCCCCCGTTCGATGTGGGTCAGCGCCTCGGCCATCAGCCAGTAGACCTCGTCCCAGGCGGCCGCGACGTCCGGGTTCACCGCATCGCCCAGCACGTCGGCGATGGCCCACATCAGGTTGTCGTGGACGACCTGGTACTGGGCCGGCTGGATGCCCAGCGACGCGTGTTTGTGCGCGACGCGGGTCAGCAGGTTCTCGGGCAGGCGGCGGGGCGTGTGCACCAGGGCGCCGGCGAACGCGGCGATCGATCCGGCCAGCGCCTGTTGCTGGGTGCCCTGTGACTGGTTACCGCGGTTGAAAGTACCGTCCAGCAGTTCCGGGTGCTCGCTGAACAGATGCCGGTAGAAGTGCTCGGTGATCTCTTCGACGTGCTCGCCGACCACCGGAAGCGTCGCTTCGATGATGGGGCGGGACTTGTCCGACAGTTGCATGGTGGTCTCCCCTTGATGGGGATGAGCGTGATCATCTCGACCGCGCCGGCCGGCCGGGCCACGCGGACGCACGCCGTTGATCACGGCAGCGAGCGATGTCACTCGGAGCCTCCCCCTGAGTGGTGGACACGCTGATACTGGATCTGCTTGATCCGGAGGAAGCGAGAAGACCGCCGATGGCGATGAAGGACTATTCGG
>NZ_JBIBHY010000009.1:0-475426 GCF_042957285.1 Streptomyces sp. NPDC008092
TCGTCATGCTCAACGCCCTGCGCGAGACCCACGCCGCCGAAGCCGCCATCACCCTGGCCGCCCGCACCCTGCACGCGGCCCTGCACACCGCCTGACGACGGGGGCACCGCCCGGGTCCGCGGACGGGGCCGGGTGCCTCGTCCGCGCGCGTCGAGCCCGGCTCAGAAGGTCCGGAGACGGTACGAGCAGCCCAGTTCGCGCACCTCGACGGAGCAGACCACGGCGTGGGCCGTGCCCACCCCCAGGTGCTTTTCCAGCAGTGCGAGCACGTCCTCGGACAGCCGGGCCTTGACCGCGTCGGGCCGCCCGGGGAGCAGCCCCACCTCCACATGGACGAAGGCCGCCGCATCGCCGTGCCGGTCCGCCGTCCGGGGCCCGGGCGCCTGCCGGAACAGCATCTTGCAGGTGCCCGCCGAGCCGCTGCCCTCCAGAACCGTCGGCTGCAGCTCCGCCGCGAAGACCCGCAGGTCGAAGGAGTCGGCGATCCGCGGGGAGTAGTCGACGGTGATGTGCGGCATGGCGACCCTGATCCTCTTGGCCGGTTGGCTTCCTCGACCGTGTTCCGCTGTGACGGTCGCCCCCGGCACGACTCGTGTGCTCGTGTGCGGCGGAGATAGTTGTATCAGCCGTCGATCTGCCGGAGATCCGGCGGAGGGGGCCGGAGCGTCCGGGTCCTCCGGCGGGCGGAGGGACTGCCCGCCCGGCCCTTCGGCCGATCGGCCGCCCGCCCGGCGCGCCTCGGCCGTGCGGGCGGCCGCCGGTGGAGGATCGGCGGGGCGGCGGCCCCGGGGACGGGCCGCCCGGTACCCCACCAGATGCGAAGGCCCGGCCATGAGACTCTGCGGCGCCCCCCGGATCCGGCTGTCCGACCCGGACGGCAGTCCCGGCCCCACCCAGGCGGCGGTGTGACCGCCGCGCCGGGCGGCGGCCGCTACGGCGAGGCCGTCTTCCGTCCCGGACAGGCCGGCGAGGACCGGCGCATCGACGTCGGCGCCCTTGCCTACGACGACATCACCATGGCGCGGCTGCGGGCGCTCGGCGCCGGGCCGGGGTGGCGTTGCCTCGACGTGGGGGCCGGCACGGGCACGGTCGCCCGGCGGCTGCTGGACGAGGCCGGGGTGGAGAGCGTGCTCGCCGTGGACCGCGACGTCCGGTTCCTCGCCGAGCGGCCCGGGCTCGACGTGCTGGAGGCCGACATCACGACCGACGGCCTCACCACCGCCGCCGGCATCACCACCGCGGACGGGATCACCACCGCAGACGGCACCGACCGGGACGGCGCCCCGGACATCGCCCCCGGCCGGTTCCGGCTCGTCCACGCGCGCTTCGTGCTGATGCACCTGCCCGAGCACGAGCGCCTGATCACGACGCTGGCCGAACTCGTCGCGCCCGGCGGTGTGCTGGTGCTCGGCGACGCGGTCGACCTGACGAGCGACCGGACGCCCGGCACGCCGTACACCACGGTGATGCGGGCCATGTGGCAGGGGCTGCGGGACACCATCGGCACGGACGTCTCCTGGGTGCCGTCGTATCCGCAGCTGCTGCGCGGTGCGGGGCTGCGCTCCGTGGCCGCCGAGATCCATGTGCCGCCGTTGCTGCCGGGCAGTCCCGTCAGCCGCTTCTGGGCGGACACCTGGGAGCGGAGCCGGGCGGCGATGCTCGCCACCGGCCTGGTCGACGACGCGACCGTGGACGCGGCGGTCCGGTACCTGGACTCCGAGGAGTGCGCCGCGCTGTCGGCTGGCATGCTCACCGCCTGGGGCTGGAAGGCCGCGGACGGGACCTCCGCCCCCTGACCGGAGAGGACCGGGTCAGGAGGCGGGGGCGGTGGCCCGGCGCCGGGTCTCCGCGAGATGGAGGTCGATGTAGTTGGTGAGCGCCACCGCGTCCCGGGAACGGTCGGCCTGGAAGGAGACACGCCGGAGCAGGCTGACGCTGTCCAGCGTGACGCCCTCGCGGGCGAGGACGAAGACCAGGGCGAGGAAGGCGGAGCGGGCGTTCCCGTCGTCGAAGGGGTGGAAGAAGCAGACGTCGAGGTACGCGCGGGCGGCACGGGCGGTCAGCGGGAGCGGCGCTCCGGTGCCCTCGGCACTGCCGGAACTGCCGGTACAGCCGGAGCTGTCAGAGCTGTCAGAGCTGCCGGAGCTGCCGGAGCTGCCGGAGCTGTCGGCACTCTCCGCGCACCCGGCGCTCCCGGCGCTCTCCGCAAGGCAGGCGTCGAGGCGGGCCCGGGTGTCCGGGGCGATGCCGTAGCGCTCCCGACCGCGTTTGGCGAAGGCGGGCAGGGTGCGGAACGCGGGCGGCCGCGCGGTGCCGAGGACGTGCTGCTGCCAGCCCTGGAGCAGTGCGAAGTCGAGCGGCGCGCCGTGCGCCGCGTCGGCCCGGAGCCGGTCGAGCGCGGCGAGCAGTCCCTCGGCGCGGGCGGGGTCCAGTGCCTGGTCGAAGGCGCGGATGTCCTCGGCCGCGCCGTCGCACGCCGGTGTCACCGGCCCTTCCCCGCCGCGGTCGGAGGCCTCCCGCCAGGCCGCGGTCCCGCGTACGGCGAGCCACTGTGCCAGGTGGTCGACGGCCGGCCCGGCGGGCGGCCGCGGTCCGCCGGACGGCGGCAGCGACCGCGCGAGGCGCTCCGCGATGTCGTCGACCAGTTCCGTGTCGGGGCCGGCCCAGCTGCGGAACCGACCGCCGACCGCCTCGTCGACGAGGTCGCGGGCGTGGTCCGGTGCGATTCCCCACCGGTCGAGGAACCAGCCGAGCACCTGCTGGCAGTGCCCGTACCAGCCGCTGCCGCAGCCGGTGCGGTCGACGACCTGCAGGATCAGGTTCCGGGCCGCGCGCTCCCACAGGATCCGCTGGTCCTCGATACCGGCCGGATCCAGCGGGTACGCCTCGAACCGCCCGGCGAGACTCTCCAGCCACGCCCGCCACTCGCAGAGCGCCGCGACGACCCGGTCGAGCGTCTCCTCCGGGGTGGTGACCGAATCCCGCGGGCAGCACCAGCTCCCGACGGGCCCGCCGTCGAAGTCCCCTTCGTCGTGCGCCCAGCGCCAGCCCACGGCCCAGCGGCCGTAACGCCGCATCAGGGCATACGACATGGAGCTCGCCCAGAGATTGCCCTCGCCATGGCTCCAGTGGCTCATCGCCGGATCGGCGGCCGACACGTCGGGACGGCTCGGCACGCGTCGGGCGGGACCGAGCGCGCGCACCACCCGCGCCGCCGCAACGGGGTCGAACGGATGACGGGCGGGGTCCACCTCGTCCCAGGACAGGTCGAACGGCCACAGCACAGACTTCACCGCGCCAGCCTCCACAACCGTCCCGCGGCCGGGCAACTCCATTAACGTGCCGCGGGCGCGGCGGGGCCTCCCGTCCGCTGCTCGGTACGGCTCTCCGCACGCGGTGAAGCGTGCCCGGACCTCGGAGGGAGAGCACGTACGTGAACGACCGGACGCGGCAGGAGGGGGCAAGTCCCCTGGTCCGCAAGCGTGTTCAGGACAGCTTCGACGGGCAGGGGCTGATGGCCCACCTCGGCGCGCGGATCACGGAGATCGCACCGGGCCGGGTGCACATCGTGCTGCCGGCCCGTCCCGAGGTGACCCAGCAGCACGGCTGCATCCACGCCGGCGCCACCAGTGCGGTCGCCGACAGCGCCGGCGGCTAGGCGGCGCTCACGCTGTTCCCCGAGGACAGTGAGGTCCTCACCGTCGAGTACAAGATCAACCTGCTGGCGCCCGCCGTCGGCGACCGCATCGAGGCGATCGGCACGGTGCTGAAGTCCGGCCGGACCCTGACCGTGTGCCGGCTGGAGGTGTACGGCGTCCGGGACGACGGCGAACGCACCCTGGTGGCCAACGGGCAGCAGACGCTGATCCGCGTGCGTACCGGCGTGGTCTGACGCTCCGGTTGCGGGGCGGCCGGACGGTCCCGTCGGACGGGGACCGGTGCGGGCGACGGGGCGGCCCCGCGCTCAGACCTGCCGTGACTCGGGGCGCACCAGGCCGGTCTGGTAGGCGATGACGACGAGCTGGGCGCGGTCGCGGGCGCCGAGTTTGGTCAGGGCGCGCTGGATGTGGCTGCGGACGGTCAGGACGCTCAGGACGAGTTCCCCGGCGATCTCGTCGTTGGACCTGCCGCGGGCGGCGAGCGCGGTGACCTCCCGTTCGCGCGGGGTGAGGTCGTTCAGGCGCTCCGGGGGCGCCAGGAGGTTGCCGGGGGCGGCCGGGCCGGCGAGGAAGCGGGTGATGAGGGCGCGGGTGGCGCCCGGGGACAGCAGTGCCTCGCCGGCGGCGACGGTGCGGATGCCGTCGAGGAGGGTGTCGGTGGTGACGTACTTGCCGAGGAAACCGCTGGCGCCGACGCGCAGCGCGCGGGCGACGTACTCGTCGGTCTCGTACATGGTGAGGACGAGGACGCGGGTCGCGGCGAGTTCCGGGTCGGCGCAGATGGCGGCGGTGGCGGCGAGGCCGTCCGTGCCGGGCATGCGGATGTCCATGAGGACGATGTCGGGGCGGTGGGTGCGGGCCAGGTCCACCGCCTGCTGCCCGTCGGCGGCCTCGGCGACCACCTCCAGGTCCGGGCAGGAGTCGATCAGCAGCCGGAACGTGCCGCGCAGCAGGGCCTGGTCGTCGGCGAGCAGGACACGGATACTCACGCGGCGGCCTCCGGTTCTTCCGGTGCGAGGGAGTGGAGCGGGAGCGCGGTGGCGACCTCGAAGCCGCCTCCGGGGCGGGGTCCGGCCCGCAGGTCGCCGCCGACGGAGTGGGCGCGTTCCCGCATGCCCATCAGGCCGTAGCCGCCGTCGGCGGCCGGCGGGGCGGTGGGAGTGCCGTCGTTGGTGACCGAGATCAGCAGCCGGGTCCGCTCGTAGGTGAGCCGGACGTCGGCGCCCTGGCCGGCGCCGTGCTTGGTGACGTTGGTGAGGGCCTCCTGGATGATCCGGTACGCCGTCAGGTCCACGCCCGGTGACAGGGGCCGCGGCTCGCCGTCGGTGGTGAGGGTGACGTCGAGCCCGGCGCCGGCGCAGGTCGAGACCAGGTCGGGCAGCCGGTCCAGGCCGGGGGCGGGTTCGAGGGACTCGGCGTCCGGGTCGCCGGACTGCCGCAGCACCCCGACCGTGGCCCGGAGTTCGATCAGTGCGGAGGACGTGGTGACCGTCAGCTCGTCGAGCAGCGCCAGCGCCTGCTCGGGCCGGGTCGGCACGAGGTGGCGGGCGGTGCCGGCCTGGGCGTTGGCGACGGCCATGTGGTGGGCGACGACGTCGTGCAGCTCGCGGGCGATCCGCATGCGTTCCTCGGCGACCCGCAGCCGGGCCTCCTCCTCCCGGGTGCGTTCGGCGTACGCGGCCCGGGCCTGTACGGACTCCAGGTAGGCGGTGCGCAGCCGGGCCCTGCTGCCGCCGACGAGGGGCAGCAGCAGCCACAGGACGGGGCCGACGGTGCGCAGCAGCAGCATGTCGGTCGTGGGGTTGTCGAGCACGGCGGCGATCACCACCACGGCCATGGCGGCCAGCCCGAACGCCCGCGCGACGCTCCGTTCGGTCACGGCGGCCACCCAGTACAGGGCCAGCATGAGCGGGGCCAGCATGAGGGGGGTGGGAATGTAGCCCTGGGCGAGGGTGGCCACCGTACCGGCCATGGCCACGGCGGCGACGGTGCGCGGGTGGATGCGCGCCCACAGCAGGGCGAGGCAGGTGACGGCCGCGATGGCTGTGGCGGGCCACTGTTCCTGCGGCTGGCTGAGGCCGGGAAAACGGAGCAGGGCGCCCAGGGTCACGCAGGCGAGCAGCGCCAGGCCCGTGGCTGCGTCCACGAGGCAGCGGTGGCGCCCCGTTCCCCTGTCCAAGCTGGTGGTCATGTGTCTCTCCGGGTGAGGGGCCTGGCCCCATGGTGGCCGATGTCCGCGGTGGAACGCCCGGTGGGCCGCCCGTGACCTGTGCCACGGGCGGCCCACCGGCCGGTCGGCACCGGTCAGACGCGTACCTCGGCGGTCTCGTCCGCGGCCGGGTCCGGGTCGGCGAGCGTCCCGGCGGCCGGGCCGCGGCTGAGGGCCTCGCCCTCGATGTCCACCCGGGGCAGCAGGCGGTCCAGCCACTTCGGCAGCCACCAGGCCCGGTCGCCCAGCAGGGCGAGGACCGCGGGCACGATCGCCATCCGGACGACGAAGGCGTCGAGGAGGACGGCGGTGGCCATGCCGAACCCGATCATCTTGATCATGGACTCGCCCTCGCCGATGAACCCGGAGAAGACCGCGATCATGATGAGGGCGGCGGCCACGACGACCCGGGCGCTGTGCCGGAACCCGGAGACCACCGCCTCCCTCGCCGGTTCGCCGTGGACGTAGGACTCCCGCATCCGGGAGACGAGGAAGACCTCGTAGTCCATGGCCAGGCCGAAGATGATGCCCACCAGGAAGATCGGCATCAGGCTCATGATCGGCCCGGTCTGCTCCACCCCGAACAGTCCGGCCGCGTGTCCCTGCTGGAAGACCAGGACGACCGCGCCGAGGGCCGCGAGGACCGAGAGCAGGAAGCCGAGCGCCGCCTTGAGCGGGACGAGCAGGGACCGGAACACCACCAGCAGCAGGACGACGGCGAGGCCGACGACGGTGACGAGGTAGGGCACGAGGGCCGACTGGACCTTGCCCGAGATGTCGATGTTCAGCGCGGTGGTGCCGGTGACCTCGAAGGACGCGCCCCCCGCCGACTCGATGGCCGGGCGTTCGCCGCGGATCGTCTTGACGAGCGTCTTGGTCTTCTCGTCGGTGGGGCTGGTGGACGGGGTGGCGGTGAACACCGCCGTGTCGCCCGCCTTGTTGAAGCGCGGCTGCGACACCGATACGACCCCGTCGGTGGCGGCGATCCGCTCCCGGACCGTGCTCACCCCGCCCTTGGCGTCGTCCGCGCCCTTGGCGTCCACGACGATGGTCAGCGGGCCGTTGAACCCGGGGCCGAAGCCCTTGGCCAGGTCGTCGTAGGCGCGCCGCTCGGTGGTGGAGGTGGATTTGGCCTCGTCTCCCGGCATGCCGAGCTGCAACTGGGTCATCGGGACGGCGAGGGCGCCGAGCCCGACGACACCGAGCAGCAGCACGGGGAGCGGGCGGCGCAGCACGAAGCGGGCCCACCGGGTGCCCCGGTTGTCGCCCTGGGGCTCCGCCTGCTGCGCCTGCTGCGCCTGCTTGGCCCGGAACAGCCGACGACGGCCGCCTTCCCGCCTGCGCGCGGCGCCCGCCAGTACGGCGTTCGGCCAGAATCCGAGCAGGGCCGGCACGACGGTCAGGGCGATGACCACGGCGACGACCACCGCGCCTGCGGCGGTCAGACCCATCTTGGTCAGCATCGGGATGCCGACGACGGAGAGACCGGCCAGGGCGATGACCACGGTGAGGCCGGCGAAGACCACCGCCGAGCCGGCCGTGCCGACCGCGAGGCCGGCCGCCTCCTCCGGGGACCGGCCGCCGGCGCGCTCCTCCCGGTAGCGGGAGACGACGAACAGGGCGTAGTCGATGCCGACGGCGAGGCCCAGCATCATCGCCAGGGTGCCGGTGCTGGTGGACAGCCCCAGGGCGTCGGCCAGCACGGTGATGGTGAACATGCTGATGCCGACGCCGAGGATCGCGGTCAGCAACGGCAGCCCGGCGGCGGCCAGCGACCCGAAGGTGACCAGGAGGACGACGGCCGCGATCGCGATGCCGATGATCTCGGCGGTGCCGCCGGGTCCGGCGCCGCTGTCCATGGCGGAGCCGCCGGTCTCGACCGTGAGGCCCGCGTCGCGTGCCTGGCCGGTGGCGTTCTCCAGCGCCGTTCGGCTGGCGTCGGTGAGGGCGGAGGACTTCACCTTGTAGGTGACGGTCGCGTAGGCGGTGGTGCCGTCCTTGCTGACCGCCTTCGCGGTGAAGGGGTCCGCGACCCCCGCCACCTGGGTGCCGTCGCCCAGGGCGTCCACCGTCTCCTCGACGGCCTTCCTGTTCGCGGTGGCGGTCACCTTCTGCCCGTGCGGGGCGACGAAGACGACCCGTGCGGTGGCGCCGTCGGCAGCCGCGCCGGGGAAGCGCTCCTGCATCAGGTCGAACGCCTTCTGGGACTCGATGCCCGGCGTCGAGAACTCCTCGTCGGCGGCGCCCGGCGCCTGCAGCGCGCCCAGTCCTACGGCGGCCAGGACGGCCAGCCACAGCAAGGCGACGTATCCGCGCCGCCGGAAGGCCAGTCGGCCCAGTCGATACAGAAAAGTAGCCACGTCAGGGAACTCCACATCCGTTCTCGCTTGGTCACCCAGACTGTCCTGGCGGGGGCTCCCGCGTCGTCGTGCGGCTACTGGCACTGCGGGCTGCCGAATCCGCAGGACGGGCTACTGAAACCGCAGTACGTGTCCGGGCCGCCGGCTCCTCCCCGGGTACGACACCGGGACCCGTCCGGACCGGGCGGTGCGCGGACCCGGGCGGCATCTGCGCAGAAGCGACACACAGGCTGCACACTGCCTGGCCAAAGGCTCGCTACCGTTCTGGCCGTTCGATCCCTCGTGCGATCGAGTTCAGGCCACGGCGCGGGACGCCGCCGGCGCAGTCGAGTCAGGAAGACGCGGATGGACTACTGCTCCTCGTGCCGTCGGCACCTCAACGGCGCCTTGGCGTGCCCCGGTTGCGGCGCCTACGCCCCGGACATCGCCTCGCGCGCCGTCCCGGCCCCGGCATCGGCCGGCCCGGCGGCCTGGCAGGCCCCGGCCGGTACCGGGTGGCCCGAACCGGACGCGTACGCCGAGGAGGCAGCGGCCGAGGACCCGTACGACGGCCCCGACGCGGCACCGCCCGCACCGCTGGGCCGGGCGGCACGGCGGCGTCAGCGGGCCCGCTGGAAGAAGAACCAGCGGCGGGCCGTGGTGGCCACCGCGGTCGCCCTGGTCGGGGGCGGGCTGACCGTCGCCTCCCTGGACCGGCAGGGCGGCGACCGGGCCCAGGCGGCCACGGCCCCGGACAACCGGCCCATGGGCCTCGCCGACGAGCAGGCCACGGACCTCGATCCGGCGGCGTCGGCACCGACCGGCCGGCACCGGGCCCCGGACCCCGCGACCGCCGCCCGCCCGGCGACGGCGAACGCCCCCCGGGAGCAGAGCACCGGCGTGCCGCACGCCACGGCGACGCCCGGTCGGGCGACCGCCGCCGCCCCGGCCGGCACGGCGGCCACCGCCGCCCGGCCGCACACCGCCGCCGCGGTGTCCGGCACCACCACCGCCGGCGCGACGGCGGATCCGACGGCCACGCCCACCGCCACCACCACGACGGCCGCCGCCACCGGCACCTCGGCATCGTCGGCGAGCCCCGCGCCGACCGCGTCGGCGACCTCGCCCTCGCAGCTCTGCCTGCTGGTCATCTGCCTCGGCTGACCGCCCGGCACCCGGGCGCCGCAGGGCGCACCGGGCACCGGGCCGCGGCGGGTTCAGCCGGGGCTCACCAGGGCAGCCGGCCGTCGACGTCGAAGTAGCCGCCGGTTGGTCCGTCCGGGCCGATCTGCGCCATCCTCACGATGATCTCGGCGCCCTGCTCCACGGTCTGCGTGCCCGTGTTCCCGTTCAGGTCCGTCTTGGTGAAGCCGGGCTCGACCGAGTTGATCCGCAGGGCCGGGAACGCCTTCGCGAACTGCACGGTGAGCATGTTGACCGCGGTCTTGGACGTCGGGTAGGCGATACCCGGGTAGAAGTGCGCGGGGTGGTCGGGGTCGGAGAGGGCCGTCAGCGAGGCAAGGCCGCTGCTGACGTTGACCACGACCGGTGCCGCCGAGCGCTCCAGCAGGGGCAGGAAGGCGTGCAGGACCCGGACGACACCGAAGACGTTCGTCTCGAAGGTGTTCCGCATCTGGTCGGCGGTCACGGTCCGGGCCGTGGGGACGCTGTTGTCCGCGTTCCTGCTCTCGATCCCGGCGTTGTTGACCAGGACGTCGAGGCCGCCGTCGGCCTCGATCCGCTTGGCCGCGGCCTCGACCGAGGCGTCGTCGGTGACGTCGAGGAGGACGAACCGGGCGCCCAGTTCCTCGGCGGCCCGGCGTCCGCGCTCGGCGTCCCGGGCTCCGATGTACACGGTGTGGCCTGCGGCGACGAGTCGGCGGGCGGTTTCGTGGCCGATGCCCTTGTTGGCTCCGGTGATCAGTGTTGTCGTCATGCCCCCAGACTGCTCCCGGGCCGCGGGAGCAGCCAGAAGACCCTTCTTCCTGGGACTGCGGGTACCAGGCACGGCCGGGGCCGACCGTGTTGACTGGAGGCATGACGGCGACGGAACTCGGACAGGCGCTGCGGCGCTGGCGCGACCGCGTCGCCCCGGATGCCGCGGGGCTGCCGGCCGGCGGGCAGCGGCGCGCGGCGGGGCTGCGGCGTGAGGAGCTGGCGCTGCTGGCCGGGATCTCGGTCGACTACGTCACGCGCCTCGAACAGGGCCGGGCGAGCAATCCGTCCGTGCAGGTGGTCGAGGCGCTGGCCCGGGCGCTGCGGCTGTCCGCGGACGAGCGGACGTACCTGTTCGGGCTGGCGGGGCTGGTGCCACCGGGTCCCGACATGGTGCCCGCCTACCTCACACCCAGCGTCCAGCGGCTCCTCGACCGGCTGGCCGGCACGCCCGTCGCGGTGTCCGACGCGGCCATGACCCTGCTGCTGACCAACCCGATGTACGCGGCGCTGATGGGCGATCCCTCCGGGCTTCGGGGCTTCGAGCGCAACGGGGTGTGGCGCAACTTCCTCGGCCGGCCGAGCCGGGTGCGGCACACGCCCGAGGAGCGGCGGGCCTTCGAGGCCGGCATGGTCGCCGAGCTGCGCTCGACGGCCGCCCGCTATCCGGCCGACCGCCAACTGCAGCGGATGATCTCCGAGTTGCGGGCCGGGAGCAGGCGGTTCGCGGAGCTGTGGGACGCGGGGGTCGTGGGCCGGCTGGAGGCGTCGCGCAAGACGGTCGAGCATCCGCAGGTGGGCGCCCTGACGCTGGACTGCGACCACCTCCGGGTCGAGGAGCACGACCTGCGCATCCTGGTGTACTCGGCCGAGCCGGGCACCGAGGCCGCCGAGAAGCTGGAGTTGATCTCGGTGCTCGGCACCCAGAGCCTGGCGGAAAAGCGCTGACGGGCTCCGGCGGGGCCCGGCGACCGCGTCACGGCGTGCACACGTCGTCCTTCGGCCTGTCCGCCGCAGCGCCCATCCCGCTGGAGCCGGGACCGGTCTCTCCGCGTCCGCGGGGCTGCCCCATCCGGGTGGTTCTGGTCGGACGGCGTTTGCCCTCCCGGTATGGGGGGAGGATGGTCGCGGTCCGCGACGATCCGGGTCGTGGCGACGAGACAAGGGAAACAGGAATGGCTCAGGGCAGCGTCAAGTGGTTCAACGCGGAGAAGGGGTTCGGGTTCATCGAACAGGACGGGGGCGGCCCTGATGTGTTCGTCCACTACTCGGAGGTCCAGGGCAGCGGCTACCGGAGCCTGGACGAGGGCCAGCGGGTCGAGTTCGAGATCGGGCAGGGCACGAAGGGCCCGCAGGCCCAGCAGGTGCGGGCGGTCTAGGGGCCGTCCGGTCGGTGCATGGCCGTCACCCCTCGGCGGCGGCCATGCGGATCAGCGGCTCGAACTCCCGCCGCACATAGACGTCGAACGGCTCCGACAGCGCGCCGTCGATCACGTGCCGTACCCGGTGTTCCGCCGCGAAGTCCTTGATCGCCACGCGGGACTCGGGTCCCACGCCCCCGCCGATGACGAGCACTGCGAACTCCTCGGTCGCCAGGAGTTCCAGAGCCTCCTCGTCGGTGCTCACCCCCTCCGCGTCGAAGCCGTCCGTACGCAGCGTGGCCAGGACCGCCGTCACCCTGGCGGGCGTCCTTCCGAGCACCAGTGTCCTCATGGTCGTTTCCTCTCCGGCGGGTCGGCATCGGCAGGGCCCAACCTAGAAACTCAACCGGACTTGAGGTCAAGCCCGGCTTCGGCCCACCCTGGGCGTCCCTGAAACCTTGCGTGACTCAAGCAAGACAGTGGGCTTCCCTGCATGCGGAGAACGATGCGGCGCGCCGGGCCCACCCGTCACCGGCGAAAGCGGCACGAGGGGGCGGCCGGTCCCGCCGCCGTTCAGGACCAGGACTGGTCGGCCGCCCGCGCCGGCTTCGGCCTGCGGTGGCTCGCGACGAGGCCGCCGGCCGCCCCCAGGGACACCAGGCCCATGAACGCGGCGCCCATGATCCCCTTCACGCCGTCCATCGCGACGTACATGGCTGCCGCGGCCCCCGCGTTGAAGAGGAAGAGGAACCAGAGCGTGCCCCGCCGCGCCAGGAACGCCTTGATCCTCGGCTTCTTCGCGATCCGCGAGCCCGCCAGGAGCGAGACGCCGATGCCGACGTAGGTGGCGATGTCCTTCCGGGTGCCGTCGAGGACGGCACCCGACGCGGAGCTCGCGGCCAGTCCTCCGGCGAAGCACGACCACAGCAGCAGATCGGAGACGAACGCCTTCACACGGGCGAGCGGATGCATGGGACTGTCCTTCGGTAGACGGATGCGAGGGGACGATCCGACCGTCGGTCCGTTGCCGCCGCGGCCGATCTCCCGCATCCACGATTCCGGGGTCCGCTCCGCGGTACGAGGAAGCCCGCTCCCGGATCCGTGGTGTAGCGGGCTGCACCATGAGCCCGCGCCGGGGACCGCACACCGGGGTCGGTCGCAATCGCCCCACCTCGGGAGGAGCCTGCCGGGTTAGGTCAACTCCCCTCAGAAAAGTCAAGTGTTGACATGCCCTCGGCATGTGACTGATGATCACAACTGCGTCACGGAGCCCCCTCAGAAACTCCGCACACCTGACGCCCCAGTGTGCGCAACTGCACCACGCGTATCCCCCGTCGGTTCTCCCCCACTCACCGATACCTACGCATCCCCCTCCCCCCTCCCCCCCTTCTCCCCCTCACCCTTTACGGCACTTCGCGCGATGCCGCCGTCCGCCGTGCCCTGTTCCGTCCCCGGTCCCGTCCCCCGACAGGAAGGCCAGGCCTTGCCGGTGCAGAACACTCCCCGCCCCACCCCCACCGACCCGGCCCACCGGATCCGGCCCGCGTCCTTCGCCCAGCAGCGGCTGTGGTTCCTGGCCCAGCTCCCGGGCGGGAGCACCGCCTACAACGAGACCCTCGCCTTCCTCCTCACCGGCCCGCTCGACCGCGACGTCCTGGCCGCCGCCTTCGACGCCCTGACCGACCGGCACGAGACCCTGCGGACCCGGCTGGTGGCGGAGGGGGGCGGAGTGTGCCAGCACATCGACCCGCCGGGCTCGGGCACCACCCTGGACGTCGAGGACCTCGGCGCCGCGGCCGACCCCGACGGGCGGGTGGCCGAATGTCAACAGGCAGAGGCGGCAAGGGAGTTCGACCTGGCGGCCGGTCCGCTCTGGCGGGGCCGGCTGCTCGTCCTCGGCACCGCGCGTCACGTGCTGCTGCTGACGTTCCATCACAGCATCTACGACGGCGCGTCGATGAACGTGATGATGAGGGAAGTCGCGGCGGTCTACGAGGCGTTGGCGACGGGCGTGCCGGACGGGCTGCCGGAGCCGCGGCTCCAGTACGCGGACTACGCGGACGCCCAGCGGGAGTCCGTGCTCGGCGGTGCCCTCGCCGCTCAGGAGGCCTACTGGAAGGACGTGTTGGCCGACGCCCCGCCCGTGCTCGAACTGCCGCTGCCGGGGCCGCGGCCGGCCGAGCAGGGCTACGACGGCGGTCGCGTCGGGTTCGAGCTGGACGCGGACGTCACGGCCGCGCTGCGCGGCCTGGCCCGGGAACACGGGGCCACCCTGTTCGTGGCGGTGCTGACCGGCTGGGCCGTGCTGCTGTCCCGGCTCTCCGGACAGCAGGACATCGTTGTCGGCAGTCCGGTCGCGGGCCGCCGCGGCCCCGGGACCGCCGGGCTCATCGGCTTCCTGGTCAACTCGCTGCCGCTGCGCGTCGACCTGTCCGGTTCCCCGACCGCCGCGGAGGCGCTGGCCCGGACCCGGGCGGTGGTCCGCGGCGCCCTGGCCCACCAGGACCTGCCGTTCGAGCGGATCGTCGAGGTGGTGAACCCGCCCCGCAGCGCGGCCCACACCCCGTTGTTCCAGACCATGCTGGCCTGGGTACCGGACCGGCACGACCTGCTGAAGCTGCCCGGGGTCGAGGCCGCGCCGCTGCCGATCGCCCACGCCCCGGCCAAGTTCGACCTCGCCCTGTCGGCGACCGAGTCGGAGGGCCGGGTCACCGGGCACCTCGACCACGCGACCGCGCTGCTGGACACCGCCACCGCCGAACGCTGGGCGGGACACCTGCGTCATCTGCTCACCGACATGGCCCGGCACCCGGACCGCAGCGTCGACACCCTGGAGCTGATGGACCCGCGCGAGCGGCTGGAGCTGATCGGCGCCGGCGACGCCACGCGGGAGCGGGAGGAGGGCGACGGCCCGTCCGACGCGGTCGCGACCGCGCTGCGCACGGCGTCCGGTCTCACCGGGCTCTTCGAGGCCCGGGCCCGCGCCCACCCGGCCGCCACCGCCGTCGTCGACCGCGCGCACACGATGGACTACGCGACGCTCGACCGGCGTGCCAACCGGCTCGCGCACGCCCTCGTCGCCCGCTCCGTCCGCCCGGGCGACGTCGTCGGGCTGCACGCGCGCCGCACCTGCGACCTGGCGGTCGGCGTCCTCGGCATCCTCAAGGCGGGTGCCGCCTACCTCCCGCTCGACCCGGGGCAGCCCCGGGAGCGCCTGGCGGCCATGGTCGAGGACGCCGTGTGCCCCGTGGTCCTCAGCGACCACCGCGGTGCGGACCGGCCGCCGGACTGGCTCGACCTCGGCACGGTGGAGGCCGAGGGCACGGCCGGCGACCGGCCGCCGGCCGGGATCCCGCGGGCCCCGGAGCAACTGGCCTACGTGATCTTCACCTCCGGGTCCACGGGGCGTCCCAAGGGCGTCGCCGTCGAGCACCGCAGCGTCCTCAACCTGTTCTCGGTCTGGCACGACCGGATGGGCACCGCTCCCGGCGAGGCGGGCTCGGCCTGGTCCAGCATCGGCTTCGACGCCTCGGTCCACGAACTCCTGCTGCCCCTCACCACCGGCGGTGTGCTGCACATCGTCCCCGAGGAACTGCGCGGCGACCCGGAGGAGTTCTTCGCCTGGCTGCGCGAACACGGGATCGTGCAGGCCTTCCTGCCGCCCGCCTACGTCAAGTGGGCCGACGAGGACCCGGACGGGCGGCTGCGCGGCCTGCGCCTGCGCAGGCTGCTGACCGGGGTCGAGTCGCTGACCGAGGCCGCGCTGCACCGCATGACCGAACGACTGCCCGGCCTGCGGGTCTGCTTCGGCTACGGCCCCACCGAGGCGACCCTCTACAGCACCGCCCACTACGACCCCCGCCCGCTGGACCGCCCGTGCCCCATCGGCCGTCCGCTGCCCGGCACCCGCTGCTACGTCCTGGACGCCCGGATGCAGCCGGTGCCGCCCGGTGTCGTCGGGGAGATCCACCTCGGCGGGGCGGGCCTCGCCCGGGGCTATCTGGGCCGCCCCGACCTCACCGAGGAACGCTTCCTGCCGGACCCGTTCGTGCCCGGCGCCCGCGTCTACCGCACCGGCGACCTGGCCCGCTGGGGCGACGACGGCCTGCTCCACTACGCGGGGCGCGCCGACGACCAGGTGAAGCTGCGCGGCTTCCGGATCGAACCGGGCGAGATAGCCGCGGCGCTGACGCGGCTGCCCGGCGTCCGCGAGGCCGTCGTCCTCGCCGACCAGGACCCGGCGGGCCGGCCCCGGCTGGTGGCCGCCGTCGGCCGGGGTGCCGCCCCGGCCCGCGCCGGCGCCGACTGGCGCACGGCCCTCGCCCGCAGCCTGCCGGACTACATGGTCCCCGCCGTCGTCCTCGACCTGGAGACCCTGCCGCTGGGCCGCAGCGGCAAACTCGACCGCGCCGCCCTGCTGCGCCTCGTCCACGAGCAGACGAACGACCAGGTCAACACGGCGAGCCCGCGCGACCACGTCGAGCACGCCCTGTACCGGATATGGCAGGGCGTGCTGCTCCACCCCTCCATCGGCGTCGGCGACAACTTCTTCGACGTCGGCGGCACGTCGCTGTCCGCCATCAAGATGGCCCACGAGGTCACCGAGGTCTTCGGCCGCCGGCTGCCGGTCGCCGAGGTCATGGTGCGTCCGACGATCGAGGCCCTGGCGGCGCTGCTGCGCGAGGACGGCGCACACCGCGCCCCGGGCAGCCTGATCGAGTTCCGCCGGGGCACCGGCCCCCGGGTGGTCTGCGTCCACCCGGCCGGCGGCACCGCCTTCTGCTACCTGCCCCTCGCCGCCCATCTGCCCGCGCACACCGGCCTGTACGGCATCCAGTCCCCCGGCGTGAACCCGGGAGAGGACGTACTGCCCAGCGTGGAGGCCATGGCCGAGGCGTATCTGCGCCTCCTCGAACCCCTCGGCGCGGGCCCGCTCGTCCTGACCGGTCTCTCCTACGGCGGACTCGTCGCCCACGAGATGGGCCGCCTGCTCGGCGCCGCCGGGCGGAGCGACGTGAGCGTGGTCCTGCTCGACACGCAGGCGACCGACGACCCCGGGGCCCGTGCGGCGATCACCGCCGTCGACGCGGCCGAGTTCCGCGACAAGCTCGTACGGTTCAACGGGATGTACCCCGGCATCGACGACGCCCAGGTGGACCGCTACTTCCGGATCTACAACCACAACCGGCTCACCGCCCGCGCGCACGTCCCGGCCCCCTCCCCGGCCCGGCTGGTTCTCGCCGAGGCGGTGCCGGACGGTGCCGACACCGCCTTCCCCGCCGAGGTCCGCGCCTTCTGGCGGCGGCGCGCGCAGGGCGAGTTCCGGGTCGAGACGATGGCCTGCGACCACTGGGAGATCCTGGAGGGCGCGGAGACAGCCCGGGTGGCCGCGCTGCTCGCCGCCGAACTCGCCCATCACGAGGGGCGGCCGGCACCCGCGGCGCGCTCCGTCGCCGTACCGGCGGGAGAGACGCGATGACCGACCGCACCGTACCCTCCGTACCCTCCGGGACCGGACCTGCCGGGACCGGACTCGCCGCGGCCGTGATCGCCCAGGCGCACCGCACGCCCTCCGCGGTCGCCGTCGAGCACGGCGACCGCCTGCTCGACTACGCGGAACTCGACCTGCTCAGCGGCCGGGTCGCCGCGCGGCTGCGCGAACGGGGCGTGGCCGCCGGGCAGTCCGTCGCGGTCTGCCTGCCCCGCTCCTGGCAGCTGGTGTGCGTCATGCTCGGCATCCGCCGCGCGGGCGCCACCGTGGTCCCCCTCGACCGGCTCAGCCCGCCCGACCGGCAGCGGCACATCCTCGACGACTCCGGCGCCGTCGCGGTCGTCCACGACGGAACGACCGGACACGCCCACGGGATCGACGCCGAACTGCTCCTCGGTCCGGCCGCACCCGCCACCGCCGCCGCGCCGCCCGCACCCGCCGGGGACGACGGCACGGCCTTCGTCTTCTACACCTCCGGCAGCACCGGCCGTCCCAAGGGCGTCGAGGTCACCGACGCGGGTGTGCTCCGGCTGGCCCCCGGCCCCGGCTGGCTCGGCCCGCGGCCCGGCGCCCGCTTCGCCTGCCTGTCCAACCCGGCCTTCGACGCGCTCAGTTTCGAGGTCTGGGCCCCGCTGCTCACCGGCGGCGTCTGCGTCGTACTGGACGACCCCGAGGTGCACAGCCCGCACCGGCTCGCGGCCGTACTGCGCGAACGCCGGGTCGACACCGTGTTCATCACGGTCGCGCTCTTCAACACGGTCGTCGACCAGGTCCCCGGCTGCTTCGCCGACGCCGGCCGGGTCCTCGTCGGCGGCGAACGGCTCGACCCGCGCGCGATCCGCACCTGGTACGCCGCCAACCCGGACGCCGCGACCGTCCTGCACAACGTGTACGGGCCGACCGAGGCCACGACGTTCGCCCTGTGCCACCCGATCCCCCGGGACTTCGAAGGCGACTCGATCCCGATCGGCACCGCACTGCCGGGCACCGGGGTGCTGCTGCGCACCATGGACGGGCGCACCGCGGAGGACGGCGAGGTGGCCGAACTCCTGCTCAGCGGACCGGCGCTGGCGCGCGGCTACCGCAACCTCCCGGAGCTGACCGAGCGTTGCTTCGTCCGGCCGGCGGACGGGGACGGCACCCCGCGCCGCTGGTACCGGACCGGTGACCTGGTACGCCGGGACGCCGAGGGGCGCGTGGTCTACGTCGGACGCGCCGACCGGCAGGTCAAGGTGCGCGGCTTCCGGATCGAACCGGGCGAGGTCGAGCAGCGGATCCTGGCCCTGCCCGCCGTGCGCCGCGCCCACGTCTGCACCCGGCGCGACACGGCGGACCGGCACGAGCTGCTGGCCTTCCTCGTCCTCGGCGACGACCTCTCCTTCCCCGACTACGAACGCCACCTCGGCGCCGCCCTGCCGCCGTACATGCGCCCGCACCACACCCATGTCGTCGCGGAGCTCCCGCTGACCGCCAACGGCAAGGTCGACCAGGCCGCGCTGCTGCGCGACGCGGCCGCGCCGTGGCGCGGCACCCGTGCGGACGCGGTCGCGGTGAGTGCGGAGCAGCGTCCCGTCCTGGAGATCGCCGAGGAGGTCCTCGCCGTCGGCGGGCTGCGTCCCGACGACCGCTGGACCGCGAGCGGCGGCGACTCCCTGAAGGCGCTGCGGTTCCGCTTCGAGATCCTGGAGCGGTACGGCGTCGACATCCCCCAGGGGCAGGTTCTGGAGGCCGACTTCGCCGCCCTCGCGGAGGCCGTCCGCACCGCCGGGGCGGACTCCCGTCCGCCGGTGCCGCCCGCCCCGGACGGCACGACCGCGCCCGCGACCAGCGAACAGGAGCGGCTCTGGCTCCTGCACCGGCGCGACCCCGACGACCGCTCCTACGACGTGCCGCTCGCCTTCCGGGTCCGGGGCGCCGCCGACCCGCAGGCGCTGCGCCGCGCGCTGCGCTCGCTGGTGGCGCGGCACCCCGCGCTGCGCACCCGGCTGGTGCCGGCCCCGGACGGCCTGCTCCAGCGGACCGAGGCGGCGTACGACCCCTGGCAGCCGCTGGACACCCGCGAGGGGGAGCCCTGGCAGGAGACCGCCGACCGCTTCTTCGCCCACCGCTTCGACCTGACCGAGCCCCGTATGCTGCGGGCCGCGTGGGCGGAGCGGGCCGACGGCGGCCTGCTGCTTCTGCACCTGCACCACGCGGCCGTGGACGGCTGGTCGCTCAGCCTCCTCTTCCGCGACCTCTCCGACGCCTACGCGGGCGAGGCGGAGCGTCCGGCCCCGGTCGCGGGCCCTCTCGACCTCGCCCGCTGGCAGCGCGACTGGCGCGCGACACCCGCCTACGAACACCACCGCACCCGGCTGCGCGACCACTACGCCGACGCGCCGGAACCGTCACCGGCCCTGCCCGCGCCCCGGTCCGCGCCGTCGGCCCGGCCGCGGGCGCGGCTGCTGCGCACCTCCCTCGACCCGGTCCGCCGTACCGCACTGGACCGGCGTGCCGGGGAACTCGGCCTGACCAGGTTCCAGTTGCTGGTGTCGGCGTTCGCCGCGTGCCTGTACGGCGTGACCGGGCAGGCCCGGCCGCTGGTCGCCGCGCCCGTGGCGAACCGGCCGCGCCCGGAGTTCGCCGAGAGCGTCGGCATGTTCGCGAACACCGTGCTCCTCGACCTCGCCGTGCGGCCCGACGACTCCCTGCGCACCCATCTCACGGCGCACGCCGGCACCGTGCGCCGGGTTCTGGAAGGTCAGGAGGTCCTCCTCGCCGACCTGCTCACCGACCGGGCGTTCCGGGAGCGCTCCCCCCTCTTCGACTACATGTTCGTGCTGGAGAACACGGAGTTCTCCGCACTGCGCCTGGCGGACTGCGCGATCGAGCCCCGGTGGCTCGAGCCCGCGGAGGCCAAGTGCGCGCTGACCCTGTCAGTGGTGGAGGACGAGTCGGGGTTCGGCTGCCTGTGGGAGTACCGGGACGACTTCGGCACCGAACGGGCCGAAGCGGCGGCCCGGTTGTTCCGGCGGGCCCTGGACCGGCTGACCGGCGACGGTGACGTCACCCTGCGCGAACTCGTCGCCCCGCACCGCGCGGCGGCGACGGCCCACGGCGCTCCCGCCGCGGCCGACTTCACGACGGTCGCCGAGGGCTTCGCCCGCCAGGCGGCCCGGACTCCGGACGCGCCCGCCGTCACCCTCGGCCGCATCACCCTCACGTACGCCGAACTGGACGCCCAGGCCAACGAGCTGGCGTCACTCCTGAGCGTGCCCGAGGATCCCGCCGCCTCGGCGTCCGTGGCCCTCTACCTGCAGCCGTCCGTCGAGCACGTCGTCGCCCTCCTCGCGGCGGCCCGCCGCAACCTGACCGTCGTCCCCCTCGACCCCGCCTATCCGCCGGCCCTGCTGCGCCATGTGCTGGACCACGCGGCCCCGCTGTGCGTGCTGACCGGCGCCCAGGACCTGGACGTCCTGGCCACGATCGCCCCGCCGGACCTGCCCCGGCACGTCGTCACCCTCAGCCGCACGCCCACCGCGCCGCCCGTGCCGTACCGGCACCGCGGACTCCGGCCGCTCTACACCCTGTTCACGTCGGGCTCCACCGGCACCCCCAAGGGCGTCCAGGTCCCCGACCGCACCCTGTGCTCCCTGCTCACCTGGCAGCGGACCGGCGGCGGGCTCGAACGGCCCGCCGTCACCCAGCAGTTCTCCATGCTCTCCTTCGACGTCTCCTTCCAGGAGATCCTGACCACCCTCTGCTCCGGCGGCGAACTGCGCCTGGTCAGACCGGTCTGGCGGCAGGACATGCCCACGCTGCTGCGGCAGCTGGAGACGGGCGGGGCGGAGCGGATCTTCCTGCCGTACGTGGCGCTGCAGCTGCTCGCCGAACACGGCGTGCGGGCCGGGGTGTTCCCGTCCCGGCTGCGCGACGTCGTGACCGCCGGTGAGCAGCTGGTGTGCACGGACGCGATCCGGCGGTGGTTCGCGGGACTGCCGGACGGCGCCCGCCTCTTCAACCACTACGGCCCCACCGAGACCCATGTCGTCAGCGCCCTGTGCCTGGACGGCGACCCGGCCCGCTGGCCGGCGCGCCCCGCGATCGGGCGCCCGGTGGCGGGGGCGGTGCTGCGGGTGGTCGACGAGGGCGGGCTGCCGGTGCCGCCGGGGGTGACGGGCGACCTCCTCGTCGGCGGTCCCATGGCGGGCCGGTGCTACCTGGGCGACCCCGCCGCGCACGAGGACCGGTTCGTCGACGACCCCGAACTGGGCACCTTCTACCGCACCGGGGACCGCGCCCGCTTCGACCGGCTCGGTCTGCTGCACTACGCGGGACGCGACGACGGCCAGGTCAAACTGGGCGGTCACCGACTGGAGCCGGGCCAGGTGGAGGCCGCGCTGCTCGGGTGTCCCGGGGTGGTCAACGCGGTCGCGGGAGTCCTGGACGGCCGGCTGGTCGCCGTCCTCCAGTGCCGGGGCGAGGATCCCGACCCCGCGGACCTGACCCGGCGGCTGGCACGGCTGCTGCCCGCCTACGTCCGGGTCGCCGCCTATCACAGGGTGCCGGACCTGCCGCGCACGCCCAGCGGCAAGCTGGACCGCCGGGCGGCGCTCACCGCGCCGGGGCGCGAACTGCGCCCGGGCGGCCGGGCGGGCGTCGCGCTGTCGCCGGACGGCCGCGGGGAGGCCGGGCTGTCGCCGGACGACCGCGCCGGCGGCGGGCCGTCGCCGCTCGAACGGCGGCTGGCCGACCTGTTCCGGGCGGCGACCGGGCGGACCGTGGACGTGGCCGAGCGGTTCTTCGACGCCGGGGCCACCAGCCTGGACCTGATGCGCTTCCAGCTCAGATGCGCGGGCGAGGGCGATCTCCCGTTCTCCGTACCGGACCTGTTCGAGCACGTCACCCTGCGCGCCCTGGCCCGGCTGGTCACCGGCGACGGCACCACCGGCGACGCCCCGGCCCGGCCGCCGGAGCCGTCCGGCGGCGCTCGGCGGGCGGACGAGCCGGTCGCCGTCGTCGGCATGGCCGTACGGCTGCCGGGCGCGCCCGACCTGGCCGCGTTCTGGGACCTGGTCGTCTCCGGCCGGCGCGGTATCGAGCACTTCGCCGCGGCCGACGGCACCCGGGTGGGCGCCCGCAGCCAGCTGGCGGGACTGCTCGACTTCGACCCGGGCCGGTTCACGATCAGCCCGCACGAGGCCCGGCTGATGGACCCCCAGCAGCGCCACCTGCTGATGAACTGCGCCGAGGCCCTCGCCCACGCCGGAATCGGCGACCCGGCGCGGCTGCGGGTCGGCCTGGTCGCCTCGTGCGGCGAGAACACCTACTTCCAGCGCATGCTCCGCGACGGCGACCCGGACCTGCTGCCCGACTCCTTCCGGCTCGCCCTGCACCACGAGAAGGACTTCCTCGCCACCAAGGCCGCCTACCATCTCGGGCTCACCGGACCGGCGTTCACGCTCCAGTCCGCCTGCTCCAGTTCGCTCGCGGGCGTGCACGTCGCCGCCGGGATGCTGCGGCAGGGCGACGCCGACGTGATGCTCGTCGGCGGGGTCCTCGTCGACACGGAGCTGACCGACGGCTACACCTACCGGCCGCAGCACATCTTCTCCCCCGACGGGCACTGCCGGCCCTTCAGCGCGGACGCCGAGGGCACCGTGGGGGCGAGCGGCAGCGGCGTGGTCGTCCTCAAGCCGCTGGCGGCGGCCCGCCGGGACGGCGACACGGTGTACGCGGTCGTCACCGGCTCGGGGCTGAACAACGACGGCTCCGGCAAGCTCGGTTACAGCGCCCCGTCGCTGCCCGGGCAGCGGGCCGCGGTCCGCGCGGCACTGGACCGCAGCGGCCGCCGCGGGGGCGATGTCGGGTACGTCGAGGCGCACGGCACCGGTACCCGGCTCGGCGACCCGGTCGAGGCGGCCGCGCTGGTTCAGGCGTACGGGCTGGCGGCGGACGCGCGGGTCGCGTTGTCGTCCGTGAAGAGCCAGATCGGGCACCTGGGCGCGGCGGCGGGCGTCGCCGGCCTGGTGCGGGCGGTGCTCGCCGTGCACCACGGGGTCGTGCCGCCGACGGCGGACTTCGGCCGGCTCAACCCGGAGATCGCCGACGGCCCGTTCCGGATCCCGGTCGCCGCCGAGCCCTGGCCCGCGGGGCCGCCCAGGGTGGCCGGGGTGAGCAGCTTCGGCATCGGCGGCACCAACGCCCACGTGCTGCTGGAGCAACCGGAGCCGGCGGCCGCCCCGTTCCTGCCCGAGCCGCTGCCGTGCCTGGTGCTGTCCGCCGCCTCGGCGGCCGCGGTCCGCGCGGACGCGCTCCGGGTCGCCGACTACCTCACGGCCCGTCCCGACGCCTACCACCAGGTGCTGCGCCACCTCCAGTCCGGCCGCCCCGCCCTCGCCCACCGCGCGGCGGCCGTCTGCCCCGACGCCGCCTCGGCGGTCGCCTGGCTGCGCGCGCTGCCGGCCGTCACCGCTCCCCCGGCGCAGGACGCGCCGGCGGTCGGGTGCGTCGACCCGCACGCCCTCGTCGGGGCGTGGGCCGCGGGCCGCGCCGTCGCGTGGCCGGCGGGTCCGGCGGGGGCGCCCTGGGACTTCCCGCCGCCCGCCTTCGACACCGCCGTGTACGACTTTCCCCGCGCGTCCGGGACGCCCGGGGAACCGTCCGGGATCTCCCGGCTGCCTGCCGCCGAGTGGCTGCACCAGCCGCTGTGGACCCGCTCGCGGCGCGCCCGCACCGGTGCCCCGGTGTCCCGTCGTACCGCCGTGGTGGTGATCGGTCCCGGGCAGGACGGCGAGAGCTGGCGGTTCCTGGCACGCCACTACGCGCGGGTGGTGACCGTGCGCGCCGGACAGGGCCTGACCCGGCTCGGTGACGACCGCTACGAGGCCGATGTCGCCGACGCCGGGCAGCTCGCCGCCCTGTTCGACGGCCTGACCGGCGCGGAGGAGCCGGCCGTCGACTGGCTGCACGCGCTTCCGCTCGCCCTCGACGGCAGCCCGACCCTGTCCGCCCTGGAGACGGCCGAGTGGGCCTGTCTCGACACGGTCGCCGCCCTGGCCCTGGCCCTCGCCGGCCGGCCGGAAGCGGAACGGCCGCGGGCCTGGCTGCTGTCCCAGCGGGCGCAGCCGGTCACCGGGACCGTGCACACCCCCGAGGCCGGTCTGCTCGCCGCGGCCCTGGAGGTCCCCCGGCAGGAACTGGGCGTCACCCTGCGCTGGGCCGACCTGCCCGGCCCGCGTCCGGCCGGCTGGGCCGCCCACCTGCCCGACCTGCTCCTCGACGACGCCCTCACCGGCACCGACCGGGCGACGGCCCTGCGGGACGGCTTCTGGTGGCACCGCACCACCGTGCCGGTGCCCGTCGGCGAGGCAGCCCGCCCCGCCGCCGTGCCGGGCACCCATCTGATCCTCGGCGGCACGGGCGGCATCGGCTCCACCCTGGCCGCGAGCCTCCTGCAACGCCCCGGGAACCGCGTCGTCCTGGTGTCGCGCGGTGCCGAAGTACCGGCCGGGCTACGGCCGTTCGGCGAGCGCGTCACCCTGGTGACGGCCGACCTGGCGGCGGAGGACCCCGCCGCGGTCGCGGACCGGCTGGCCCCGCTGCTCGACTCCCCGGCCGGTATCGTGCACGCCGTCGGCGCCGCCGCGGGCGGCCTGCTGGCCCGGCGCGAGCCGGCCGCGGCCCGTGACGTCACGGCCGCCAAGCTGCGCGGCGCCCTGCTCGTCGAACTGCTCGTCGCCGAGCACGCCCCGGACTACGTCCTGTACTGCTCCTCGACGGCGGCCCGGTTCGGCGGGGTCGGCCAGTTCGACTACGCGGCCGCCAACGCCTGCCTGGACGCCTACGCCCACCGCAGCGCGCCGGGTGGCGACGCCACCGTACGCACGAGCGTCGGCTGGGACGCGTGGCGGGGCGTCGGCATGGCCCAGCGGCACGCCGCCCGGGCGGACGCCCGGCACCGGGACCACCTGACCGTGGCGCTCACCCCCGAGGAGGGTACGGCCGTCTTCGAGCGGGCGCTCCACCTGCAACTGCCGTACCTCGTGGTCAGTACCACGGACCTGACGGCCGCCCGGTCCTTCTACGAACCCGGCACCCCCGCCGAACCCACGGCTCCCGTGCAGGGGGACGTGAACGCCGACATCACCGCGGTCCTGCTCGACCTGCTCGGCGTGGACGCCGTCGACCCGCAGGCCGCCCTCTACGACCTGGGCGCCGACTCGCTGACCCTGCTGGAGCTGCTCGACGAGATCAAGCGCCGGCACGGCACCGACATCGAACTGTCCAGGCTCAGCCACCGGGTGAGCCTCGCGGAGATCCTCGGCCACCTCGGCGGCGGTGTCCGCCCGCACGGCACGGTGGACGTCGACGTGTGGCAGCACGGCCCGGGGCCGGACGTGCTGTGCCTGGTGCATCCGGTGGGCGGGGACGTCCAGGCCTACCGGCCCCTGGTCGCCGCCCTGCCCGCGGACCGCACCGTCTGCCTGATCGCCGACCCCGGACTGCGCGCCTCCGAACTGCCGGACGGCCGCTCCATCGACGAGCGCGCCGCGCGGTACCTGGCCGCCCTGCGACGGGAGTTCCCGGAACCCGGGCGCCGGCTGACGCTCGCCGGCTGGTCGTTCGGGGCGTGGACCGCGCTGTCGATGGCCGCGCTCGCCGAGGCCGAGGACCGGCCCGTGACCGCCCTCCACCTCCTCGACCCGCCACCGCCCGGGGCCGGGCAGCGCCTGGCCGGCTACGACGAGGAGCAGATACAGGCCGTCTTCGCCCGCGAGTTGAGCGGAAACGGCGCGGGCCGGCCGACGGCGCGGGCCGACCGCACCGCCGCACCCGGTCCGGGCACCGCGGCCCCCCTCGCGGAGTCCGGGCACCGCTACGCCGAGCGGCTCGCGCGCTGCTGCCGGGCCAACCTGGCGGCCATGGCCGGGCACCGGCTGCCGCGGCTGCACCGGACGCCCGCCGACGTGTGGCTGGCGGCACGCCCGGTGGCCGAGGCCGTGCTCGCGCCCGAACCGACCGCCCCCGGCGCATGGGACCCGCATCTGCCCGCGCCGTTCCGGCTGCACCACGTCGACGCCGACCACTACCAGATCGTCGCCGAGCCCCACGTCCGGGAGATCGCCGCCGCCCTCGCCGAGACCGAGACCGAGACGGGGTCCGGGTCCGGGTCCGGGTCCGGGTCCGGGTCCGTGTCCGTGTCCGAGTCCGAGTCCGAGTCCGGCGCCCGGCCGCAGCCCGCCGGACGGACCTGAGGAGACCACCCGTGCAGCATCCGTACACCCGCCTGCCCGCGCGGTCGTTCTGGCGCACCGCGGTCGCCGAGCGCGACCCCGCGGACATCGACGGCCTGTGGACGCCGAAGTTCCCCATCGGCCAGGACGATCCCGTCGTCACCGCCGGCTCCTGCTTCGCCGCGCACATCGGCCGGGCCCTCCTCGCGGAGGGCATGCACTGGTACGACGCCGAACTCCCGCCCCCGGGGCTGACGGCCGCCGAGCAGGCGGCGCGCGGCTACCGCCGTTTCTCCTTCCGCACCGGAAACATCTACACGGCCGCCGCGCTGCGCCAGTGGGTCGCCTGGGCGCTGGGCGAGGAGAAGCCGCCGGAGGAGGTGTGGGAGGAGGACGGGGCCTTCCACGACCCCTACCGGCCGGCCGTGGCACCGGACGGCCACCGCTCGCCGGACGACGTGCTGCGCGCCCGCGCGGTCACCCTGGACGCGATCCGCACCGCCCTCACCGCGGCCGACGTACTGGTGTTCACCCTGGGGCTGACCGAGGCCTGGCACGACGTCCGCACCGGCACCGTCCTGCCGGTGTGCCCGGGTACCGTGCGCGGCCGCTACGACCCCGGCCGGCACGTCCTGCACAACCACACGGTGGACCGGGTGCACCGAGACCTCACGGACGTGCTCGCGATGGCGCGCGGCGTCAACTCCGGGCTGCGCACGATCCTCACGGTCTCCCCGGTCCCGCTGACGGCGACCGCCACCGGCCGGCACGCCCTGGTCGCCACCACCCACTCCAAGTCGGTGCTGCGCGCGGCGGCCGGCCAGCTCGCCGACGCGTCGGACGACGTCGACTACTTCCCGTCGTACGAGATCGTCACGGGTTTCCCGTACCGGGCGGCGTGCTACGGGCCGAACCTGCGCACGGTGACCCCCGACGGAGTGGCCTTCGTGATGCGGCACTTCTTCCGGGCCCTGCGGCCCGAACCGGACCCGGCGCCGCCCGCGCCCGCACGGACCGCCCCCGTCGCCGGCCCCGCCGGCGGAGAGGACCACTGGTGTGACGACGCCGTACTCGACTACTACGCCCCCCGGTCCGGCCCGGTTCCTCCTGCTCGGTGACTCGCACGCCGGCTGTGTCGGGCGGGCCGCGCAGCAGGCGGGACTGCCCTTCGTGGGCGGCCCGGTCGGCTCGGGGCGGGACTTCCTCGGGCCGTTCCTCGACGCGGACGACGGCGAGGGCGACGGCGACGGCCACGGTGACCTGGTCTTCCGGGACGCGGCGGCGCGGCAGCTGGTCCGGGAGTTCCTGGAGCGGCTCGGCGTGACCGGGTTCGCGGGGCTCGGGGTGCCGCTGGTGTGCACGTTCGGGCTGAGCGCCCACACGGTGGCCACCCGGCAGAACTGGGACGTCCACCGCGACCGGCACGGCACCGTGCCCGAACGGTTCCTGCGCAGCGGCCTGTTCGCCGACCTGGTGCGGGCGGGTGTCCGCGGCGCGCTCGCCTTCTACGACCGGGCGGCCGCCCTCGGGCTGCGGGTGCTGGCCCCGATGCCGCCGCAGCGCGTCCCCGGCATGTCCGAACCGGCCGTCTTCTTCGCCGCCCAGGACGTCATCGGCACCGAACTGGCCGCACGCGGTGTGGAGCTGATCGACCTGCGGGCCCGTGTCACCGACGGCGCGGGGCACCAGCGGCCGGTCTTCTGCCAGGCCGACGACACGATCCACGGCAACCTCGCCTTCGGCCGCCTGGTGGTCGCCGAACTCCTCGACGCCGGGCTCTGACCCGGCGCCCCGTCCGTCCCGTCCGTCCCGTCCAGCCCGTCCAGCCCGTCCAGCCCAAGGAGGTCCCTCATGGAGGACTACGCACTGCGCGCCGTGGAACGGCTCACCACCCGCCCCGCCGAGCCCTACGACACCCTCTCCGTCGCCCCGATCACCCCGGTGCTGGGCGCCGAGGTCACCGGGCTCGACCTCTCCCGTGAGCTGACGCCGCAGCAGGAGAAGGAGCTCAGGCACGCGTTCCACACCCACCACGTGCTGGTCTTCCGCGACCAGGACCTGACCCCCGAGGAGCACAAGCGGTTCGCGGGTGTCTTCGGCGAGCTGCACCCCGTCGCCCTCGCCGAAGAGGGGTCGGACCCGCACATCCTGGAGATCAGGGCGGACAAGGACTCCAAGGCCGTCGCGGGCAACGGCTGGCACTCCGACGGCACCGCCGACGCCGAGCCCTCCCTCGGCTCCATGCTGTACATCACCACGATCCCCGAGGGCGGCAGCGGCGGCGACACCCTGTTCGCCAACATGCATCTCGCCTACGAACTGCTCTCCCCCGCCCTGCGCGGCTTCCTGGACGGCCTGACCGCCCTCCACGACGGCGCCAAGCCCTGGACGGACGCCGGGCTGACCCCGCCGCCCGAGTACGACGTGCCGCGCACCGAGCAGCCGGTCGTGGTCCGCCACCCGGAGAACGGCCGCAAGCTGCTGTTCGTCAACGCCCCCTACACCTCGCACATCACCCAGCTGTCGCGCGCCGAGAGCGACGCCCTGCTGGGGATGCTGTACGGGCACATAGCCCGCACCCCGCTGCTGCACTGCCGGGTCCGCTGGCAGGAGCGCACGCTGGTGTTCTGGGACAACCGCAGTGTGCAGCACCACGCGGTGTGGGACTACTTCCCGCACACCAGGGAGGGTCGCCGGGTGGCGATCGACGGCACGTCCCTGACCGCCTGACCCGCCGCCACGAGGAAAGCGCACATGGTCACCACCACGGCCGCCCCGGCGGCCTTTCTCACCGCGCTGCGGACCGGAGCCGCCGAGCCGCCCGCGGCCGGCGCGCCCGCCTGGCTGTGGCAGCTCGCCACCGCCCTCCACGGTGAGCTGCCGCCGGCCGCCGCGGACGCCTGGGCGGTCCGTCTGCACGGTCTGCTCGGCACCGCGAGGCCTCCGGCCGGGCTGCGGGCCGTGCACGTCTGGCAGGCGGACACCGTGCTGCCGCTGCTCGCGGGCACGGCGGACACGGCCGCGCCGACGGCCCTGCACCGCGCGGCGGCCGCAGGCACGCCGGCCGACCGGACCGCCTGGCGGTCCGCTCTCGGCCCGCTCCTGCTGCGGCTGCACGACGCCGCCTACGACCGTGCCTCCGCCTACGCGGAGGGCCACACGGGCGCCCGCGAGCACGCCCTGGCCAACGGGTACTCCGCGCCCGAGGCCGACGGGTACGGCCACGCGTACGCCCGTCTCGCCACCGAGGCGAACGCCCGCGCCTGCGCCGAGGCCCACGCGCAGGCCCTCGGCACGGCACTCGCGGCGGCGTACGCGGGCGACGACGCCCGCGCCTACGCCGACACGTTCCCCGAAGCCCAGCTGAGGGCGGTCCTGCGCGCCACCGTGGCGGCGGGCGCCGCGCCGCGCGTGGAGCTGCTGGCCGACGGCCTCCTCACGGCGCTCACGGCCGCCGCCCGGCCCTGACGCCGGGGCTCAGGTCCGCGGGCCCAGCAGACGGACGGCGTCGGCGGCCACCACGCCGTCGGCGTCGTTGGTCAGCTCGACCGACATGCCGAGACCGGCCCGGAGCGGGAACTCGCCGAGCGGGACCCAGGTACCGCCGCGCGGATCGGTGGTGCCCGCGGCCCGCTGGTCGATCCGTACGGTCGTGGTGGTGCCGTCCGCGTCGACGACGGTGTAGGGGGCGTTGCTCGCCCGGTTGGCCGACGGCGGGTAGGACACCTGGATCTCGTACACACCGTCCTGGGGCACGGCCGGCTGCCACCGCACCTTGCGCTGGCCCGAACCGGCGGGCGCCGTACGGTAATTGCCGGACCAGTAGCCGGGGTCGGCGGTGGCGGTCGGCCAGCTGCCGCTGACGACGGCGAAGCCCAGCCGGTCGTTGTCCACGACCACCTCGGCGCGTACGTCGGCGGAGCCCGGCGCCTCGACCAGGCTGAGCGAGTCGAGGCCGAGCCGGGTGCCGCCGCCCCGGCCCGGTGCCGTCACCGCGCAGCGCAGGGTGTGCCGTCCCGCGCGCAGCCGGGTGGCGCCGAGGCGGGCCAGGTCGAAGCCGTCGGCCGTCTGCGCGGTGGTGTCGATCGCGTGGGCGGGCAGCCGGGTGCCGTCCAGCGTGACCGTGGTCAGCGCGCCGTCCGCCGAGCGGTAGTGGCGCAGCAGCAGTTCGTAGTCGCCGGTGTGCGGCACCCGGAAGGTGAACTCGACGCTGTCGCCGACCTGTTCGGGGGTGAGGACCAGCCGTTCGCCACGGCGCGCGAGCGGGTCCGGGACGGTCTCCACGGCACCGCCGGTGACCTCGCGGTCCGCTGCGGCCAACGCGATGACGACCTCCCGGTGGTGGGGGCCGCCGTGCAGGCTGTCGCGGCCCCGGGTCAGCCAGTCGAGCGAGAAACAGCAGACGTCGACCCGCTGCGGGACGCTCGCCATGTCGCCGTCGCAGCCGTAGAGCAGCACGATGGTGCCGTCGGACAGCCGGGCGAGGTCCGAGTAGAAGGAGCGGTTCTCGTTGACGACCCGCTGGTACCGGTAGGAGAAGCCCTCGTCGTAGCTGACCGCCACCGTCATGTTGTACCTGACGGGCGAGTCGGGGCGGCTGAACAGCACGCGCCCGGGCTGCCGGCTGCCCGGACCGCCGGTGTAGCGCAGCAGGCCGGCGTCCACCGCGTTGAACGAGCCGGTGCTGCCGTCGAGCGCCGGCTGCGACCAGGTCGTGCCGTCGTCCGCGCTGACGGAGGCGATGCGCTGGTTCTCACCCCCCGACGCGAAGCGGCCGTTGACGAGCACGGTGCCGTCGGAGCGCTGCACCATCCGCGCCTCGTTGACGGGGTACGCGACCTGTACGGGGACTTCGCCGGCCGCGTGCCAGGTGGCGCCGTGGTCGTCGCTGTAGAGCGGTGCGACGCCGTAGTACCGCTGGGCCACGGTGTTGCCGACGATCACCCTGCGGTGCAGGCAGTTGAGCAGCAGCCGGCCGGAGCGCAGCTGGAGTCCGTGGCCCGGACCGGGGCCGTGCAGCGCCCAGTTGTAGGGGAAGGCGTCGAACAGGCCCGCCAGGCTGCGTGGTTCGCCCCAGCTCCGGCCGCTGTCGCGGCTGGAGATCACGGACAGCTCGCCGGAGTCGCCCGAGCAGGAGGTGTTCTGCGGGAGCCGGAGCGAGAGCATGTAGAAGAGGAAGACCTCCCGCGTCTCTCGGTCCACGACCAGCGCCGGGTTGCCCCAGGACTCGCCGTCCACGGAGGCGACCAGGGTGCGGCTCGCCTCCCAGGTCCGGCCGCCGTCGGTGCTGCGGCGCAGCAGCAGGTCGCGCGGGCCGGCGTCGCACACCTCGTGGCGGCCCTCGGTCACGGCCAGGATCGTGTCGTCGGGCAGCACGGCGAGGGCGTGGACGTGGTAGCTCACCAGCGGCCCCTCGGCGGAGTCCCAGAGGGTCTGTTCCTCGAAGAAGGCGCCGTGCCGGTCCGGTGCGGACGACCGGTCGGCGGCCTGTGCCGCGGACCCCAGGGCCACGGGTCCCCACGCGGCGGTCGCCGTGGCGCCGACGACGCCCAGGGCGAAGGATCTGCGGTTCATGGCGGTGCGGTGCGGTCTGTCGTCGGACATGGGGCCACCCCTTTCGGGCGGGACGGAGGGAGCGCGGACCGGAGAGGGCACGGGCGCGGACCGGGGATCAGGCACGTACGAGATGCGCGTCGAGGGGGGCGAGCAGGTCGAGCAGCGCCTTGCGCTCCCCCTCGGAGCACGGGGTGAAGGGCGCCGCGGCATGCGGCGGGCACAGTCCGCGCCCGGCCAGGACGGCCTTCACCGCCGGGACGCCGGGGCGTACGGTATGCAACGCCAGTACCTGGTCGAGCAGTTGCTGCGCGCGCCGCGCGTCCTCGTCCCGGCCCTCGCGGTGCGCCCGGCACAGCTCGACGGTCACCGCGGGCGCCAGGTTGGCCACCCCGAGGACGACACCGTCGGCCCCGAGCCGCAGCGCGTCGAGCGCCTGCCGCTCCGCGCCCTGGCTGACCCCGAAGCCGTCGCGCCGCCGGGCCGCCGCGAGGGCGTGGCCGAACAGCGCGCGGTCGCCGGAGCTGTCCTTGATGCCCACCAGGTGCGGGAGGGCGGTCAGTTCGTCGAGCAGGGCCGGGGTCAGCGGGTTGCCGTAGCGGGGGGCGTGGTAGGCGACGACGGGGACGCCGAGTGCGGCGAAGGCGGCGTAGTGGGCGACGATCTCGTCGTGCCGGTGGTGGAAGTAGATCGGCGGGCTGAGCACCAGGGCGTCCGGCTCGGCGCGGCGGACGGCCTCCGCCCGGGCCAGCGCCTCGGCGGTGCCGGGGGCCGTGACGTTGACCAGCACCGGTCCGCCGCGGGTGAGTTCACGCCAGCGCTCGGCCACCCCGAAGGCGAACTCGCCCAGTTCCGCCGTGGGCAGCAGCGGCCCCTCGCCGTTGCTGCCGAAGAGCATGAGGCCGCGGGCGCCGGCCGCCGCGACCGCGCCGAGCAGGGCGTCGGCGGCCGGGGCCGAGGGGTGTCCCGGCCGGTCCATCGGGGTGACCAGCGGCACGACGACACCGGTGAGCAGTTCGCGTCCGTCGACGCGCGGTCGTCCGGCTGCAGCGCCGTCGTGGCTGGTCGCGCCCCGCGGCGGAGCCGCATGTCGATGCAGCCCCGCGCCCCTCCGGGGCGCTTCAGGACCACCCATCAGTACCCCCTTACCTCGGGCCAGGCCAGTTCCACCCCGGCCCGGGTGAGCTCGTCCTGGAAGCGGTGCAGCTGATCGGCGTCCTCGTACACCTGCTCCACATCCAGCCGGTGGTCGAGGCAGTACGCCGCGAGCGACCCGGCCGCCTCGCCGATGTTCCACTCGACGGGGTGCAGCCGGTAGCAGCCGTTGGTGATGTGGGTGGTGCCGATGTTCTTGCACACCGGCAGCAGGTTCCGCACCCGCACGGGCAGCAGGGCGCCGAGCGGGATCTGGAAGGGGCTGCTGGCCACGTCGATGTAGGTGTCGCCGCCGGTGGACGGGTGCAGGTCGATCCGGTACATCCCGATGCCGACCGAGTCCGGGTGGCGCACCGCGCCGTGCTCGCCGCGCACGGCGAGGGACAGGTCCTGTTCGACGATCCGGCGCCGGGCGACGATCCGGCGCGACTCCCGGATGTAGGGCGCCTTGGCCAGCCCGTCGGAGGTGCCCAGCACGTCGCCGCGCAGCCGCAGTCCGGGCCAGCCGGTGCCGCCGTCCGGACGGGGGGCCTCGGTCTGCAGCCAGTAGAGCATGCTCAGGCTCAGCTCCCGGGCCGCCGCCAGGTGCCGGTCCCGCTCCTTGTCGTCCACCCCGATCAGCGGGCCGGGCAGGTAGTCGATCATGGGCCAGTTGACGATGGTCACGTCGCTCGCGGCGAACCCCGGCCGGTACAGCTTCCGGGAGAACACCCGGCGGAACTCCCACAGTTCCTTGTCGCCCGCGTCCTTGCTCTGGTCGGCGACGACCGGTCCCGAGTCGGCGTTCGGGGTGAACCCGCGCGGTACGGTCTCCAGCGTCCTCGGGTCGGGGGCGCTGAGGCTCAGCAGCCGGTTCGGCCACTGCGGGGGGTGGTAGGCGGCCCAGCGGCCGTAGCCGGCCGGCCGGTCGACAGTGTGGTCCTCCCCGGCCACGTGGTCGACGGCGAACACCCAGGAGAACGCCTGCATGTTGGCCGGCTGCGCCTCGTCGGGTGCGCTCGGCTCCCCGGTGTCCCGCCGTGACTCGAAGCCCGTCACGTGTTCGGTGCCGGTCAGCGGCAGCAGGTCGCCGAGTTCCGTCGCGTCCAGGACGTACGGCGCCGACACCTCGGCCCGCGTGCCGTCGGGGCCCTCGACGACCACGGACCGCACCCGGTCGCCGTCCACGGCGGCGGCCACCGGACGGTGCCGGTACAGGATCCGCAGCCGGCCGGCGGCCAGGTACGGCGCGACCATGGCCTCCAGGACGGCGGCGCCGACCCGGGGTTCGTGGCACAGCGGGCTCACCCGCCCCTCGCCCGGGTTGAGGTACCGGCGCCGCCTGGCCTCCTCGGTGAGCGGGTACCAGGTCCGGTAGTGGTCCCGGATCGCCTCGCGCAGCGCGCGGTAGGTCCGGGTGGCACCGAACTGCTCGATCCAGGCGTGCTCGTCGGGCGGTACGCCCTGGCTGGTGAGCTGGCCGCCGATCCAGTCGGTCTCCTCGGTGAGCAGGACCGACCGGCCGCGGTCGAGGGCGGCCAGCGCCGCGGCCACCCCGCCGAGTCCCCCGCCGACGACGAGGATGTCCGCGACCGCCGATGTCGGCGTACTCATGCGCCACTCCCTTCCTGCGGGTCACCGGCGCCGTGCGGACCGAAGCCGAAGCTCCGGGGTGCTCCCCGTACGTCCACCGGCACGGGCGGGCCGCCGTCCGGCGGGGTGACGAGCAGGTCGCCGCTGCCCTCGGCGGTCCCGGTGACGCGGTCACGGGTCCGCCGGTAGTCCCGTACGACGACGCCGGGCGCCATGTCCAGCAGCGCACGTCCGTCGAGGCGGACGGTGAGCCGGTCGGCCGCCCGGACGTCGAGGCGGCCGTCGCCCAGCGGCAGGTTGCCCAGTTCGGCCGGCTCGCCCGGGTGGGCGAACCGCCAGCCCTCCGGGCGCGCGTCGGCCAGTTCGCCGAAGGCGAGGTACGCCAGCAGCCCGCCCCAGGCCATCAGCCCGTCCGACCGCTTCCGGAGGTTCGTCAGGTTCTCGCCGTCGAGGGCCGGGTAGTTCTCCCGGACGTGGCCGTGCTCGTGCCACTCGTGGAGGAACAGCCGCAGCAGGTCCCCCACCACCGGCCGGCTCAGCCCGGTCAGCCCGTACCGCCGCAGCCCGCGTACCGCGAGGTACGCCATCGGCGCCCAGATCCGGCCGCGCCAGTAGGTCGCGGCGAAACCCGGGTCGTTGCGGGCCACGCTGGGCAGGGGCCGCACGCCGCCGAGCACGTCGGGCCGCAGCAGGTCGGCGGCCACCGCCGCCGCACGGCCGGGTTCCGGCAGGCCGCCCAGCAGCGCGTACAGCATCGTCGGGGAGACGTGCGGATCGTGTGTGCCCGCCGAGGTGAGGTTGCGGTAGCCGGCGCGCTCGTCGTCCCACAGCAGCCGGTCGGCGACGGCCCGGGCCGCGGCGGCCTCGGCGTGCAGCCGGTCGGCCGTCGCGCGCTGCCCCAGGAGGCCCGCGATGTCCGCCAGCGCCTCGGCGTCGGCGATGTGCAGGGCGTTCAGGCCGACGTCGGCGAGGTCCATGGTGCGGGTCGCCGGGTCGTACCGGGCCTCGTCGTACATGGGCGAGTCGTCCAGGCCCGACTCGCGTCTGGCCCGGTCCAGGGTGGCCGACGCGGAGTCGCCCGCGACCGGGTCGGAGCCCCAGGCGAGCAGCCCGTGCGGTCCGCGGCGGGCCCGCGGCCACCAGTCGTGCCAGGCCAGCAGCGCCGGGAAGGTGGTGTCGAGGAGCGCCGTGTCGCGGGTCCCGGGCGCGAGACCGCCCGCCAGATAGGCCTGGTACACCGTCAGCGCGCCGACCGGCGGCTGCGAGCGGTCGTCGGTGCGGCCCCTGTCGTCCGAGACCCGGTTCGGGATCATGCCGGCCCCGTCCGCGTACGGGAGGATCTGCTGGAAGATGCCGCGCGCGTAGTCCCGGTCGACGGCGGAGGCGGTGAGCCCGGTGAAGAACGTGTCCCAGGCGTGCAGGGCCCAGGTGCCGTAGAAGCCCTTGCGTCCGGCGCTGACGAAGTCCCGTGAGGTGGGGGTCAGGACGCGGCCGATGTCCGGGGCGTAGACGGTGTTCCAGGTGACGGCCCGGGTCAGGGCGTCGGCGGCGTGGCCGAGCCAGCCGGTGGAGCGGAGCGAGGTGCGTTCCGCGGTGCGGGCCGCGATCTGTCGTCGTTCGGCTGCCGGGCCGTTGTGGCTGGGCGCGCCCCGCGGCGGAGCCGCAGATCGATACGGCCCCGCGCCCCTTCGGGGCGCGAGCCGTACCTCCACGGCGCCGTCGAAGGCCAGCACCAGCGCGCCCTCCGGGCCCTCGATTCTGCGGGCCGGTGCCGAAGTGGTGACCGTCCAACGGATGCCGCCCACGCAGACGGTGGCGGCCAGGTCCGTCTGCTGCTCGATGCCGTCCAGGCCCTCCACGGACAGCACGACCACCCCCGTGCTCTCGGCCAGCACATCCAGCACGTCCCCGGGGCCGCCCGCGAACTCCAGCCGCAGCCGGTGGCCCGCCGCCCGTACCGTCACCTCGGCGTAGCTGCCGTCCACGGTGTGCGGGCCGAGCCGTTCGAGGCCGTCGCGCCAGGTGAACCCGTCGAGCACCGGGCCTTCGGGGCCGAGGACGCCGAACCGCACCCGCGGTCCGTCCGGCAGCCGGTTCATGCCGGTGTGGGTACGGACGTCCCAGGTGTTCCAGCCGGTCGGTGCCGGAGTCACGGCACTGTGCCGCTCGTTCATACGACCGCCTTGCCGTCGGCGGCGCCGTCCCCGGGCACCGCGTCGTCCAGGTCCAGGGCCGCGTCCAGCAGCGCCCGCGTGTACGCGTGGCGCGGCGCGGTCAGCACCTCGCCGGTCCGGCCCTCCTCCACGATCACGCCCCGGCGCATCACCGCCACCCGGTCGGCGATCTGGTGCACCACTCCCAGGTCGTGCGAGATGAACAGCATCGCGAGCCGGTGCCGCGCGCGCAGGTCGACGAGCAGCCGCAGGATCTGGGCCTGGACCGAGACGTCGAGCGCCGACACCGCCTCGTCGCAGACCAGCAGCCGGGGCCGTACGGCCAGCGCCCTGGCGATGCTGACCCGCTGGCACTGGCCGCCCGACAGGTCCCCCGCGCGGCGCGCCGCCACCTCGGGGTCGAGCCCCATGTCGGCGAGGAGCCGGTGCAGTGCCTCGGTGCGGTCGCCCTCGGGTGCGGTGACCGGGTGGGTGCTCCAGACCTCGCCGATGACCGCGGCGACCGTCATGCGCGGGTTCAGCGACGAGCGCGGGTCCTGGAACACCATCTGCACCGCACGCTGCAGTTCGGGCGGCCGGTGCCCCGCGCGGCCGAGCGGCCGTCCCTCGAAGGCGACGGTTCCGGCACCGGGCCGCAGCAGTCCGGCCACGCACCGGGCGACGGTCGTCTTGCCGGAGCCCGACTCGCCGACCAGCCCGAGTGTCTCCTCGGCCGCCACCGACAGGCTCACCCCGTCCACGGCGACCTGGCCGCCCCGCCGTCCGCCGTAGCCGACGTACAGGTCGCGGACGTCGAGGAGGGTGTGTTCTCGGGTGCTCACGGCTGCGGCACCTCCTCGGCGAAGTGGCAGGCGCTCCAGCGGCCCGGCAGGACCTCCCGCACCTGGGGCCGCTCGGCGCGGCACCGGGCGCGGGCCAGGGGGCAGCGCGGATGGAAGGCGCAGCCGGCCGGCCGGTTCGCCGGTGTCGCCGGGGCGCCGGGCAGCGGGTCGGCCAGTGCGGTACGGGTCCGGACCGCGGGCACGCTGCGCACCAGGGCCGCGGTGTAGGGATGGGCGGGCCGCCGCAGGACGGCACGGGCGGGCCCGTGTTCGCAGACCCGTCCGGCGTACATCACCACGACCCGTTCGCCGACGTGCGAGACGACCCGCAGGTCGTGGCTGACCAGCAGCATCGCCAGGCCGTCCGCGGCCTGGATGTCGGCCAGCAGCCGCAGGATCCGGGACTGCACGGTGACGTCGAGCGCGGTCGTGGGTTCGTCGGCGAGCAGCAGCGCGGGGTTTCCGGCCAGCGCCATCGCGATCACGGCACGCTGGCGCAGGCCTCCGGAGAGTTCGTGCGGGTAGGCCCGCAGCCGCCGTTCCGGATCCGGCACGCCGACCCGGTCGAGGAGTTCGAGGACCCGGCGTCTCACCTCGGCGCGCGGCAGCCGGTCGCGGCGCGGTATCTCGCCGACCTGGCGGCCGATCCGCTGGGTCGGGTTGAGGGCGGCGAGCGGGTCCTGGAAGATCATGGCGATCTCCCGGCCGCGTACCGCACGGCGCCGTGCCGGGTCGGCGGCGAGCAGGTCCTCGCCGTGCCACAGCAGCCGGCCGGCCAGGGTGGCGCCCTCGGGGGGCAGGCCCAGGACCGCCTGGGCGGTCATGGTCTTCCCGCTGCCGGACTCGCCGATCAGCCCCACGGTGGTGGCCCTCGGCACGTCGAAGGAGACGCCGTCCAGCACCCGGGTCCGGGTGCCGCGCGGGCCGGGCAGCTCCACCACCAGGTCCTCGATCCGCAGGACCGGCCCGTCCGTCGCGGCCACCGCTTTCCCGGCCCCGTGTTCGCGGGCGGTTCCGGCGGCGGTCACGAGCCGCCGGTCCGTACGCCGGCGAAGTCGGGCAGCCCGCTGGCGTCGGGGACGAAGCCCTTCAGGTCGCTGTTCCAGGCGTAGGCGATGCTCACCGACATCGGGTACATGCCGACCGCGTCCTGCCAGATGATCTTGCTGGCCCGGCCGTAGAGGTCGGTGCGCTTGGCCTTGTCGGCCGTCGCGCCGGCCGCCGCCAGCAGGCCGTCCAGCTGCTTGTTGCAGTAGCCCATGCGCTTGGCCGCGCAGGTGTAGAGGCGGCCGAGGTTGCTGGCCGCGTCGTAGCTGGGGGTGGCGAGCTGCTGGAAGTTGATGTCCCACTTGAGCGCGAGCAGGTCCTCCGTGAAGACGGCCTGCTCCTTCTCCAGCGCCTCCACCTGCACGCCGACCTTCTGCAGGTCCGAGACGACGGCCTGGACGAAGGGCTTGAACTCGTCGTTGGCGAACTGGAGCCGGAGCTTCTTCGAGAAGTCGAATCCGGCCGCGGTGAGGGCCGCCTTGGCGGCTGCCGGGTCGTAGGCGACGGCGGGCTGCGCCACGTGGCCGAGGACGACGCCCGTCACGGGTGCGTCGGCCGCCTTGCCAGTGTCGGGATAGAGCTTGTCGATGATCGTCCCGAAGTCGACGGCCTGCCAGATGGCGCGGCGCACCTTCGCGTCCTTGAGGGCGGGGATCGAGGAGTTGAACCACATAGTGAACTCGGCGCTGCTCGGCACGGTCTGCACCGTCAGGCTCTTCTGGCCCTTCAGGGAGGCGAGTTGGTCGTCGGGGATGCCCCAGACGACGTCCACCTCGCCGGTGCGCAGCGCGGTCATGCGGGCCGCGAGTTCGGGGATGTTCCGGATGGTGACCTTGCCGAGGGTGGGCTTCGTGCCCCGGTACTTCCTGTTGGGCACCAGGACCAGCGACCCGCTCGGGGTGAACGCGTCGACGGTGAACGGCCCCGAGCCGACGGGGTGGTTGAAGAAGGCGGTGTCGTCCTTGCCGACGCCCGACGGGAGGACGTAGAAGGTGCCGAGCTTGCCGGGGACGGACGCGTCGGGCGCCGGGCTGTGCAGGACCACCTCGGTGGCGGAGACCTTGGTCATCGTGTCGCCGGGGAAGTTGCCCGCGTTGGGGCCGTTCAGGCCGATCATCCGCTGGAAGGAGGCGACCACGTCGTCGGCGTCGAGCGCGGAGCCGTCGGAGAAGGTGACGCCGGAGCGCAGCGTGAACGTCCAGCTGGTGACGGACTTGTCGGGTTTCCAGGAGGTGGCGAGGTCGCCTTCGAGGGTACCGTCCGCGGCGGGTTTCACGAGTCTGCTGAAGATCTCCTGGGCGGCCAGCTGGGTGCCCGTGGAGGCGCCCTGGGCTCCGTGCGGGTCCAGGCTCTCGATCGGATAGGTGCCGGCGACCGTCACATCTCCCGAGGCGGAACCGCCCCCGTTGTCGTCACCGCCGGTGGTCGTCGAGCAGGCGGCGAGGAGCGCCGCGCCCGCCGTGGCGGTGGCGGCGAGCCGGATCAGCCGGCTCCGCCCGTGCTCACGCGTCCTGGTCATGATGGTGCTCCTCTCGATCGAGGGTCGGTCGGAGTCAGCCGGTGGGTGAGGCGCTGTGCGTCGCTGTGCGTTCGTACGGCGGGCCGGGGGTTCCGGCAGGGGGGCGCTAGTAGGGGCGGCCGCGCCCGTAGCGGGCGGTCAGCTGGTCGCCGAGGATGCCCACGTTGACGATCAGGAGGGACAGGGCGATGCCCGGCAGGGTGGAGATCCACCACTGCGTTTCCAGGTACTCCTTGCCGTTGGCGATGGTCTGCCCCCACGAGACGGTGGACGGGGGCAGCCCGATGCCGAGGAAGCTGAGCCCCGCCTCCGCCAGCACCACCAGGGCGAATTCGAGCGTGGCGAGGGCGACGACCGGTCCCGCCGTGAACGGCAGCACGTGCCGGACGAGGACGGTCCGGCCGGGCACGCCCAGCACCCGGGCGGCGTCGACCCAGGGCCGTTCCCGGAGGGAGAGCGCAATGCCCCGGGTGACGCGGGCGAAGCCGATCCAGCCGGTCGCCGAGAGCGCGACGACGACGAGCAGGGCGCTGCGCTCGAAGGCGCCCGCGATCACGATCGCCAGCAGGATCGCGGGGAAGGCCAGCAGGACGTCGAAGACCCGGGCGAGCACGGCGTCGGCGACGCCCCGGAAGTAGCCGGCGACGGACCCGAGGAGAACCCCGACGAGACCGGACAGCGCGACCGTGGACACGCCGATGAGCACCGCCGTCCGGGCCCCGTAGACGATCTGGGCGAACATGTCGCGGCCGAGCCCGTCCGTGCCGAGCCAGGCCGTGCCCCCGGTGGACACCTTGGCGCCGGGGGCGAGCAGCCGGTCGTCCAGGGAGGTGTGCACCGGGTCGTAGTGGATCAGCAGCGGCCCGGCGACGGCCACCAGCAGGTAGCAGCCCACGACCACGGCGGGGACCCGGGACAGGAGCGAGCGCGGTGCCCGCCGCGGAGTTGCCGCCGGCTTCCCGGCGGCGACGGCGAGGTCGGCCATCAGACGGCTCCCGTCCGGATCCGCGGGTCCAGTTGGGCGATGAGCAGATCGGCCATCAGGTTGAGTACGACGACGATGCCGGCGATGAGCAGGGTGGCGCCCTGGACGACCGTGTAGTCGCGGTTGGCCACCGCCTCCACCACGAGCGATCCGAGACCGGGCCAGGCGAACACGTTCTCGACGATCACGGCGCCGCCGACCAGCGCCCCGACCTGGACGCCCACCACGGTCACCACCGGGATCAGCGAGTTGCGCAGGGCGTGACCGAACAGCACCTGACGCTCGGTCAGCCCCTTGGAGAGCGCGGTCTGGATGTAGCTCTCGCGCATCGTCTCCGCGAGGCTGGTCCGGGTCAGCCGGGCGATGATCGCGACGAACGGGAACGAGAGGGTGACGGCGGGCAGCACCAGGTGCTGGGGGGTGCCGACCCCGGAACTGGGCAGCAGCCGCAGGGTCAGGGCGAAGACCAGCACCAGCATGATGCCGATCCAGAACGTCGGGAACGACTGGAGGGCGATCGTGCAGGCCGAGACCACCCGGTCCAGGAGGCCGCCCGGCCGCGCCCCGGCCAGCATGCCGAGCGTCAGTCCCACGACCACCGCGATCACGGTGGCCGTCACGGTGAGGTCGACGGTGGCGGGCAGCCGGTCGAGGACCGCGCCCATCGCGGACCTGCCGAGCCAGTGCGACTGGCCGAAGTCGAGCCGGCAGACGTCGCCGAGGTAGCTGAGGTACTGCGCCCCGAGCGGCCGGTCGAGGCCGAGCGAGGAGTGCAGCTGGTCGATCTGGCTGCGGGTGGCGTCCGGGCCGAGCAGGACGGTCGCCGGATCGCCGGGGGCGGCCCGGACGATGAGGAAGATCAGGGAGGCGGCGCCCCACATCACGAAGACCCCGATGAGCAGCCGGTGCACGATCATCCGGATCATGTGCCCGGCCCCCAGCCACCGGTGTGCGCCGCCGGTGCCGCCGGCACCGGTCCGACCGAGTCGCCCGCCACGAAGGCGCAGGGCACGGTCAGCTGCCGGGGTTCGGGAGTCTCCTGGTCGAGCAGCTCGACCAGCACCCGCACGGCTTCCCCCGCCATCTGGGCGCGGGGCAGCGAGAACCGGGTCCAGTCCCGTGACTGGGGTGTCCAGGACGGCGGGTCGCCCAGCAGGGCCAGCGAGCAGTCCTGCGGGAACCGGACCCGTGCCGTGCCGGCCAGCGTCGCCAGCGCCCCGGTGAGCCGGTCGTCCTCGGTCGGCTCGACCAGCAGCGCGGTGATCCCGAGTTCCTCGATCCACCGTGCCAGCCGCTCGGCCGTCAGGTCCGCCGGATCGGGCAGGCTCCGGACCAGCGTCTCGTCCACGGCGATGCCCGCGTCGGCCAGCCCGCGCCGGTATCCCTCCTCTCGGTCCCGGGTGGGTTCGCTGTCCTCCGGAGCCCGCAGGTACAGGATCCGCCGGTGGCCGAGCCGCGCCAGCTCGGCGACGAGGGCCGCGGTCGCCGAGACGTAGTCGGCGGCCACGTAGGAGAGTTCGCCGTCGTCCACCTCGCGGCGTCCGACGAAGACGAACGGGAAGTCCTCCCGGACCAGCGCGGACAGCTCCTCGCGGCGGACGTTGCGGCCGAGCAGGACGCAGCCGTCCGCGATCTTCAGCCGGTTGGTGCCGCCGGCGTAGATGGACCGCTCCGGCCCGGGCCCACCGGCAGCACCCGTGGCGCCGCCCGTGCTCGCGGCACCGGCCGGGCTCCCGCCCGAGCAGAACAGCAGCAGGTCGTAGCCCTGCCGTGCCGTCTCCTCCTCCACGCCGAGCAGGAACGGGTAGTAGAAGTCGCGCTGGTCGGTCGGGAACACCGACTCGAAGGTGTAGAGCCCGAGCAGCCGGTTCCGGCCGCCCTTCAGGCTGCGCGCGGCGACGTTGGCCGCGTAGCCGAGTTCCTCGGCGGCCGCCAGCACGGCCCGCCGGGTCGGCTCCGCGATCTGCGCGCTCGCCGCGCCTCCGCTGATCACCAGCGACACCGTCGCCTGGGAGACGCCGGCGCGCCGGGCGATGTCCCGTTGGGTGGAGCGTCTGCGCCGTTCGGGAGGGGCCATGAGCACTCCCAGCTAATACGTATTAGCAAGTGCCGAATGACGCTACTCGGATGCGACGAAAGCCGTCAAGACACGTGAACGCCCTTTGTCAGGCTTGTTTCTGACAGATGATCGGATCCTGCGCCGTGACCGGATTCGCCATCCCCGTGCCCGGGTGAGCCATGGCACGCGGACCCGATGTCCACGAACATCGGGGACATGGCCGACAACACCGTCGACGACAGCCTCGCGTCCCGCTTCGACCGGGACGGCTACGCGGTGCTGCCGGACGCCCTGACACCGCAGGAGGTGGCGGAACTGCGGGCGGAGACCGTGCGGATCTGCCGCGGCCACCGGGGTGCCGTCGAGGGGGCGCCGCCGCCGGTCGCGGGCGAGAGCGACGACGAGACGGTACGGCGGTTCCTGTGCGTGCACTATCCGCACAAGCTGTCGGCGCTCATGCTCGGCACCATGCGCCATCCCGCCGTCGTCGGACCGCTGACCGAGGTGATCGGGCCGGACGTCAAGGCGATGCAGTCGATGCTGTTCGTCAAGTCCGAGGGGAAGCCCGGCCAGGCCTGGCACCAGGACGAGATGTTCATCCCCACCCGGGACCGGTCACTGACCGCCGCCTGGCTCGCCCTCGACGACGCCACCGTCGACAACGGCTGCCTCTGGGTCCTGCCGGGCTCGCACCACCCCGGCGTCATCTACCCCAACCGGCAGCACGACGACGCCCGTTACGACTGCACGGTCGAGTCCTACGGCTTCCCTTACGACGACGCCGACGCGCTCCCGGTCGAGGTCTCCGCGGGATCGGTGCTGCTCTTCAACGGCTATCTGCTGCACAGGTCGCTGCCCAACACCGGCCGGCGGGGCTTCCGCCGGGCCCTGGTCAACCACTACATGAGCGCCTCGTCCCTCCTGCCCTGGGCGCCTCCCGAGGCCGAAGTTCCCATGGCCCAGGCCGACTTCCGGGACATCGTGCTGGTCGCGGGCCGGGACCCGTACGCCTACAAGGGCACCGCCGACGTGCGCAGGCCCCGGGTGCGGCGCGACCGGTCCGGGGGCTGTGACAGGTGAGGCCACCATGACGGACCGCGTCCCGCCGCCGACCCCGGCGCTGCTGTCCCGGCTCGGTCCCGCCGTCGCCGACTACCCGCCCGGTTCGGTCTTCGGCCCCCGGGACGCCGCGTCGTACGAATTCGTCTGGCTGCTGCACGGCAGCGCCCGCTGGGTCTGCGGCGGCCTGACCGTGCCCCTGAGTCCCAGCTCGCTGCTGCTGGTGCGCCCCGGTATGCGCGACACCTTCCACTGGGACGCCCGCCGTCCCACCCGGCACGCGTACACGCACTTCCGGCTGCCCACCGCCCCGGGGGACCCGGCACCCACCGACGACACCGGCTGGCCGGTCGTCCGCGACCTGACGGGCCGGGGCGACCCGACGGCCGCGCTCTGCCAGTACCTGCTGACGCTCGGCGCGGCCCGCCCGCCGGGCTGGGAGCGGCACGCCGAGGAGACTCTGCGGCTGCTGCTCCTCACCTTCGTGCACGGCACCGGCACCGGCCCACCGGCGCTCCCGGAGCCGCTGCTCGCCATGATGGCCGCGGTCCGCCGCCACTGGTCGGACGGCGTCGCCCGCCCGCTCCCCCTGGAGCGGCTGGCCCGGGCGGCCGGCGTCTCGGAGAGCACCCTGTCCCGGATCTGCCGGCGGCACCTGGGCGTCAGCCCCGTCGCCGGGCTCGAACGGCTCCGCCTGGCCAGGGCCGAGCCGCTGCTGTGGCTGAGCAACCTCTCGCTGCGCGCCATAGCCCTGCGGTGCGGCTTCCCCGACGCCTACCACTTCTCGCGCCGGTTCCGTGCCGTCTACGGCATGTCCCCGAGCGCCTTCCGCAGGGTGCCGCCCGAGGCGGCCCCGCCGTCCCCGGTCGCCGACGGCGCCCTGTCCGCGCTCCAGGCCCTGGTACCGTCCCCGCACGCGGGGTCGCCGCAGCTATGACCTGGTCGCGGGCGCCCGCGCGGAGCCGGGCGGGCGAGATCGCCGGGGCGCAGGGGGCGTGGCAGTTCGCCGGCGGTCGCTGCCGATCACCTGTACAGGTGATGTCGCGGGCCCCCACCGTCGGGAACGATGCCGGCATCGGCGGCTTCGCCGACCCGACCGTCCACACCAGGAGGACCCATGCCCGTCTCGAAAGCACATGCGACCTGGAACGGCGACATCCCCAGCGGGTCCGGGACCTTCGTCGCCGGTGACAGCATCACCGGGGGCGTGACCTACAAGTCCCGCTTCGAGGGCGGCCCCGGGTCGAACCCGGAGCAGCTCATCGGTGCGGCTCATGCCACCTGTTTCTCGATGGCACTGGCCAGCACTCTGGCGAACGCCGGCTTCCCCGCCGAGTCCATCGACACGGACGCCTCGGTGACGCTGCGGCCGGTCGACGGCGCTCCCACGATCACGAGGATCGAACTCGTGACCAGGGGCAGGGTCCCCGGGATCGGGGAGGCCGAGTTCCGCGAGTTCGCCGCGTCGGCCAAGGCGAACTGCCCGGTCAGCCGTGCGCTGGCGGGTGTCCCGGAAGTCACCCTGCAGGCGACTCTCGCCGACGGGTGAGGCCGACGGCGGATCGCCGGTCCGGCGGCCACGGTCGGTGCGGTGGCGCACCGACCGGGACACCGGTGATCGTGACCGCGCCCGGTTCCCCGGCGTTCACACCGCCGCGGTGGTATCACTGGAGGCATGGACCAGACCGGTGAGCTGGGTGATTTCCTGCGCTCACGCCGGGCCCGCGTGCGCCCCGACCCCGAGGACGGCGGAACGGCATCCGGCAGCGGTACCCGCCGGGTCCCCGGGCTGCGCCGCGAAGAAGTCGCCCGCCTGGCCGGGGTGAGCACCGACTACTACGCCCGGCTCGAACAGGGCAGGCACCCCCACGTCTCGGAGACGGTACTGGAAGCGGTGGCCCGCGCCCTGCGCCTGGACGACACCGAACGCGGCTACCTCCTCGAACTCGCCCGCCCCCGGACACCCGGCACCGACCGGCACCGTCCGGGTCCGGTTCCGCGGCTGCGTCCGGCCGTCCACCAGATGCTGGACGTCCTCGACGACGTCTCGCCGGCCCTGGTCCTCGACCATCGCACCGACGTCCTGGGCGCCAACCACCTCGCCAAAGCGCTGATCACGGACTTCGACGCGCTGCCGTACCGCGACCGCAACCTCGCCCGGTACGTCCTGCTCCACCCCGCCGCCCGCGACCTGTACCAGGACTGGGAGGACATCGCGGAGGCGATCGTCGCAAGTCTGCGGCTGGCCGCCGGCCGCCACCCCGACGACCGGCTGCTGAGCGAACTCGTCGCGGAACTTTCCGTGACGGTTCCCGAGTTCCCCGCCTGGTGGGCCGGTCACCGCGTCGACCAGTGCGCCCACGGCACCCGCCGCCTCAAGCACCCCGTGGTCGGCGAACTCACCCTCTCCTACGAGATCCTGGCCCTGCCCGCCGACCCCGGTCTGAGCATCTGCCTCTACACCGCGGAACCCGGTTCGGCCTCCGCGGAGACGCTCCGCGTGCTCGCCGCCTGGAGCGCCCCGGCGGGCGTACCCGAACGCGGTTCTTCCGAGGCGCCCTCGAACTGAGCACCGCGAAAATCCCGCTCATCCCGCTCATCGGGCTCATCCCGGCATCCCCGCGCCCCGCCTCCCCCTCATCCGGTCACCGCGGTGAGCGACAGTGCCCACAGGCGTTGAGGCCGCGACCAGCACGCCGGTCGCGGCACCCTGGGCGATCATCCTGTGACGGTCCGCTGAAGGTGGACCACTCGGACCTAGGTTCGGCAGGGCGCCCCTGAGCCGCCCACACACCGGCACAGCGGGTCATGCTGGCCGAAAAGGGGACGATCTCCTCCGGTGAGGCAGCCGGAGGACACCCGAAGGAGATCACCATGACCGAGTTCGCGCCTGTGCCCGACTTCGCCCTGGGCCCGGACATCCCGGAGTCCGGGTATGTCGTCGAGGACCTGGGCGGAGGTGCCCACTTCGTCACCCAGGGGATGGTCAACACGATGTTCGTGGAGACGCGGAACGGCGTCGTCCTCGTGGACGCCTCGCCGTTCCTCGGGGAGCGGCTGCTGGAGGCGATCGAGTCGGTCACCCCCAAGCCTCTCACCCACCTGATCTACAGCCACGCGCACGCCGACCACATCGGGGCGGCTCACCTGCTGAAGCGGAACGGGCTGAAGATCATCTCCCATGAGATCACCGGCGAGTTCATCAAGGAGGTCAAGAACGACGACCGGCGCCCGCTGCCCACCGAGACCTTCAGCGGCCGGCGCAAGGAGATGGACGTCGACGGCGTACGGTTCGTCCTCGACTACACGGGAGACTGGCATCAGGCCGGCAACCTGTTCATCCACCTGCCGGAGCTGAAACTCATGGGAGCGATGGACAGTTTCAGCCCGAAGAGCGCGCCGTTCTTCCGGCTGTACTTCTCCGCGCACGTGCCCGCGTACTTCGACGCCATGGACCAGTTGCTGGAGTACGACTACGAGACCGTCGTCACCGGCCACATGGCGCTGCCCGGCACGCCGGAGGACGTGGCCACGAACCGGGAGTACATACGGGACCTGCGCGCCGCAGCTTCCGAGGCACTGCGCACGGTCGACATGAAGGAAGCCGCGGCGGCCGCCAAGGTGCCGGCGAACAACAGGCAGGCGGAGATCAAGGTCTGGATGGACGCGGTCACCGCCCGCGCGGCCGAACTCATGCCGTCCTGGGAGAAGCGCCTGGGAGGGACCGACATCTTCCTCGCCGACAACCTCAACGCCACCGCGTGGAGCGTCTTCATCGACTAGGGATCCGTGCTCTTGCCCGGCAGGCCGACGGGACGGCACCACTCGCCCTGGCCCGGGCCATGAGAAGGAGGGACGCGCCATGCTGCCGGCGACGAGGGCACGGGAGTTGACGCAGAGTATCGAGCTGGTCGTGGACGTGGTCCGCGCTGTACCGGTCGACCGGTACCGCAATCCGACGCCGTGTTCGGCGTGGACGGTGAAGGACCTCATCAATCACATCACCATGATGCTGCTGATGACGAGGGACACGGGCGACCGCACGGCATCGGATCCGGGCCTGCTGACCGCGAACCCGGTGCCCCTCCTCGCCGAACGGCCGGAGTCCGAGTGGGCCCGGCTCCTGGCCGATTGTGCGGAACCGGCGGCCAGGGCCTGGTCCGGGCCGGCCGCGTGGGAGGGAGAGGCCGGCCTCGGCGGGCCGCCCATGCCCGCGAGCGCGCTCGGCGGGATCCTGGTCGCCGAATTCACCGTGCACGCCTGGGACATGACGGCGGCGACGGGGCAACGGCACACCGTTCCCGCGTCCTTGGCCGAAGCCGCGTTCGCGGTGTACTCGCGTGAGGCACCCCGCATGCGCGGGCTCGGCCTGCTCGGCGACGAGGTACCCGAGGACCCGGACGCACCCGTGCTCGACCGTGCGCTGGCCCTCAGCGGCAGAGACCCGCGATGGACACCGGCGGCGGGGCCCGCCCCCCCCCCCCCCCCCCCCCCCCCCCCCCCCCCCCCCCCCCCCCCCCCCCCCGCGGGCGTCGCGCCCCCGGCGCCCGCCCCCCCCCGGGGGCGCCGGGGGGGCCCCCCGCCCGGGCCACCCCCCGGGGGTGGCCCCCGGGGCGCGCCGGGCCGGCCCCCGCCCCCCCCGCGCCACTGACTCCCGCCGGCACCGCCGGCACCACCGGCATCACCGGCCGGCGGGGCTCCGCCGATCAGGGGACAGCATGCGGTGGCCAGACGCCTGATCACCCAGTCACCCATTCGAGTGAACGTGTCACCGGACGCACCCCGTGCGATGCCTGCCCCCCCCGGCGCGCCCGGCCGCGGCTGTGCCGCTGTGCCGCTGTGCCGCTGTGCCCGTGGCGGGCTACCAGATCAGGCACCAGTAGTCGCCATAGTGCCCGACGGCGATCCGCCGGACCTGCGGCACGAGGCTCGGGTTCGGCTGTCCCACGGCCGACAGCGAGCAGACCGGGTCGCCGACCACCTTGGCAGCCGCCATCCGCTTGGCGGCTGCCAGCGCCTCCGGGGACGTGACCCAGGTGGTCGTTCCCGGCGCATTGCCGGTGATCGTCGGGGCGGGGGTCACGGGCACCGGTGTCCGCGCGGGCTGCGAGGTGAACGGGGACGGGCTAGGCCGCGTCGTCGTGGGGGACGGCGAGGGCGGGAGCGAGGGCGGGGACGGGGTCGGGGTCGGCCCGTGCGGGGTCACGGTCGGTCTGGGCGTCTGCGTGGCGGGAGGTGCCGGCCTCGTGGTCGGCGTGCCGCGCACCGGCGGTGGTGGAGCCGGGGTCGTCCGGTGGGGCGCCGGCCGGGTGGCGGTCGGTACCGGCGGTACGGTCCGGGGCGGCCTGGGCGCGGCGGTGTGCGGGGGCTTCGGCGTCGCCGGGGCCGGTGAACTCGGGGCCGACGGCCGCGGCGAAGGGGACGGCGAAGGGGACGGCGAAGGGGATGAGGGGGACGAAGAGGGCAGCGACGGACTCGGCGTCGACGGCGAGGCCGTCACCCCGGGTGACGACGTCGCGTGGGGGGCACTACCGCCACCGCCGGACGACAGCAGCGCCCACGCCGCCAGACCGCCCCCCACGGCCACGACGGCCGCTCCGCCCACGATCCACGGAGCCCGCCGCGGTGGCTGCCGGTGCCGGTTCATGATTCTCACTGTCTATCCGATCGCCGACGGCCTCAAGCCGGAGCCCGAGCCGCCGCCCGCTTCCGGCGGCGTCCCCCGCCGGCGTGCTCCGGGCCCGGCAGGGCATGTGGCGGGCCGACCGTGCCCCCTTCCCGGAACTCATCTCGTGGCCGTCGTCCCCCGCACGAGCACGATCCGGCTGCGGCCGTCCGGGCATGCCCATCAGCCCCCGGCCGGCCCCCGGACACCTTGGCCGATCCGGGCAATGACTGCCGCCTGCCCCTCGACGTCCGCGCATGCCGCCCCGCCGCGACGATGCGCAGTCCGCGAGCAGCGCTCATCCGTGCGCGGTCATCGCGTCACGGGCGGGGCGGCGCCGCGAAGTCCACCGTGCCCGGGTGAGCGGCGAGTTCGGCAGCCGCCTGCCGAATGCGGGCCGTCAGGCCGACGGCGACACTGCGGCGGACCCGGCCGACGCGCGATCCCCGGCGTCACAGGCTGCCAGGAAGCAGCCTGACCCCTCCGCTTCGCTTCACGAGTCCGCCCAGGTGACCTTCGCGCGTTCAAGGTCGATACTGCGCTGAGGAGAACCACGCCGATCGCGGTCCCTGTCCCTGCCGCCACCCGTACTTGACGAACGGTCACCGAAGTCGGCACCGAGTCGGAACCGGCCCCGCTGCGACCCGCACCGGACCGCGGCGGGGCGCCGGGAGCAGGAGCCGGAGAAACCTCCTCCGGCCTGCAAAGGAGCAGGTCAGAGGCTAGCCTGGTAACGTATTTTGGAGGACGGCATGAGGATGCTGATCAACGTTCCGGAGACCGTGGTGGCGGACGCGCTGCGCGGCATGGCGGCGGCCCATCCCGACCTCACCGTGGACGTGGAGAACCGGGTGATCGTACGGCGGGACGCGCCCGTCGCCGGGCAGGTCGCGCTGGTGTCGGGCGGCGGTTCCGGGCACGAGCCGCTGCACGGCGGATTCGTGGGTCCCGGGATGCTGTCGGCCGCCTGTCCGGGCGAGGTGTTCACGTCTCCCGTCCCCGACCAGATGGCCCGGGCCGCGGCGGCCGTGGACAGCGGCGCCGGCGTGCTGTTCATCGTGAAGAACTACACCGGTGACGTGCTCAACTTCGACATGGCAGCCGAGCTCGCCGAGGACGAGGGCATCCAGGTCGCGAAGGTGCTCGTCAACGACGACGTGGCCGTCACCGACAGTCTCTACACCGCGGGCCGGCGCGGCACCGGCGCCACCCTGTTCGTCGAGAAGATCGCCGGCGCGGCTGCCGCCGAGGGGCAGCCGCTGGAGCGGGTGGAGGCCGTCGGGCGCCAGGTGAACGAGAACTCCCGCAGCTTCGGTTTCGCACTGAGCGCCGTCACCACTCCGGCCAAGGGCACCCCGACCTTCGATCTGCCGTCGGGGGAGCTGGAGTTGGGCATCGGCATCCACGGCGAACCGGGCCGGGAGCGGCGCGCCATGATGACGTCCGGCGAGATCGCCGACTTCGCCGTCAACGCCGTCCTGGAGGACCTGCCGCCGCGCAACCCCGTCCTCGTCCTGGTCAACGGCATGGGCGCGACCCCGCTCCTCGAACTGTACGGGTTCAACGCCGAGGTCCAGCGGGTGCTCGCCGAGCGCGGGGTGAGCGTGGCCCGCACACTGGTCGGCAACTACGTCACCTCCCTGGACATGGCCGGTGCGTCGGTCACGCTCTGCCAGGTCGACGAGGAACTGCTGCGGCTGTGGGACGCGCCGGTGCGGACACCGGCGCTGCGCTGGGGCATGTGAGGGACAGGCAGCACCCACCGGCACCGACCCGCGTCCGTACCGCTACGCAAGGAGATCCAGTGCTCGACGCCGACTTCTTCCGCCGCTGGATGGCGGCGACCGCCGCCTCCGTCGACCGCGAGGCGGAGCGGCTCACCGCCCTCGACTCCCCCATCGGGGACGCCGACCACGGCAGCAACCTCCAGCGCGGGTTCAAGGCGGTGGTCGCCACGCTGGAGAAGGACGCGCCCGCCACCCCGGGTGCCGTCCTGACGCTCGCCGGGCGCCGGCTGATCTCCACGGTCGGCGGCGCCTCCGGCCCGCTGTACGGCACGCTGCTGCGCAGCACCGGGAAGGCGCTCGGTGACGCGGCCGAGGTCAGCGAGGCCGAGCTCGCCGAGGCGCTGCGGGCCGGGGTGGACAAGGTCATGGCGCTCGGCGGGGCCGCGCCCGGCGACAAGACGATGATCGACGCCCTGGTGCCGGCGGTCGACGCGCTCGGCGACGGCTTCGGCGCGGCGCGGGCCGCCGCCGAGCAGGGCGCCGAGGCGACGATCCCGCTGCAGGCCCGCAAGGGCCGCGCGAGCTATCTCGGCGAGCGCAGCATCGGCCACCAGGACCCGGGCGCCACCTCGTCGGCGCTCCTCGTCGCGGGACTCGCGGAGGCAGCCGGTGAGTGACGGCAAGCTGGTCGGGATCGTGCTGGTGTCGCACAGCGCGGAGGTCGCGGCGTCCGTCGCGGAGCTGGCCAAGGGCCTGGCGGGCGGTGGCACGCCGGTACCGGTCGCCGCGGCGGGCGGTACCGAGGGCGGCGGGCTGGGCACCAGCGCCGAGCTGATCGCCGCCGCCGCGGCGTCCGTGGACCGGGGCGCCGGGGTCGCCGTCCTCACCGACCTGGGCAGCGCGGTGCTCACCGTGAAGGCGCTGCTCGCCGAGGGCGACGAACTCCCGGACGGCACCCGCCTGGTGGACGCCCCGTTCGTCGAGGGCGCGGTCGCCGCGGTCGTCACGGCGACCACCGGGGCCGACCTCGACGCGGTGGAGGCGGCGGCCGCCGAGGCGTACACCTACCGGAAGGTCTGAGCACTCCCTGGTCATGGCAGGGTCCAGCGGGCCTCGGAGGCGAGACCTGGCCGATTTCAGGAATCGCGGGGCGGCGGGGCCGGCACGCTCTCCTGCGGTGCCGGCCGGAGTCGTCCCCGGCCGGCGAGCAGGAAGAGGAGGGCCAGGGAGGGGAAGATGAGGAGCCCCGCGACGACGGCCACGCCGATCGTCACCTTCAGGGTGGCGTCCGGCGCTGCCGCGTCGGCGATCCGCAGGTGGGTGCCGAGGAGGTAGGGGTACTGGGCGACGCCCCAGCCGAGGACGACCAGCGCGACCGCCGCGGTGGCGAGCGCGCGCAGACCCGTACTCCGGTGGCGGAGCAGCAGGAGCACGGTCGTGATGCCGCAGAGCGCCGCGAGCACGACCAGCGCCAGGGCACGGTGGCCGAGCTGGTGGAACAGACGAGGGGCGTCCTGCCGGAGGACGAAGATGCCCGCGACGCTGACGGCTCCGGTCAGCACCGAGGCGAGCAGGGCCCGGTCACGGAAGCAGCGCTCCAGAGCGGGCGAACGCTGCTGCCGGGCGGCGACGTTCAGGTAGACGGCGCCGAGGTAGGCGCAGACCAGGACGGCGAGCACGCCGCCGAGCGCCGCCGTGGGATTCAGCCAGCTGCCGACGGCGTCTCCGTCGCCCCCCGTGGGCACCCGTCCGGAGGCGATTGCGCCGGCGATGGAGCCGAAGCAGTAGGGCGTCAGGACGGAGGAGGCCGCGAACGCGGCGCCGTAGACACGTTGTTCACCGGTGCGGAGCGTGGCCTTGCGGAAGGCGAAGCCGGCGCCGCGCAGGACGATGCCCAGGGCGGCGATGCCCAGGGGAAGGTACAGCGTGGTGGTGATGGCGGTGAACGCGGTGGGGAAGCCCGACCACAAAAACACCAGGCAGTAGACCAGCCACGTGTGGTTGGCCTCCCACACCGGGCCGAGCGAGGTGTCGATCAGGTGCCTCGGCTGCCGGCCCCGGTCGGCTCCGCCCGCGGTCAGGTCCCAGAAGCCCGCACCGAAGTCGGCGCCGCCCAGCAGGCTGTAGGCGACGACGCCGATGAACAGGAAGACGGCGACGAGGTTCGCCGTCACTTCTCGGCTCCCGTGGCCACGCCGGCGAGATCGGGGCCGGCACCGGGTCCGTAGGGAACGGCCACGCTGTCGCCGCCCTCGGTCTGCCACCGGCGTTTCATCGAGAGGAGCACCGTCGCGGCGCCCGCTCCCACGGCCGCGTAGATGACGAGGACCGCGGCGAACAGGAACCACAGGTTGCCGCGGGTGGTCGCCGCGTCCCGGGTGAGGAGGTATCCGACGACCGTCCAGGGCTGGCGGCCCACCTCGGTGACGATCCAGCCGGTCTCCAGGCAGGCCAGCGCGGCGAGACCGCTCACCGCGCAGCAGCGCAGGAACCAGCGCTGCGCGGCGATCGGACGACGCCGCCACCACAGCCAGAGGAACCACACGGCCAGCGCGAGCAGGGCGAAGGACAGCCCCACCATGACGTCGAAGGCGAGATGGACGGTGCTGACGGCCTGGTCGGACGGGCGTACCCGGGCCGGGATCGCGTCGAGTCCGAGGATCCGGGTGCCGGGCCGGAAGCCGGCGAGCAGGGACGCCATGTCGGGCAGGGGGAGCCCGTACCTGACGCGTCCGTCGACGAGGACGCCGCCCAGGGTCTCGGGAACGTGGGTGCCGGTGGCCGGCAGCAGTTCGACGGCCGCGAACTTGGCGGGCTCGGCCTGGAAGACGTACCGGGCGATGGTGTCCCCGACGACGACCTGGAGGGGCAGCGCCACGGCGGCGGTGACGAAGCCGGTGAGGAAGCCGGTGCGGTGGTAGCGGGACGTCCGCCCGCGCAGCATGCCGACCGCGTAGACGCTCGCCACCGTGAAGCCCGCGACGATGTAGGCGGCGAGCAGCATGTGGAGCAGTTCCCACCAGAAGGCCCCGTTGAAGAAGACCTGGGCGGGTCGTACGGCGACGACCCGGCCGTCGCGCAGCGTGACTCCGCCGGGCTGGTTCATCCAGCTGTTGGCGGCGATGACGGCCGCCGCGCCGCCGATGCTGGAGAGCGCCACCGGGACGCCGGTCCAGAAGTGCGTCCACGGCGACAGCCGGTCCCAGCCGTAGATGTAGATCGACACGAAGATCGCTTCGAGGAAGAAGAACAGCCCCTCGATCGCGAAGGGGAAGCCGAAGGCGGCGCCGAACCGGCCCATCAGGCCGGGCCAGAGGATGCCCAGTTCGAAGGAGAGGACGGTGCCGGTGATGGCGCCGACGGCGAACAGCACGGCGGCGACCTTGGACCAGCGCCGCGCCAGCAGCAGGGCCTCGGCGTCGCCCCGGCGCAGACCGCGGTGGTTGGCGATGAGCATCAGCGTGGTGAGCGCGACCCCGAAGGGCACCAGGATGATGTGGAAGCCCAGGGTGAAGGCCATCTGCTGACGTGCGGGGAGGAGCTGCGGCGGATCGCCGGCCGCGGCCAGGTACCGGGTGACGGCGTCCAGGGTGCCCGTCACGGCGCGCGCCGCCCCTCGGCTTCCGGCGGGCACCACACGCCGGGCGGCTTGCGGCCGGGATCATTCACGTCTGTAACTGTCATCACCTCGACCACCGCCGGGTTGAACGAAGTCCGTCGCTTCGGATCGCTGTACCCGTTTCGGGTACTGACGTGCCGTCACATCGGTGACCACCACCCCATCGGCCGACCCGGTGACAGCCCCCGGGCCGCGTCCGGGCTCGGACCGCACCGGGCCAGCCGGAGGTACACCCGCATTCCCCGCCACCAGGAACTTCGCGTAAGCGAATGCCGAAACCACCCCACCCACTGACCCCGCCCAGGCCGCACGCCTGCCGGGCAGCTGTCGATCCACGCATCAGGTCTTGACAGGAAGCCCGTGGCGCCACAGCCTTTGGCAACGTTGTCATTGTGCTCGACGCGGGGCGTCCGGAGCCGATCCGGCCCACCCCGCCGCTTTCTGATGGGACGTCAGAATCATGACAGATCAGCCGGATCCGTCGCGCCATCCGTCGCGGCGGTCCATAGTCGCCACGGGCTCCACCCTGCTGGCCGGTTTCGGACTCGGCTCGGTGTTCCCGGCGGCAGACGCGGCCGCCACTCCCGCCGGCACCCCGGCCGGGCCCGCCGCGCCCGGTGAACTCGCCCTCCACCGGCCCGTCTCGGTCTCCTCGACCGCCTACGCCGCCACCCCGGGCTCCTTCGCCGTCGACCGGCTGTCCGCACCCGGCGTGCGGGGCAGCGGTTGGCGGGCCGGGGACGGCGACCCGCAGTGGATCGCCGTGGACCTGCAGGCGGCGTGCGAGGTCACCCGGATCCGCCTGACCTTCGAAGCGGACGCCGCCGACCCGGTGTTCACACCGCCGGCCACCGGGAACCCGGCCGACGGCACCACCGGCAAGGAGATCCTGTCGAGCTACGCGCTCGACTTCGTGGTCGAGACGTCCCTCGACGGGAAGTCGTGGACGAGTGTCCACCGCACGACCGCCGGCACCGGCGGTGTGGTGGACGTCCGGCTGCCCCGCCCGGCCTCGGCACGCCGGGTGCGGATGACGTGCCGCAGGCGCTCCGGTCCCCTGCCGCTGGGCCTCAACGGCTTCGAGGTGTACGGCATCCCCCAGGGGCACCGTCCCCCGGCGACGGGCTGGACCGACTGGGGCACCCGGCACGGCGCGGCGCCCGGGCTGACCGTGGCCGACGACGGCACCGTGCCGCTGGAGTCCGGCTGGCGGCTCACCCTGGACGACTGGGCGGGCGACGACGGCCCCGGTCTGTCGAAGACCGGCGTCGACACGAGCGGCTGGCTGCCCGCCACCGTCCCCGGCACGGTCCTGGGCTCCCTCGTGGACCAGGGCAGGCTGCCCGACCCGGTGTCCGGTCTGAACAACCTGCGCATACCGGAGGCGCTGTCGCGGCACTCCTGGTGGTACAAGCGGGACTTCGAGCTGCCGCGGGGCCTGCGCACGGGGTCCGGGCGCCGGATCTGGCTGGAGTTCGACGGCGTCAACCACCGGGCCGACATCTGGCTGAACGGCGAGAGCGTGGGCGGCCTGACCTACCCGTTCGCCCGCTCCGCCCACGACGTGACCGGGCTGCTCGCCGCGGACCAGGCGAACGCGCTGGCGGTACGGATCACCCCCATGCCCGTGCCCGGCAGCCCCGGCGACAAGGGCCCCCTCGGCGAGTCGTGGGTGGACGCGGGCGCCGGGCAGATGAACCTCAACTCCCCCACCTACCTGGCCTCTTCGGGCTGGGACTGGATGCCGGCCGTCCGCGACCGCGCGGCGGGCATCTGGAACCACGTCCGGCTCAGATCCACCGGGCAGGTCGTCATCGGCGACCCCCGCGTGGACACGAACCTGCCCAACCTGCCGGACGTTTCCGTCGCCGAGCTGACCGTCGTCGTCCCCGTCCGCAACGCCGACACCGCGGACCACTCGGCCACCGTGACCGCGGCGTTCGGCGAGGTCCGGGTGTCCAGGACGGTCACCGTGCCGGCCGGCGGCAGCACCGACGTCGTCTTCGCCCCCGACGCCTTCCGGCAGCTGCGGCTGAGCAGTCCCAGGCTGTGGTGGCCGAACGGCCTCGGCGAGCCGGACCTGTACGACCTCACGCTGACCGCGTCGGTCGACGGCACCGAGAGCGACCGGCGCACCACCCGCTTCGGCATCCGCCAGTTCGGCTACGAGTACAAGGTGCCGCTGCCGTTCACCGCGTCCGGCGACGCGTACACCCAGACCGTCGCCTTCGACCGGCAGCAGGCCCGGCACGTCCGCATCGACTGCCGTACCAGGGCCACCTCCTGGGGCAGTTCGCTGTGGACCCTGGCGGTGCGGGACAGCACCCGGCAGGCCACCGACCTCGCCCTGCACGCGTCCGCCGACGCCTCCAGCACGGACGGCGACGACCACGGACCGGCCAACGTGACGGACGGCGACCCGGACACCCGCTGGTCCTCGGCGTACGAGGACGACCAGTGGATCAGCGTCGACCTGGGCTCGTCGCAGTCCTTCGACCGGGTCGACCTCACCTGGGAGCGGGCGTACGCGCGGACCTTCGTGGTGCAGGTCTCCGCCGACGGCACCGAGTGGACCGATGTCCGGGCGGTGGACAACTCGGCCGTGCCGCTGCCCTTCAACGACGGCAACGCGAGCCTGCAGGTCGAGGACTTCGACCGGCAGAGTGCCCGCTACGTCCGCCTCGACTGCGGGCTGCGCAACACCAGTTGGGGCAACTCGCTGTGGTCGCTCGGCGTCATCGACAGCACCGCTCCCGGCACCGACCTCGCCCTGCACCGGACGGCGACGGCCTCCACCGAGGAGTCCGACCACCCCGCCTCGAACGCCACCGACGGCGACGCGGGCACCCGTTGGTCGTCGCAGTACGAGGACCACCAGTGGATCCGGGTGGACCTGGGCTCCGCGCGGTCCTTCGACCGGGTGGCGGTCGTCTGGGAGACGGCGTACCCGAAGACGTACGTCATCCAGGTGTCCGCCGACGGCGAGCAGTGGACCGACGTCAAGTCCGTGTCGAACGCCCCCGATCCGCTGCGGATCACGGTCAACGGCGTGCCGGTGCTGGCCCGGGGCGGCAACTGGGGCTGGGACGAACTGCTGCGCCGGATGCCGGCGGACCGGATGGACGCGGCCGTGCGGATGCACCGCGACATGAACTTCACCATGATCCGCAACTGGGTCGGCAGCAGCGACCGGGAGGAGTTCTTCGCCGCCTGCGACCGGCACGGCATCCTCGTCTGGAACGACTTCCCCAACGCCTGGGGCATGGACCCGCCGGACCACGACGCCTTCAACTCGATCGCCCGGGACACCGTGCTGCGGTACCGCATCCACCCCTGTGTGGCCGTGTGGTGCGGGGCGAACGAGGGCAACCCGCCGGCCGCGATCGACAAGGGCATGCGGGAGGCCGTCGAGCAGCAGGTGCCCGGGCTGCTCTACCAGAACAACTCGGCGGGCGGCATCGTCACGGGCGGCGGTCCCTACGGCTGGGTGGAGCCGGAGAAGTACTTCGACCCCGGCACCTACGGCAGCAAGGACTTCGGCTTCCACACCGAGATCGGCATGCCGGTCGTCTCCACCGCCGCGAGCCTGCGCAACCTGACGGGCGACGAGCCGGAGTGGCCCATCGGCGGCGCCTGGTACTACCACGACTGGAGCGAGCGCGGGAACCAGGCGCCGCAGAACTACAAGGCGGCCGTCGAGAGCCGCCTGGGCGAGGCCACCGGCCTGGACGACTTCGCCCGCAAGGCGCAGTTCGTCAACTTCGAGAACACCCGCGCCATGTTCGAGGCCTGGAACGCCAACCTCTGGGACAACGCCACCGGCCTGATGCTGTGGATGTCCCACCCTGCGTGGCACAGCACCGTCTGGCAGACCTACGACTACGACTTCGACGTCAACGGCACGTACTACGGCGCCCGTTCGGCCTGTGAACCGCTGCACGTCCAGGCCGATCCGGTGAACTGGCAGGTCCTCGCGGTCAACCACACCCGGGCGGACCTCCGCGGCGCCTCCGTCACGGCCCGGCTGTACGACCTGTCCGGCCGGCAGCTCGGCGGCGCCCGGACGGCGAAGGTGGACGTGGCACGGGCCGCCACCGCCGAGGCGTTCACCGCCGGCTGGAGCGACGACCTGCCCGGCCTGCACCTGCTCCGGCTGACCCTGGCCGACGCGGACGGCAAGGAGCTGTCCCGCAACACGTACTGGCGCTACCGCGACCCCGCCGCCATGCAGGCCCTCGGCAGGGCGCGGCAGGTGACCGTGTCCGTGTCGGCCGGGCCGGTGTCCCGCTCGGGAGACCGCCGCACCCTGACGGCCACCGTCCGCAACCGCGGCCCGGCCGTCGCCGCCATGGTCCGGCTGTCCCTGGTGGACGAGTCCACCGGTCACCGTGTGCTGCCGGCGCTCTACAGCCACAACTACCTGTGGCTGCTGCCCGGAGAAACACAGGCCGTCAGCGTGTCCTGGCCGTCGGGGGCTGTTTCCGCGGGCCGTCCGGCGCTGCGGGCGGAGGCCTACAACAGCCGTCGCTAGGCGAGCCCCTCCGCCACCACCGCGAGGGCCGAGCGCATGGTCGCCGTGAGCTCGGCCTCCGCCGTGGCGGGGTCGGTGGTCCCGTCGGCGACGCGCCAGGCGTAGTGCTCGACGGCCGCGCGCAGGGCCGCGTTGAACATGGCCGCCTGGATGGTGGGCCGCAGGTCGTCGGCGGCGAGCGCGGAGCGGTCGGCGAGGGCACGGGCGAACGCCGGTTCGGCCTCGTCGTAGGACTGGAGCCACTCCGCGCGCAGGCCCGGTTCGTCGCGGGTGAGCCGGACCAGGGCGCCCATGGTGGCGCGGTCCGGGCTGCGCACCAGTCGGCTGTCGGTCGGTACGGCGTCCTCGAAGGCCTCCTGCAGCGGCTGGCCGGGGCGCCAGGCGCGCAGGCAGTCGGCGACGGCCTCGATACCGGCCGCGAACAGCGGCCGTACGCAGGCCTCCTTGCTCGGGAAGTAGCGCCACACGGTGCGCGCCGAGACGCCGACCGCCTGCCCGATCTGCTCGCCGGTGGTCGCGGCCACGCCCTGGGCGACGAACAGGTCCACCGCGGCGCGGGCGATCTCCAGCCTGATCTCGGCCTTGCGCTCCTCGGTCAGGGGCGGCCGGCCCGTGCGTCCCCCTGCGGTCATCTGTCCCTCCCGTGCCGGTGGCTGCTGCACCGGGATTGTCCCCGAGGAACCGAGGTGATGGAAAATTCTCGCCGCGAATTTATGTCACTCGACGACATTAAGTCGTACGGTATGAGCCGTACCGGGCGCCGAGCGCCTCGCACCACCTGATGGGAGCACCACATGGCCAGCGGACTCGACGGGCGCGCCGTCATCGTCACCGGCGCGGGATCGGGCATCGGACGTGCCGCCGCCCTGGCCTTCGCCAGGGAGGGGGCCCGGGTCCTCCTCGCCGACCTGAACGCCGAGGCCGCGGGCACGGCGGTGGCGGAGATCGAGAAGGCCGGCGGCACCGCCGTGGCCGTCACCGGCGACCTCGGCGAGCAGTCCGTGGTGGACGAGGTGGTGGCGACCGCGGTGGCACGGTTCGGCGGGGTGGACGTCCTGGTGAACAACGCCGGGATCATGGACCGGATGTCGGCGCTGGCGGACGTCAGCGACACGGAGTGGGAGCGGGTGATACGGGTCAACCTCACCGCGCCCTTCCTGCTCACCCGGGCCGTGCTGCCGCACATGCTGGCGGCCGGCCGGGGCGCGATCGTCAACACCGCCTCCGAGGCCGGCCTGCGCGGCAGCGCGGCGGGCGCCGCCTACACGGCCTCGAAACACGGCGTCGTCGGCCTGACCAAGAACCTGGCGGTGATGTACCGCAACCAGGGCATCCGGGCCAACGCCATCGCACCCGGCGGCACCAGGACCGGAATCCAGATCGACCTGGAGGACGGCGCGCACGGGCCGGCCGCGCTCGGCCCGTACTTCGGCAACGTGGGCCAGGTCTCCGAGCCCGAGGAGCAGGCGGCGGCGATCGTGTTCCTGGCCTCGGACGCGGCGAGCAACATCAACGGCGCGATCCTGCCGGTGGACAACGGCTGGGCGGCCGTCTGACCCGCGCCGCCGGGGGCGGCCGGCCCGCCGGTCAGCCGTCCCCGGTGAACTCCGCCGCCAGCCGCTGCCCTTCCGCCTCCGCCTCCGCACGGTCCTCGATGCGCTCGACCGCCGAGTCCTTGAAGACGATGTAGGTGACACCGGACGGCACCCCGCCGACCCGCGGGTCGGGGTTCACACCGAGCGCCTTCGCGGTGGCGTAGGAGGCCTCGCCGATGATGTCGCGCGGTCCGGTGTCGCCGACGACGGCGTACTGGACCCGGCCCTTGTAGATGACCGCGGCGACCGCGCCGCCCCGGACGCCGGACTTCCGGTGGTTCCAGCGGCGGCTGGGGCCGGGTACGACGACGTAGGGCAGCTTCTCGGCGTTGAGCTGGCGGCCGTTGGACTGCTGGTAGGCGGTGGCGGCGGTGAACGCCGGGTCGGCGGCGCGGTTGCAGTGGGCGGTTCGCTGACCGTCGCAGTCGATGTCGAGGTCGGCCTTCCAGAAGACGGCCTGCCGGGTGCCGCACACGGGGACGGTGGCGGCGGTGCCGGCATCGGAGCGGAAGCGGCCCCGGGAGACCTGGTTGCAGTCCCGGACCCGGGCCAGCAGGTCGGTGGCGGAGATCCGGTGCCGGACACCGGGGGCCGCGTACGAGGCGGTGGGGGCGGGCAGTGTGGCGGGGGCGAGCAGGGCGGCGCCGGCCGCGGCCAGCGTCAGCGACTGGACACGCACGATGAGGGACCCTTTTCGTGGGGGACATGGAGTCACCCGGAACAAGATGGTGCGGGTCCGGCGGCCGGGCCAGCACGTGGAGGCTGTACAGGGCCGTTCGGCGCAACGAAACTGACACATCGTGAGCGGCCGCCGAGGACCGGGGCGCTGAGCCGGTGCCGGCCCAGACCGCCCCGGCCGCCCGTGCCGGCGCGGGATCAGCGACGACAGCGTTCCGCGCCACAGGCGCGAACTCCCCTGTTCTTCCAGGAAGTTCGACCGCAGGACCCTCAGCATACGTAACTCTCCCCCGGCGTCTGCAATACGGCCCTCTTGATGTCCGCATCCCGGGCAGTCATATTGGTCCGGACCATTGCCGTGCTGCCGACCCCGGGGAGGCGGAACCGTGCGCCGAGTTGCCGTCGTGGTCTGCGCCCTGCTGTTCGTGACGTCCTGCGGCCGGGGCGGCGCCGCCGACGGCGACAGCGACAGGCTGCCCGGCGCCCCGACAGGGGTGACCGCGGCCGCCGGGAGCGCCACCAGCGTGCACGTCATGTGGAACGAGCTGCCAAACGGTTCCGGGGTCCGCGCCTACGCGGTGTATCGCGGCACCACGAAGGTCGAGGAGGTACCCGGCTCCGAGCACATGGTGGACGTCACCAGGCTCAGGCCGTCCACGGAGTACGTGTTCACCGTGCGGGCCCGGGGCGGGGACGGCAGCCTCGGACCGCGCAGCCGTGCGGTGCGGGCCACCACCCCCGCGATGACCGCGGCCGACCGCTCGGCACCGACCCGGCCCGCACGGCCGGCGGGCCGGACCGTCGGCAGCCGCGCGGTACAGCTGTCCTGGGGCGCCTCGACGGACGACCGGGCCGTGGTGTCGTACGACATCTGGCAGGGCGGAGCCAAGATCCACAGTGTGGGCGGGAACCAGACCGCGGCGGTGGTCATGGGACTGCGGCCGGGCACCCGCTACGTCTTCACCGTGCGGGCCCGGGACGCGGCCGACAACCTCTCGCCCGCCAGTACGGCGGTGCGCCTCACCACACCCGGCAGCGGCGACGGCCGCGACACCGCGCCGACCGCGTTCACGGCCCGCACCCACGAGGAGAGCGGGGCCTGCTACCTGGATCTGGCCTGGGACCCGCCGCAGGTGGACGGTGTGGTCACCGAATACCAGATCCGGCTCGACGGCGGTACGACCACCTCCCTGGTGTGGGGCGGCACTCCGCCCAAGGGACGGTCGGCCTACAGCTTCTATGTGGGCCGCGACCATGGGGTCCGGCACCAGGTGCGGCTCCGGGCGCGGCTGCCCGACGGCACCTGGGGCGGCTGGTCGGCGGAGCGGACCGTGACGACAGGGTCCTGACGCGCATCCCGGCCTGGGCCGGACGGAGGAAGAACTCACCTGGCCGGTCGCCCTCCGGGTGCGGGACCGGCCGGGGCCCCTTTCGCTGAACCCGAGGCAGCACGGGCGTTTCCCCACCCTCGGCGGCGCAAGGGACGTTCCGCCGACCGTGCCGCCGGAGGGCAGACCATGCGCACTACACGACTTCTCCTCCGCTCCGGCCTGACCCTGGCGGCCGCCGCCGCTGTCCCGACCTGGTTCGCCGGCCCGTCCGCCGCGCTCTCGGGCATCTCGGTGAGCACCATCGGCACCACGGTCTCGGTGGTCACCAGCGCCTGCACCCAGAGCAACGGCAGCTGGGGCAACGCCTCGCTGCTCAACAGCGGTCAGACCGCCTTCGCCCAGGGGCGGCAGGTGGCCCTGGCGGGCACCACGGTGAGCCAGTCCGCCGCCTGGTCGGGGGTGTCGCCGGGCACCTACACGGTGGTCGTCGTCTGCTCCAACGGCGGTACGGCGGGCACCCAGTCGGTGATCGTCTCGTCCGCCCCCGCCGCGCCGACGACCTCCTCCACCGCCAACTCGACCGGCAACTCGGCCGCCAAGCCGGTCCCGCCCGCTCCCGCCCGGGGCGTGATGGGCGGTCTGGGCGGCGCCGCCCGCGACTACGGCCCGCTCACCCTGGGCATCGGCGCCGCGCTGGTCGGCTCGGGCGTCATCGCCACGGGCTGGTACCTGCGCAAGCGCTCGAAGCCCTACCGGCTCTAGGACGGGCCGGGGAGTTCGCCGAACTCCTCCAGGGCATGGCCGAGCCACTGCGTCCAGAAGGTCTCCAGGTCGATGCCGGCCCGCAGCACCAGGTGCCGCAGCCGGTCCTCCGGGGCGTCCTTGCCCGGTGGGAAGTCGCGCCGCTGGATCTCCTCGTACTCCGCCAACTGCCGCCGGTGCAGCTCCAGATGGCGGCGCAGATCGGCTTCGAGTCCGTCCGTGCCGACCACCGCCGCCGCCCGCAGCCGCAGCAGCAGCACGTCCCGCTGCGGCTTGGGATCCTGGGCGGCGGCGGTCCAGCGGGCCAGTTCGGCACGGCCCGCGGGCAGGACCTCGTAGCTCTTCTTCTGCCCGCGGGCCGGCTGCTCGGCCGGCAGGGTGCGGATGTAGCCCTCGGCCTCCAGCCTGCCGAGCTCGCGATAGATCTGCTGGTGCGTGGCCGACCAGAAGTAGCCGATCGACCTGTCGAACCTGCGGGTCAGCTCAAGCCCCGACGACGGCCTTTCGAGCAGGGCGGTGAGGATCGCGTGCGGGAGTGACATGGGCTCATCCTAGGGACGGGCGCTCACAGCGCGGCCGCGAGTTCCGTGCCCTGCTTGATGGCCCGCTTGGCGTCCAGTTCGGCGGCGACGTCGGCACCGCCGATGAGGTGCGCGCTGCGGCCCGCGGCGACCAGCTCCTCGTACAGGCCCCGGCGCGGCTCCTGCCCGGTGCACAGCACGACCGTGTCGACCTCCAGGACCGTGCTCTCGCCGTCGACGGTGACGTGCAGTCCGGCGTCGTCGATCAGGTCGTACCGCACGCCCGGGACCATGGTGACGCCCCGGTGCTTGAGCTCGGTGCGGTGGATCCAGCCGGTGGTCTTGCCGAGCCCGGCGCCGACCTTGCCGGTCTTGCGCTGGAGCAGGTGGACGGTGCGCGGGGGCGCGGGGCGCTCGGGGGCGGCCAGCCCGCCGGGGCTCCGGTAGTCCATGTCGACGCCCCAGTGCCTGAAGTACGTCGCCGGGTCGTCGCTCGCCTTGTCGCCGCCGTCGGTGAGGTACTCGGCGACGTCGAAGCCGATGCCGCCGGCGCCGAGGATGGCGACGCGGTCACCGACCGGGGCGTTGTCGCGCAGCACGTCGAGGTAGCCGAGGACGCGGGGGTGGTCGACGCCCGGGATGTCGGGGGTGCGCGGGGTCACGCCGGTGGCGACCACGACCTCGTCGTAGCCGGTGACGTCCCCGGGCTCGACGGTCGTGTTCAGGCGTACGTCCACGCCGTGGGCGTCGAGCTGGTGGCGGAAGTAGCGCAGGGTCTCGTCGAACTCCTGCTTGCCGGGGACCTTGCGGGCCACGTTCAGCTGGCCGCCGATCTCGGCCGCCGCGTCGAACAGGGTCACCTCGTGGCCGCGTTCGGCGGCGGAGACCGCGCAGGCGAGGCCGGCCGGTCCGGCGCCGACCACCGCGACGCGCTTCTTCAGCCGGGTCGGGGCGAGGACCAGCTCGGTCTCGTGGCAGGCGCGCGGGTTGACCAGGCAGGAGGTGATCTTCCCGCCGAAGGAGTGGTCGAGGCACGCCTGGTTGCAGCCGATGCAGGTGTTGATGGCCTCGGGCGTGCCGGCCGCGGCCTTGGCGACGAAGTCGGGGTCGGCGAGCATCGGGCGGGCCATCGCGACCATGTCGGCGAAGCCCTCGGCGAGCAGCTCCTCGGCGACTTCCGGGGTGTTGATGCGGTTGGTGGCGACCAGCGGCACGGACACCGCGCCCATCAGCTTCTTGGTGACCCAGGTGTAGGCACCGCGCGGGACCGAGGTGGCGATGGTCGGGATGCGGGCCTCGTGCCACCCGATGCCGGTGTTGATGATGGTCGCCCCGGCGGCCTCGACGGCCCGGGCGAGGGTGATCACCTCGTCGAGGGAGGAGCCGCCGGGGACCAGGTCCAGCATGGACAGCCGGTAGACGATGATGAAGTCCTCGCCGACGGCCTCGCGCACCCGGCGGACGATCTCGACGGGGAACCGCATCCGGTTCTCGTACGAGCCGCCCCAGCGGTCGGTGCGGCGGTTGGTCACGGCGGCGACGAACTCGCTGATCAGGTAGCCCTCGGAGCCCATGATCTCGACGCCGTCGTAGCCGGCCTGCCGGGCGAGCCGGGCGGCGCGGACGTAGTCGTCGATGGTGCGCTCGACGTCGGCGTCGGTCAGCTCACGGGGCGGGAAGGGGCTGATCGGGGCCTGGAGGGGGCTCGGGGCGACCAGGTCGCGGTGGTAGGCGTACCGGCCGAAGTGCAGGATCTGCAGCGCGATCCGGCCGCCCTCGCGGTGCACGGCCTCGGTGACAACCCGGTGCTGCCCGGCCTCCTCCTCGGTGGTGAGCTTGGCGCCGCCCTCGTAGGGCCGGCCCTCCTCGTTGGGCGCGATGCCGCCGGTGACGATGAGGCCGACCCCGCCGCGGGCCCGGGCCGCGTAGAACTCCGCCATCCGCTCGAAGCCGCGCTCGGCCTCCTCCAGGCCCACGTGCATGGAGCCCATGAGCACCCGGTTGGGAAGGGTGGTGAAGCCGAGGTCGAGGGGTTCGAGCAGGTGGGGGTAACGGCTCATGGGGGCCTCCGTGCGCGGTGTCGTCACCGTAGTTGTAGAGGACCGCGCACGGTTTATGCAACTAGTTGCACAAGGCCGGAGCCGGTGGCATGTGACATATCACTGGGTTCTCAACCGGTGCGCTACGCCCCCCGGCTCTCCAGCAGCACATGCAGCTCCCTCTCCTGGTCCCCCGACGCGGAGGACAGGTTCCGCACGGCGAACAGGGAGTCGAGGGTCTTGTGCAGCCGGCTGATGGCCCAGTAGCCGCCCTGCGCGTCGGCCTCGACCGGGGCCGAGAGCCGGGGCGGCAGGGTGCACTCGTGGGCGTCGGTGACCTCGAACGTGCCGAGCCACACCATCGGGCGGGTCTCGTGGAGCTGTTGCGGCACGTCCTCGGCGGCCCGGTCGGACTCGAAGCACTGGCACAGCGCGTCGAACACGATCCGGGCGTCCTCCTTGCTGCATCCGCTGATCTCCAGCGAGACGGGTTCCTCGTGCAGTCGCTCACGGACCATCGTGATCGCTCCTCTCATGGCGATGGCGCGGCAGCACGGGTTCCCCCGCGAACCACGCCATGCCAACAGAAAAGCACCGATCTCCGGGCGTTGCACCACCCGCCGCGGCAGGCGGCCGCGGGCTCAGCTCCGGGTGAACTTGTAGGTCTGGCTGTCCGTGAGGACGCAGATGCCGGGCGACATCACGATGACCCGAAGGGTGCCGGTGCGCCGGTCGTAGTCGATGCCCTCGGCCTCGAAGGTGCCGGAGCAGGAGCTGCGCAGCGGGAGCTGGCGCAGGGCCGTGACGTGCCCGGTGACGTTCGCGGAGCCGGGCTGGGCGGACAGGTCGATCTGCAGCAGCGGCTTGGTGTAGCCGAAGAGGCTGCCGTCCGGGTCGTCCGACGAGCACAGCAGGGTGGTGGCGCCGGTGAAGTCGCAGCCCTGCACGTCGCGCACGGCGTGGTCGAGGTTGACGACGGAGGCCAGCGGGAGGTTCGCGGACGGCGAGGTGCTCTTGTTGGCGCCCGGCGTCGGGAAGACCAGGAAGCGGGTCATCGTGCCGTACTCGCCGGAGAGCATGTACTGGCTGTCGGGCGTGATGGCGGACCAGGAGTTGTTGAGGGCCTCGCCGGAGACGAGCGTGTGGACGTACTCCGACCAGGTGCCGTCGGGGGCCTGCACCCGGTACATCTTGTAGGTGCTGGAGTCCGCCTGGTACGGCTCGACGTAGTAGCCGTCGTAGGACTCGTCGGGGTCGCCGACGTGGTTCCAGCCGCGGGCGTAGACGCCGAGCGGGATGGTGCCGACTCCGGTGTACCGGTTGGGGCTGCCGGCCGGGACCTCGACCGAGGTGAGGCCCTGGCTCTCGCTCAGCGCATCGGCGTGGTCGGAGCCGGTCTCGGTCCAGGTGTCGGCGGCGGAGGCCGGGGCGGCGGTCGCGAGGACCATGGTGGTGGCGAGGGCGACCAGGGCGGTCAGGCCTGCGTGACAACGTTGCCGGGTGGACGCGGGCATGGAAGCCTACTCCTCGGTATCGGTGGGGGTGGGAGGCGCGTGCGCCGGTCAGTCTGGCGCGGCCCCGCCGGACATGTACAGACCAATGACGGGACGGGAAGGTGAACTCACGCCACTGCCGCCCCGGTGGCCGCTTCGCCGTACGGATGCCGCCGTGTTGAGAGATGGTGGAAAAGTCGGCGGTGGCATCGGAGAGTCGGGTGTGAGCGCGATAGAACAAGGGGAGTCGGCACGGGGGACGGCGTGCCGTGCGGAAGCTCGAAGGCGGTGCGTGCGATGAGTCCAGCCGAGTCCTCGGTGCCGGGGGGCCGGGAGTCCGTACGCGGACCCGTGCGGCCGGGCGGGCTGCTGGACGTCCTGAGCGTGGCCTCGGTCGTGCTGGACGCCCAGGGGCGGATCGTGCTGTGGAGCCCGCAGGCGGAGGAGCTGTTCGGCTACTCGGCGCAGGAGGCGCTCGGCCAGTACGCGGCCCGGCTGATGGTGCACGAGCGCCACATCGAGCTGGTCGGCAAGCTGTTCGCGGACGTGATGAGCACCGGGCGGAGCTGGGCCGGAGGCTTCCCGATCCGGCACAAGGACGGCTCCACCCATGTGGTCGAGTTCCGCAACATGCGGCTCATGGACGACAACGGCGACGTGTTCGCGCTGGGTCTGGCGGCCGACCAGTCGACGGTGCGCCGGCTGGAGCAGGACGTGGCGCTGTCCGAGCGGATCGTGCAGCAGTCGCCGATCGGGCTGGCCGTGTTCGACACGGACCTGCGCTTCGTGTCGGTCAACCCGGCGATGGAGCGGATGAACGGCGTCCCGGCCGCGGAGCACGTGGGACGGACGATCGGCGAGGTACTGCCCTCGCTGGACGCCGACGCCCTGGAGTCGGCCTACCTGCGGGTGCTGCGGACCGGTGAGCCGGTCATCGACCAGTCCGCGGTGGGCCGTACGCCGGCCGATCCGGACGTGGAGCACATCTGGTCGGTGTCGGTCTACCGGCTGGACGACGCGCTGGACAACGTGCTGGGCGTGGCCACCTCGGTGGTGGACATCACCGAGCCGTACCGGGCCGGCGTGGAGGCGGAGAACGCGCGCCGCCGGCTGGCCGTGATCGCCGACGCCTCCGCCCGTATCGGCACCACCCTGGACCTGGAGCGCACCGCCCGGGAGCTGGCCGACGTCGCCGTGCCGGAGCTCGCCGACGTGGCCGCCGTTCAGCTGCTCGACACGGTGGTCGAGGGCCGGAGCGGCACCCCCGGTCCGGCCGAGCCGGCCGTGCTCCGGGTCCTCGCCGTGCGCGCCGAGCAGCGGGCGGACGCGGTCCAGGCCGCCGACGCGCCGGGCACGGTCGCCCGGTACGCACCGGACCGGCTGGTCACCGAGTGCGTACGGAGCGCGGAGTCGGTCGTCGTCCCGCAGGTCAAGGACGAGGACCTGGCGCGGATCGCCCCCTCCCCCGAGGCCGCGGTGCTGCTGGGCCGGGCGGGGGTGCACTCGTATCTGGCCGTGCCGCTGATCGCGCGCGGCGAGGTGCTGGGCGCCCTCGATCTCAAGCGCACCCGCCATCCGGCGTCCTTCGACGACGACGACCTGCTGCTGGCCCGGGAGCTGGCGGCGCGGGCGGCCGTGCAGATCGACAACGCCCGCTGGTACGAGAACGCCCGCACCACCGCGCTGACCCTCCAGCGCAGCCTGCTGCCCACGCATCCCCGGGTGACCCCGGGTCTGGAGGTCGCCTCCCGGTACCAGCCGGCGGGCGCCACCGTCGAGGTGGGCGGCGACTGGTTCGACGTCATCCCGCTGGACGGCGGCCGTACGGCCCTCGTGGTGGGCGACGTGATGGGCAGCGGCATCAACGCGGCCGCGACGATGGGCCGGCTGCGCACCGCGACCACCACCCTGGCCGCGCTGGGCCTCGATCCGGCGGTGCTCCTCGAACACCTGGACAAGACCACGTCGGGCCTCGACCATTCCATCGCGACCTGCGTGTACGCCGTGTACGACCCGCAGCTGCGCCGGTGCCGGATCGCCAACGCCGGCCATCTGCCCCCGGCCCGGGTCCGCCCCGGCCGTCCGCCGCAGCTCCTCGATCTGCCCACCGGGGTCCCGCTGGGCGTCGGCGGGGTCGCCTTCGCCACCACGACCGTCGACTTCGAGCCCGGCGACGAGCTGGTGTTCTACACCGACGGCCTGGTGGAGACCCGCAGGCATTCCCTGGACGAGCGCCTCGACGAGTTGCTGGCCCTGCTCGACGGCCCCGCCCGCCCGCTGGAGGAGGTCTGCGACCTGCTGCTGCGGGAGCTGCACCACCCCGACAACCACGACGACGTGGCGCTGCTCATCGCGCGGGCCCGGGAACTGCCGTAGCCGAGGAGGGGCCGCCGGGGCGCCGGACACGCCGGGCGCGCCGGTGCGGATTCATCGCATTCACAGGAACTGATTACCGGGTTCTTATCGGCGAACTCCCACAATTCACAGAGAGGCATGCGTCGTGCGATGCCGCGTGCCGCCGTTCTCCGATGGGAGCGAGCCGTGACGCACGAACCGGAGCAGGAACACCGCCGTGACGTCGACGGAACCGGACCGTCGATCCCGCCGATGCCCGACCGTCCCCCGCAGACCGCCGCCCCGGAGTGGGGAGCCCCGTCGGAGGTTCTCTCGGGTCCGGGGCCGGACCGTGAGCCCGGGGCACCGCTGCGGGACCGGTGGCGCCGCCAGTCGTTCCGCGTGCGCGCGGTGACCGTGGCCTTCGTCGCCGGGGCGCTGGCCCTGGGCGGCACGGTGGCGTTCGCCGCCGGTTCCAACAACAGCGGCACTGCCGCGTCCCCGGCCGCCTCCGGTGCGCCGTCGGCGCCCTCCGCACCGGACGGGCGCGGACCCGGGCACGGCTGGTTCGGGATGGGCGGCATGGGCGTGCACGGCGAGGCGACCGTCAAGGACCCGGACACCGGCAAGTACGTGGTGCGAGTCTGGCAGCGGGGCACGGTCGAGAAGGTGGACGGCGACCAGGTCACGGTGAAGAGCGACGACGGCACGTCGTGGACGTGGACCGTGGGCTCGGACGTGAAGGTGCGGGGTGACTCCGACACGCTGAAGAAGGACGCGAAGGCCTTCCTGATCGGCACCCGCGGCGACGACGGCAAGCCGACCGCCTCGGGCGCCTTCTCGGGTGACTTCATGGGCATGGGCCGGGGCGGCGGCATGCACGACCACGGCGGCCCGTGGCAGCGCCCGGGCGACCGCTCACCGTCGCCGAGCCCTTCGGGGAGCGGGGCGACCACCTAGCACCGCGACCGACGAGGAATGCCGCGCCGGCGGCGCGCGGGTCGACGCGCGCCGGCCGGCTCCGGAACTGAGCCTTCCGGAGCCGGCCGGCGGATTTCCCGGGGTCTGCCGGAGCATCCGGGACGGCGGCACGCCTCAGAACCGGCTGACCTCGACGTACTCGAACGTCAGCAGGCCGTGGGCCGCATAGGGAAGTCGGCCCAGCTTGTTCCGGGCGTCCTGCAGGCTGTCGGCCTCCACGACGAGGAACGCGCCCGGCCCGTCGTCGCGCCGGAACGCCGCGAGCACGACGCCGTCCGCCTTCAGCTCCCGGAGCACCCGGGCCTCGCCCTCCGCATGGGCGGCCAACCCGCCCGGATCGGTGACCGTTCCGGTCACGTGCAGGTACATCGGATGTCCTCCACTCAGATCCGTGTCCCGGCCTCGGCCGCGCTGCGTGCCGAGATCTCCCGGAAGTCCTCCAGCGTGTTGCGCCGGATCTCGTACGGCCGTCCGTGCACCCAGCGGGCGGTGAGCTCGGCCACCCGGGCGCCGTAGCGTTCGGCGGTGACCAGGTCGCCGTGCGCGCCGACCGCGCCCGGGCCCTCGTCCACGTTGGTCTGGCCCATCACGCCGAGCCAGGAACCCAGCCGGTTGACGTCGTGGACGGTGCCGCCGGTCCAGTTGTTGCCGGCCGCGTCACCGACCGAGATCCACTGCATGTTCATCTGGGCCGCGAAGACGGCCAGTTGCTGCAGCGAGAACAGCTTGTCCCCGTTCTGGGCGGCCGAGTGGGTGAAGCCTCCGGCCAGCTTGTCCTTCCACTCCTGTCCCAGGAACGGATGGAACGCGCCTTCCAGGAACGCCTTGAACACGGCCGACAGACTGCCCATGTAGGTCGGCGCGCCGAACAGGATCGCGTCGGACCGCTTCAGCAGTTCCATCGTCTCCTCGTCCGACCAGCGGCCTTGCGACACCTGCTCGCCCAGGATCTCGATCAGTTGCACCTCGACGTCGGGCACGGTCTTCACACCCCGTGCGATGTGCTCGGCCAGCGCACGGGTGTGCCCGTGCGGGGAGTGGTGGACAACGGACACAGTTGCCATGGGATTGCCTTTCTGAACTGCGGTTCCTGCCCTCAGGCAGTCGCGACGGGCTCGACGGCGGCGAGGAACTCGTCCACGGTGACGGTCTCGTGCCCGAAGGTCGGATAGGAGATGTCGAGCGCGACCCGGTGGGCCTCCTCGGTGAACTCCGCAACGGCGTCGAGGAGGAAGGTGACGTGGTAGCCGGCCTCCAGGGCGTGCCGCCCGGTGCCCTCGACGCAGGTCTGCGAGGTGAGCCCGGCGAGCACCACCTTCTCGATGCCGCGGCTGCCGAGCTGTTCGTCCAGGTCGGTGCCGGCGAACGCGTCGAACATGTGGTGGCGGCCGACGACGACATCGCCGTCCCGCGGCCGCAGCGGGGGGTAGAAGTCGGCGCCGTAGGTGCCTTCCCAGAAGACCTGGTTGTCCAGCGCGAACCGGAAGCGCGGCAGGACGTGCTTGACGCCGGCGAACGCGTCGTCGTTCAGGCCGTGCGGGGCGTAGCAGATCATCACACCGGCGGCACGTGCGGCACCGATCAGGCGGCCGAGCTGTGCGCGCAGGTCCAGCTTGTCCAGCATCGGTCCGATCTGGCCGCTGAGCTTTCCGTCCTCGGCGAGGAAGTCGTTCAGGGGGTCGACGACGATCAGCGCCGTCCGCTCCGGGGGGTAGCTGCGTGGGGTCACGGTTCTCCTCGTTCGCTTTCGCTCACCACGTTTACATGATGAGCGTCATGAATAACTTAATCATGATGACCGTCATGTAAAGTGTCAAGCGAGAGCTGGTTCAGCCGGAGGTGGGGCGATGCGTGCATCCCGTGAGCAAGTGACCGCAAACCGCGAGAACATCGTCGCCAGTGCGGGACGGCAGTTCAGGAAGCGCGGCTTCGACGGTGTGACGATCTCCGACGTGATGAAGGCCGCGGGGCTGACCCACGGTGGTTTCTACGGCTACTTCGACTCCAAGGACGCGCTGGAGGCCGACGTGTGCGAACGCGGTGTGGCCGAGAGCGTCGCCGCGGTCGACGCCGTGGCGGCGGACGGCACCGGTGACGGGGACCCGGATGCCGCGCCGGCGCTGGAGCGCTTCGTCCGGGACTATGTGTCGGCAGCACATCGGGACATGCCAGAGGACGGCTGCACCGTCGCCGCGCTGGCGCGCGACGCCAGCCGCAGCCCCGCGGGGATCCAGCGTGTCTTCGCGTCCGGCGTCACCGGCATGGCCGAGGCGCTGACCCGCCTCAGGAACCTGGACAGGCCCGAGCGCGAGCAGGGTTCCGCGCCGGACTTCGCCGCGCTGTCCACCATGATCGGCGCGCTCACGCTGGCGCGGGCCGTGGCGGAGGCCGATCCCGCGCTCTCCGAGACGATCCTGCGGACGGCACGGGAGCACATCGCCTGATCAGGCCGCGGCCGGTCCCTCCACGTCGATACCGACCGACCGGTTCGCGCCCGCGGAGTCGCCACCGCACATCGGGGTCCCGTCAGGCACGGTCCCCGTCACGTACGCCGACCACGACGTTCGCGTACAGCTCCGCCGAGACCGCGAGCCGGGTGGTCAGCCCGGCGGCGCGGAAGGTGTCGACGGCGTCCTCGGCCTGGCGCTCACTGGTCTCGACCAGGACGCAGCCGCCGGGCGCGAGCCATTCGCGCGCGCCCGCGGCGACCCTGCGCAGTACGTCGAGACCGTCGCCGCCGCCGTCCAGGGCGACCAGCGGCTCGTGTTCGCGGGCCTCGGCGGGCAGCAGTCCGACCTCGCCGCTCGGGACGTAGGGCACGTTGGCGGCGAGGATGCCGGTCCGGCCGCGCAGGTCGGCGGGCAGGGCGTCGAACAGGTCGCCGACGTGGGCGTGGCCGCCGTAGGGGGCGATGTTGCGGCGGGCGCAGCGGACGGCGGACGGGTCGATGTCGGCGGCGTGGAGTTCGACGTCCCCGAGGGCGGCGGCGAGAGCCGCGCCGACCGCACCGGAGCCGCAGCACAGGTCCACGACGACGGACGCGCCGGGGGTCTCGGCCAGGGCCTGGTCGACCAGGAATTCGGTACGGCGGCGGGGCACGAACACCCCGGGCTCCACGAGGACGCGCAGTCCGTGGAACTCCGCCCAGCCGAGGACCTGTTCGAGGGGCTGTCCGGCGGAGCGCCGGTCCACCATGGCGGCCAGTTCGTCCGGGGTGCGGGCGGCGGCGAGGATCAGCTCCGCCTCGTCCTCGGCGAAGACGCAGCCGGCGGCGCGCAGGGCCGAGACGACGGCGCCGGTGGTGTCGGGGTCGGAGAGTGAGGTCATCGCCGGGGAGCCTATCCGGGCGCCGGAGCGCCGGTCACATGGTTTACCGCCCGGCCGGCCTGCCGACCGGGCGGTCCGCCGACCGGCCGGTCAGACGCCGACCGTCTCCTCGGCCTCCTCCTCGGCTTCCGCCGCCTCGCCGGTCAGTCCGGCCGGGGAATCCGGTACGACCACGGCGGCGGCCTGCGCTGCCTTGGCCCGCTCGTAGGCCGCGGCGAGGGCGGTGATCGCGAGGCCGGCCAGCAGCCAGACGGCGAGGGTCCACACGTTCCGGCTCAGGCCGTCGCTGCCGAAGTACAGCAGGCTGCGGACGCCCTCGACGAAGCCGGCGCCGTTCCAGAAGGCGTGCAGGGTGCCGAAGAAGCCGTTCTGCAGTTCGGGGCGGAACAACCCGCCGGAGCTGGTGAAGTTGAGCATCACGAAGAGCACCATCATGGTCAGCGTGGTCCACCGCTTGAGGAAGGTGTGCAGGCCGACGCCGATGAGGAGGATCCCGGCGGAGTAGAGCCAGGCCATGCCCCAGACCCCGGCCAGGTCGTGCCGGGCGAGGTGGAACACCGGTCCGGCGAGGAACGCACCGATGCCGCTGACGACGGCGGAGACGCCGAGCGCGAGCAGGGCGCGTATCCGCATGGGGAGCGCCGCGCCGGCCGCGCCGAGGGCGGCGACGGAGGCGTAGGAGCCGATGCTCACGGCGATGAGCAGGAAGAAGAGGCCCTGTCCCGTGGGGTCGTCGGCGACCGGCTCGGCGACATCGGTGACCTTGAGGGCGACATCCTCCTTGGCGGCGACCGGGATGAAGACCTGCTCGACGGCCGTGGCGCCGGTGTCCGAGGCGGCGACCGCGACGATCAGCTCCGGGGTCCTGGCGCTCGGCACGTAGGCGCCGGTCACGGTACGGGACCTGAGCAGGTCGACGGCCGCGGCGCGGGTGGGGACGGTACGGACGTCGAGCTTGTCGCCGGCGGTGTCCTTGATGGTCTGCGCCAACACCTTCGCTTCCGGTCCGGCGCCGACCACGGCCACCGGCATGTGGTTGGGCTCCGGGTGGACGAACGCGCCCATGTAGGCGAGCCCCATGCCCAGGCACATCAGTAGCGGGGTGATCAGGTGCGTGAGCACATGGCGCAGTGCCGGTGACCTCATCGCGTACGACCTCCAGAACCTACGGGCCAAACTGGTTGGCTTATACAACTCACTGTCAAGTTGTACTATACAACTAGATCGACGGAGGAGGTATTCCGGTGAGGGCGTTGCTGTGGCGGACGCGGCCGTCGAAGGTGTTCCCGTGACAAGGGCGGAGACGGCGGTGGAGACCATCCAGCGCGAGATGACGACGTTCGCGCGCCGGGCCCGGGCGTCGGCCGGGCGTATGCACCCCGAGCTGTCGCTGGTGTCGTACACGCTGCTCGGGCATCTGGAGGAGCGCGACGGCTGCCGGGCCACCGACCTGGCCGCGCACTACGCGCTGGACAAGTCGACGGTCAGCCGGCAGGTGGCGGCACTGGAGCGGGCGGGGCTGATCGAGCGGCGCCTGGACCCGGAGGACCACCGGGTCCAGGTGCTGCATCTGACGGAGGCGGGAGAGGAGATCCTGGCCCAGGTCACACAGAGCCGCCGGGCCGCCTTCCGGGAGCGGCTGGCGGACTGGCCGGAGGCCGACCTGGTGAGGTTCGCCGGCTACCTGGAGCGCTACAACGCGGGGACCCCGGCGGGCTCCGCCGACGACTGACCGAGCTGCTCCGGCACCCTGGCCGCGACGAAGGCGGTACGACGGCGCAGGCGGAAGCCGAGCGACTCGTACAGCCGGATCGCGGTGGTGTTCTCGGCGCCGGTGTGCAGGAAGGGCGTCTCGCCGCGTTCCCGGATGCCGTGGGCGACCGCGCGGATGAGCCGGGTCGCGAGGCCCTCACCGCGGTACGCCGGGTCGGTGCAGACCGCGCTGATCTCGGTCCAGCCCGGCGGGTGCAGCCGCTCCCCCGCCATCGCGATCAGCCTGCCGTCGCGACGGATGCCCAGGTAGGTGCCGAGCTCGATGGTGCGGGGCAGGAACGGGCCGGGGCGGGTGCGCTCGACCAGGTCGAGGATCTCCGGTACGTCAGCCGGTCCGAGCCGGACCGCGGCCGGCTCCGGCACCGCGTCCATGCCCTCGTCCACGAGCTGTACGCCGGCGATGTTCATCGTGGGTTCCCAGCCCGCCGGGAGCTCACCGCGGTAGCCGGGCAGCGGGACCTCCGCGCCGGGGCCGGCCAGGGCGGCGAGGTCCGCCCAGTCGTCGGCGCCGGGGTCGTCGGGCAGCGCCAGCCACGGGGAGACGTCGACGGGGTAGCGCAGGACCCGTCCGCGCCGCTCGGCGAAGCGGGCGTGCGGGCCGGTGAGCGAGGCGCGGGCGGGGTTGTCCAGGATGTGCGCAGCGTCCTCGCGGGCGTTCGGGACGCTCATGCGGCGACCTCGATCACGATCTTGCCGAGGGCGTGCCCGTCCTCCACGGCGCGCAGCGCCTCGTCGGCCTTGTCCAGCGGGAAGGTCCGCGAGACGTGCGGGTCGAGTTCCCCGGCCACGACCAGCTCGGCGACCTCGTCCAGGACCGCGGCGGTGCGCGCGCGTTCCACCCGGGCCCCGCCCAGCGCGGCGACGGTCTCGGGCGGGGCGCCCGCGGTGATCAGCCTGGTGCGGTCGGCGAGCAGTCCGGCGGCCTCGGCGAGCACCTCGCCGCCGACCAGGTCGTAGACGCCGTCCACGCCCTGGGGCGCGGCCGCCCGCACCCGGTCGGCCAGCCCCGGTCCGGAGGCCACGTGCACGGCGCCCAGCGACTCCACGAGGTCCTTCTTGGCCTCGCTCGCCACGCCGACCACCCGCAGCCCCCAGGCGTGCGCGATCTGCAGCGCCGCCGCGCCGACTCCCCCGCCCGCGCCGGTGACCAGCAGGGTCGCGCCCTCGGGCAGGTCGAGCTGGCGCACGCCGTCGTAGGCGGTGGCCCCGGCGACCGGCAGGGTGGCGGCGTCCGCGAAGGACAGCGCGGCCGGCTTGTGCGCGGCCACGGACGCCGTCAGCAGGGCGTACTCGGCGAACGCGCCGCCGGACGTGTTGCCGAAGACCTCGTCGCCGACCGCGAAGCCGGTCACGCCCTCGCCGGCCTCCTCGACCACACCCGCGGCCTCGCTGCCGAGGACGACCGGGAAGCGCGGCTCGCCCTGGCCGGGGCGGCGGAAGCCGCCCCGCAGCTTCCAGTCGACGGGGTTGACCCCCGCCGCGCGGACCGCGATCAGCAGTTCGCCGGGGCCGGGCACGGGCCGGTCCAGCTCCGCGAAGGCCTCGGTCTCGGGCCCGCCGTGCCTGGTGTAGACGTACGCCTTGGGCATCGTGTTTCCTCGCTCTCTGGTGCTGTCACCGGTGTCCCGGCAGCGGCACTCAGCGGCAAGGACGACCACGCGGAAGCTATTCCCGCACCCGCGGATCGTTCATGAGGCCGCAATGATCGGGGGCCTGACCTGGGCGTCCCGGCAACGCCGGAGGCCGGGCGGCGGGACGGCCGGGGTCCCGCCGCCCGGACCCGGCAGCCGTTCGCTACGCGTCGAAGGGCGTGAGCACGAAGATGGGCATCTTCCTGGTGGTCTTCTTCTGGTACTCGGCGTAGTCGGGCCAGGTCTCCACGGCCCGCTCGAACCACACCTCGTAGTCCTCGCCGTGCACCTCCCTGGCCCGGTAGTCCTTCCTGACCGGGCCGTCCTGGAGTTCCACATGCGGGTTCGCGGCCAGGTTGTAGTACCAGACCGGGTGCTTGGGCGCGCCGCCCAGGGAGGCGACGACGGCGTACTCCCCGGCGTGCTCGACGCGCATCAGCGGTGTCTTGCGCAGCTTCCCGCTCTTGGCACCCACCGACGTCAGCACGATCACCGGCCTGCCCTGGTTGTCCGTGCCCTCGGTGCCACCGGAACGTTCGTACAGCTCGACCTGATTACGGGCGAAGTCGAACGCGCTCGGCTCGTATTCCCCGGTGAGCGGCATGTCTGCACCATCCAATACAAGGATCGGCCCGGCCGCGGCAGCCTGTTGCCACGCGCCTACAGGGCCATAAACGGACTATACCCCGCTACTGCCGGGACATCGGTGCCCCCAGGCGCCGACGTATGGTGGCCGCGTGGAACGGACCGACTTGTCACAAACGCCTTCCGAGCGCGTGGACGCCGCACGCAACCGGCAGCGCCTCCTGGCCACCGCCCGGGAGATGCTCGCGGAGTGCGGGCCGGACCGGATCACGATGGACGCGCTCGCCGAGCGCTCGGGGCTGGGCAAGGGCACCGTGTTCCGTCGCTTCAAGACCCGCGCCGGCATCTTCCAGGCCCTGCTGGACGACGGCGAGTACGCCTTCCAGGAACGCGTCCTGTCCGGACCACCGCCCCTGGGACCGGGGGCACCGCCGCTGGAGCGCCTGGTCGCCTACGGCAAGGCCCGCGTCCGGTTCCTCATCGACCACCACGACATCGCGCGCTCCGCGCTCGACGGACGGCAGCCCGTGCCCGCCCGCAGCCAGACGCCGCTGTCCCGGATGCACATCCGGATGCTCCTGGGCCAGATAGAGCTAGGGCCCGCCGACCGTGATCTGCTCGCCGTGCAACTGACCGCCGCCCTCGACGGACCGCTCCTCCTGTACATCTCCTCCACCGACCTGGGTCAGGCCGAGCAGGACGCCGAGCGGAGGCTCGCGGACGGGTGGCAGGACATCGTCCGGCGGGTGTGCCGCTCCTGAACCGCCCGCGGACCCGCCGGCCGCTCCCGAGTCCGCCGTCTCAGGCGAGCGCGCGGCGCAGCAGGTCGTCCGAGGCCGCCATGAACCTGCCGACGCGCTCCTTGTCCAGGTCCGCGGAGGGCAGGATGGGGCGGGCCTTGCCGTTGAACAGCGCGCCGCTGTGCGCGTCGAGGTCCGGGGCGTCCATGACGAACACGCGAGCACGGGGTGCGGTGTCCGGGCGTGCCGTGCCCGGTCGGGAGGCGAGCCCCTGGAGCACCGCGAAGCGGCTCGGGTAGCTCACCGCCATGTCCCGCTCGATCCGCTCGCCGGCCTCCTCGCGCACCCTGGACTTCACCCCGTTTCCTCGTGAAGTCCGTGCCCCGAGGGCGACCTGCCCGGACTTGCGGTCCGGGTGCGCGCGGGGTGTTGGGGCGGGGCGTGCGGCGCGCGGCGGGCCGCGTGCTTCGGTCCGTGCCGTGTCCCTGGTCCCGGAGGGTGGGCGAGGTGCTCCGTACGGGGTACCAGTCCCGTGTGGACGCTCGCATGCGAGCGGGGGCACGCTGGGAGCTGCGGACCGGCTGTCCGGCCCTCCGGCTCTCCGGCTCTTGTGGCGGCGAGGAGGTCGACATGCGTACCCGGGTGCGTGGCTGGCGCTGGCGGCAGAACCCGCTGCGGCGCAAGTCCGACGTGGTGGAGACGTGGATCGCGCTGGCGGTCGCGGTCCTGCTGTGCGCGGGCGCGCCCCTGGTGGGGGCGGTGGCGGGGCTGTGGGCCCATGAGCAGGCACGGTCGGTGGCGGCGGTGGAGCGGTCCGAGCGGCACATGGTCCGCGCCCTCGTCGTCGGCGGCGCCCCGGACCAGCTGCCGTCCGTGCAGGGCGGCGACCGGGCGCACGCCTACCAGACGAACGTCCGCTGGACCGTGCCCGGCAAGGGGACGAGGACCGCCCTGGCCCGGGTGCCGGCCGGGACCAGGACCGGTGACGTGGTGGACGTGTGGTTCGACCGGCAGGGGCACGGGGTGGCCCCGCCGCCCGACGACATCGCCGTCTGGCAGCACACGGTCACCGTGGGCCTGTGCGGGGCGAGCGGCGCGGCGGCCGTGGTGCTGCTCGGCCATGGCGTCGTGCGCCGGGTGGCGCTGCGCCACCGGCTCGCCGAGTGGGAGCAGGAGTGGGCACGCACCGGGCCGGACTGGACCCGTGGGCGCGCCTGAGACCCGCTAGCCGGCCGCCTGCAGGCGGCGGGCCACGCGCGCGTGCGTGCGCAGTGCGTCCGCCAGCCCGGGCAGGACGGGCTCGCCCCCGTCGACCAGCACCCGTCCGCCGACCACCGTCGTCCACGCCCGCGCGGGTCCGCACCGCAGCCAGGCCTCCACGGAGTCGGTGAGGGCACCCGCCAGGGCGACCTCGTGGAGGTCCCAGACGACCAGGTCGGCGCAGGCGCCGGGGCGCAGGTGGCCGAGTTCGTCGGCGCGGCCCAGGCAGCGGGCCGAGCCGCGGGTGGCGATGTCGAGGGCGTCCCGGGCGGTCATGGCGGCGGGCCCGCCCCGGTAGCGGCCGAGCAGCAGCGCGTTGCGCGTCTCCATCCAGAGGGAGGCGTGGTCCGTGGAGGCCGAGTCGTCGCAGCCGATGCCCACGGGCATTCCGAGCTCGCGCATCTCCCGCACCCGGGCGGTGCCGCCGCCGATGAGCATGTTGGAACTGGGGCAGTGCGCGACGCCGACGCCCGCGGCGGCGAGCCGGCGCAGCTCGTCGTCGTTCGGGTGGATGCAGTGGGCGACCCAGGTGCGGTCGCCCAGCCAGCCGCAGTCCTCGAAGTACTCGACGGGACGGCAGCCGTAGGTCGCCAGGCAGTAGGTGTCCTCGTCGTGGTCCTCGGCGAGGTGGGTGTGCAGCCGGACATCGTACCGCTCGGCGAGTTCGGCGCTCGCCGTCATCACCTCCCTGGTCACCGAGAAGGGTGAGCAGGGGGCGAGCGCGACCCGGACCAGGGCGCCCGGCGCGGGGTCGTGGTGGGCCTTGATCAGCCGTTCGCTGTCGGCGAGGACCTCGTCGGTGGTCTGGGTGACGCTCCGGGGCGGCAGTCCGCCGTCCTCGACGGAGCGGGTCATCGAGCCGCGGGTGGCGTGGAAGCGGAAGCCGATGTCGCGGGCGGCGCGGATCTCGGCGTCGACCAGGCCGGGGCGCGGGTGCACATAGAGGTGGTCGGAGGAGGTGGTGCAGCCGCCCATGAGGAGTTCCGCCATGCCGACGTACGCGGAGACGTAGGCGGCCTCCTCGTCGAGGCCGGCCCACAGGGGGTAGAGGGTGGTCAGCCACTCGAAGAGAGAGCCGTTGACAGCCGGGGCGTAGGAGCGGGTGAGGTTCTGGTAGATGTGGTGGTGGGTGTTGACCAGGCCGGGGGTGACGAGCCGTCCGGACGCGGACAGGACCGTACGGGCCGCGGGCTCGCCGCCGGCCGTTCCGACCGAGGTGACCCGACCACCGGCCAGGGCCACCCAGCCGCCCGGGATCTCCCGCCCGCCGTCCACGACGAGCAGTCCGGCGTCTCTGACCAGCAGATCGACAGCTGAGGGCATGGGTTCATCGTAGGAGTCGGTCGGCGCAGAGGCCTGGCGATTCGTCGGACCACCCACGTACGGTGTGATCATCCGCACCTTTCCTTCACCGAGGCGGTTGTTGATGGCCCTGTTCGACCTTCCCCTGGACGAGCTCCGCGAACACCGCAGCGAGTCGGTGGCACCGGACGACTTCGACGCCTTCTGGTCCAAGACGCTCCAGGAAGCCCGCGAGCACGATCTCGGCGCCCGCTTCGAGCCGGTCGACGCCGGGCTGTCCACGGTCGACGTCTACGACGTGACGTTCGCCGGGTTCGGCGGCCACCCGGTCAGGGGCTGGCTGCGGCTGCCGGCCGGCGCCACCGAGCCGCTGCCGCTGGTCGTGGAGTTCGTCGGGTACGGCGGCGGGCGCGGGCTGGCGCACGAGAACCTGCTCTGGGCGTCGACGGGACGGGCGCACTTCACGATGGACACCCGCGGCCAGGGCAGCGCCTGGGGCGGCGGGGGCGGCACCGCGGACCCGGTGGGCGGCGCGCCGTCGTACCCCGGGTTCATGACCCGGGGCATCGACGCGCCCGAGAACTACTACTACCGCCGGGTGTTCACGGACGCGGTCCGCGCGGTGGAGGCGGCCCGCTCGCATCCGCTGGCCGACGCGGCGCGGACCGTGGCGCTCGGCGCCAGCCAGGGCGGCGGGATCACCATCGCGGTCGGCGGCCTGGTGCCCGACCTGGTGGCGGTCGCGCCGGACGTGCCGTTCCTGTGCGACTTCCCGCGCGCCACCACCCTGACGGACCGTCACCCGTACCGGGAGATCGCCCTGTTCCTCAAGACCCACCGCGGCCGCTCGGCGGAGGTGCAGCGCACCCTCTCGTACTTCGACGGGGTGCACTTCGCGGCCCGCGGCCGGGCCCCGGCGCTGTTCTCGGCGGCCCTGGAGGACCAGACCTGCCCGCCCTCCACGGTCTACGCGGCCTTCAACTCCTGGGCGCACGAGGACAAGACGATCGAGGTGTACGACTTCAACGACCACGAGGGCGGCGGCCCGTACCACGAGGCGGCGAAGGCGCGCTGGCTGCGTTCGTACGTCTGAGGAGGCGGCGGAGATGGACACGCGGGAGGCCGCCGAGCGGTTCGTCCGGGTCTGGGAGCGGGGCTGGGCCGCGCACGACGTGGACGCGCTGCTCGCCCTGTACGCGGAGGACTGCGTGCACCGTTCGATGCCGTTCCGCGCCCCGCACCGGGGGCGCGACGAACTCGCCGCCTACCTGCGCTGGTCGTTCGAGGCGGAGCGGGTGACGGACATCAGGTTCTCGGCGCCGCTGGTGGGCCCGGACGGGGTCGCGGCCGCGGAGTTCCGCGTCCGGTCCGAGGAGGGGGGCGCGGCGGTCACGCTGGCCGGGTGCGTGTTCGTGCGCTTCGACGCGCAGGGGCTCGCGGTGGAGAGCCGGGACTACTGGCACTCCGCCGACGGGCACCAGGAGCCGGCCGGGCGGCTCTTCCTGCTCTGACCTCCCGTCCGTTCTTCCCGCTGCGCTTCCCTCCAGTCCGACCAGTCGGTACGTTCGGGGTGCCCGGGCCGCAGCGTCGCGGTCCGGGTTTTCCGGCGTACGACGGAGGGCGCATGTCCGAGCACGAGTCACAGCCGCAGCCGCAGCCGCAGCCGCAGCCGCAGGTCCACGGCCACTGCGATCCGCGTTTCGCGGCGGTGCGGGAGGCGTTCGAGGAGAACTTCCGGGACCGGGAGGAGCTGGGTGCCGCCGTCGCGGTGACGGTCGGCGGCGAGACGGTGGTGGACCTCTGGGGCGGCTGGGCGGATCCGGCGCACAGCCGGCCGTGGGAGCGGGACACCGTGGTCAACGTGTGGTCCACCACCAAGGGCCCGGTGGCGCTGTGTGCGCACATCCTGGCGGACCGGGGCCTGCTCGACCTCGACGCGCCGGTGGCCGCCTACTGGCCCGAGTTCGCGGCGGCCGGCAAGGAGCGGGTCCTGGTCCGCCATCTGCTCGCGCACCGGGCCGGGCTGTCCGGGCTGCGCGAGCCGCACTCGCTGCAGGACCTGTACGACTGGGAGCTGACGACCGCGCGGCTGGCGGCGACGGAGCCCTGGTGGGAGCCGGGGACGCGGTCCGGGTACCACGCGCTGACCTACGGCTTCCTGGTCGGCGAGGTGGTGCGGCGGGTGTCGGGGCTGCTGCCGGGGGCGTTCCTGGAGCGGGAGGTCACCGGGCCGCTGGGGGTGGACTTCACCGTCGGGCTGCCGGAGAAGGAATCGGGCCGGGCGGCCGAGCTGGAACATCCCCGGGTCGTGTCGGACAGCGAGCAGGCTGCGATCTTCAGCCAGATGGCGCCGGCCGCCGTTGCCGCCCTGGCCAACCCGGGCGTCGGCGCGAGCGCGGCGAACACCCCCGAGTGGCGGGCGGCCGAGATCCCGGCGGCCAACGGGCACGGCACCGCACGGGCGGTCGCGGCGCTGTACGGGGTGTTCGCCGGCCGGGGCGAGTACGGCGGCCGGCGCGTGCTGTCGCCGGAGGCTGCCGAGCGGGTGCGGGAGGGCCAGGGCAGCTGCCGCGATCTGGTGCTGGGGGCGGGTTTCGAGCACGAGACCGAGATCGGGCTGGGGCTGTGGCTGAGCGGGCCGAACGGCTCGTACGGACCGAACCCGCGGGCCTTCGGGCACGACGGGTTCGGCGGCTCCTGCGGGTTGGCCGACCCGGAGGCGGGGGTCTCCCTCGGATACGTCATGAACCGCATGGGACCGCGGATCGCGGACGACCCCCGGAAGACGGCCCTGGTCAACGCCGTTTACGCGAGTCTGTGAGGCCCGCACGGTTTCGGCCGAACCCGTCAGCCGCTCTTCCCTGATGGTTTAGACCAATGCTAGATGTGGTCGCGGAACGAACCCGCACGGCTACGTCTTGTCATCGGGCCCGCCGGCAGGCGTCAGCACGCCTGTCCGCGTGCCCGGTGACCAGGACCTGTCACCCACAGGAGGCGCGGCATGGCCCGCACCACCCCCCACGACCACTCCGAGACCGAAGGGCAGCCCCTGTACTGGCGGATCGCGACACAACTCCTCGGCGAACTGCGCGACGGCACCCTGCCGCCGGGTGAACGGCTGCCCGCGGAACGGCAGCTGGCGCGGCACTTCGAGGTCAGCCGGGAGACCGTCCGGCAGGCGCTGGAGGTGCTGCGGCACAGCGGACTGGTGGCCACCGACCGGCGCGGCAGCCACGCGACGCTGCCCGGCCGGCCGGTGGAGAGCCCGGTCTCGCTGGCCTTCCCGGTGGGCGCCGGGCCCACGGAACACGGTGCCGTCGACCGGGCCACGGTGACCTGGGAGGAGCCGTCGCCCGAGCACGCGGCGGCGCTCGGCCTGGCCCCGCACCGCCCGACCCTGGTGCACCGCTACGAGTCGGCCTCCCCCGACGGCCACGCCCTGCGCTCCGCCGTGACCTCGTTCTCCGCGGTGGCCCTGACCGAGGTCGAGGAACTGGGCCGCTACCGGGACCGGGCCGACGGCTGTGCCGCCGCGCAGCTGCGCCGGGCCTACGACTGGATGCGCAAGGCGGGCCTCACGCTGCACCACCGGGACTCCATCACCCAGGTCGCGGACGCGTCCTCGGTGCGGGTGACCCGCCGGGTGCACGACCAGTACGCCCGCCCCCTGGAGATCACCGACCTGGTGGTGGACGCCCAGCAGGACGCGCTGGTCTACGAGTTCACGGTGCCGGCGGCGGGCTGACCGAGCCGGGCCACGACCAGCCGGGCGCGCGGGCTGCCGTCGTCGCGCTCGCCGAACTCGGGCAGCGGGTACAGGTCCGTGCCGAACCCCGCCCGCGCCAGCTCCCCCAGCACGCCGCCGAGCCTGAAGGCCCGGTAGTACATGACGAACGGGGGCCGCCACAGGGCGTTGCGCACCCGCATCACGGCGTCGAAGCCCAGCAGCATCCAGAACCCGGGGTTGGTGGGCCGCGGCGGCGCGAGCACCGGGAAGGCGAAGGTCCCGCCCGGCCGCAGCACCGCGCGCACCTGGCCGAAGAGGCCGGGCAGCTCCCGGGGCAGGAAGTGCCCGAACGCCCCGAAGCTGACGACCAGGTCGAAGGCGGGCCCGAACGGCAGGGCCCGGGCGTCGCCGCGCACATAGGTGACGTCCGGGCCCCCGGGCGTCGGCTGCCGGCGGGCGACCTCCAGCATGCCGGCGCTGAAGTCGACCCCGGTGACGCTGTGCCGGCACACCCTGGCCAGCACCTGGGTACCGGCTCCCGTCCCGCAGCACAGGTCGAGGCCGTCCTCGAACGGGCCGAGCGGAGCGAGCGCCTTCGCGACCGCGTCGAGGACCGGGTCGGGTGTCCGGAAGGGGGTGTGGTCGAACTTCGGGGCCAGCAGGTCGTAGCCGCGCTCCACCGAGGACAGCGCCTGGACGGTGAGTTCACGGAGGCTCGGGCCTTCGGGGCTGAACATCCGGCCAGCTTACGGGAGCACACGGCGCGGGCGCGGCCCGGCGGGGGCCGCGCCCGCGCCGTCCGGTGTCACGCCACGGTCAGCGTGAGGGCGCCCGTGTAGGTGGCGCCCGCGGTGATCGCCGTCTCGGTGCCGTCGACCGTCAGCGTCACGGTCCGGCCGCGCGGCGCCCGCACCGCGGCGTCGGCCGCGAGGGTGAGGCTGGTCAGGTACGACGTCCCGGTGACCGTCCAGGTCGAGCCGCTGTTCAGCCGCACGACCACGCCGTTGTTGACGGCGGCCTGCACGGTGTTGGTGACGATGCCCAGCTCGTAGAAGGTGGACGAGTCGATCGAGGACACCCGGTGCTTGGCCCCGGTCGCCGAGATGACGCCCTGGACGGACGAGTCCTCGAAGGTGAGGACCATGTTCTTGCCGTTGCGCATGCCGTTGTAGAAGTCGCCCTTCAGCCTGATGGAGCTGAAGGTGGCGGCGCCGTCGGTGGCGTGGACGGCGGTGACGTCGAACGAGGAGTTCTTGGCCGGGTCGGTGGTGGGCTCGGTGTAGACGCCGATGTTCATCATCTTGCCGTTGACGGGGACCGGGCCCGGGTCGTCCAGCTCGATCATCTGGAGGATGATGCCGTCCCGCGGGTTGAGCCGGGCGCCCTGCGAGCCGTCCACCGAAATGGTCGTCTGCTGGCCCTTGTTGAGGAAGGTGGCCCGCTCGGAGTTGACGACGGTGCCACCGTCGAGGGTGAGTTGGCCGGCGCCGAAGAACATGTAGCCGAAGTGGCCGGAGTTGACCACCGTGCTGCGCTCCGGGATGCCCCGCAACTCCGCGTTGGACAGGCCGAGTTCCAGCTCGGTGTTGAGGGCGGCGACGGCGGCGCGGGTGCTGTCGCCGTAGTGCACGACGGCGGCCGGTCCCGCGATGATCGTCGCGTAGGAGCCGACGTCGAAGCGGGAGCCGAGCACGCGGACGGTGGCGTCGCCGATGGCGTAGGTGCCGTAGCCGTAGTCGCCGGTATTGCCGACATGGCTGTTGATCGCGGTCAGCTTCAGGCCGCTGCCGCCCTCGACCGACAGCGCGCCCCAGGTCTCGGAGAACACGGTCGAGTTGAGGTAGGTGGCGATGCTGCCCGCGCCGATCAGGTTGGTGGCGCGGACGTTGCCGTCCAGGCCCAGCATCCAGGGCACCGACTCCATGTACGGGGTCTCGACGGTGGCCTGGTAGTCGGCGGGCAGGACGCCGTTGCGGGCCCGCAGGAAGGAGTCCTTGACGAGGACGTTGGCGCCGCCGTTGGCGATGACGGTGGTGCGGACCACGCCCTTGTTGCTGATCCGGGCGCCGTCCACGACCAGCCTGGTCGCGGAGCCGTCGCCGACCACGGCCGCGCCGTACCCGGCGAAGTCCGAACGGCCGTTGCCGTCCAGGGTGATGGTCGGGCCCTGCAGGGTGTAGTCGCCGCTCTCCACGTAGACGCCGTTGAAGCACTCGCCGGTGGAGGCGATCGACACGTTCCGGGCGGCCGTGTCGGTGACCTTGCCGCCCCGTACGGCGGAGAGCACGGACTTCGCGGAGTCGACACCGTCCGCACCGACGTACAGGGCCTGCCGGAACGGGAAGGTCAGCGTCTGGTAGGTCACGTCGTTCGACCCCGCGACCGTGAGGACGACGTCACCGCGGTAGGTGCCGGCCTGGACGAGGGTCCCGGTGGCGCCGGTCGCGGTCAGCAGCTGGCCGGTCTCCACGCCGTCGACGGTGAGGCTGATGTCGTACCCGTCCGGGGCGACGATCCGGCCGCCGTCGCCGATGGTCAACTGGCTGACCCGGGTGGTCGCGGCGAGTTCGTAGGTCTCCCCGGCGGCGACGGAGATCGTCCTGCCCGACGCCTTCGGCGCGGCGGTGGCGGTGCCGGAGGCGACCGGAACGAGCACGGCCGCTGTCGTGGCGGAACCGGCGATCAGGAACGAGCGTCGGGATGTCAGCGTCATTGCAGGCCTTTCCACGGATGGAGTGCGCGAGTGCGCCGTCGCGCAGAGTTACGAGTCGCCCGACGAAACCGAGGCGACGGGAGCACCAGAGGTGTGCAGGTCGGAGTGAATCAGCCCTGGGAAACCCGGGACAGGCATTGCACACACGCATTCCGGAACCCGATGCCTTCGATCGTGCGGCCTGCTTCATGGCGATCACACAGAGTGGCCACAGTCCCCGGCGGTGGGTGCACACGACGGCGAGGCGGACGGCCTGTGCGCCGTCCACCTCGCCGTACCCGACCGTGTGCCTACGCCGGTGCGACCATCCCCGCCGACAGGTCGATGTCCGCCCCGCACAACCCGGGCATCGCCAGCATGGCGACCAGTGCCCGCGCGACCTCGTCCTCCTCCACCAGCCGGCCGAGCGCCGCCCGGGAGGCGAAGTCCCGTTCCGCCTCCTCGACGGTGCAGCCGGTGAGTTCGGCGGTGAGCCGGAAGTTGCGGTCCATGCGGGGCCCCCGCACCGGGCCCGGGGAGAGGGAGTTGACCGCGACACCGTGCGGGCCCACCTCGCCCGCCAGCGTCCGGGTGAGGCCGATCAGCGCCATCTTGGAGGCGGTGTACGGCGTCCGGTTGAGCAGCGGGCGTTTGCCGCTGACCGAGGCGACGTTGACGATGTCGCCCCGTCCGGCGGCGAGCATGGGCGGCAGGAAGGCCCGGCACATGAGGTAGACACCGCGCACGTTGGCGGCGAACACGTCGTCCCACTCGCCGGGTTCGATGTCGACGAGCGGCCGCACCGGTCCCGCGACACCGGCGTTGTTGACGAGCAACGACACGTCCTCGTCGGCGAGTGCGGCGGCCAGGGCGCGTACGGACGCGGGATCCGAGACGTCGCACACCGCCGTGCGGGCCGCGTCGCCCACCTTGGCCGCCGCCTCCGCCAGGGCCTGCTCGTTCCGGCCGACCAGGACCACCCGGGCGCCGGCGCCGGCAAGCGCCAGCGCGAAGGCCCGGCCGAGCGGCCCTCCCCCGCCGGTGACCAGTGCCGTACGGCCGTCGAGGCTCACGCTTCGTTCCAGGGCAGCGCGTCGCCCGCGGCCCTCGCGGCCCGTACGTCGCCCGAGCGGGCGTGGCCCTCGAACAGCTCGACCCGGGAGGCGCGCCCGCACAGCCGCCCGAGCAGGGCCTGCGAGGCGGTGTCGGTGACCTCCTGGTAGGTGACCGTCTTGAGGTACTTCCCCACCCACAGGCCGCCGGTGTAGCGGGCGGCACCACGTGTGGGCAGCACATGGTTCGTGCCGATCACCTTGTCGCCGAACGACACACAGGTGCCCTCGCCGAGGAACAGGGCGCCGTACTGGGTCATCCGCTCCAGCGCGAGGCGCGGTTCGGCGGTCAGCACCTCGACGTGTTCGAAGGCGAACGCGTCGGCGAGTTCGTACAGTTCGTCGACCGAGCCGACGACGTGCACCTGGCCGTGGTTGCGCCACGCGGGCTCCGCGAAGTCGCGGGTGGGCATGCCGGGGAGGAGGCGTTCGACCTCGGCGATGGTCTGCTCGGCGACCTCGTGGGAGGTGGTGATGAGGACCGCCGGGGAGTCCGGGCCGTGCTCGGCCTGGGAGAGCAGGTCGACCGCGCAGACGAACGGGTCGGCCCGGTCGTCGGCGAGGACCAGGATCTCGGTGGGTCCGGCGAACAGGTCGATGCCGATCTCGCCGAACAGCTGGCGCTTGGCCTCGGCGACATAGGCGTTGCCGGGTCCCGCGATGAGGTTGACGGGCTCCATGGTGTCGGTGCCGACGGCCATCGCGGCCACCGCCTGGACGCCGCCGAGCAGCCAGATCTCGTCGGCGCCCGCGAGGTGCATGGCGGCGACGGTGGCGGCGGGGATCTCGCCGTGGATCGGCGGGGTGCAGGCGACCACGCGCGGCACGCCCGCCACCTTGGCGGTGACGATCGTCATGTGGGCGGAGGCGGTGAGCGGGTAGCGGCCGCCGGGGATGTAGGCGCCGGCCGCCTGTACCGGGATGTGCTTCTGGCCGAGCCGCACGCCCGGCAGCGTCTCCACCTCGAACTCGCCCATCGAGTCGAGCTGGTGGCGGGCGAAGGTGCGGACCTGCTCCTGGACGAACGTGATGTCGTCGATGACCTGCTGCGGCACCGAGGCGACGATCTTCTCGACGTCCTCCGCGCTCAGCCGGAAGGAGTCGGGGCTCCACTTGTCGAACTTCTCGGAGTACGCGCGGACGGCCGCGTCACCGCGCTCGCGGACGTCCGCGATGACACCGGCCACCGTCTCACGCACCTGGTCGAGGGAGGCGGCCACCTCGGCCTTGGGTACGGCGTGCTTCAGGATCTCTGCCACAACTGCGGCCTTTCTCGGAAGGATCGGGGTTACACCGGGGGCGCTTCGAAGAGCACGTCGGGGTCGTTGAACTGCTCCTTGGCGACCGACTCGCTCATCGGGTCGGCGGTGCCCCACTGGTCCTGGGTGACCGGGTCGTCCACGTCGTGCCGGCCGGGGTGCCACAGGTCCTCTTCGAGGACGGCCAGCTCGGTGGTGTACTCGACGGTGTTGCCGTGCGGGTCGTGGAAGTAGGAGAAGGTGTTGTCGCCCGCCAGGTGCCGTCCCGGGCCCCAGGTGAGCCGGGTCCCGGCGCGCAGCGCACGCCCGGTGCCGCGCATGTACTCCTCCACCCCCCGCATCTCGAACGAGGCGTGGTGCAGCGACACATGGGGGCCGCGCGCGATGGCGAAGGAGTGGTGCAGCGGGCTGCACCGCAGGAAGTACATGAGGTCACCCATGTGCGTGGAGTACAGGGTGTCGGTGAGCCGGAAGCCGAGGTTGTGGATGTAGAAGTCCCGCAGGCCTTCCGGGTCCTGGGAGTTGACCACACAGTGCGAGAGCCGCACCGGGACGGCCTCGCGCTCCTCGATCTTCCGGTGGGCGCGGGTGGCCACGTCGGCCGAGACCTCGACGACCCTCCCGTCGGGGTCGAAGAACCGCAGCCCGTAGCCGCCGCCGGGGGTGTCGAGTGCGCGGGGCTCGTGGACGATCCGCACGCCGGCCCGGCCCAGCCGTACCGCGAGTTCGTCGACGGCCGCCGGTGACACTGCGCCGAAGGCGACGAGGTCCATCCGCTTCCGCTCGTCCTCGCGGATGCGCACGACGTACTGCTCGGGGCTGCCCTCGGCGGCGAAGAACGCGATGCCGCTGTCGTTGGCTACCTCGGTCAGGCCCCAGGTGGTGCCGTAGAAGGCCCGCTGCACGGCGAAGTCGGGTACGGCCAGGTCGACATGGCGCAGATGGGTGATGGGCTGGAAGCTCATGCGTGGCTCCTGACGGTGTTGCGCTGATGGCCGAGGCCGGTGATCTCCGCGTCGATCACGTCTCCGGGCCTGAGGAAGACCCCCCAGTGAGCGCCGTTGCCGGCCGGGGAGCCGGTGAGCAGCAGGTCGCCGGGGCGCAGGGTGGTGGTCGTGGAGGCGTAGGCGATCAGCCGGGGAATGTCGAAGATCATGTCCTTGGTGGACTCGTCCTGCCGGATCACCCCGTTGTGCCGGAGCGTGATCCGCAGGTCGCCCGGGTCGCCGACGAACTCCGCGGGGACCAGGAACGGTCCGGTCGGCAGGAAGGTGTCGGCGTTCTTCGCGGTGAACCAGTCGGTGCCGATGGCCTTCAGGTCGGGCCGGTACAGCCGGTCGCGGGTGGTGAGGTCGTTGCTGATCGTGTACCCGGCGACGTACGACATCGCCTCCGCGGCCGGGATGTCCTTCCCCGGCTTCCCGATGACCAGGGCGAGTTCCAGCTCCCAGTCGTGCTGCTCGCCGAGCGCGGGCAGCACGACGTCGTCGTACGGCCCGCACAGCGCGCGCGGTGAGCCGAGGAAGATGTAGGGGACGCCGGAGCGGATCCGCTCGTCCATCATCTTCTCGGCGTCGGCGCGGGCCTCCTCGGGGGTGGCGCCGTGCACGCTCTCCTTCTCGGCGGCGACCAGGTCGACCACGTGCTTGCGGTAGTTGGCGCCGCTCTGCAGGATCTGGCCCGGCTCGACCGGCGTCAGGACCCGCAGGTCGGCCAGGTCGCGCCAGGGGCCGTCGGGGGCCGCGGCCAGCTCGTGCAGGCGGGGCAGCCAGGTGTCCCAGTCCTCGACCAGCGCGCGTACCGACGCGACCGTGCCGGAGAGGTCGCGGACCCGGGCGCCGGCGACCAGGCCGGGGAAGGGGGCCGCTCCGTCGCTGAAGGTGCCGAGCGCGAAGGGTCCGGCGTGGGAGGGGGAAGGTTCGGGCACGGGCGGCTCTCCTCGTACGGGTGCGGGCTCGCCTTCGACGCTAGGCATCGCGGGCGGTCGGCGGAAATGGCCGTTCGCGATGCCTGCCATCGCCTGCGGTTCCGTGCCCCCATCTGCGGCTCCATCGCCGTACGGGATGGATGACGTCCCCCTTGCCGATGCCTCGATCCGTTGACCCTGCACCTACCGCCGATCAGGCTCGGTGCCACCCCGAACCGAGGAGCGCACCGTGGTTGTCGAGCACGCCGAGCTGACCGTCGAGGAAGGCCGGGAAGCGGAATTCGAGGAGGTCTTCGGCAAGGCCCGCGAGGTGCTCGCCGAGGCGGACGGGTTCCGCTGGGCCGAGCTGCTGCGTGGCGCGGAGCGGCCGCGGACCTTCCTGCTGCTCGTCGGCTGGGAGTCGGTCGAGGCGCACACGGTCGGCTTCCGGGAGTCGGAGCGGTTCGCGCGCTGGCGGGCCCTGGTCGGCCCGTTCTTCGCCGCCCCGCCGGCCGTCGAGCACTACCGCGAGCTGGGCCCCCGCTTCACCGGCTGAAAGCTGCCGGCCCCCACCACCTGCCTTTCTACTTTCGCAAGGATCGCCCATGCCCGTGAACAAGGTGCTCGTCGTCGGCGGCGGCATCACCGGAAGCGTGCTGTGTCTCGCCCTCGCCCAGCGCGGGGTCGGGGTGGAGCTCGTCGAGGTCTCGCCCCAGTGGTTCGGGGTGGGCCATGGCATCACCATCCAGGGCAACGCCCTCAAGGCGCTGCGTTCGGTGGGCGTGCTGGACCGGGTGCTGGCCCGGGCGGTGCCGTTCGACCTGATGCGGCTGCGCCGGGCGGACGGCGGTCTGATCACCGAGCTGGAGACCCCGCACACCGGCGGCGCGGACCTGCCGTCCACGGCGGGCGCGCTCCGCTCGGACCTGCAGAACGCGCTGTGCGACGCGGTGTACGCGCACGGCGTCACCGTCCGCCTGGGCCTGAGCGTGCGCGGCCTCGACCAGTCCGCCGACCATGTGGACGTGACCTTCACCGACGGCTCCACCGGCCGCTACGACCTGGTGGTCGGCGCGGACGGCATCAACTCGGCGATGCGCGCGCTCATCGGCATCACCACCGGGCCGCGCCCGGTCGGCATGTCGATCTTCCGGGTGGTGGCCCGGCGCCCGGCCGAGATGGACTGCGCCGAGGTGTACTACGGCGGTCCCCGCTACAAGGCCGGCTACAGCCCGATCTCCGAGGACCAGTGCTACGCCTACCTCCTCGACGAGAACCTGGACGCCTCCCTGATCGGGCCGCGCGCCTCGCTGGACCTGCTGCGTGAGCGCGGCGCCGGGTACGGCGGCACCTGGGGGAAGATCCTCGCCTCGCTGCCGGACGACACGGCGGTGGACTACCGCTGGATCGAGGCGGTCCTGGTCGACGAGGACTGGCACCGGGGCCGGGCCATGGTGATCGGGGACGCGGCCCACGCCTGCCCGCCGCTGATCGCGCAGGGTGCCGCGATGTGCATGGAGGACGCGGTGCTGCTGGCCGAGCTGGTCACCGCCGACGAGCCGCTGCCCCGGGCACTGGCACGCTTCATGGCCCGGCGGCTGCCCCGCGTCCGCATGGTGCTGGACAACTCCCTGCAGCTCGCCGACTGGGAGATCCACCCGGACACCCCGGGCGCCGACCCGGCCCGGATCATGTCGGAGACGCTCGCCTCCCTGACGGTGGCCGCATGAGCACGCCCGTCGTCGACTTCCACGGCCATCTCGCAGTGCCGGAGGCCGACGCCCTCGTGGCAGGCACCACAGGCTTCGCCGCCGAGCTGGCCGCCGAGCAGCGCGCCCATTCCCCCGAGTCACTGGCCGCCAACAAGGCACAACTCCAGGGCCTGGCAGGCAGGTTGACGGACGTCGACACCCGACTGGCCGACCTCGACGCGATGGGCGTCGACCTCCAGGTGGTCGGCCCGATGCCCATGCACCACTACTGGGCCGGCCCCGGCCTCGCGGTGCAACTGGCCCGTACCGTCAACGAGGCGGTGGCCGCGCACTGCGCCGCCGCGCCCGGCCGGCTGTACGGCCTCGGCACGGTACCGCTCCAGCACCCGGACCTCGCGGTGGCCCTGCTGGACAAGGCGGTCACCGAGCTGGGCCTGTACGGCATCAGCGTCTCCACCACCGTCGAGGGCCGCGAGCTGGCCGACCCGGCGCACGACGACGTCTGGCTGAAGGCCGAGGAGCTGGGCGCGGTCGTGTTCGTCCACCCGTGGGGCTGTTCGCTCGGTGAGCGGCTCGCCACGCGCTATCTCGGCAACACGGTCGGCCAGCCCACCGAGACCACCGTCGCGCTCTCCCACCTGATCTTCACGGGCGTCCTGGACCGGTTCCCGCGCCTGAAGCTGGTCGCCGCGCACGGCGGCGGCTACCTGCCGACGTACATCGGCCGCTCCGACCACGCCTGGCAGGTACGGCCGGACGCGCGCGGCTGCGCCGAACCGCCCAGCTCCTATCTGCGGCGGATGTGGTTCGACGCCCTCGTCTACACCCCGCGCGCACTGCGCCATCTGGTCGAGGAGGTGGGCGCGGACCGGGTGGTGCTCGGTACCGACCACCCCTTCGACATGGGGGTGACCGACCCGGTGGCCCGCCTGGACGCGGCCGGCCTCGACCCGGCCGAACGGGACGCGATCGCCGGCGGCAACGCGCTCGACCTGCTGCTGAAAGGACACACCCGATGATCCTGGGGCCCGTCGAGGAAGAGCTGGCCAAGGCCCGCGCCGCCTACCGCAACCGGGGCCGCTGGGGCGAGGACGACGTACTGGGCACGCTCAACTTCGTCGACGACGCGATCCGCGCGCACGCCGCGGGTCTGGTCCGGCGCGGCCGCTCCGTCTCGCTGGCCCAGGAGATCCACGAGGCCGGGCCCCGGGCCACCACACGGTGGCACGGATTGGGTCTCGGCCACGACACCGAGCAGTCATGGCACGGCAGTTCGTCCACCGCCACCGACGAAGGCGACGCCGTGACCGGCATCGAGCACCTGCGCCACGCCTTCACCGGCCGCGGAGTGCTGCTCGACGTCGGCCGGGCGGTCGGCGACGCGCGAGGTGAACTCCCCGACGGTTTCCCGATCCTGGAGGAGCACCTGCGGGACACCGTCGAGGCGCAGGGGGCCACCTCCAGTGTGCGCCGGGGTGACATCGTTCTCGTCCGCACCGGACAGCTCGGCCGGGTACGGCGGCTCGGCGCGTGGGCCGGGTACGCGGCCGGGGACGCGCCCGGCCTGTCCTTCACCACCCTCGGCTGGTTGCACCGCACGGAGATCGCGGCCGTCGCCACCGACACGTACGGCCTCGAAGTGCGGCCGCACGAATTCGCCGGTCCGGTGCAGTCGCCGCTGCACCGGATCGCCGTCCCCCACATGGGTCTGCCACTGGGCGAGATGTGGGACCTGGAGGCCCTCGCGGAGGATTGCGCGGCCGACGGTGTCCACGAGTTCCTGCTGGTCGCGGCACCCTTGCCGGTGACCGGTGCCATCGGTGCCCCCGTCAATCCCATCGCAGTCAAGTGAGCCGCCCGTGAACACGAACCGATTCTCCGGCACCCTCCACCTCCCCGGCGACGAGGACTTCGAGGAGGCCGTGTACGGCAGGATCTTCAACGCCCGCCGCCCCGCCGACCGCACCCCCGCCGCCGTGCTCAGGGCGGTCACCGAACAGGACGTCGTCGAGGGCGTACGGCTCGCCCTGGAGCGCGGCTGGCAGGTCGCCGTCCGCTCCGGCGGGCACAGCTGGGCCGCCTGGTCGGTGCGCCGGGACGCGCTGCTGATCGACCTCGGCGGCCACCGCGAGATGGCGTACGACGAGACGACCGGGATCGTGACGGCCACCCCGAGTGTGAAGGGCGGTGACGAACTCAACCCGTATCTCGGGACGTTCGGGCGCTTCTTCAACGGCGGGCACTGCCCGTCCGTCGGCATCGGCGGCTTCCTGCTGCAGGGCGGGCAGGGCTGGAACGCGCGCGGCTGGGGGTGGGCGGCCGAGAACATCGTGGCGATCGACGTCGTCACGGCCGACGGCGAACTGGTCAGGGCGGACGAGAGCGAGAACAGCGACCTGTTCTGGGCGGCGCGCGGGGCGGGCCCCGGCTTCTTCGGCGTCGTCACCCGCTTCCACCTGCGCACCCGCCCGCTCCCCCGGCATCTCGCGCACACCGTGCACGCCTACCCCCTCGACCTCTTCGACGAGGTCATGACCTGGTTGCACGGCGTCCACCACACGGTCTCCGACCTGGTCGAGATCGTCGCGCTCACCCAGACCCCGCCCGACCTCGACGGACCGGTGCTGCTGGTCACCGGCGTCTCGATGACCGACAGCCCGGAAGAAGCGGCCGAGGCGCTCGCGCCCCTGCACGCCAATCCCTACGCGGACCGGGCGCTGTTCCGCGTCGAGGCGCAACCCACCACCCTCGCCGAGCAGTTGGCCGGACAGCGCACCGCCAACCCGGAGGGTCACCGCTACTTCGTCGACAACGCCTGGCTGACCGGCAGCGCCGAGGAGGTCGTCCCGGCGATCCGCAAGGCGTTCACCGAGCATCCGACCCGGCAGACCTTCTCCATCTGGTTCTCGATGGCGCCACTACGGCAACTCCCCGACATGGCCTTCTCGTTGCAGTCGGAGATCTACTGCGCGAGCTACGTCGTGCACGACGCCCCCGGCCGGGACGCGGAGCTGCGCGGCTGGCTGGACGAGGCGATGGCGGCGATGCGGCCGGTGACCGCGGGCCAGTACCTCGGCGACTCCGACTTCACGGTACGGCAGCTGCGGTTCATGGGGGACGAGCAGTGGCGGCGGCTGAACGGGATCCGGGCCGCCCGCGACCCCAAGGGCGTGTTCGCCGGCCACCTGAGCGCCGGGACCGTCACCAACACCAACCACTGGGAGCAGTGAGCAGCCATGCGTTTCGCGACATACGAGCACGAGGGCGAGGAGCGCGCCGGGGTGGTGCGGGACGGGGTGGTCCACCCGCTGCCCGACGGGGTGAGCGTCCTGACGCTCGTGGAGGCCGGCGTGCTGTCCGCGGCCGGTGCCGAAGCCCTCGGTACGCCAAGTGAGTTGACGGTGGATCAGGTCAGGCTGCTGCCGCCCCTGAAGCCGCCGTCCATCCGGGACTTCGTCGGGTTCGAGGCGCACATCGAGGGCGTGTCGAAGTCGCTGGACGGTCTGGAGCACGTCCCGGAGGAGTGGTACCGGGCACCCAACTTCTACTTCACCAACCCGCACGCGGCCTACGGCGCCCATGACGACGTGCCGGTCCCGGCGGGCTGCTCGGTGCTGGACTTCGAGCTGGAGGTCGGCGCGGTGATCGGCCGCAGCGGCCGGGACCTCACCCCCGAGCAGGCGCGGGACCACATCGTCGGCTACCTGGTCTTCAACGACTGGTCGGCCCGTGATCTGCAGAAGCCGGAGAAGAACCTGGGCCTCGGCTTCTCCAAGGGCAAGGACTTCGCCAACACGCTCGGTCCCTGCCTGGTCACCGCCGACGAGGTCGAGGACCGGCGCGACGCGGAGGGCTTCCTCGACCTGGAGATGACGGTCACCCTGAACGGCGGGCTGATCGGCCGGGACACCCTCGCCAACATGTCCTGGACCTTCGAGGAGATGACCGCCTACGCCAGCCGGGACGCCTGGGTGCGCCCCGGCGACATCCTCGGCTCGGGCACCTGCGGCTGGGGCGCGCTGGCGGAGTTCTGGGGCCGGGCCGGGGAGCGCACCCCGCCCCCGCTGCGGCCCGGCGACGAGGTGACCCTGACCGTGGAGCGGCTGGGCACGCTCGCCAACCGGATCGTGCCCGGGCGGGCGGACGCGTACCTCCCGCGGGCCCGCAAGAGGGGCCGCACCCCGCGCCCCTAGCACCCGAAGCTGTGGGGGGCCTGTGGTGCGCGCAGGCCCCCCACCTGCGGGTATCCGGCGACGGCATGCCTGGCATCGCATCTTCCTGAGAGTCGCCCCGACCCCCTTCCTCGACGGCCGTCCGCTGGTTAACCTCGCGTTTCACCGAAGCTTCAAGGACGTGGCCGGCCGGAAGGGGACACTCGTGGGTCTCGGAGCGATCGATCTCAATCTTCTGGTGGCACTGGAAGCGCTCCTGGAGGAGAAGAACGTCACCCACGCCGGGGTACGGCTGTCCACCAGCCAGTCCGCGATGAGCGGCTCGCTGGCCCGGCTGCGCCGGCACTTCAACGACGAGCTGCTGATCCGGGTGGGCCGCGAGTACGAGCTGACACCGCTCGCGGAACGGCTGCTGCCGGTCGTCCAGGGCTCGCTGCAGAAGGCCGAGGAGGCGCTGTCGCTGACCCGGCACTTCGACCCGGCGCGCAGCCGCCAGCGGTTCTCCGTGGTCATGTCGGACTACGTGATGACGGTGTTCGTGGAGCCGCTGCTGCGGGTGATCGCGGCCGAGGCGCCGGGTGTGCGGATCGACTTCCACCCGATCGTCGACGGGCAGCTGGAGACGGAGACGCACCTGCGCTGCCACGACCTGATGATCGTGCCGCTCGGCTACCAGCTGCCCGGGGTCAGCGAAGCCGTGATGCACGACCGGTTCGTGTGCATCGTCGACCCGGGCAACCCGCGCCTGGTGGACGGCCGGCTCACCCTGCGCGACCTCGCGGAGATGCCGCACGCGGCCTGCGCCATCGGCAAGAGCCACACGCCCGCCGAGCGCCAGCTGGAGACCCTCGGGATCACCCCGAAGGTGCAGGTCAGCACGCCCGGCTTCAGTGTGCTGCCGTTCCTGGTGAGCGGTACGGACCTGGTGGCCATGGTCCCGGAGCGGCTGGCCCGGCGCTACGAGGGCTTCGCGCGCTGCGCGGTCGTACCGGCGCCGTTCCCGGACGTGCCGCTGGTGGAGGCCATGTACTGGCACCACAACCGGCACGCGGACCCGGCGCACCGCTGGCTGCGGGACACCGTGCGCAGGGTCGGGGCGGCGCTGGGCGAGGAGGCGCCGCCGGAGATCGCCGGGGCGGATGCCACCCATTCGGAGAGCGTGTTTCCGGAGCTGTCCGCGGCTTCCTAGCGTGGACGGGAGGACCTCTCCCGTACCCCTCTTGGAGGAAGCCGTGAGCCGCACGCGCCTGGCGGGCCGTACCGTCGTCGTCACCGGAGCCGCACAGGGCCAGGGGGCCGCGGAGGCGGCCGCGGCCGCCCGGGAGGGCGCGGCGGTGATCGTGACCGACGTGCTGGACGAGGCCGGCGAGAAGCTCGCCGCGTCGCTGCGCGCCGACGGGCTCGACGTCCGCTACGTCCACCTGGACGTCACCTCGCCGGACGACTGGGCGGCCCTTGCCGCCTCCCTGGAGACCGTGCACGGCCTCGTGAACAACGCGGGCATCCCGATGCGGGGCCGTCTTGGCCACGTCGGACTCGCCGACTGGAACCGGGCCTTCGCCGTGAACACCACCGGCGCGCTGCTCGGCATCCAGGCCCTCGCCCCGCTGATGCCGGCCGGCTCCTCGATCGTGAACGTGGGCTCGGTGGCCGGGCTCACCGCGCATCACGCGGTGGCGTACACGACGAGCAAGTGGGCGCTGCGCGGCCTGTCGAAGGTGGCGGCGCTGGAGCTGGCGCCGCGCGGCATCCGCACGAACGTCGTCCACCCCGGGTTCATCGAGACCCCGCTGATGGCCACCGCCGACCCGGTGTTCGTCGCCGCCCACCTCGCCATGACGCCGCAGGGCCGCCCGGGCACGGTCGACGAGGTGGCGCCGCTCGTCGTCTATCTCCTCTCCGACGAGGCCTCCTACGTCAACGGCGCGGAGATCACCGTCGACGGCGGCTACGCGGCGCACGGCCCGGTGAAGGCGATCACCAACGCCCTCGACCAGGACTGAGCCGTCAGTCCTTGAGCTGCTCCAGCGTGGACCTGGTGTCGGTCTTCAGCCAGCCGGTGACGTCGCCGAGGGTCGGCGGGTCGGTGTCGCTGTCGTACGTGGACAAGTACGCGCTGTAGGACATGGAGTACGTCATCCAGCCGTCCCGTACCGCGAGCGTGGCGTACCGCGAGCCGCTGGTGGAGGAGCCGTTGCTGGTGTCCTGGGTGACCAGGTAGGCCTCGTCGCCGATGCCCTGCACGGGCGTCACGTCGTAGTCGCTGTGGCTGTCGCCGTAGTTCTTCCAGGTGGCCGTGAACTCCGGTCCCGGGTCGGTCTTCCTGTGCAGGTCGACCTGCATGGTGAGGTAGGCGTCGCCGTAGCTCGAGCTGGTCTTCTTGAGGCTGAGACTGCAGTCGCTCTCGTCCAGCGCCGGGTCCTTCATCGCGTTCTTCGTGGGGGACGAGTCGTCCACGGGGTACTCGTCCTTGAACGACGAGTAGTCGGCGCTGGAGCAGAGGTTCGCGGGCGCCCGGTAGCCGCGCAGGTCGGCGTTCGTGCCGAAGCCGCCCGTGAGGAAGAGGCCGCCCGCCCAGGCGGCGGAGGCGACGACCGCGCCCACGGCGGCCCACAGCACGGCTCTGCCAGCCGTGTTCGGGCCGGTCGCCGGCGGTGCGGCCGGCGGCGGGTAGCCGTAACCGGGCTGCGTGGCATAGGGGTTGGCCTGCTGCGGCGAGGCCTGGGCGTAGGGGTTCTGCGGGGGCGGCGACTGCGGGTTCGGATACGGGTACGCGGTCGGCTGCGGTTGCGGCTGCTGGGGCTGCGGCGGTGCCGCCGGGGGCTGGTCCGGCTGCTGCGGGGGCGGCGAGGACTGCTGCGGAGCCGACGACGACGGCGGCTGCTGCGGAGAGGACGGCGGCTGCTGCGGTGGCGTGGACATGTCGTGAAGATACGGCATAACCGGACGTCAAGTCCCTGTCAGGACCGGGATCGTTATGGTCCGGGGACATCCGTTACCGGCCAAGGCCCGTTTGTTGCACGCCAGTTGAGCTGGCGCACCGAGAAGGCCGGGGCAGGAGCCCCGGCCTTCTCGTCGCGCCGGCGGTCAGGCGGATGCCGGCTGCACCGGCAGCTGGGCCGTCGCCCGTGCGGTGTTCTTGCGGACCAGCAGCAGGGTGACCAGCGCACCGAGCAGCGAGGCGCAGCCGCAGATCACCACGCCGAGGGCCATGCCGTGCGCGAGGGCGTCCTGCGCGGCGGCCCGGGCGCTGTCGCTGCCCGCGTTGACCACGGCCAGCGGACCGGCCGCGGCCTCCATGCCCGCGTCGGCACCGCTCAGCTTGCCGACCAGCGCGGAGGAGGCCGCGCTCATCGCGATGGTGCTGATCACGGCCGGTCCGAGGCCCTGGCCGAACTCGCGGACCAGGCTGGTCGCGCCGCTCGCCATGCCGGTCATCTCGATCGGCACCGCGTTCACGGCCGCCGACGTCAGCGAGGAGACCACGCAGATGAAGCCGACGCCGAGCAGCAGCACCGGGCCGATGAAGGCCGCCAGGGAGGTGGTGGTGATGGGCAGTGCGGCGATCCAGAACTGGCCGGCGGCCATCGGCAGCAGGCCGCCCATCAGCAGCCACCGCGGCTCGACGCGGGTCAGCATCCTGCTGAGCACCGGGGCGAGGAGCAGCGGGATCAGCTGGAGGATCACGAACGGCATGCCGGCCCGCAGGGCGCTGAGGTGCATCACCGCGCCGAGCCGGATGGAGACGCAGTAGGCGGTGCCGATGAAGCCGAACATGCCGGTCAGCGCGACCACCGCGGCCGCCGCGAACGACGGGATCTTCAGCAGCTCCAGGTTGAACATCGGGGACGCGGCCCGCTGCTCCGCCAGCACGAAGCCGACCAGGGCCACGGCGGCCAGGGCCAGCGCGAAGACGATCGAGGGGCTGCTCCAGCCGCGGTCGCCGCCCTCGATGATGCCCCACAGCAGGGCGGTGAGGCCGACGGCGATGCTGATCTGTCCCGGCCAGTCCAGGGCGCGGCCCTCGGGCGCCTTGGAGTCGGTGACCAGCGCCCAGCAGGCGATGCCGACCGCGATGCCGAGGACGACCGGCGGCACGAACGCCCAGCGGAAGTCGGCGACCGTGGCCAGGATCCCGGAGGAGAGCGGGCCGACGGCGGAGGCGAGGGAGATGCTCAGCGCCCAGGTGGAGACCGCCTTGGCGCGGTCCTTCTCCTCGGGTGTCGCGGCCGCGATCACGGCCAGGGAGCTGGGGAAGAGCGCGGCGGCGCCGATGCCGGCCAGGGCCTGGCCGATCCAGAGCATGGTGATGTTCTGGGAGGTGGCGTTGAGGAGTTCCCCGAGCGCCAGCACGAATCCGCCGAGGACCAGCAGCCGCTTACGGCCGAAAAGGTCGCCCACCACACCGAAATTCAGTTCCAGGATCGCGGTGGGCAGAATGAACGCGGAGGTGACCCAGGCGACCTGCGATCCCGAGGCGCCGAATGCGCTCTGGATTTCGCCGTTGATGGGCGAGGGGACGGTAATGCACAGCTGCGCGGCGGCAACTGCCAGACAGCAGGCTACGAGCGTGCCCACGTCCAGTCTTTTCACAGCGTTGGTCATTCCCTACTCCATCTCACGGGTTAACGGTGGTGCCGCGCTCTTCGGCTTCGGCGAGTTCGCCGTGCTCGCCGAGTCCGCCGCGTTCTATGAGTTCGATGAGATTTCCCTCGGGGTCCTTGACCCAGGCCATCCGCACCCCGGGTTCGGGGGACGGACCGGGGGCGAGGACCTCGCCCGCTCCGTGTGCCACCAACGCGGCGTACACGGGGTCGAGTTCGGGGGTGGTGACCGCGAAGTGCCCGTACCCCTCGGTGAGGGCCGCGGTCATCGGGTCCGGTGCCCGGAGGCCGGGTACGGACCCGGGTCTGGCGAGCAGTTCGAGCCGCCAGCCGTGCGGGTGTTCCAGGACGACGCCGGTGAGTCCGGGGCCGTCGAGACGGAACTCGAAGACGGTCTTCAGTCCGAAGACCGTCTGGTACCAGTCGAGTTGGGCGGGCAGGTCGCGTACGTTGACGCCCACGTGGTCGAGTCGTGCGTGCATCCGCGCTCAGCCCGCCATCGCGCTGTCGCCGCCGTCGACCATGAGGTCGGCGCCGTTGACGAAGGCCGCCTCGTCGGAGCAGAGGAAGGCCGCCGCGCGGGCGATGTCCTCGGGCTGCCCGACCCGGCCGACCGGGATCCGCGCCTCCAGCTGTGCCTTCGGACCGTTCGGGTCGTCGAGGAAGGGTGCGGTGGCCGAGGTGCGGGTCATGCCCGGGGCGATGGTGTTGACGCGGATGCGGTGCGGGGCGCCGGCCGCGCACAGGTGCTTGCTCATCGCGAGGACCCCGCCCTTGGCGGCGCCGTGCGGGACCATGGGCATGAAGGGCGCGCCGCGCACGGCGGCCACGGAGGCGACGTTCAGGACGGCTCCGCCACCGCGTGCGATCAGGTGCGGCCAGGCCGCCTGCGTGCAGAAGTAGGGGATGTCCAGCTCGTTCCTGATGGTGAAGTACCAGTCCTCGGCGGGCATCGTCTCGAAGGGGCCGTTCCGCAGGGCGGACGCGTTGTTGTAGAGGATGTCGATCCCGCCGAATTCCGCGATCCCGGCCTCGATCCACTCCCGCGCCCCGGCCTCGGTGGAAAGGTCGACCGGCGCCAGGGAACGCATGACACCGCCGGCCTTCTCGACGAGTTCCACGGTTTCCGCGGCGCTCTTCTCGTCGATGTCGCAGCCGAATACGGTGGCCCCCTCGGCCGCGAACACCTGTGCCGCGGCCCGGCCGATTCCGGCCCCCGTTCCACTGATGAATGCGATTTTCCCGGCCAGTCGACCCATGATTGCCAAGTCCCTTGTCCATGCCGCCGAAGTGCGGTGGTGGCAGCGTAGGTAGGGCCTATGGCCAGAACAAGAAATGCGTCAGCGAATCGCCATCGGGGGTTCGTATGGCTGGTATGCGCCTCAGCCGCCGGGCCGCGGGTGCGGCCGTACCGGGAGGGCGCGCACGCTGTTGCCGACGAAGCTGGCCTGCCGGGCGAGGCCGTCCCCGGGGACGGCGAGGTCGAGGGCCGGGAAGCGGTCGAAGAGCCGTTCCAGGGCGACCGTGGCCTCCAGGCGGGCCAGCGGAGCGCCCAGGCAGTAGTGGGCGCCGTGGCCGAGGGAGAGGTGGCGGACGGCGTCGGTGCGGGTGGGCCGGGTGACGTCGAACCGGTCGGCGTCCGGGCCGTGCGCGGCCGGGTCACGTCCGGCGGCGGAGTAGCCGGCCAGGACCGGGGTGCCCGCGGGGATCACGGTCCCGTCCACGGTGAGGTCCCGCACCGGATACCGGAACGGGAAGTAGCTGACCGGCGCGTCCCAGCGCAGCGTCTCCTCCACCACGTCCGCCCAGCCCGCGGCGCCCTTGCGGACGAGGTCGAGCTGGTCGCGGTGGCCGCACAGGGCACGCACGGCGTTGGTGATCAGGTTGAGGGTGGTCTCGTGCCCGGCGATGATCATCAGGACCAGGGTGCCGATCAGCTCCTCCTGGCCGAGCCGGTCTCCGTCCTCGTCGCGGGCGGCGATCAGGGCGCTGGTGAGATCGTCACCGGGGTGTTCGGCGCGGGCGGCGGCGACGGCGCCGAGGACGGCGACCAGCTCCCGGTTGGCGGCGACGGCCTCGGCCGGTGCGATGTCGGTGGCCACGACCTGGTTGGTCAGGTGGTGCAGCCGGTCGCGGAACTCGGCGTCCACACCGAGGAGTTCGCCGATCACGCCCATGGGCAGCGGCAGTGCGAAGTGCCGGCGCAGGTCGGCGACGCCGTCGCCGTCGGCCGCGGCCCGCTCCAGGTCGTCGAGCAGGGTGCCGGTCAACTCCTCGACCCAGGGCCGGAGTTCCTCGACCCGGCGCGGGGTGAAGGCCCGGCTGACCAGTCCGCGCAGCCTGCGGTGGTCGGCGCCGTCGGCGGTGGTCATGCCCCGCACGGTGGCGAAGGTCAGCAACGGCCAGCCCGCGGGGATGCGGCCTTCCCCCAGCTGGGTGAAGTGCCGTGCGTCCTTGGCGACTTCGGGGTGCTGGAGGAACTCCCTGAGCGCCTCGTGTCCGAGCACGGCCATGCCCTCGACGCCACCGGGCAGCACGACCGGGGTCACGGCGCCGCGCGCCAGCAGCCGGGCGTTGTCGGCGTGCGGGCAGCCGCCGGCGGGGTCCGGACGGTACGGCGCGGACGAGGTCTCCACCAGGGCTCCTGACAGCGGTACGACGCGGACACGGCCGATCGTAGGCGCCCGCGGGCCGGAGGGAAGGAGCATTTCCCGGCCGGTACGGCCCGGCACGGAATGGCCGGCGGCGGGAATATCGGCGACCGGAGCCATGTTGACGATCGCGGAACCCCGGGTATAGTGCGATCAGCACGTGTGAGCGCCCCTCCGTCGGGCGCCGAGTGCCGGTTCCACTCCCCCAGCCGCATCGCCCGTCGCTTCCCGACCGGCCCGCCGGCTTCTCAGCACCACCTCGTGACCAGGGCTTCTCCGCCGTTTCCGAGGTGCCGTTCCGCGCCGCACGGAGGCCTGCGCACATGCCTCCCGCTCGCGGCCCACTCCCCCTTCACTCATGTCTTCCGTCCGCGAAAGGACCACCTCTCATGACCACCACACTCGAACCCCCTGTACAGCAGCAGGACCGGCCCGCCGCCCGGCCGGTCACCGGTGTCCTCGACATCGACGCGGGCGGGAAGGGGCAGCTGCGGGCCCCGGACTGCCTGGCCTCCCCCGCCGACCCGCAGGTCTCCCCGGCGCTGATCCGCCGTCACGGCCTGCGCAAGGGCGACCTCGTCGAGGGCGTCCGCGGCGACCGGCGCACGCTGACCGGGATCACGCGCGTCAACGGCCGTACGCCCGACGAGCTGCGCGGCCGCCGTCACTTCCGCGACCTGACCCCGCTGCACCCGCACGAGCGGATCCGCCTCGAACACCCCGCCGCCGGGCTCGCCGGACGGGTCACCGACCTGCTCGCGCCGGTCGGCAAGGGGCAGCGCGGGCTGATCGTGGCCCCGCCGAAGACCGGCAAGACCGTGCTGCTCCAGCAGTTCGCGGCCGCCGTCGCCGGCAACCACCCGGAGTGCCACCTCATGGTGCTGCTGCTCGACGAGCGCCCGGAGGAAGTCACCGACATGCGGCGCTCGGTGCGCGGCGAGGTGTACGCCTCCACCTTCGACCGGCCCGCCAAGGAGCACATCGCGCTGGCCGAACTCGTCGTCGAGCGCGCCAAGCGGCTCGTCGAGGACGGCCGGGACGTCGTCATCCTGCTCGACTCCCTGACCCGGCTGTGCCGGGCCCACAACAACGCGGCCGCCTCCAACGGCCGTACCCTCAGCGGCGGTGTCGACGCCGGTGCGCTGCTCGGCCCGAAGCGGTTCTTCGGCGCCGCCCGCAAGGCCGAGGAGGGCGGCTCGCTCACCATCCTCGCCACCGTCCTGGTGGACACCGGCTCCCGGGCCGACGGCTACTTCTTCGAGGAGCTGAAGAGCACCGGCAACATGGAGCTGCGGCTGGACCGCGAGACGGCCGCCCGCCGGGTCTTCCCGGCCGTGGACATCGCCCCGTCCGGTACCCGCCGCGAGGAACTCCTGCTCACCCCGGCCGAGTTGACCGCCGTCCGCGGGCTGCGCCGGGCCCTGCAGAGCCGGGAGGGCGCTCCGGGCGGTCTGGAGACGCTCCTGGAGCGGCTGCGGGAGACCCCGGACAACGCGGCCTTCCTGCGGCGCGTGCAGCCGACCCTGCCGGCCGGCTGAGCCCGGCAGCCCCGCCCACGGGTGCGCACCGGGCCGGGCGTGCGGCATCCGGGTGCTCCCCGCCTCCGACCGGCCCTGGCAGCGCGCCGGACACCGCCCCCGTTCCTACGTTGATCATATGACGATCGGATTCTCTGACCGATTCCCTCGGCGAGCGGCGGTGACGACCTGCTCCGTCTGCCTGGCGGGCCTGCTGGCGCTGGCGCCCGGCGCGGCCACCGCCGGCACCGCGGCGCTCGACCCGGCCCCGCCCCCGAGGGCGGTGGTGCCCGGACCGTCGCTGCTCTACCGCTCCGGCACCCAGGTGCGGCCGCACCCCGGTGCCCCGGCGCTCCCGGACCTCTCCGCGCTCTCCTGGCTGGTCGCCGACGCGGACACCGGCCAGGTGCTGGCGGCCAGCCACGCACACCGCCGGCTGCCACCGGCCAGCACCCTCAAGACCCTGTTCGCGCTCACCGTGCTGCCCGTCCTGCCCGCCGACCTCCCGCACCGCGTGACGTCGAGGGAACTGGCGGACGTCCCCGAGGACAGCAGCGTGGTCGGGGTCGAGGCGGGCCACACCTACCAGGTGGCCGACCTGTGGCGCGGGGTCTTCCTCAGCTCCGGCAACGACGCCGTGCACGTCCTCGCCGCGCTCGACGGGGGCTGGCGGCGCACCGCCACCCGGATGCAGGCCAACGCCCGTGCCCTGGGCGCCCTGGACACCCACGTCGAGTCCCCCGACGGCTACGACGCGCCGGGACAGGTCTCCTCCGCGTTCGACCTGGCGGTGTTCGGCCGGGAGGGGCTGCGCAACGCCGACTTCGCGCGGTACTGCTCGACCGCCGAGGCCCGCTTCCCCGACGGTGCCGGCTGGTCGTTCGGCATCGAGAACACCAACCGGCTGCTGACCGGCGCGGACGGTGTGGGGCGGTATCCCGGCCTGATCGGCATCAAGAACGGCTACACCAGCAACGCCGGCAACACCCTCGTCGCCGCCGCCCGGCGCGGCGGGCACACCCTCCTCGTGACGGTGATGAACCCTCAGGACGGCGGCGTGTACGACGAGGCCCGTCAGCTGCTCGACTGGGGTTTCGGGGCGGCCGGACGGGTCGACCCGGTGGGCTCGCTGGACGCTCTGCGGGCCAGGCCGCGGCCCCGGCCGGGCCCGAGCACCGTACCGATGGCGGCGGCCACGGCACCCGACGACGACTCCGACTGGTCGGAGACCGCCGTCGTCGCGGGGCTGGCGGTGCTCGGCGCGGGCGCCGTCACCCTGGCGATGCGGCTCAGGGGCGAACGCTCCGGCCGGGACTGACCGACCGGCAGTCCCAGGAGCAGCCCCAGCGTGATCCAGGTGTAGATGTTGCTGCCGAGGAACCCGTCGATGCCGGACGCGTCGTCGAACCACAGCCACACCACACTGGTGCACATCATCGCGTAGAGGGCACCCGCGGTCCGCGGGCGCCCGGCACGCGCCAGCAGCACGAACGACGGCAGCACCCACACCAGGTGGTGCACCCAGGTGATCGGGCTGACCAGGCAGGCGGCCAGGCCGGTGAGCGCGAAGGCGGCCGTCCAGTCGCCGGCCGCCACGGCCTTGCGGGTCCGCCACGCCCACACGGCCAGCGTGAGCAGCACCGCGATCGCCCACAGCGGCTTGTCCGGATGGCCGAGCCGGGCCAGCACGCCCTGCAGCGACTGGTTGGAGACGTAGTCGAGCCGGCCGACCCGGCTGGTGTCCCAGAGCGCCTGGGTCCAGTAGAACCGGGACGCCCTCGGGTCGGCCCAGGCCGCGAGCCCGGTCGCGGCGAGCGCCACGGCCGTGGCGACACCGGCCGCCCGCCACTTGCGGCCGATCAGCAGCATGAAGATGAACAGGGCCGGCGTGAGCTTGATCGCGGCGGCGAGCCCGATGCCGACCCCGGCCCAGCGGCCCCGCCCGCTGCGCAGCAGACAGCAGTCCGCGAGCACCAGGGCGAGCAGGATCAGGTTCACCTGGCCGAAGCTGAAGGTGTCCCGCAGCGGCTCGAACAGCGCCAGCCCACACAGCGCCAGCGCCCACCGGTACCAGCCCCAGCGCCGCCAGCCGGGACCGGCCAGGATGCGCAGCACGAACGCCAGCGCGGCCAGGTTCAGCAGCAGCGAGGCCGCGATGGCGAGATGCAGCCCCACCAGCGCCATGGGCAGCATGCCGACGGCCGCGAACGGCGGGTAGGTGAACCCGTACTCCGTCCCGGGCACCCGGTAGTCGTAGATCCGCCCGCCGTGGTGCACCCAGGTGTGCACGGTGCCGTAGTACACGCGCAGGTCGAACCAGTCGCGCAGCAGCGGCACGGTGGCCGTGAACGCGGTCACGGCGGCGACGAGGACCAGGACGAGCAGCAGCCTGCCCCGGTCGGTCCGCGGTCGCATCGGGCCTCTCATGCCGTACGTCCCACGGCCGGGGCCTGCGCGGCCTGGTGGGCCTGCCACAGCACGACCACGCCGAGCACCCCGCCGGAGACGGCGAGGACCAGCTGGCCGATGTCGGCCGGGCCGCCGCTCGGCAGCACGGCGAGGGCGAGCACGCCGGTGACGGCCGCCACCCGGTGCCGTACCGAGGTGCTGGGCGCCGCCGCCGCTATCAGGAACAGGCCCCAGATGGCGTACCAGGGGCGGATCGCCGGCCCGAACGCGGCGACCGCGGCCAGGCTCAGGCCGAGGGCGTAGACCGGGCGGGGCCGCAGCCGGACCCATATCAGCAGCACGGTCACCGCGGTGAGCGCCAGCCCGAGCAGATGCCAGGCCGGGACGGCGAGCGGTGCCAGATCGCTGCCGAAGTGTTCGAGGATCCGGCCGGTGGCCCGGCCGAGCAGGCTGCTGAGCGCCCAGTTGTGCGGGGACACGGGCGTGTCGAGCGCCCTTATCCACCCGTACCCCGTCCCGGCGACGGCGGTCGCCACCACCGTCGTCGCCCCGGAGGCGATCGCCGTCGTCAGGGTGGCCCGTACGGGACTGCGGCCCTTGCGCGCCTGTACGACGATCACCGCGAGCAGACCGAGCGCCGCGGGCGCCTTCACCAGCGCCGCAAGCGTGACCAGTACGGCTCCCAGGACCGGCCAGCGGCCGAGCGCCGCGACCAGGCCGAGGCCCAGCAGACCGAGCATGATCGCGTCGTTGTGGGCGCCCGCGACCAGGTGCAGCAGCACCAGCGGGTTGAGGGCGCCGAGCCAGAGCGCGGCGGCCGGGTCGGCGCCGCTGTGCCGGGCGAGCCGGGGCAGCGCGGCCGCCATCAGGCCGACGCCGAGCAGGGCGACCAGCCGCATCCCGAAGAGCCCGGCCGGGAGTTCGCCCCGGGTCAGCCCGGACAGCAGCGAGGCCACGCCCATGAACGCGGGTCCGTACGGGGCCGCGGTGTTCTGCCAGACCGGCGCGACCTCGTCGGCCAGCGGGCCGCCGAGCTGGGCGGGTCCCGACGTGTAGACGTCCATGTGCGCGTCGACCATCGCGCCCTGCGCGAGGTAGCTGTACACGTCCCGGCTGAACAGCGGCGGCGCCAGCAGCAGCGGGGCCGCCCAGACGGCTAGGACCAGCAACAGCTGTCGCGGGGTGGGCGGTTCGGAACCGCGCACGAGGCGCCCCAGCAGCAGCCATGCCGCGATCAGCAGCACGACGCCGAAGTAGACGCCGACCAGGCCGAACGCCGCCTGTACGGAGCTGGGCGCGAGCAGATCCTCCACGGGCAGGGCACCGGCTGTCTCACCTCCCAGGGCGAGGAAGGCGGTGCCGGCCAGTCCGAGTACCTGGCAGCGGCGTAGATCGACGGGGAAAGCCATGGCCAACACTGGGTCAGCGTGTCAATTGCGGGTGGCCGGAAAGCGACGAGGTGTTTTCTTGGGAGGGGCCTGGTTGTTACCTGTGGGTGGTGGACCGTGGCCGGATGCGGGTGGGAGGGCGTCGAGAGTCCCGCTGCCCGGTACGACATGGCACCCGGTCCTAGATCGGTAGGGTGACCGACGCGGCCTCCGGGCTCCCTCTCCGCCGGGTCCGGCGGACCGCGCGTCCGCCGCGGCGCCCGGCGAACACCCCGGGCCCACCGCCGATTCACCGGAGGTCACCCGTGTCGAAGCCCCGTTTCGCCGTCCTCGGCGCCGGCAGCATAGGCTGCCATCTCGGCGGCCGCCTCGTCGCCGCCGGGTACGAGGTGGTGTTCATCGGCCGGCCGTCCGGCACGCAGGTACTGCGCGAGCGCGGGCTCACGCTCACCGCCTCCGGCCGCCCGCCCGTGCACCTCGCACCCGACCGGCTGACCCTCGCCACCGGGCCCGCGGCCGCGGCCGACGCCGACTACGTGCTCGTCACGGTGAAGACCGCCGGCACCGCGCCCGCCGCCGAGGACCTCGCCGCCCACCTCGCTCCCGGCGCCGTCGTGGTCAGCTTCCAGAACGGGCTGCACAACCCCGCCACCCTGCGCGCCGCCCTGCCGGGACACACCGTGCTCGCCGGGATGGTGCCCTACAACGTGGTCCAGTCCGAACCGGGCACCGTGCACCAGGGCATGCCGGGCACGCTCATGACCGAGCCCGACGACACCCTGCACGCGGCCCTGCGCAGCGCGGACCTGGCCGTCGAGGCCCGCACCGACATGACCGCCGTGCAGCACGCCAAACTGCTGATGAACCTCAACAACGCGGTCAACGCGCTGTCCGGGCTGCCGCTGCGCGACCAGCTCGGCCGACGGGCGTTCCGCCGCTGCCTGGCCCTGTGCCAGCGCGAGGCCCTCGCCGCCTACCGCGCCGCCGGGATCGCCCCCGCCCGCCTCGGGCCGGCCTCGCCCCGCCTGACCCCGTACGTGCTCGGACTGCCGGACGCCCTGTTCCGCCGGGTGGCGGCAGCCTCCCTGCGCATCGACGCCCACGCGCGCTCCTCGATGTGGGAGGACCTGCAACGCGGCCGGGCGACGGAGATCGACTCGCTGCAGGGCGAGATCGTCGCCGTCGCCCGCAGCCACGGACACCGGGCCGGCGCCAACGCCAGGCTCGCGGCTCTGGTGCACGAGGCGGAGGCCACCCCGCGCACCTGGACCGGGGCGGAGTTGTACGCCGAGCTCCGTGCGGCGTCCCGAAGGCCGTGACCGAGCCGCACGACCCGCACCGGGCCTCTAGAACACCGACAGACCCGTCAGCGTCGTGAACCGGTCCAGGGCGGCCACCCCCGCCACCGAGTTGCCCCGCTCGTCCAGGCCCGGGCTCCACACGCACAGGGTGCAGCGCCCCGGCACCACGGCGATGATCCCGCCCCCGACCCCGCTCTTGCCCGGCAGCCCCACCCGGTACGCGAACTCGCCCGCCGCGTCGTACGTGCCGCAGGTCAGCATCACGGCGTTGACCTGCTTCGCCTGGCTCCTGGTCAGCAGGCGGGAGCCGTCGGCCCGGATGCCGTGGCGGGCCAGGAACGTGGTGGCCAGGGCGAGGTCGGCGCAGGAGGCGGCGACGGAGCACTGGCGGAAGTACTGGTCGAGGAGGACCGGGATCTCGTTGTCGATGTTGCCGTAGGACGCCATGAAATGGGCCAGCGCGGCGTTGCGGTCGCCGTGCTCGGACTCGGAGGCGGCCACCTCCCGGTCGAAGTCCAGGTCGGCGTTGCCGCTCTCGGCGCGCAGGAAGGCCAGCAGCTCGCCGGCCGCGTCCGCGGTACGGGTCTGGAGGCGGTCGGTGACGACGAGGGCGCCCGCGTTGATGAAGGGGTTGCGCGGGATGCCGTTCTCGTACTCCAGCTGGACCAGGGAGTTGAAGGGGTTGCCGGAGGGTTCGCGGCCGACGTGTTCCCAGAGTTCGTCGCCCTCGCGGGCCAGGTCGAGGGCGAGGGTGAAGACCTTCGTGATGGACTGCGCGGAGAACGGCTGCCGCCAGTCGCCGACGCCGTAGACCGTGCCGTCCAGCTCGGCGACGGCCATGCCGAAGCTGCGGGGATCGCAGGCCGCGAGCGCCGGGATGTAGTCGGCGGGACGGCCGCGACCCGGCGTCCGCGCTATCTCCTCGGCGATGCGCTCCAGGACCGGCAGGAAGGTTTGGGACGACGTCATTGTCATGATCACCATTGTGCCTCCGGACCGGTCCTGGTGCGTGTTCGCAGGTCAGGCGAGGGGCGAGCCGCTGCCGGCCAGGACCTCGGGGCGCAGCAGGCCGGCGAGCCGCTCGGCGGGCAACAGGCCCTTCTCCAGGACGAGTTCGGCGACCCCGCGGCCGGTGGCGAGGGCCTCCTTGGCGATGTCGGTGGCCGCCGTGTAGCCGATGTACGGGTTGAGGGCGGTGACCAGGCCGATGGAGTTCTCGACGGTGGCCCGCAGCACCTCGGTGTTGGCGGTGATGCCGTCCACACAGCGCTCGGCGAGCGTCAGGCAGGCGTTCCGCAGGTGCGTGATGCTCTCCGACAGGGAGTGCAGGATGATCGGCTCGAAGGCGTTGAGCTGGAGCTGCCCGGCCTCGGCGGCCATCGTGATGGCGACGTCGTTGCCGATGACCTCGAAGGCGACCTGGTTGACGACCTCGGGGATCACCGGGTTGACCTTGCCCGGCATGATCGACGAACCGGCCTGCACGGGCGGCAGGTTGATCTCGCCGAGCCCCGCCCGCGGCCCGGACGACAGCAGCCGCAGGTCGTTGCAGCTCTTGGAGAGCTTGACCGCGATCCGCTTGAGCACGCCGGACATCTGCACGAAGGCACCGCAGTCCTGGGTCGCCTCCACCAGGTTGGCGGCGGTGACCAGGGGCAGCCCGGTGATCTCGGCGAGGTGCCGGCGGGCCGACTCGGCGTAGCCGGCGGGCGCGTTGAGGCCGGTCCCGATCGCCGTGGCACCGAGGTTGATCTCGTGGATCAGCTCGACGGCCTCGGCGAGCCGGCTGCGGTCCTCGTCCAGCATGACGGCGAAGGTGGAGAACTCCTGCCCGAGCGTCATGGGAACGGCGTCCTGCAACTGCGTACGGCCCATCTTGAGCACGTCGCGGAACTCGACGGCCTTGCGGCCGAAGGCGTCCTGGAGCACGGCCATCGCCCTGAGCAGGCCACGCACCGCGAAGACCGTCGCGATCTTGACGGCGGTCGGGTAGACGTCATTGGTCGACTGACCGAGGTTGACGTCCTCGTTCGGGTGCAGGTACCGGTACTCGCCCTTCTGATGCCCCATCAACTCCAGCGCCCGGTTGGCGACGACCTCGTTGGCGTTCATGTTCGTCGACGTCCCGGCTCCGCCCTGGATGACGTCGACCACGAACTGGTCGTGCAGCTTCCCGGCCCGTATCTCCCGGCAGGCCGCGACGATCGCCGCGGCCTTCTCCGGCGCCAGCAGCCCCAGTTCCTCGTTGGCGAGAGCGGCGGCCTCCTTGACCGCGGCGAGGGCGTCGATCAGGTGCGGGTAGGCGGAGATCGGCGTACCGGTGATCGGGAAGTTCTCGGTGGCACGCAGACTGTGCACACCCCAGTAGGCGTCGGCGGGCACGTCACGGTCGCCGAGCAGGTCGTGTTCGCTTCGGGTGACGACGGTGGTGGTCATGAGGGTGGGATTTCCTCTTTCGGAGGGAGTGAACTTTCCAAGCCCGGAACTACAGCGCCCCGTCAGGGGCGCTGGGGGTACCCCCGGCCGAAGGCTGGGGGAGGAACTGCGCGACCAGCCCCGGACGACCCGCAGTCGCCCACGACATGGCCACCCAGCCTCTTAGGCGCAAACCGAAACCGGCTCCAGGGAGCGAACAGGCCGCACCCGCCCGACCTCCCTGCCACCGCCGAGCAGCGCCTCCCCGGCGAACCCGGTCAGCAGCCCCGGATCCACCCCGGCGCGGGCCAGCGCGGCCGCCGCCACCGGAACGCGCGCCCGGTCCGCCCCGTCGGAGATCTTCACGGCGACGGCGCGGCCGTCCGGCAGCGCGGCCACCTCGACGCCCTCGAAGCCGTCCTTGGCCAGCAGCCCCGGCACAGCGGCCATCAGCGCGGCCACGTCACGCCCCGCCCCGGACGCCATCTCCGCGTGCTCCCGCATCGCGTCGGCGACCTTCGCCTCGGGCGTACCCGGCTCTGCCGCGACGATCCTCGAGACCGCCCGCGCCAGCCCGTGCAGGGAGACGGAGAACAGCGGCGCCCCGCAGCCGTCCACGGTCGTCGCCGCGACCCGCTGCCCGGTCAGGTCCTCGACGATCTCGGCGATCGCCTGCTGCAACGGGTGCGCCGGATCGAGGTAGTCCTCCAGGGACCACCCGTTGAGCTTCGCCGTCCACAGCATCGCCGCATGCTTGCCGGAGCAGTTCTGGGCGAGCCGCGACGGCTGCCGGCCGGCCCGGATCCACTCGTCCCGCACGGCGGAGCCGTACGGCATGTCGGGGACGTTGCGCAGGTCGGCCTCGGTCAGTCCGGCGAGGCCGAGGATCCGCCGGGTCCCGGCGAGGTGCCGCTCCTCGCCGGAGTGGCTGGCGGCGGCCAGCGAGAGCAGGTCGCCGTCGAGGGGCAGCCCGGCCCGCAGCATGGCGACGGCCTGGACGGGCTTGAGGGCCGAGCGCGGGTAGAACGCGGCCTCGATGTCGCCGAGCTGGAACTGGACCCGGCCGTCGGCGCCGAGGACGACGACGGAGCCGTAGTGGATGCCCTCGACGACCCCGCCGCGGATGAGGTGGGCGACGGGGGCGTGGAGGGGTTCACGGACGATGGGTGGGTCCGCGGGGGAACTGCTGTACATCACTGCCTGGTCTCGGGTGAGGTGGGACGGACCGGTACGCGGTTCACGCGCCGGATCCGGTGGACGTGCGCGCGAGGCGGCCGCGGATGGCGTACCAGCCGGCGACCAGCGCGGCGACGATCAGCGGCAGGCACAGCACGGTGGTGCGTCCGGCGCCGCCGTCGGCGTACATGAGGACCAGGACGGCGGCGAGGAACGCCAGCGTCACGATCTCGGTCCAGGGGGAGCCCGGCAACCGGTAGCCGGGGCGGGTGAGTTCGCCGTTCTGGGTCTTCCGCCAGAAGAGCAGGTGGCAGAGCATGATCATGCCCCAGGTGCAGATGATGCCGATCGCCGCGAAGTTGAGGACGATCTCGAACGCGTCGGCGGGGACCACGAAGTTGAGGCCGACGCCGAGGACGCAGATGCCGCTGGTGAGCAGGATGCCGCCGTACGGGACCTGGGTGCGGCTCATCTTCGCGGTGAACTTCGGGGCGGAGCCGTTGACGGCCATGGAGCGCAGGATGCGGCCGGTGGAGTAGAGGCCGGAGTTGAGCGAGGACATGGCCGCGGTGAGGACGACGAGGTTCATCACGCCGCCGGCCGCCGGGACGCCGATGTGCGAGAGCACGGTGACGAAGGGGCTCTGTCCCGCCGTGTACTTGTTCCAGGGCAGCAGCATCGAGAGCAGGACGACCGAGCCGACGTAGAACAGGCCCACCCGCCACATGATCGAGTTGATCGCCTTCGGCATGATCTTCTCGGGGTTCTCGGTCTCGCCCGCGGCGACGCCGACCAGCTCGACCGAGGCGTAGGCGAAGACGACGCCCTGGATGATCAGCAGCATGGGCAGCAGGCCGTTGGGGAAGATGCCGCCGTTGTCGGTGATCAGGGACGGGCCGGGGGTGGTGCCGTCCACGGGGTGCTGGGTGACCAGCAGGAAGATGCCGATGACCATGAAGACGACCAGGGCGCTGACCTTGACGATCGCGAACCAGAACTCCAGTTCGCCGAAGATCTTGACCGAGATCAGGTTCACGGTCAGGACGACCGCCAGGGCTATGAGGGCGATCACCCACTGGGGTATGTCGGAGAACATCCCCCAGTAGTGGGTGTAGGTGGCGACCGCGGTGATGTCGGCGATGCCGGTGGTCGCCCAGTTCAGGAAGTACATCCAGCCCGCGGTGTAGGCGCCCTTCTCGCCCAGGAACTCCCGGGCGTACGAGACGAACGCGCCGGAGGACGGGCGGTACAGGACGAGTTCGCCGAGGGCGCGCACGACGAGGAACGCGAAGACGCCGCAGACCGCGTACGCGACGAAGAGGGAGGGGCCGGCGTCGGCTAGGCGGCCGCCGGCGCCGAGGAAGAGGCCGGTGCCGATGGCGCCGCCGATGGCGATCATGTTGACGTGCCGGTGCTTCAGCGACTTGCTGTAGCCGTGGTCCCCGGCGTCGACGTGACGGGACGAGGGGCGCGTCTCGTCTTTGAGGTGCTGTTCGCTCACGCCTCGGTTCCGCCTTCCTGGTGCTGGTCCGTGCGCGCGGGGCGCACGATGTGGGTGAGGGTGGTCTCGACGCGGTCGAGGTGGTGGCTCATGGCGTCCACGGCGTCGGGTTCGGAACCGTCGATCAGGGCTTCGACGATGGCCCGGTGCTCCCGGTTGGACTGCTCGCGGCGGCCGCCCAGTTCGTTGAGGAAGGCCGACTGACGCGCCAGTGCGTCCCGGATCTCCTCGATGACCCGGCGGAAGACCGGGTTCTGGGCGGCCTCGGCCACGGCCAGGTGGAAGAGGGTGTCCATCGCGACCCACGCGGTGGTGTCCGTCTCCCGCTCCATGCGGTCGAGCAGATGGGCGAGGTGGTCCAGGTTCTCCGGGGTGCGGCGCAGCGCCGCGTACCCGGCGACCGGGATCTCGATGTGGCGGCGCACTTCGAGCAGGTCGCTGGCCGCGTAGTCGCCGAAGGTGGGGTCCTCGACGGCGCTCGCGACCACGAAGGTGCCCTTGCCGGTCTTGGAGACGGTCAGGCCCATCGTCTGCAGGGCCCGCAGGGCCTCGCGCAGGACGGGCCTGCTGATCTCCAGGGTGCGGCAGAGCTCCGCCTCGGAGGGGAGCTTGTCGCCCACGGCGTACTCGCCGCGCTCGATGGCGGCGCGCAGGTGCGCCAGTACCGCTTCCATGGCGCTCACACGCCGCGGGGGCTGTCCGGCTGTCGGGCTGTCTGACAGGTTCACGGGTGAGATGTTCCGGGTTGCGGGACGAGGCTGTCAAGGTGTCGCGAAAGGAAACATTCACGGGGTGCGACGCCTGAATGCAGGCATCACACCCCGTGGCGGAGCGGTGACCGGTGGAACGGCGGCCGTCAGGCGTTGATGGTGCCCGTGGCGAGCAGGCCGAAGACCGCCAGGCCGATCACGATCCGGTAGATCACGAAGGCGTTGAAGGAGTGCTTGGCGACGAACTTCAGGAGCCAGGCGATGGAGGCGTAGGCGACCACGAAGGAGACGATCGTGCCGACGGCCAGCGGGGCGGCGCCCACGCCCGCGCCGAGCGCGTCCTTGAGCTCGTAGATGCCGGCGCCGGTCAGGGCCGGGATGCCGAGGAAGAAGGAGAGACGGGTGGCGGCGACGCGGTCCAGGTCCAGGATGAGCGCGGTGGACATGGTGGCGCCGGAGCGGGAGAAGCCGGGGAAGAGCAGGGCGAGGATCTGCGAGCAGCCGACCAGCATCGCGTCCTTGAAGGAGGTGTCGTCCTCACCGCGCTTGTGGCGGCCCATCTGGTCCGCCGCCCACATCACGCCGGAGCCCACGATCAGCGAGCCGGCGACCACCCAGAGAGAGGCGAGCGGGCCGTCGATCAGCGGCTTGGCGGCGAGGCCGACCAGGACGATCGGGATGGTCGCGTAGATGACCCACCAGGCGAACTTGTAGTCGTGGTGGTAGCGCTCGTTCTTGTTGGCCAGTCCCCGGCCCCAGGCGGAGACGATCCGCTTGATGTCCTTGAAGAAGTACACCAGCACGGCGGCGATGGCCCCGACCTGGATGACGGCGGAGAACCCGACGACGGACTGGTCGTCGACGGGGATGTTCATGAGCCCCTCGGTGATCTTGAGGTGACCGGTGGAGGACACGGGAAGGAACTCGGTCACCCCCTCGACTACCCCGAGGACGGCGGCCTGACCGACGGAGATGGCGCTCATGGGATCCAGTTCTGCAGAGTTTGGTCGACAGTGCTGTAGACAGTCTTACAGTGCGCGGGTGTGAAGCAAGTCCTAGGCCCACACGGCCTGGGCGATCGCCACCCCGGCGAAAGCCGCCCCGAGCCCCGCCACGAGGCTCGCGACGACGTTGGCGGCAGCGTAGAGCCCGGCGCCGGTCTCGGTGAGCCGGAGGGTCTCGTAGGAGAACGTCGAGTACGTCGTCAGCGCCCCGCACAGCCCGGTGCCGAGGAGCAGCTGGAGGTGCGGGCTCGCCGCGCCCGCCGTCGCCGCGCCGGTCAGCAGGCCCAGGATCAGGCAGCCGGTGACGTTCACCACGAAGGTGCCCCAGGGGAAGACGGAGTCGTGCCTGGCCTGGACGGCGCGGTCGGTGAGATAGCGGAGCGGAGCACCGACCATGGCGCCGAGGACCACCAACAGCCAGTTCACAACGACTTCTTACCCTTCACGTCCGTTTTGCCCGTGTCGCCTGTTTCGTGCGTGCGGCCGACATACCTGATGACCTCACAGTCGTCCAGGGTCACGAGCCCCTCGGTCACCAGTTCGTCGAGTTGCGGCAGGAACGCCCGGACCCGCTCCTCCGTGTCCACGACGACGACCGCGACCGGCAGGTCCTCGCTCAGCGACAGCAGCCGCGAGGTGTGGATGCGCGAGGAGGCGCCGAACCCCTCGATGCCCCGGAAGACGCTGGCGCCGGCCAGCCCGGCGGTGTGCGCCCGGTGCACGATCTCCGTGTACAGGGGCCTGTGGTGCCAGATGTCGTCCTCGCCGATATAGACGGTCAGGCGCAGGGCGCGGCCGGTCAGTCTCGTCATCGCTGCCTCCGGGTGAGGACACGACGGGTCACGGTCGCGGCGCACCACACCGCCGCGAGGGCCGCGCACAGGGTCGCGGCGAGGTAGGCGAGGCCGGTGCCGGGCCGGCCGTGGTCGACCAGTTTCTGGATGTCGACGGCGTAGGTGGAGAAGGTGGTGAAGCCGCCGAGGACGCCGGTACCGAAGAAGGGGCGGACCAGGCGGTGCGCCGGGAGTCCTTCGGTGATCAGGACCAGGAACGCGCCGATCACCGCGCAGCCGATGACGTTCGTCCAGAAGGTCGCCCAGGGGAATCCCCCGGCGGCCGTGGGCAGGGCCAGGGCGAGGGCGTAGCGGGCCACGGCGCCGAGCGCGCCGCCGGCGGCGACCACCGCGACGACCGGTGCCTGGGCACGCCACTCGGGCCGCCGCTGGGGGCCCGGCTGGACACGGAGGCTCTCGGCTTCCGGGGCTGTCATGGTCGTACGTCTCCTGTTCGGCACCGCCCCTGACGGGTGCCTCAGGGTACCGCCGGACGTACCCGGCGGTCACTTCGCGGTGGGGGCCGCGCAGACCGCGACGCCGGGCTCCCGGACGCTGCCGAGGACCAGGTGGCGGCCGGTCCGGCAGACGCTGGTGACCATGCGGAAGCCGGAGTTGCGGCGGGCGAGGTGGTGGACGACCCGGCCGTGGTCGTCGAGGGCCAGGACGGCGACGGTGCCGACGGGGCGGTACGGGGCGTGCACGGCGGCCCGGGCGGCCGCCCGGCGGACCGCGAGGGGGCTGTGGTGGAAGACGTCGAGCGGGGGGTTGCGCGGGCCCGCGAGGGCGACCCAGACGAGGTCGCCGTCGCGCCAGATGTTGTCGGGCATGCCGGGCAGCTCGGCGAAGAACTCGGCGCGGCCGGCCCGCGGGCCGGTGAGCCAGTAGCGGGTGAGGCGGTAGCCGCCGGTCTCGGCGACGATCAGGAAGGTGCCGTCGCCGCTCACGGTCAGCCCGTTGGCGAACTGGAAGCCCTCCCAGGCCACTTCGGCCGTGCGCGCACCCGGCGCGAGACGCAGCAGGCGGCCGGTGCCGCTGTGCTCGACGATGTCGCCGATCCACTGGTCGAGGGGGAACCGGCGGCTGGAGGCGGTGAAGTAGACGGTGCCGTCGGGCAGGGCGACCACGTTGCTCGCGAACCGCAGCGGCTCCCCCTCGACCGTGTCGGCGAGGACGCGCACGGCGCCGTCGGCGAGGCCGACGCGCAGCAGGCCGCGCTCCGCGTCGCAGACCAGCAGGTCGCCGTCGGGGAGCAGGTCGAGTCCGAGCGGGCGGCCGCCGGTGCGGGCGAGCGTGCGGACCCGGGCGGTGTCCGGGTCGCCGAGCCCGTCCAGACGCAGGATGCGGCCGTCCTCGACGCCGGTCAGGATCCGGCCGTCGGGATCGGTCACCACGTCCTCCGGGCCCCGGCCGCCGACGGCGACGTAGTGGAGGGGGACGAGGCGCGTGGGTCGGTCCATGAGTCCCATGGTGGCAGGGGTAACCGCTCTCACCAGCCCTTCTCGAACATCCGGGCCACTTCGGCGATCCGGATCTCGTCGCGCCGGTAGTGGACGCGGTGCCGGATGCGCTTGGTGCGGAGCAGGCCGAGACGTACCAGCAGGTCCAGATGGGCGCCGGCGACCTTGCGGGAGACCCCGAGCCTGGCGGCGACGGCCCGGACGGTGACGCCGTCCTCGACGGGGTCGGCGTGGCGCCGGGGCGGGAAGTGGGCCGCCGGATCCTTGAGCAGGTCCAGAATCTCCAGACGGCTTGCGCTCGTGGCGTTCCTCAGCATCCGACCGGCCTCCGTTCCTGCCTCCTCGCAGTGTGTGTTCCCACTGTCCCGCAGCCGAAGCCCCCGCGTGAGGGAGTCGGGCCGCGTTGTCCGAGATCGAACGACCGTACGAGTTCGGCCGGTCGGGGACTTGCCCACGGAGCGGGTACGGACCACGGCGGAGGGGCCCGGCCGTCCCCTTACGGCCGGGCCCCCGTCAGTGGTGGTTCAGCGGTGGCTGAACCACGCCATGGAGGAGAGCGCCTTGTCGTCGTAGCCGAACAGGGCCTGGTTCTCCCAGCCGTTGCCGGAGGTGGCGTCGGTCGGGTCCCAGCCGTTGCCGGTCACGGCGGTCCAGGTCGCCTCCCAGTAGAAGACGCCGAGGCCACGGCCGTTCGGGACCGCCTCGACGATGTTCGCGACGGCGTTCATCCAGGCCAGCTGGCCGGCGGCGGTGGCCGGGTAGCCGGTGACCAGTTCGCCGCTGGTGTCGATCTGGTTCTCCAGCGAGTCGTCCTGGGCGAGGGTGAACGGGTAGGCGGTCTCGGCGACGAAGACCGGCTTGGAATAGCGGGAGGCCACGTCGTCCAGGGTGGTCTGGGCGGCGGCCAGCGAGCCGTGCCAGTAGCCGTAGTACGACAGCCCGATCACGTCGTAGTTGATGCCGTAGGTCTTGGCGTTGTCGAACCACCAGCGGACGGTGGCGTCGTCGCCGGCGTTGGCCAGGTGCAGGGCGACCTGGGTGCTGGAGGAGACCGCCTTGGCCGCGCTGTAGCCGGAGTTGATCAGGCCGGCGAGCTGGGACCAGTTGTCGGTGGAGCCCTCGGACCAGAGCATGCCGCCGTTGATCTCGTTGCCGATCTGGACCATGTCCGCGGTGGTGCCCTGAGCCTTCAGCGCGCCCAGGACGTCGTACGTGTGGTTGTACACGTCGGTCTTCAGCTGGCTGTAGGAGTCGTTCGCCCAGGCGGCGGGCTTGGTCTGCTTGCCCGGGTCGGCCCAGGTGTCCGAGTAGTGGAAGTCGACCAGCAGCTTCATGCCGGCGGCCTTGATCCGCTTGGCCATGGCCAGGACGTGGGCCTTGTCGTTGTAGCCGTCGGCCGGGTTGACCCAGACCTTCAGGCGCGCGTAGTTCATCCCGGCGTTCTTGAGGATGGTGACCGCGTCCCCGGTGGTGCCGGAACTGGTCTTGTAGACCCCGCCCTTGGCCTCGCTCTTGGCGAGTGACGAGATGTCGGCGCCCTTGATCGACAGGCCCGTCGAGCCGGAGGCGAACGTCACGTCGTCGACGTTGATCCAGTTGCCCGCGTTGGCGTCGGAGTAAATGCTGATCGTGCACTGGTTGTTGGTGACCGCGATCGAGGTGACGATCCGCACCCAGCTGCTGGTGGAGACGGGCAGGTCGGTCCGCTGCTCCGAACTCCCGCAGTTCTTCAGGGATATGTAGGCGGAGTTCTGCCCGCCGCTGGAGCGGGTCCAAGCGGTGAGCGTGTAGTTCCCGTTGGTCAGACCCGACAGGTACTGGTACGTCTCCACCTTGTAGGCGGCGGCCGAGTAGTGGCTGAGGCGGTAACTGCCGCTGTGGCCGCCGGACTCGGTGTACGAGGCGCCGGTGTCGCCGTACTCCGACCAGCCGGTGGGCGTGGCCACGCCCGCACCGTCCGACTCGAAGCCGCCGTTGGTGAGCGTACTGGCCGCCTGCGCGGTCTGGGCGGGGAGGGCGGTGAGGGCGAGCCCGGCCAGGAGCGGCAGCAGCAGGGCTCTGAGAGTGCGTCTGGGATGGAACATCATCGTCCGTCGTCCCTTCGACGTGACTGGGGAGGGGGTCCTCCGACGGGGCCGGAGGAGGGCCCCTCCGCCCGCGGCTCTCGTGGCACTCGCGGACGGAGGGGAGTCTCGGTGGGCTCAGCCGTCGAGTCGTACGACCCGGACGGTGCCCGCGGGGACCGCGAGCCGGCCCGCGGCGCGTTCGCCGGTCAGCAGTTCGGTGCCGTGCGCCTCCAGGGGCACCTTGGCGTCGGTGGCGGTGTGGTTGATCGCGAACAGGAAGGTGCCGGACTCGCCGGTGCGGCGGACCACCTCGACGTCGCGGGGCAGTTCGGCGCGGGGCGCGACCCGGGCGTCCTCGGCGGCCCGGCCGAGCAGCGCGTCCAGGCCGTGGGCGTCGAGGCGGGTGGACACGTACCAGGCGGTGCCCTCCCCCAACTGGTGCCGGGTGACCGCCGGGCAGCCGGCGGTGAGGCCGTCGGCGTAGCTCCAGACGGTCTCGGCGGCGCCGGGGACGACGAACTCGGTCCACACGTCGCCGGTCAGCTCGGAGCCGTCCGGGCCGGTCAGCCGCACCCGCTGGTCCTTCAGGAGGGGTGAGAACTCCTCGACGGTGAGGCCGAGGGTCTCGCGCAGGGTGCCCGGGTAGGCGCCCTCGTGCACGGCGTCGTGCTCGTCGACGATCCCGGAGAAGTACGAGACGACGAGGGTGCCGCCGTTCGCGACGTACTCGCGGAGGTTGTTCCCGGCCGCCTCCGTCATCAGGTACAGGGCCGGTACGACGACAAGGGGATAGGCCGACAAGTCGCTTTCCGGGTGGGCGAAGTCGACCGTGAGGTGGCGGTCGTAGAGGGCCTCGTAGAAGGCGTCGGCGCGCTCGCGCGGGTCGTGGTCCTCGCTGGGGCGCCACTGGAGGTTCTGCGCCCACCAGGACTGCCAGTCCCACAGGACGGCGACGTCCGCCTGGGTGCGGGTGCCCTTGATCTGGCTCAACGAGTCGAGAGAGGCGCCCAGTTCGACGACCTCGCGCCACACCCGGGTCTCGGTGCCGCCGTGCGGGAGCATCGCGGAGTGGAACTTCTCGGCGCCGCGCCGGGACTGCCGCCACTGGAAGAACAGGGCGCCGTCGGAGCCGCGGGCCACGTGGGCGAGGGAGTTGCGGGCCATCTGGCCGGGCGCCTTGGCCGGATTGCGCGGCTGCCAGTTGACACCCGAGGTGGAGTGTTCGAGGAGCAGCCAGGGGGCGCCGGCGGCGACCGATCGGGTGAGGTCGGCGGCCATCGCGAGGTTGACGTGGGTGCGGCGGCCGTCGGTGATCAGGTAGTGGTCGTTGGTGACCAGGTCGACCTCGCGGCCCCAGGCCCAGTAGTCCATGGAGTCGCACTGGCTGAGCGCGGTCATGAAGTTGGTGGTCACCGGGACGCCGGGCGAGAGGCGGTGCAGGATGTCGCGCTCGGCGCGGAAGTTCTCGCGGATGGTGGCGTCGGTGAACCGCTTGTAGTCGAGGGCCTGGCCCGGGTTGCCGACGGTCGGCGTGACGCGCGGCGGGTTGATCTGCGCCAGGTCGGTGTAGTGCTGGCCCCAGAAGGCCGTGCCCCAGGCCTCGTTGACCGCGTCGACGGTGCCGTGGGTGTCGGCGAGCCAGCGGCGGAAGTGGGCGGCGCAGGAGTCGCAGTAGCAGGCCGAGACGGGGACGCCGTACTCGTTGTGGACGTGCCACAGGGCGAGGGCCGGGTGGTCGCCGTAGCGCTCGGCGAGGCGGGTGGTGATGTCCGCCGCCGCCGCGCGGTAGTCGGCGTTGGAGTGGCAGATGGCGCCGCGGGAGCCGAACTCGTAGCGCACGCCCTCCGCGGTGACCGGCAGGGCCTCGGGGTGGGCGCGGTAGAACCAGGCGGGCGGTGCCACGGTGGGGGTGCCGAGGTCGACGCGGATGCCGTTCTCGTGCAGCAGGTCCAGGACCCGGTCGAGCCAGCCGAAGTCGTACTCCCCCGGGGTCGGCTCCAGCAGGGCCCAGGAGAAGATCCCGACGCTCGCCATCGTGACCCCGGCCTCGCGCATCAGCCGGACGTCCTCCTGCCAGACGCTTTCCGGCCACTGCTCGGGGTTGTAGTCACCGCCGAAGGCGAGCCTGGTCAGGCCCCTGGGGGTGGTGTCCGGCATGGATCTCTCCCGTTTAATCGATCATTTGGGAACGTTCACACACAACGATCGTGGCGTGAGCCCAACATAACCGCACAGCAACAACCATTGACAAGTGTCCGGGATGTTTCTCTACTGTGAACGCTCACAGAGCATGACACGGACTCGCGACGGGCGATGATCCGGGTCTGAGAACGCTCACACATCTGCATGGCAGGTCCCCGCGACGGGCGGGGGCCCAGGTCAGGGGAGAGATCCATGCCGCACACGAAGCGCCGTCGCCTCGTGACAACCGTCGTCGCCGTCTCGCTCGGCGCCACCGCCCTCGCCGCCTGCGGCTCGTCCGACGACGACAGCAAGGCCGACTCCGGTCCGGTCTCGCTGACGTACTGGGCCTGGGCGCCCGGTATGGACAAGGTCGTGGACCTGTGGAACAAGGGCGAGGGCAAGAAGGACCAGATCACCGTCACGGTGAAGAAGCAGGCGTCCGGCGACACGCTGGTCACCAAGATCCTCACCGCGCACAAGGCGAAGAACGGCCCCGACCTGGTGCAGGCCGAGTACCAGGCGCTCCCGACGCTGGTCAGCAACGACGCGGTCGCCGACATATCGAAGAGCGTCGGCGACGCGAAGAGCAAGTTCGCCGACGGGGTGTGGCAGCAGGTCACCCTCGGCACGGACGCGGTGTACGCGGTGCCGCAGGACATCGGCCCGATGATGTTCTACTACCGCGCGGACCTGTTCAAGAAGTACGGCCTCAAGGTGCCCACCACCTGGGACGAGTTCGCCCAGGACGCCCGTCAGCTGAAGAAGAAGGCACCCGACCTCGACCTGACCACGTTCTCCGCCAACGACTCCGGCCTCTTCGCGGGCCTCGCCCAGCAGGCCGGCGCCAAGTGGTGGACCACCTCCGGCGACAAGTGGAAGGTCGCCATCGACGACGCGGCCACCCAGAAGGTCGCGTCGTTCTGGGGCGGCCTGGTCAAGGAGGGCGCCATCGACAACCAGCCGATGTACACCCCGGCCTGGAACAAGGCGCTGGACACCGGCAAGCAGATCGCCTGGGTCTCCGCGGTGTGGGCGCCGGGCACGCTGACCACCGCGGCGCCCGACACCAAGGGCAAGTGGGCGATGGCCCCGCTCCCCCAGTGGTCCGCGTCCGAGAACGTCACCGGCAGCTGGGGCGGCTCCTCCACCGCTGTCACCACGGACTCCAAGCACCAGGCCGCCGCCGCCAAGTTCGCGGCCTGGCTGAACACCGACGGCGAGGCGCTCAACGCACTGGCCAAGGAGAGCGGCATCTACCCGGCCGCCACGAACGCCCAGACCAGCGGCGCCTTCGCCACCTCGCCCGACTACTTCTCGAACCAGCCGGACTTCTACACCAAGGCCGCCGAGATCGCGAAGACCACGGCGCCCTCCGCCTGGGGCCCGAACGTGAACGTCGCCTACACGTCCTTCAACGACGCGTTCGGCGCCGCCGCGAAGAACAAGTCGGACTTCACCGCCGCCCTGCAGAAGATGCAGGACGACACGGTCGCCGACATGAAGAAGCAGGGCTTCGAGGTCGCTCAGTGACCAGCCCCGCCGGCCGGAGGTCGTACGGGGTCAAGGGGGCCCCGTACGCCCACCCGTCTCCCACCACCACCCTCAAACGAGCGCGGAGCGCCCCCTACTTCTTCCTCCTCCCCGCCACGATCCTCTTCGCACTGTTCTTCGCGCTGCCCATCGGCTACGCGGTCTGGCTCAGCTTCCGCAAGGTGCACGTCTCCGGGCTCGGCCTGGGCGCCGGCGCCCGCAGCGAGGTCTGGGCCGGCCTGGAGAACTACCGGGACGCCCTCACCGACAACGAGTTCTACGACGGTGCGCTGCGCGTCCTCGGCTACGGCTGCATCGTCGTCCCGGTGATGCTGGGCCTCGCCCTCCTGTTCGCCCTGATGCTCGACTCCGAGCGGGTCCGGCTCGCCCCGTTCACCCGGCTCGCGATCTTCCTGCCGTACGCCATCCCCGGCGTGGTCGCCGCGCTGCTGTGGGGATTCCTGTACCTGCCGGACGTCAGCCCCTTCTACTACGTGCTCGAAAAGCTGCACCTGCCGCAGCCGAACCTGCTGGACGGCGGACCGCTGTACCTGGCCCTGTCCAACATCGCGGTCTGGGGCGGCACCGGCTTCAACATGATCGTCATCTACACCTCGCTGCGGTCCATCCCGGCCGAGGTCCACGAGGCGGCGAAGCTGGACGGCGCCACCCCGCTGCAGACCGCGCTGAAGATCAAGATCCCGATGGTGGCGCCCTCGCTGGTGCTGACCTTCTTCTTCTCGATCATCGCGACCCTCCAGGTCTTCAACGAGCCGACCACCCTCAAGCCCCTCACCAACTCGGTCAACACGACCTGGAGCCCGCTGATGAAGGTGTACGAGGACGCCTTCCGCAAGGGGGACATCTACTCGGCGGCGGCCGAGGCGACGCTGATCGCCCTCGCCACGCTGGCGCTGTCCTTCGGCTTCCTGCGGGCCGCGAACCGCCGCAACAGGCAGGAGGCATCGGCATGAGTTCTCTTGCCGTCCGCAAGGCCGCCCCGGCCGCCGGTACGACGCCCGGCACCGCCCAGGGGCCGCCGCTGCGCCGCCGGACCGCCCTGATCCCGACCCTCACGCTCGTCCTCGGCGCCATCTACACGCTCCTCCCGGTGGCCTGGGTGGTGATCGCCTCCACCAAGTCCGGCAGCGAACTGTTCTCCACCTTCACCTTCCTGCCCGGCACCGGGTTCCTGGACAACCTCAAGGACCTCAGCGCCTACCGCGACGGCATCTACTGGAAGTGGATGGGCAACTCGGCCCTCTACGCCGGTCTCGGCGCCCTGCTCTCGACGGCCGTGTCCGCGGTCAGCGGCTACGCGCTCGCCACCTACCGCTTCCGCGGCCGCGAGGCGATCTTCAACGTGCTGCTCGCCGGCGTGCTGATGCCCCCGGTCATCCTCGCCATCCCGCAGTACCTGCTGCTCGCCAAGGCGAACCTCACGGACTCCTACCTGTCCGTGCTGCTGCCGCAGATCCTGTCCCCGTACGGCGTCTACCTCTCGCGGATCTACGCGGCCGCGGCCGTGCCCTCCGACGTGGTGGAGGCCGGGCGGATGGACGGGGCGAGCGAGTGGCGGATCTTCACCCGGATCGCGCTGCCGATGATGATCCCCGGCATGGTGACGGTGTTCCTGTTCCAGTTCGTGGCCGTGTGGAACAACTTCCTGCTGCCGTTCATCATGCTGAGCGACGACGAGAAATTCCCGCTCACCCTAGGTCTGTACACGCTCCTGGAGCAGGGCTCCAACACTCCGGCCCTGTACACCCTGGTGATCACCGGCGCGTTCCTGGCCGTGCTGCCGCTGATCGCGCTCTTCCTGGTCATTCAGCGCTTCTGGAGCCTTGACCTGCTGTCCGGGGCCGTAAAGTCATGACCATGAGCAGTGGTACGGGGGGCCGGCGCAAACCGCCGACGATCCATGACGTGGCGCGCGAGGCCGGTGTCTCACGGGGCACCGTCTCGCGGGTGCTCAACGGCGGGCACTACGTCAGTCCCGCCGCCGCCGAGGCGGTCAACGACGCCATCCGCAGGACGGGTTACGTCGTGAACCGGCACGCCCGCTCGCTGATCACCGGGCGTTCGGACTCGGTCGGGTTCCTGCTGACCGAGCCCCAGGAGAGGTTCTTCGAGGACCCCAACTTCAACGTGCTGCTGAGCGGTTGCACGCAGGCGCTGGCGAGTCACGACATCCCGCTGCTGCTGATGCTGGCGGGCACGAAGGACGAGCGGCGGCGCATCACGCGGTACATCACGGCCGGGCACGTCGACGGGGTGCTGCTGGTGTCGAGTCACTCCGGTGACCCGGTCGCGCAGGAGCTGCGCGAGGCGGGCGTGCCTCTGGTGGCCTGCGGCAAGCCGATCGGGCTCGGCTCGAAGGTGAGTTACGTGGCCGCCGACGACCGCGACGGCGCCCGGGACATGGTCCATCACCTGCTGTCGCTGGGGCGCCGCCGGATCGGCATGATCACCGGCCCGCTCGACACCCCGGGCGGTGTCGAGCGGCTCGCCGGGTACAAGGAGGTCCTCACCGAGGCGGGCGTCGAGATCGACGAGGCGCTCGTGGTGTCCGGGGACTACAGCAAGGCGAGCGGTGAGGCGGGGGCGGAGCGGCTGCTCGCGCAGGCCCCGGACCTGGACGCCGTCTTCGTGGCCTCCGACCTGATGGCGCAGGGCGTGCTCGCGGTGCTGCAGCGGGCCGGCAAGCGGGTGCCGGATGACATCGCTGTCGGCGGTTTCGACGACTCCCCGGCGGCCACGGCGGTGAGCCCGGCGCTCACGACCATCCGCCAGCCGTGGGACCGGATCAGTGCGGAGATGGTCCGCGTGCTGCTCGCCCAGATCGGCGGGGAGGATCCGGCGGCGGTGATCCTGCCGACGGAGCTGGTGCGGCGCGAATCGACGTGAGCGCTCCGCTGGGAGGGCCGTGAGATGCCGTCGGTCGTCTGCGGCGCCGTCGTGGCTGGTCGCGCAGTTCCTCCCCCAGCCTTCGGCCGGGGGTACCCCCAGCGCCCCTTCGGGGGCGCTTTCTGCGAGGGCGGCAAGCGGTCAGGATTGGAGAAGCCTCGGTGGGCTGCCGCGTCCTAGCGTGGGGTCACCGGCCGGAAAGCGCCGGTTCCCCGTAGCAAGGAGTGAGGACGCCATGAGCGAAGGCGTGCAGACGATCATCTACCCCGTGAAGGACGCGGCGGGGGCCAAGGCCCTGTTCACGGCGCTGCTGGGCGTCGAGCCGTACGCCGACGAGCCGTACTACGTCGGGTTCAAGGCCGCCGGGCAGGACGTCGGTCTCGACCCGAACGGGCATGCCCAGGGGCTGACCGGGCCGACGCCGTTCTGGCACGTCACCGATCTGCGGGAGCGGCTGGCGGCGCTGCTGGCGGCGGGTGCGGAGCTGGTCCAGGACGCGCGGGACGTCGGCAACGGGCGGCTGGTCGCCTCGGTGAAGGACGCCGACGGCAACATGGTGGGCCTGCTCCAGGACCCGGTGGGCTGAGCAGCGGCCGACTGCTTGCACCCGCACTAGTTGCGCACTCAACAATTGGCCTGATCGGTGTTACGGTGCGGGTATGGCAGTGAAGACGGCCGAGGCCCGGCTGGAAGAACAGTGGCGGGACATCCTGTCGGTGCACGCGCGCACGATGTGCGAGATCGACCGGGTACTGCATCCGCACGGGCTGGGCGCGAGTGACTTCGAGGTCCTCGACCTGCTCGCCACCGAGACCCCGGCCGAGGGCGACCACTGCCGGGTGCAGAACCTGGTGGGCCGGGTCCACCTGAGCCAGAGCGCGCTCTCCCGGCTGATCGGACGGCTGGAGAAGGACGGCCTGGTGGAGCGTTCGGTCTGCGTCGAGGACCGGCGCGGCGTGTGGGTCGCGCTCACCGCGAAGGGCCGCGCCCTGCACGCCGAGGTACGGCCGCTGCAGCGGGCGGTGCTGGGGCGGATGCTCGACGGGACGGACGCCTGAGCGGTTCGCGGCCCCGCAAGGGGCGCTGGGGGTACCCCCGGCCGAAGGCTGGGGGAGGAACTGCGCGACCAGCCCCCACCGGCCCGCGGGGAGCGGCCCGCATGTCCCGCGGCATGCCTGGAGTCGGCCTGAGGCGTGCCGCCGCGGGCTACCGGACTCGAACCGGCTCAGACCTCTCGGTCACAATCTCGGAGATTGAAGCGGCTTTCCCAGCACGCCTTTGCCCGCGGCGGCCGAAAACAGCCTACCCGCGACCCACCGGCACGACAGGGCGAATTCCCGCGCCCAGCGCGGCTCTAGAGCGCGAACTCGATCCCGTCGGGAAGCACCTCCACGCCCTCCGCGGCCACCTGGGCGCGGGCCCGGGACGCCGGGTCGACCAGGGGGTTGGTGTTGTTGAGGTGGGTGTAGATCCGGCGGGTGCGGGGATGGCGGGACAGGGCGGCGAGGCTGCCGTGCGCGCCGGAGACCGGGAGGTGGCCCATCGCCGCCTGCCGGGGTCCGGAGCGGACCGTGGTGCCCATCTCGCGGGCGGTGAAGAAGGTGCCGTCGAGCAGGACGCAGTCGGCCTCCGCGCAGAGGTCGTCGAGGACGTCGCTCCAGGCGCCGACGCAGGGCGCGTAGAGCAGCACTCCCCCGGTGGCCAGGTCCTCGACGCGGTACGCCGTGACCCAGCGGCCGTCGGCCTCGGCGAGCGCGGCCGGGACGTACGCCGGGACCTTGGCGCCGACCGGGTGGGCGGTGACCACCAGGCCGCCGGCCAGCACGAAGCCGCCGTCGGCCAGGCTGTCGGCCCACTCCCAGGGGGCGTAGCGGTCGAGGGCGGCCCGGGCCGGGGCCAGCACCGTCCGCACCGGCGGGGCCGCGTACACCTTGAGGTCCGGCGCCCCGCGCAGCACGGTCAGGCCGGTGACGTGGTCGGCCTCGGCGTCGGTGAGCAGCACGCCGCGCACCGGGGTGTCCCGGGGGCCCGGTCCCGGCCACAGCGCCGCCGTGGCGGTGAGCTGGGCGCGGATGTCCGGGGAGGCGTTGAGCAGCCACCAGTCCCGGCCGTTGCCGGTCAGCGCGACGCACTCCTGGGTGCGGGAGGGCAGCTTGCCGTCCCGGGCGGCGGCGCACAGCGCGCAGGCGCAGTTCCACTGCGGGAACCCGCCGCCGGCGGCGGTGCCCAGCAGGACGACCCTCACGACGATCCGCCCCTCTCGGTCTCCCCGGCCCCTGCTGGGATCTTCCCTCAGGATGGGCCGCGCTACCCGATGGAAGGGGGAACTTCCGGCCGTCCTTCGGGAGGCCGCCGGTCCACCGGGCGGAGCGGCGGAATCGGCTCCGACGCGAAGTCACGGCCACCGGTCCACAGCGCGGGTACGGCGTCGCAGCGGCGGCACAGCTCGTAGGCGACCGCCTCGTAGTTGACCCGCCAGCCGTGGAAGTGCGGCCAGGCCTCCGCGGTGCCGCGCTCGGCGCGGAAACCGGTCTTCTCCAGCATGGTCACGGCCTCCTCGAACTCGCCGTAGGTCAGCTCGATGGGGGCGTCCGGGTCCGGGTCGGTGTCGAAGGTCGCCCGCACCGACGCGGCGATGTCGCGCAGCGCGGTGAAGCCGGCGCGCAGCACCAGGCGGGCCTCCGGCGGGGCGGTGCGCGGGGCCAGCGCCAGCTGCATGGCCGCCGCGTCCATGACGGCGATCAGGCCGACCAGCCAGCTGCGGTAGGGGCGGGGCGAGCGGAACGCCAGCAGCACCGGGTAGGTGGCGTGGCTCTCCCCCATGTCGGCGGCCAGCCGCTCCCAGGACCGGTACAGCTCGGGCAGCGCGGTCTCGGTGTCGACCAGCCACTGCCGGGCGAGGATCTCCGGTCCCCACGCGGGTTCGCCGGCCCGGGACTGGAGGAGGGTGACCTCCAGTTCGCGGCGGTTGTAGGCGGCGTACAGCGTGGGCAGGTAGGAGATCTGCAGCGCGATGAAGACCGGGCCGGTGGCGGCGGCGACGAAGTCGAGCGCGGACAGCCGCAGCCGGGCGCCGCTGGCGAACCCGAGGGTGAACAGGCTGGAGCCCGCCTCCCGGAACGCGGTGCTCCAGGACAGCGGCGAGAAGGCGTACAGCAGCATGCCGAAGCCGAGGAACGCCCCGCCGAGCCAGGCGGCGAGCATGCCGACCAGCATGAGCGGGGCGAGCCAGGTCTGGGCGCGGTCGATGGCGCGGTAGCCGCCGCGGTGCGCGGTGAAGCAGAGCACGCGGCGCAGGCCCCACCACAGCCGGTACACCAGTACGGAGTACAGGCCCCGGGGGACCACGAGCGTGCGCAGGATGCTGCGCAGGACCAGGATCAGTACCAGTCCCCCGGCCACCCCGGAGATCCATTCCATGGCGCCATTCTGGCCCGGGTGCCGGCCTCCTGGTGACCGGAGCCCCCGTTCAGCCCGCCGGCCGGGCCAGCAGGGTGCGCACGCCCTCCGAGGTGAGCGTCAGCGCGTGCGCGGAGCTGCCGTCTATGGCGAGCGAGAGGTTGTCCTCGGGCCACTGCGAGGCGAGCGCGCCGAGCGGCACCACGCGGTAGCGGGAGACCGTCGGCAGCAGGCCGGTCAGCTCCCCCTCCGAGGTGAACACGGGGACGACGGGGTCGCCGTCGGGGCATTCCAGGACGGGCAGGGCGATCATCGCGGGGTCGGCCGCCTCCGCGGCGTCGTCCGGCACCGGGACCAGCACGTCACTGTGGGCCAGGGTGTCCAGCGCGTCGTGGTCCTCGGCGTTCACGGCCAGCGTGTCGAGTGCCCGCTGGGCCGGCGTCGGGAAGTCGTGTGCGGGTGTCTCCATGGCAGATCCCCAGGTAGCGGTGGTGGTACGGGCCGCGGGTCCGGCAGGGTGCCGGGCGGCCACGGCACGCGTACCCGGTCGGGGCCGGGGCATGCGCCGGGACCGGCAGGACCTTCGCCCGGACCGGCAGGGCCTTCGGCGAGGGGTGGTGCGGGGCGGAGTGAGGGGTGGTGCGGAGGCAGTTCCCGGCGGCACGTGCCTCGCGCTCCGTCCCCCGGCATCACTCGTGGCGCGGGCACCGGGGTAGGGGTAGCCGCGGAAGGTGACGGTACGTGTCCGAACCGTCACCCTTGCGACACGAGAGAAGGAATGCGATGTCGGTCGAGACCGGTACGACGCCCGCGGCGGACGCCGAGGAGCGGGAGCAGCAGAGCCTCGGTACCGCCGCGGCACGGAATCTCACCACGACGACCAAGTCCGCACCCCAGATGCAGGAGATCAGCTCACGGTGGCTGACGCGGACGCTGCCGTGGGTGGACGTGCCCGGCGGCACCTACCGCGTCAACCGCAGACTGTCGTACCGGGTCGGCGACGGCCGGGTGACCTTCGTGCAGACCGGTGCGCAGGTCGCGGTGATCCCCGCCGAGCTGGGCGAACTGCCGTTGCTGCGCGGCTTCGAGGACGGCACCGCGCTGCAGGCGCTGGCGGCCCGGTTCGAGCAGCGGGAGTACGAGCCCGGGCAGGTGATCGCGGCGGCGGGCCGCCCGGCCGACCATGTCTATCTGATCGCGCACGGCAAGGTGGAGCAGGTCGGGGCGGGTCCCTACGGCGACGAGGCGGTCGTCGGTCTGCTCGCGGACGGCGACACCTTCGGCGGCCATGTGCTCGCCGGACTCGACGGCGGCTGGGAGTTCACGGCCCGCGCGGCGACGGCCACCACCGTGCTGGCGTTGCCGCACACGGCGTACCAGGAGGTGGCGGGCCGCCACGCCGACCTGCGGGCGCACGTGGAACTGGCGGGGCTGGACGGGCACCGGGAGACGAACACCTTCGGCGAGGCGGAGATCGCGCTCAGCGCGGGCCATGCCGGCGAGCCGGACATCCCGCACACCTTCGTGGACTACGAGCCGGCGCCCCGCGAGTACGAACTGAGCGTCGCCCAGACCGTGTTGCGCGTGCACACCCGGGTGGCCGACCTCTACAGCCGGCCGATGGACCAGACCGAGCACCAGCTGAGGCTCACCGTGCAGGTGTTGCGGGAGCGCCAGGAGCACGAGCTGGTCAACAACCGGGACTTCGGCCTGCTGCACAACGCCGACCACGGGCAGCGGATCTCCACGCACTCGGGTCCGCCCACCCCGGACGACCTCGACGAGCTGCTCGCCATGCGGCGCGACACCACGCACCTGTTCGCCCATCCCCGGGCGATCGCCGCGTTCGGCCGGGAGTGCAACAGGCGCGGCCTGTACTTCGGGAGCGTCGAGCTCGGCGGCCACCATCTCCCGGCCTGGCGGGGCGTGCCACTGCTGCCCTGCGGGAAGATCCCGGTCACCGCGGCCCGCACCTCGTCCATCATCGCGCTGCGGGCCGGTGAGCAGAACCAGGGCGTGATCGGCCTCCTCCAGACGGGCCTGCCGGACGAGAAGGAGCCGGGCCTGAACGTCCGTTTCATGGGGATCAACGAACAGGCGGTCGCCTCCTACCTGGTCAGCGCCTACTACTCGGCCGCCGTCCTGGTCCCGGACGCCCTCGGCGTCCTGGAGAACGTGGAGGTGTCCCGCCGGGACTAGGCGCTCCGCTGGGGGCCGCGTCGTCGGTCGTCTGGGGCGCGGTCGTGGCTGGTCGCGCAGTTCCTCCCCCAGCCTTCGGCCGGGGGTACCCCCAGCGCCCCTTACGGGGCGCTGCAGCCGCACGGTTGACTTCATTCGGCGTGCTCAGCTCAGCAGTTCGGCCGTCGTCGTCACCCGGATCAGTGGCCGGTACAGGTCCAGCAGGTGCAGCGCCTTCGCGTGCGAGTCGTCGTCCGCGCCCGCGCACGCGTCGGCGACGACCAGGACCTCGATGCCGGCGTCGGCCGCCGGGAGGGCGGTGGACAGGACGCAGCAGTCGGTGCTGACGCCGGCCAGGACCAGGCGGCCGTGCTGGGCGGCCAGGGCGGCGACTTCGGGGGTCCACTTGCCGAACGTCGGGGAGTCCAGGACGACTTCGGCCTGCTGTGCGAAGTCGTCGGTCAGGCGCCAGAGTTCGGCGTCCGGGGGCTGGAGGGCGAAGGGCCAGCTGTCGTAGTAGGCCCGCCAGGCTCCGGTGGGGTGGGCGGGGGCGACGAAGCGGGTGAAGACGGTGCGGCTCGCGAACGCCGGGAGCAGGCGTCGTACGCCCGCGGCCGCCTCGGTGTAGCGCGGGGCGGCCCAGGGGCTTACGGGGTCGGCGAACACGTGCTGCATGTCGATGACGGCCAGGAGACCGGGAGGGACCTTCATGCGGTCGTCGCCGGGGCGGTGGCCGGGAGGCTCTCCTGGGTCCGGACCCGGGCGCGGCCGAGGGCCAGGGTGCCGAGGAAGCCGAGTGCCAGGGCGGCCAGGACGCCGAGGTTGGCGTACGCCCAGGCGCCGGACCTGCCGCCGAGGCCGAACGGGTCCAGGAGGTAGCCCTGCCAGGTCAGCCAGCTCGCCGCGGTGTTGGTGACCAGGCCCCAGCCGAGGGCGGTGGCGGCCAGGGTGAGGAGGAGGGGCAGGAGGGGGACGTCGCCGTAGCGGCCGGCGGGGCGGTAGAGGTCGGTCTCGTCGTAGTCGCGGCGGCGCAGCGCCAGGTCGGCGAGCATGATCCCGCACCAGGCGGCGATCGGCACGCCGAGGGTGGTGAGGAAGCCCATGAACTGGCCGAGGAAGTCGTCGGCGAAGAAGACGATGTAGACCGCGCCGGCGATCATCAGGACGCCGTCGACCAGGGCGGCGAGGTAGCGGGGCACGGGCAGTCCGGCGGAGAGGAGGGCCAGCCCGGAGGAGTAGATGTCCAGGACCGCGCCGCCGACCAGGCCGAGGACGGCGACGACGGCGAAGGGGACCAGGAACCAGGTGGGGAGGATGGTCGTCAGCGCGCCGATGGGGTCGGCCGCGATCGCCTTGTTCAGGGTCGTGGAGGAGCCCGCGAGCAGCAGGCCGAAGACCAGCAGGAGGAGCGGGGCGACGGAGCTGCCGAAGGCGGTCCAGCCGATCACGCCCCGGCTGGAGGAGGCGCGCGGCAGGTAACGGGAGTAGTCGGCGGCCGCGTTGACCCAGCCGAGGCCGAAGCCGGTCATCATGAACACCAGCGCGCCGATGAACTCCTGGGCGGAGCCGGAGGGGATCGCGCGCACCGTCGCCCAGTGGATGTGGTCGGCGACGAGGACGACGTAGACGACGGTGAGGACGGCGGTCACCACCGTGATCACGGTCTGCAGCCGCATGATCAGGTCGAAGCCCGCCACACCGCCGGCCACGGTCAGCGCGCAGACCACGATCAGCGCGACCACCTCGGTCCCGGTGCCGCCGCCCCAGCCGAGCCGGGTGAAGACGGTCGCGGTGGCCATGGTGGCGAGGGCGATCAGGACGGTCTCCCAGCCGACGGTGAGCACCCAGGAGACCACCGAGGGCAGCCGGTTGCCGCGGACGCCGTACGCGGCCCGGCTGAGCACCATGGTGGGTGCCGACCCCCGCTTCCCGGCGACCGCGACGAAGCCGCAGAGCAGGAAGGAGGCGAGGATGCCGAGGACGCCCGCGGCGAGCGCCTGCCAGAAGGAGATGCCGAAGCCGAGCGCGAAGGCGCCGTAGCTCAGCCCGAGGACGGAGACGTTCGCGCCGAACCAGGGCCAGAACAGGGTGCGCGGGGTGCCCTTGCGGTCGGCGTCGCCGATCACGTCGAGCCCGTGCGTCTCGACCTGGAGCTGTCTGCCGGGTTCCCGTGCGTCCGCCATCGTCGGCCCATCTGTCCAGGTGTGTTGGCTGGAGGCTAGGTCGGCCCGGTCAGAGGGGTCAAGGACGAATGATCGGACGCGATCAGGGCGGCGGGCCCGGTCCGGGGCCGCAACCCGATGGGGGCAACCGGATTTGACACTGCAGGCAGCCCCCCGACAACCTTTGCTCATGACATCCATTTTCAAAAGCGAGGGTGGCTGCTAGCGATGCGTGTGGCTTTCGTCGGCAAGGGCGGCAGCGGCAAGACGACGCTGTCGGCCCTCTTCACCCGTCACCTGGCACGGTCCGGCGCGCCGGTCGTCGCGATCGACGGTGACATCAACCAGCACCTGGCCCACGCCCTCGGCCTCGACGAGGACGAACTCTTCGCGGCGCCGCCGCTGAGCGCGCGGACCGGCGAGATCAAGGACTACCTGCGCGGCACCAACCCGCGCATCACGTCCCGGGAGGCCATGGTCAAGACGACCCCGGCGGGGCGCGGCTCGCGGCTGCTGCGGCTGCTCGGCGACGACGAGGTGCACTCCCGGCACGTCCAGGAGGTCGGCGGGGTACCGCTGATGGTCACCGGGGCCTTCGCCGGGAGCGACCTCGGGGTGGCCTGCTACCACTCCAAGCTCGGCGCGGTGGAGCTGTACCTCAACCATCTGGTGGACGGCCCCGGCGAGTACCTGGTCGTCGACATGACGGCGGGCGCCGACGCCTTCGCCTCCGGTCTGTTCACCCGTTTCGACATGACCTTCCTGGTGGTCGAGCCGACCCGCAAGAGCCTGTCCGTCCACCGCCAGTACCGCGACCACGCGGCCGAGTTCGGCATCCCGGTCGCCGTGGTCGGCAACAAGGTCACCGGCGCGGACGACCTCGCCTTCCTGCGCGAACAGGTGGGCGACGACCTGGTGGCCCACTGCGAGCTGTCGCCGTACGTCCGCGCCCAGGAGCAGGGGCGGGGCAGCGGTGCGCTGGAACCGCACAACTCCCTTGCGCTGGACCGGCTGCGGGCCGCCGTGGACGCGCGGGGCAAGGACTGGGAGTCCTTCCAGCGGCACGCCGTGGAGTTCCATCTGCGCAATGCCGCCGCCTGGGCCGACGCGGCGACGGGCCAGGATCTGGCCGCCCAGGTCGACCCGGACTTCCGGCACGGGCCGGCGGCGCTGCCCGCCTTCGCCTGAGACCCCGATTCCCCCTGATTCACCCTGATTCCCCCCGATTTCCCTTTTCCGCAACCGCTTCGAAAGAACAGGACACCGTCACATGTCGCTCGACGTCTCCCCGCAGCTGCTCGCCGAAGCCGAGAACGGCGCCGTGCGGGAGGAGGACTTCGTGGAAACCGTCCGCACCTCGCTGCCGTACGCGTACGACCTCGTCGCCCGGCTGACCGCCGAACTGCGCGGCGGCAGCGCCGAGTTCGCCGACAACCAGACCCCGCCTGCCTCGGAGAGGGAGCGCGGGCAGCTGTTGCGGGCGCTGTCCTCCGACGCGATCCGCGGCAGCCTGGAACGGCACTTCGGGGTCGCCCTCGCCTTCCAGAACTGCCACCGGGTCGCGGTGTTCCCGCCGGGGGCACGGGGCGGCGAGACGCACGCCCGCTTCACCTCGACGCGCGCGCAGATCCTCAACCAGTCGCCGGAGTTCCGCGACTGCTGAGTTCCCGCTCCGGGCAGCAGGCCGCGGCCCGTCCGGCGCGGTAGTCCGGCGCCCGGCTACGGCGTGTGCCGGTGGGCCGACGCGTTCTCCCGGGCCATGCGGCGCAGCGCCGTCAGCGCGGGCTCCAGGAGGACGGTCGGCAGCAGGGCGCGTGCGGCGGCCTCCAACGGGTCGCCGATGCCGTCGAGTTGCCCATCGGCCGGGCAGCTGCCCGGCGCCGGCTCGCCGAGCAGGAGGACGCCGGCTCCTGACCCCCGGTCTCCGCCCGCGTCGGCCGCGGCCTCCGCCTCTTTCCCGGTCAGGCGGCGATGATCTCCGCGAAGCGCTCCGCGCCCACGTTGCCCCCGGACAGGACGACCCCGATCCGGCGCGGCAGCGGCGCCACCCGGTGGGCGAGCAGCGCGGCCAGACCGCTGGCGCCGCTCGGCTCCAGGACGGTCTTCAGCCGCTCGAAGGCGAACCGCATCGCATCCCGGATCTGGTCGTCGGAGACCAGCGAGATGTCGTCCACCAGGCGCTGGTTGAGGGAGAAGGTCAGCTCGCCGGGGATGTCCGCGGCCTGGCCGTCGGCGATGGTCCGGGGCACCGGGATCGACACCCGGTGCCCGGCCGCCAGGGAGCGCCTGGTGTCGTCGCCCGCCTCCGGTTCCACGCCGACGACCCGGATCCCGGGCAGCAGTCCCTTGGCCGCGGTGGCGCTGCCCGCGATCAGCCCGCCGCCCCCGACGGGCACCACCAGCGCGTCCAGCTCGCCTACTTCCTCGATGAGTTCGAGTGCGGCCGTGCCCTGCCCCGCGATGACGTGCGGGTGCTCGTACGGCGGGATGAGGGCGAGCCCGCGTTCGGCGGCCAGGGCCTCGCCGATGGCGACCCGGTCACCGGTGTAGCGGTCGTACGTCACGATCTCCGCGTCGTATCCGGCGGTCGCCGCCAGCTTGGCGCGCGGGGTGTCCTCGGGCATCACGATGACGGCGGTGGTGCCGAGTTCGCGGGCGGCGAGGGCGACGGCCTGGGCGTGGTTGCCCGAGGAGTAGGCGGCGATGCCCTGGGCGAGCTGCGCGGCGGACAGCCGGGACGCGGCGTTGTAGGCGCCCCGGAACTTGAAGGCGCCGATGCGCTGGAGGTTCTCGCACTTCAGGAAGACCTCGGCACCGACCAGTGCGTCCAGGGTGCGCGAGCGCAGCACGGGGGTGCGGTGCGCCACTCCCTTGATCCGCGCTGCCGCGTCGTGCACGTCCTGGAGAGTGACGGGCGGGGTGTCGGGCATGTTCGTCCTCCGTTCTGGGCGCCGCCGGGCGCCGGATGGGTGTCGACCACATGAAACTATCGTCCGGTCCGCGCCCCGCACCGGCCGACCACCTGTCCGGACCGGGCCGGACCGGGTCGGGTCGGGTCGGCCGCGCTAGCCGATCTCCACGACCCGCGCCCAGGCGGGCGGTGCGTCCGGTACGTAGTCGGGGTCGTCCTCCTCCCACGACGCGTCGCTGTACTGCCGGGGGAACAGGCCCACCACCGTCCGGCAGGCCGGCTGTGCCTGCGGCCAGGGTGTCTGCCCGTCGGTGAGGGCCACCACGACGTCCGGGGCCGGCCGCGCCCGCAGCGCCCTGGCGAAGCCCGCGCGCAGGTCCGTACCACCGCCGCCGACGAGCGCGATGCCCTCCGCGCGGCACAGCGGCTGCACGGTCCGGGCGGCCGCGTCGCAGGACAGCACGGAGACCAGGTCGCGGCGGCCGCCGACGGCGCGGGCGATCGCGGCCACCTCCAGCAGGGCACTGCCCAGTTCGGCGTCGCTGACCGAGCCGGAGGTGTCGATGACGACCGAGACCCGGGGCGGGCGGCGGCGCAGGCTGGGCAGGACGACACCGGGCAGGCAGGCCGAGCGGCGCGACGGGCGGCCGTAGCTGTAGTCGTCGCCGGCGCCCGCGGCCGAGGCCGCCGAGCGGACCGCCGCACCCAGCAGCTCCCGCCAGGGCTGCGGCGGATGGAAGGCGTCCTCGGCCCAGCGCCGCCAGCCGTCCGGGGTGCTGCCCGGGCGGCCGGTGATGGCCTGCGCCACCCGGAACCTGACCCCGTCCCGCTCCTGCTCGCTGAGGCCGTGCGCGCCGTCCGGCCCCAGGTCCCACTCCCGGTCCCGGCCGTCGGCCCCGCTGCCGCAGTCCAGCCAGGTGAGATCCTGCGTCAGCGGTCCGAGCCGGAACTGGCGCAGGTAGTCCTCCATCAGCTGGCCCTCGGGCAGTCGCAGCATGTACGGCCGGACGGCGCCCCGGGGCTGCGCCAGCCCGTCGCCGTACGCGTCGTCGTTGATCTCCAGGTCCGCCGCGATGTTCATCCGCAGCCGCTCACCGGCCCCGGCCAGCCCGCGTTCCCGCGCGACCCGGTCGCTGCGCGTGTGGTGGTCGCGCAGCAGGTGCGACACCTCGTGCACCCACACCCCGGCCAGGTCCTCCTCCGGCATCCGGTCCACGAACGCGGGCGAGACGTAGCACCGCCAGTGCTTGTCTACGGCCATGGTCGGCACCCGCCGGTCCGCCACGACGTGCAGGGCGAACAGGGCCGTGGCGAGGTAGGGCCGGGCCCGGGCGGCCTGGAGCCGGGCGGCGTAGAGCTTGTCCAGGTCCAGTGCCCCGGCCGGTACGGCGCCGGATCCGGCGCCCGGCTCGGCGCCCGGCTCGGTTCCGGGCTCGGTTCCCGGCTCAGCGCCCGGCTCGGTTCCGGGCTCGGTTCCGGGCTCGGCGCCCGGCTCGTCGTTCATCGGCCGGCCTTCGCGGCGACGCGTCCGGCGGCCCGGTCGGCGCGGCGGGACACGGCCACCACTCCCGCGAGCCGTTCGACGGCCGCCGGGACGTCCCAGTCGTCCCGGCGCAGTGAGGCCAGCGTGGTGGCGGGGACGACGACGAGGTCGGGGGCTCCGGTCTCCAGGGCCCGCACCAGCAGGGCCCAGGCCGCGTCCCAGCGGGTCCGGTCGGGCCGTTCGCGGACCGCGGCAACCACGCCGTCGAGCACGGCCTGGCGCAGATCGCCGCGCTCGGGAAGGTCCGCCGCGTCCGGGTCGGCGAGCAGCGTCTCGGGATCCGGGAGTTCCATCCGGTCGACGCTCGCCAGCAGTTCGAGTCCCGGGCCGTCCCCGACCGTTCCCCTGACCAGGAGGGAGAGCACGTCCCGGGAGGAGCCGGACGCGTGCGCGAAGGCGACCAGGCGCAGGGTCATGTCCCAGCTCCGGGGCGACGGCCAGGCGCCGCCCCGCCGTATCTCGCCGTTCGGCAGCCGGTGGACGAGCGTGGGGCGGGTGGCGAGCAGGCCGCACACCGCGCGGCGCGCGAAGTCCACGGCGGCGGGCAGCCGGTCGGGGTCGAGCCGGGGCAGGACGGCCCGGGGCCAGGTACCGCCGAGACCACGGACGACGACCTCGTGGTCGTGGGCCCACTGGAGGTGCACGAACCGGTTGGCGAGCGGCGGGCTCAGCTCCCAGCCGTCGGCGGCCGAGGACCGCGGGTTGGCGGCGGCGACGATCCGAACGCCGGGCGGGAGCCGGAGCGCGCCCACCCGGCGTTCGAGGACCAGCCGGAGCAGGGCGGCCTGCACGGCCGGGGGTGCGGTGGACAGTTCGTCGAGGAACAGCAGGCCCCGGCCGGCCTGCACCAGCCGTACCGCCCAGTCCGGCGGGGCCATCGGGACGCCCTGGACGGCGGGGTCGTCTCCCACGACGGGCAGACCGGAGAAGTCGGACGGCTCGTGGACGCTGGCGATCACCGTGGTCAGCGGCAGGTCGAGCGCTTCGGCCAGCCGGTTCAGGGCTGCGGTCTTGCCGATGCCGGGCTCGCCCCACAGGAGGACGGGCAGGTCGGCGGCGACGGCGAGGGTGAGCGCCGCCAGCTGTGTGTCGGGCCGGGGTTCGGTGGTGGAGTCGCCGAGCAGGGCCGACAGGGCGTCCGCGACGGCGAGTTGGTCGGGGGCAGCATTGGTCATGAGTGATCACCTGGGGGTGTGAGAGGGCAAGGGGGTGGGTTTCAGCGCCGGTTGGCGGAGCGCGGGCCCAGGCGCGGGTCGCGGACGGAGCGGCGTCGCCGCGCGCGGACGGGCCCGCTGCGGGATCCGGCGAGGCCCGCCCGGTAGAGGCCGTACGCGATCCGGCGGTGCGCGGCCGCCGCCAGTTCGTCCTTCAACGGCCCGTCGCGCAGCACGGCTTCGGGCCCCAGCAGTCCTTCGACGACGGCCAGCGCGCCGGCGATGTCCCCGTGGTCGAGGCGCTCACGGACGCCGGTGAGGCAGTCGGGGCGGCGGTGCGCCTCGTCGATGACCCGCAGACAGGGCAGCGGCGGACCGCCGAGCGCCACCAGGAGTTCCTCGCGCCGCAGTTCGTCCGGGGAGTGGTCCAGTGCGGACAGCACCCCGTCGACCAGGCCGATCCGGTGCGGGGCGCCCCGGCACTCCACGAGTCCCGGCTGCCGGGCCGGGTCGGGATACGGGTCCCGGGCGGCCGGGGCGTGCCCGGGGACGAGCGCCGCGGCGACCAGCGGATGCAGCCGGCCGGCGTCGACCAGCCCGGCGCGCAGCAGTTCCAGATCGGGAAGGATCCAGGTCGCCGCGTCGGGCAGGACGGGTCGCACGCCGGTACCCGCCTCCCGGGCGGTGGTGGCCCGGACCGCGGTGTCCGGTGCGGTGGTGTCCGGTGCGGTGGTGTCCCGCGCGGTGGTCACGGTCCCGTCGGCCGCCAGGTGCAACGCGAGCCGCAGCCGGCCGCCCAGGCGTACGACGACGGTGCCGCTGTCCCGCCCCTCGGCGCCCAGCACGATCCGCGCCTCGTCCGCCCAGCGGTCCGTGGCGCACAACGCCTGCTCGCCGAACGGGAGTCGGCCGCCGAACGGGAGCCGTTCACCGCCCTGGGTCCGGTCGGGGTCCGGGGTCCGGTCGGCACCCGACCGGGCCCGCAGCTCGCCCGCGGCGTCCGCGTCCCACAGATGGCGGTGCAGGTCGAAGCGGAACCGCCGGCTGGGGCGCGGATGCGGATGCCCCCGGGCGGCCGGCTCGCTCGGTGTGCCGTCCCACAGCGCGAGGCTGATCCGCTGCCCGGCGTCCGCCCAGGCGGGCGGCGTCCGGACCACGAGGCACAGGGAGCCTTCCCCGGTGTCGTAGCGGGCAAGCGGCATGGTCAGTCCCGGCCGCAGCAACCCGTCGGGCGCGATCCTCGGCAGATGCCAGCGCAGCAGGTCGGGGGCGAGCCGGCGCAGGTCGGCGCGGATCCGTACCTGGGCGTCCCGGCCCCACGCGCGGGCGATGCGGCGCAGGTCGAGGTCGACGTCGAAACCGGCGGCCGCGCAGGCCCCCGCCCAGTCCCCGGCGGTGCGGCGGGCGGTAGCGGTCTCGATCATGGTGGGCGGCACGGCGTACTCGCGCACGCGCCGCCACAGCGAAAGGCGGGTGTCCCCGTCCGTGAGGTGAGTGGCCATCAGCACTCACCTGACGTGGACGGGACCCCCAATCTGACAGCAGAGTGAGTGGTCATCGCGGGGAGCATACGACGGCCTCGCCCTGGTCTGCCAGGCAATTACGGCCCCGGTCCGCACGTGACGGGGATCACCCCGGCCGAGTGCAGCGTTCTGCCGCCCCCAGGGCCTTTTCCCAGGTGTAGGCAGCCGGGGAGAGCGGGGACCGTGGGAATGGAGCAGGCTCGGGCCGGTGAGTACGACGAGTTCGTGGCGGCCCGCTGGTCGGGGCTGTGCCATCTGGCCCGTCTGCTCACCGGTGGCGATCGGCATCGGGCCGAGGATCTGTTGCAGGAGTCCTTGGTCCGGCTGTGGTTCGTCTGGCCGAAGGTCGCCGACGAGGCGCCGGAGGCGTACGTCCGGAAGATCCTGGCGCGTGCCGCGGCCCGCTCCGCGCGGCGCCGGTGGTGGGGCGAGCGCCCCGTGGAGGAACTGCCCGAGGTCGCGGCGGCCGGCGACATGTCGGCGGTCGTCGCCGAGCGTTCCCGGCTGGAGTCGGCGCTGGCGCTGCTGACCCCGCGTCAGCGGGCCGCGGTCGTGCTGCGGTACTACCAGGATCTGCCCGACCGGCAGGTAGCCGAGGTGCTGGGCTGCCCGGTGGGCACCGCCCGGTCGCACGCCGCGCGCGGGGTGGCCCGGCTGCGGGAGCTGCTGGCGGACGCGATCGAGCCGGTGGGGTGAGGGAGAGGCCATGGATCACTTCGAGCGGCAGTTGACGCAGTTGATGCACGACGACCGGGACACCGTGCCCTTCGAGCCCCGGCACCGGGACCGGCTGCGGGCCGGGGTGCTGGCGCGGCGGCGGGTCCGGGCGGCCCAGCGGGCGGCCGGCGGTGTCCTCACGGCCGCGGGGCTCGCCCTGGGCCTGTTCCTGTGGCCCCACTCCGGCGTCCGTGTGGAGCCGAGCGCGCCGCACCCCTGGCCCGCGACCAGCCCGGCCGATGGTCCGGCACCGACGCCGAGCCTCTCGCCCAGTGCGCCGGCCTCCGCTGCCACGACCTCGGCGCCCCCGCCCGGGGGCACGGCCACGCCCGAGGACACCCCGTCGGCGACGAGCGGGCATACCGCCTCGTCCTCACCGACCCCGAACTCGACCTCGACCTCGACCTCGACCTCGACGGAGACCTCCACCCCGGACGCGGGCACGACCCGGAGCGCCACGGCGGGCTCGTCCGGGGGCTCCACCGCCACCGCGTTCCCGCCGTCGGCACCCGCGACCGGGGGCTCCGACCCGTCGAACGGCTCGTAGGCCGGGCCCGGTTCGGTCCGACAGCGACCGCTCAGCCGCCCGCTACCGGACGGCACCCCTGTCCCCCGTCACCACCGGGTGTCGCCTCGGCGCGCCCTGAAATCGAGTACGAATGCGAAAAAACGCCATGAATCAGCCCTGGGTCACCTTGCCCGTCCCGGCGCCGCCGCCCCCTCGGCACCGCGGCGAACCGGTCCTCGACCTGGCCGTGCCGGTGTTCAACGAGGAGAAGGACTTGGAGCCCAGCGTGCGGCGGCTCCACGCCCATCTGCGGGAGACGTTCCCGTACCCGTTCCGGATCACCGTCGCCGACAACGCCAGCACCGACGCGACCCCGCTGATCGCGGCCCGGCTCGCCGCCGAGCTGCCCGAGGTGGAGTGGACCCGCCTGGCCGAGAAGGGCCGCGGGCGGGCGCTGCGTGCGGCCTGGTCGGCGTCGTCGGCACCCGTCGTCGGCTACCTCGACGTGGACCTGTCGACCGGGCTCGCGGCGCTGCTGCCGCTCGTCGCCCCGCTGCTCTCGGGCCACTCCGACCTGGCCGTCGGCACCCGGCTGGCGCCCGGTGCCCGGGTGGTGCGCGGCCCGAAGCGGGAGGCCATCTCCCGCTGCTACAACGTCCTGCTGCGCTGCACCCTGTCGGTGGGGTTCTCGGACGCGCAGTGCGGGTTCAAGGCCGTACGGCGGGACGCCGCCGCGTGGCTGCTGCCGCTGGTGCGGGACCCCGGATGGTTCTTCGACACCGAGCTGCTGGTGATCGCGGAGCGGGCCGGGCTGCGGATCCACGAGGTGCCGGTCGACTGGGTGGACGACCCGGACAGCCGGGTCGCGCTGCTGTCCACGGCGCTCGCCGATCTGCGCGGCATCGCGCGGGTCGGCCGGTCGCTGGCCCGGGGCGCGCTGCCGTCGCGGCGGCCGCCGCGGTCGTACGCCGTCCCCGCCGCCGTCATGGCCCTCGCGCATCTGCTCCTGTACGCGGCGCTGCGGCCGACCGCCGCCGCACAGGTGGCCAACGCACTGGCCCTGCTGGCCTGCTGGACCCTCGCCCAGCCGGTCCTCGGCCGGCTCCCGCTGTCCGCGCCACCCGCCCTGGCCGCCCGGCTGGCGGTCACCGCCGGCTCGATCGCCGTCCTGCGGCACACGGCCCCCGGCACCGGTCTCCGCGCGGAACTCGCCGTGCTCGCCGCCGCCCACCTGGCCCTCCTCCTCGCCCGTCCGGCCTTCGGCGGACGGCGCCGCCGGACGGAGCGCGCGGCTTCATGACCACGCCCCTGAAGAGCACCACACCGTCCCCGCCCGCCGCATCCGGGACCGCCGCGCCGGGCCCCGGACAGCGCCTGCGCGACACCGCCCGCCGCTACGGCCCGGTCCTCGCGATGTACGGCGTCCTGAAGCTCGCCGGCTTCGGTTCCTTCATGTACCTGCTGGACTCCGCCGGGGACTTCCGCAGGAAGCATCCGCGGTTCGGCGGCGGCGCGCACACCTGGGACGTGCTGGGCACCTGGGACGGCTGGTGGTACCAGCAGATCGCCCTGCACGGCTACCACCCCGCGCTCGTCCCGGTCCCCGGTGCCACCGGGCTGATCACCCTCCAGGGCAACTCGGCCGCGTTCTTCCCGCTCTACCCGGCGCTGATGCGGACGGCGATGGAGGTCACCGGTCTCGGTCCGTTCGGTGCCGGGCTGCTGGTGTCGGTCGTGGCGTCGTTCGCCGCGGCACTGGGGATCGCCGCCGTCGCCGGGTGGTTCGGCGGCCGGCGGGCGGGGCTGGCGGCGGCCGGGCTGTGGGCCGTGTGGCCGGGCTCCGGCGTGGAGTGGGCGGTCTACTCGGACTCGCTGTACGTGGCCCTGGCCGCCTGGGCCCTGTACGCCGTGCTGACCCGCCGCTGGCTGACGGCGGGGGTGCTGACCTTCGCGGCGGGCCTCAACCGGCCCACGGCCGCGGCCCTGGTCGCCGCGCTCGCCCTGGCCGCGCTCCTCGCGCTGCGCCGCCGCCAGGACGGCGTGGCGCGTCCGCTGACCGCGATGCTCGTGGCCCCGCTGGGTCTGCTCGGCTATCTGGGCTGGGTGGGCCACCGCATGGGCGACTACGGCGGCTACTTCGCGCTCCAGTCGGGCGCGTGGGGGCACGAGTTCGACTACGGCAGCCAGACCCTGGACGTCCTGACCTCCGTCCCCGTGGGCCACTTCGACTATCTCTTCGCGCTCCCCTTCGCGGACGTCATCGGGGTCGGGGTGGTCCTGCTGGACCTGGCCCTGCTGCCGCTGCTGTTCCGGCTGCGGCCGCCGGTGGTCCTCGTCGTCCACACGGTGCTCACCCTCGCCCTGGTACTGGGCAGTCAGCAGTACTTCGCGAACGTCTCGCGCTACCTGCTGCCCGCCTTCCCGCTGTTCGTCCCCCTGGCGGTCGCGCTGCGCCGCGTCAGCCTGCCCTGCCTGTGCGTCCTGCTGGGCATCGCGGCCCTGGCCTCCGGCTCGTACGCGGGCTACGCCCTGTTCGAGCTCGGAGTGCCCTGACGGCGGCGCGGTGCGCCGGGACGGCGGCTCAGGCCCTCCCGGCGACCGCTCAGGCCTTCTTGACGGCCACGCCGCCGTAGAAGCCGATCGCCTCCGAGCCGGCCGGCGGGGTGGTGTCCGGGCGCCAGAACGGGACCTGGGTGACGCCGGGTTCGACCAGCTCGAACCCGTCGAAGAACCGCTCGATCCGGGCCCGGGGGCGCAGGTTCATGGAGGCGGTCGCGTTGTTGTAGACGGCCTGGGCCTCGCTGCGCTCGGCGAAGTCGTCGGTGGCGTGCGAGAGCACCAGGAAGCTGCCGGCCGGCAGCGCGTCGCGCAGGGTGGCCACGATCCGCTCGGGCTCCTCCTCGTCACGGATGAAGTGGAGGATGGCGACGAGGAACAGCGCGACGGGCTCGCCGAAGTCGATGATCCGGCGGACCTCGGGGTGGTCGATGACGGCCTGCGGGTCGCGCAGGTCGGCGAGGACGATGCCGGTGCTGCCCGCCCGGCTGAGCAGCGCGTCGCCGTGGGCCTTCACGATCGGGTCGTTGTCGACGTAGGCGACCCGGACGTCCGGGGCCAGCTCCTGGGCCACCTCGTGCACGTTCGGCGAGGTGGGCAGCCCGGTGCCGATGTCGAGGATCTGGCGGACGCCGCTGTCGATGACGTGCCGGACCGCGCGCCGCAGGAAGCCGCGGTTGGCCCGCACGGATATCCACACCTCGGGCGCGACGGAGGCGAGCTGGTCACCGGCCTTGCGGTCCACCTCGTAGTTGTCCTTGCCGCCCAGCAGGTAGTCGTAGATCCGCGCGGGATGCGGCTTGCTGGTGTCGATCTCCACGGACCCGTTGCCGTCCTGCGTCACGTGCGCTCCTCTCAACGGCCGTCCCGGCCCCCCTTGGCTCACCGACGGCAGGCGACAGCTTTCCATATCAACTTCTTTGTCGGCGCACCGAGTTCCGACCTCCGCGACCGCGGCCGGTGGGCCAGGTCGACCGACGGGGCCGGACTTGACTACCATCGGGCCCAGGTGTCCGGGCAGGTGGCCCGGTTTGGTTGGGGGTTTCTCATGGTCAGTGGTCGTGTGGTGCGGTTCGACAGCTCGCGCGGTTACGGGTTCATCGCTCCGGACGGTGGTGGCGAGGACGTCTTCCTGCACGTGAACGACATGCAGATGTCGGAGTCGTACGTCCGCCCGGGCGTGGCGGTGGAGTTCGAGATCGAGGCCGGCGAGCGCGGTCCGAAGGCGTCCGGTGTCCGGCTCGCCCGGGGCGCCGAGGTCCGCACGCTCGGTCCGGACGACGACTCGCTGTGCGATCTGCTCAGCGCGGACGAATTCACCCGCGAGGTCACCGAGACGCTGCTCGCGTCGGCGCCCACACTCACCGCCGAGGAGATCGTGCGGGTCCGGGGCGCGCTGGCCCAGTTCGCCAAGAACCACGGCTGGATCGAGGGCTGACCCGCCCGCGGCGGGCGGCCGGTTCACGCGTCGCGCGAGCGGAGCAGCCGGCCGCCCGCCGTGAGGGCGGCACCCGCCCACAGGGCCAGGACGCCCAGTCCCTGCCAGGGGCCGACGGGCAGCCGGTCGGTGCCGACGGTGGCCTGGACGGCCAGGCCGGCCGTCATCGGCGCGAACTGCTCCAGGTGCCGCTGCCAGTCCGGGTCGGCCACGACGCGGGCGAGGACCGGGAGGACGAACAGCAGGGCCAGCACGATGCCGATCGCGGTGGCCGAGTCGCGCACGACGAGGGCCAGTCCCATGCTCAGCAGGCCGATCAGGGCCAGGTAGAGCACGGACCCCGCCGCGGCCCGCAGGGTGGGCCCGTCGGTCAGCGACAGGGCCGGGTAGCCGTGTTCCGGGGTGAAGCCGCGGCCCGGCTCGACCAGCCGCCCGGCCAGCAGCGAGCCGAGCACCGAGACCGTCGCGGCCGCCAGCGTCCCGGCGGTGAGCACGGCGGCCTTGGCGCACAGGACCGTCAGCCGTCGCGGGACCGCCGTGAGGGTCGTGCGCATCATGCCGGTCCCGTACTCGTCGCCCACCGTCAGGACGGCGACGACCACGACCGCGACCTGACCCGCCATCACCCCGGTCAGGCACAGCCGCACGGGGTCGCCGCCACAGCCGGCGGCGTCGCACCGGGAGGTCGTCGCCACCCCGGCGCCCACCGCCACGGTCAGCACCAGCACGCCCAGCAGCAGCCGGACATGGGCGGCGTCGGTGCGCAGCTTCGTCCACTCCGCGTGGCAGGCGCGCCTCATGCGTCCCTCCGGCGCAGCAGCACGACGCCGGTGCCGAACGCGACGGCGGCGTAGCCGCACAGCACCGCGAACCCGGCCCACGGCGAGAGCGGGAAGTACCCGGACGAAGGCGAGTAGTCGGTCACCACCTGCTCGTACCGTACGACGCTCTGCTGGACGGCGAACCCGGCGGCCGGCGTGACCCGCAGCAGCCACTCGGCCGCCCCGTCGGGCAGCACCGACGCCGTCGCGAGCAGGTAGGGCAGGACCGTGCCGGCGACCACCACGGTGACGGCGACGGCGCCGCGCCGCAGGATCGTGCCGACGCCGAGGGCGAGGACGGCGGCGGTGGCGAGCAGCAGGCCGGTGCCGACGACGACCCGCACCTCGGTGCCGGCCGGCACGGTGAGCACCGGGAAGCCGCCGGCCCGTGAACGCCGTCCGCCGAGCGGGACCGTCACGGCGGCGGCTACCGTCCCGGCGACCAGGGAGACCGTGCCCACCACAAGGGCCTTGGCCACGAGGACCCGGCCGCGGCGCGGACTCGCGGCGAGGGTGAGGCCGATCAGTCCGCGCCGGTACTCGACGGTGACGTATCCGGCGGCGACCACCACGACCACGACGAGCCCGGCGAACGCGCCGACGAGGAAGTTCTCGATGCTCCGCACCCCGGCGGCGGCCGGGCCGCCGACGACCGGCGCGATGTCCCCGGCCCCGGTCACGGTGAAGCCGGCGGCGGAACCGGAACCCGTCCGGACGGCCGCGCCCCTGGTGTCCTCGGTGTAGCTGCCCGAGACCCCGGCCCCCCGGCCCACCTGCCGGTACCGCCAACTGCCCGCCGTCCAGCCCCCGTTCAGGGTGATCCGGTCGAAGCTGCCGGTGGCCACCGCGGGCGCGAAGCCGGAGCCGGTGCCGGTGGACTGCTCGGCCGACGGCGAGGTCACGAACAGCCCGGCCTGGACGGTGTCCGGGAGCCCCGCGAGCCGGGCGGTGCCGACCACGCTCCAGGTGCGGCCGTCGGCCGACCGGTAGCCGGTGAGGACGTCGCCCGTGCGCCGCAGTCTGAGCCAGCGCGGCGACGACGCGGAGACCGCGCCCGCCGTTCCGGCGACGTCGTGCGTGTAGTCGTACTGCATCCGCACCCCGTGGCCGCCCGTGACCATGACCGCCGCGTACGGCGAGCCCTGCGTCAGGCCGTCCTTGACGATGATCCCGGCCTTCGCCCAGGGCGCGAGGCCGGACCGGGTGCGGCCGGGCCCGGTGGCGATCACACCGGTGAGCGAGGTCACGGCGACGGTGATCGTGCCGTCGCCGGTCAGCGGCCGGTGCACGAACGAGAAGTCGTCGTTGACCGCTTCGCCGCCCGGGCCGACGGGGAGGGCCGAGCCGGAGCCCTCGTTGCCGGCCGCGGTGGCGAGCAGCCCGACCAGGCAGAGGACGAGGGCGGCGCCCACGCTGCCCACCCACCAGCCGCGCACGGTACGGAACTTGGTCCACTCGGCGTGCAGCAGCGCCCCGAACGCGCCGAGGCCGGCCCCGGTCATCGGCCGGCCTCCTCGGGCAGGGTCCCCCGGTACTGGACGGCGTCGCGGGTCAGTTCCATGTAGGCCTCTTCGAGGGAGGCGCGGTGCGCGGCCACCTCGGCGAACGGCACGCCGTGCCCGGCGAGCAGCGAGACGACCCGCTCGGCGGGCAGCCCGGTGACGGTGACCGTGTCGGGGGCCGCGGAGCTGACGGTGGCGCCCGCGCGGGCGAGCACGGTCATGGCGTCGGCGCGGGCGGAGGTGCGCAGCGTGACCTGGCCGCGGGAGACGGACTCCAGCAGCTCGCGCACGCTCATGTCGGCGACGACCCGGCCCCGGCCGACGACGATCACGTGGTCGGCGGTGTCCTGGAGTTCGCCCATGAGGTGGCTGGAGACGAGGACGGCGCGGCCCTCCGCGGCGAGGGACGCGAGGAAGCCGCGCATCCACCGGAAGCCGTCCGGATCCAGCCCGTTGAACGGTTCGTCCAGCATGATCGCGGGCGGGTCGCCGAGCAGGGCGGCCGCGATGCCGAGCCGCTGCCGCATGCCGAGCGAGAAGCCGCCCGCCTTCCGGCCGGCCACGTCCCACAGACCGACCTGCCGGAGCACCTCCTCGACCCGTCCGGCGCGCAGCCCCTGGGAGTGCGCCAGCCACAGCAGATGGTGGCGGGCGGTGCGGGCGGGCTGGACCGCGGCGGCGTCCAGCAGCGCGCCGAGGTGGGTGAAGGGGGTGCGCAGCTCCTGGTACCGGCGGCCGCCGACGAGGGCGCTGCCCCCGTCGGGCCGGTCCAGGCCGAGGATCACCCGCATCGTGGTGGACTTGCCCGCCCCGTTGGGGCCCACGAAGCCGGTGACCTGTCCGGGCCGGACGGTGAACTCCATCCCGTCCAGCGCCCGCACGCTCCCGAAGCGCTTGTGCAAGTCCCTGACCTCGATCGTCGTCTCCATGACCGCCAGGCTAGGAAGCGCGGCGGCCGGATGCGTCACCCCTCGGAGCCAGCTTTCGCATCCCTCGCACGGGGGACGACGAGTCCCGACTCGTAGGCGGCGACGACGGCCTGGGTGCGGTCGCGCAGGCCGAGCTTGGCGAGGATCCGGCTGACGTGGGTCTTGACCGTCTCCTCGCCGACGACGAGCCGGGCCGCGATCTCGGGGTTCGACAGGCCTTCGGCGACGAGCAGCAGCACCTCGGTCTCGCGGGCGGTGAGGGTGCCCAGCCGGGGCGGCGGGCCGCTCGCGGCGGACCGGTCGGGCAGGCGGGCGAACTCGTCGATGAGCCGGCGGGTGATGGCGGGGGCGAGCAGTGCCTCCCCCGCGGCGACGACCCGGACCGCGTCGAAGAGCCGCTCGGCGGTGACCTCCTTGAGCAGGAAGCCGCTGGCGCCGGCGCGCAGGGCGTCGTAGACGTACTCGTCCAGGTCGAAGGTGGTGAGGATGAGGACCCGGGGCCCGCCGGTCCGCCCGGGTGCGGCGCCGAGGAGCCGGCGGGTGGCCTCGATGCCGTCCAGGCCCGGCATGCGGATGTCCATCAGGACGACGTCCGGGCCGGTCTCACGGCACACGCCGACCGCCTCGGTGCCGTCGGCGGCGGTGCCGACGACCGTGAAGTCGGGCTGGGAGTCCAGCATCGCGGCGAAGCCGGTCCGGACGACGAGGTGGTCGTCGGCGATCACGACGCGGATCGGCGGGGTGGGGACGCTCATGCGGTCTCTTCCGTCCTGGCCTCGGGGTCCTCGTGCGGCGGCGCGGGGAAGCGGGCGGCCACCAGGAAGCCGCCGACGTCCGCCGAGCCGGTGCGGACGTCCCCGGCCACCGCCGCGGCCCGCTCGCGCATCCCCAGCAGGCCGTGGCCGTCGGCGGGCCGGCCGGTGTCCGGGCCCGGTCCGTTGTCGCGGACGCGCAGGTGCAGGCGGTCGGCGGCGTAGTTCAGCTCGACGTCCACGGCGGCGCCCGGGGCGTGCTTGCGGGCGTTGGTGAGGGACTCCTGGACGATCCGGTAGACGGCGAGTTCGACACCGGGGTCGAGGGCGCGGGGAAAGCCGCTGAGGACCAGCCGGACGGAGCCGCCGGAGGCCGAACGGGCCTCGTCGAGGAGGTCGTCGAGGTGCCGCAGGCCGGGCTGGGGGCTGCGCTCGGCACCGGTCGCGGAGCCGGTGTCCGCGCGCAGCACGCCGAGCAGCCGGCGCATCTCGGTGAGCGCGGCGCGTGCGGTGTCCCCGATGCCGAGGAGGCGCTCGGCGCCCTGGGCGGGCATGCCGGGGGTGGCCACCCGGGCGGTCTCCGCCTGCACGGCGATCATGGAGAGGTGGTGGCCGACGACGTCGTGGAGTTCGCGGACGATCCGGGCCCGCTCGCCGCGCGCCGCGTTCTCCCACTCGGTCACGGCCATGACCCGGCGTGCGGCGGAGTGCGCGCGGCGGTGTTCGGCGGCCCGCGCGGCGAGCCCGGCGCAGGCGGCGGCGGGCGCGAGCGCCGCGAGCAGTACCGTGCGGGCCGCCGGGCCCGGGCCCGGGCCCGGGTCCGCGGCCGTGCCGGTGGCCGTGGCGAGGGCCAGGGCGAGGAAGGGCGCGCCGAGCAGGAGCGCGAGCAGCGTGCCACCGGTGCGGGCCAGCCGGTACTGGGCGACGAGCTGGGCGGCGAGTCCCGCGGCCGTCAGGGTGTGCAGGATCGTGAGCGAGCCGAGGCTCGCGGCGGTGACCGTGACGCCGGCCGCCGACGGGCGCAGGAACAGCGGCGGCAGCGCGGTCGCCAGGCAGAACAACCCCAAAATCAGGGTGAGTTGTAAGCGGCCGGTGCCGCCGGAGGCGGCGTCGGCGAACAGCCGCGGGACCGAGCCGTGGCCGGCGACGAACTCCGCGAGGGATTCGGAGACCGCGAGGAGCCCGAGCAACACCGCGTAGATGTACGGCCGTTGGGCGATCCGGCGGCGCAGCCGGCGCCAGGTGTCCCGCCATGCCCCCGCACGCATCACGCCGGTCAGTATGCCAGCGGGCCACCGTGACGAGGGTCACAGTCCCGTGGTCGAACTTTGCCGTCCGCCCCGCATCTAGTTCGCGTCGGTTCACGAACGGCCGCGCGGCAACCCCCCTGCGCGGCCGTCCCTTTCGTCGTCATCTTCGTCTTCACTCGGCAAGGAACACTCAATGGGTTTCATGGCTTACCTGCGCGGCTTCGTCCCCTGGATCGTCGCCGGTGTCGTCTCGGGCTTCGTCGACTGGCGGTGGGGTGCGCTCGGCGGTGTCGTCTCGGGCGTGCTGCTCCTGCTCCAGGACGTGCGGCGGGGGGTCGACCTCGACGCGCTGATCCTGGAGATCAGCACCATCGTCTACTTCGTCGCGATCGGCGCCGTCTCCGTCGCGGACCCCGGCTCGGCGCTGAAGGACCACAGCGACGTCCTCTCGTTCGCCTGGCTGGCCGCCACCGCCTGGGGATCCATGGCGATCCGCCGCCCCTTCACGCTGGGCATCGCCAAGCGCCAGACGCCGCGCGAGTACTGGGACATGCCGGAGTTCCTCCAGGTCAACAACCGCATCACCAGCGCCTGGGGAGCCGGCTTCACCTTCATCGCCGTGGTCCTCGCCGTGGGCGGCGCGGTGGACGCCCGGGCGTGGGTCGGCATCACGGCCCACGTCGTCGGCCTCGCCGCCCCGATCGTCTTCACGAAGGTCTACCCCGAGCGGGTGCAGCGGCGGCTGCTGGAGTCGCAGGGGCTGATGTCCGTACCCGAGTGACCCGCGGCCGCCCCGGACCTGATCCAGCACGCGGCCGGCACCGCCCCGCCGGCCCGGACAAGGAAAGCACCATGACCGAAGAGACCATCCCTCCCCTCTACCTCCGGGGCCGCTTCGCGCCGGTCGCCGAGGAGCACGACGCCTTCGACCTCACCGTGCGCGGCACCCTCCCGCCCGAGCTGGACGGCCGCTACCTGCGCAACGGCCCCAACCCGCTGCCCGGCGAGGACGCCGGCCACTGGTTCACCGGCCCCGGCATGCTCCACGGCATCCGGCTGCGCGACGGCCGCGCCGAGTGGTACCGCAACCGGTGGATCCGCACCCGGGAGCGGGAGGGCCACCCCTTCGTCCGCGCGGACGGCACCTTCGACCTGACGGCGACTCCCGGCAACACCCATGTCATCCGGCACGCGGACACGGTGCTTGCGCTGTGCGAGGTCGGCTTCCCCTACTGGGTCACCCCGGCGCTGGAGACGGTCGGGCCCTACGACTTCGGCGGCAGGCTGACCACCGCGATGACCGCACACCCCAAGGAGGACCCGGTCACCGGCGAACTCCACCTGTTCGGCACCGGGTTCGCCCCGCCGTACCTCACCTACCACCGGGTCACCGCGGAGGGCGAGCTGCTCGACAGCCGTCCGGTCGAGGTGCCCGGCCCGACGATGATGCACGACTTCGCCATCACCGAGCACCACATCGTCTGGATGGACCTGCCCGTCGTCTTCCGGCCCGAACTCGCCGGCCGCGGCGGCATGCCCTACCAGTGGGACGACGGCTACGGCGCCCGGCTCGGCATCATGTCCCGCACGCCCGGCAGCACCGAGGTGCGCTGGTTCGACGTCGATCCCTGCTACGTCTTCCACGTCGGCAACGCCCACGAGGACGCCGGGGGACGGATCGTCCTCGACGCGGTGCGCTACGACCACGACAGGTTCGAGCACGCCTGGGGCGACATCGGCGGGCCCACCGGCCCGGCCGTCGTGCCGGAGCCGGGCCTCGTGCAGACGCCCGCGGTGCTGTACCGCTGGACCCTGGACCCGGCCACCGGCCGGGTCACCGAGCGTCAACTGGACGACCGGGACGCCGAGTTCCCCACCCACAACGAGACCCTGACCGGGCGCCGGAACCGCTACCTGTACACCGTCTCGGGTGACGGCATCGCCAAGCACGACCTCACGGGCGAGACCACCCGGGTCCATGCCACGCCCGGTGCCCGCTACGCGGGTGAGGCGGTGTTCGTCCCGGCGGCCGACGCCCGGAGCGAGGACGAGGGCTGGCTGCTGTCGCTCGTCTCCGACGACGACGGCAGGGCCGGGGAGCTGCTCGTCCTCGACGCCGCGGACCTCTCCGAGCAGGCGGTGGTGGAACTCCCCTACGCTGTCCCGGCGGGCTTCCACGGCAGCTGGCTGCCGGAACTCGGCGACGGGTCCGACGACGGCTGAGCGCTCCGCTGGAAACGCCGTGCTGTGCCGTCTGCCTGCTGCGGCGCCGTGGCTGGTCACGCAGTTCCTCGCGCCCCTTGTGGGGGCGCTGCCGAACCGCAACGGACTTCACCGGACCCGCCCGGGACCGACGGAGTCCGCGAGAACAGAAAGGCCGAGATGACGAGCCGGGAGACGGCCGAGGCCGCGCGCATCGAGGACGCGGTGCTCACCCGGGCCGCGCAGGCGGGCGAGGTCGGCGCCCTCGGACTGCTGCTCGAACGCCACCGCGCGGGGATGCGCGCGGTGGCGCTGAGCCTGCTCGGGCCGGGCCCGGACACCGAGGACGTCATGCAGGACGCGGCCCTGACCGCGCTGCGGCGGATCGGCGACGTCCGCGACCCGGGGGCGGTGGGCCCGTGGCTGCGGATGATCGTGCGCAACGCCGCCCGCTCCCTGCTGCGGGACGCCGTTCCGGTCCGGCCGGTGGACGAGGCCCTGCACCTGCCCGCCACGCAGGCCGGTCCGGAGCAGTGGCTGGAACAGAGCACGCTGCGGGACTGGGTCTGGGAGGCGCTGGAGGAACTCTCCCCCGCGCTGCGGCTGCCGTTGGTGCTGCGCCACTTCACCACGAGTGTCACCTCGTACGAGCGGATAGCCGGTGTCTGCGGGATCCCCGTGGGCACGGTCCGCAGCCGGCTCAGCCAGGGCCGGGCCAAGCTCGCGGCGGCCCTGGCCGGCACGGCGGACGCGACGCACGGCGACACCGCACGGCGCACCCGGGACAGCCGTACCCAGGCCCGGGAGACCCTCGCCGCCGCCGAGAGCGGGCACTTCGGAGCGCTCCTCACCGAACGCTGGTCGCCCGAGGTCGCGCTGCTCAGGGGCGGCGACCGGGTCGGGGGCGGAGATCTGCTGGTGCGTGCCATGGACGGCGACATCGCGGCCGGGGTACGGCAGCGGCTCGTCCATGCGGTCGCCGGACGGTCGGTGGCCGTCTGGGAGATGGACATCGTCAACCCGGCGGACGACCCCGGGCACTGCCCGCCCGCCGTGGCCTGGCTCATGACGCTGGACGGGGCCGGCCGGGTGCACCGGCTGCGCCTCTTCCATCCGCGGCCGCTCCAGGCGCTGGAGCGGCTGCCGGTGCTGTGACCTGTCGGTCGCCGTCGGCAGATCCGGCTTCGGCTGCGCGGACCCCGGCGCGCGAGTCCGTGGGGCAGATGCCCTCGAAGGCGGCCTGCGCGGCAGGTCCGTGGCCCGCCGCCGGGAGCGGCGCATCGTGGACGACCGGGACCGGAACCGCTCCGGGGCTCAGCGCACGGGCGAGTCGATGCGCTGGAGGATGCGCTCGGCGTCCTGGCCGAGCCGGCGCAGGCGCTCGGCGGTCAGGTTGTCCACGACGAGGTGCCGGACGTTCGCCGCGTGGCCGGGGGCGGCCGACTCCAGCTTGGCCATGCCGTCGGGCAGGAGGACGGCGTTGGTGAACCGCCCGTCCCCGGGGTCCGGTTCGCGCCGGACGTAGCCGCGCTTCTCCAGCCGCTTCATGAGGTGCGAGAGCCGGGACAGCGAGGAGTTGACGACCTCGGCCAGCGTGCTCATCCGCAGGGTCCGGTCGGGGGCCTCGGAGAGCATCGCCATGGCCATGTACTCGACCATGCTGAGGTCGGCGTCCCGCTGCAACTGGGCGTCGAGGGCCCAGGGCAGCCGGGTGATGAGCCGTACCACCGACATCCAGGAGGCCAGTTCGGCCGGCGTGAGCCACCGGTCGGCGGGCTCGTCGTCCGGTCGGGTCCGGTCGGGGGCGGTCACTTCCGGAGGGTATCAGCTCACTTGAGCCTTCACGTCCCGCCGCCGGGGCCGCCCGCGGCGGCCGCGGCCGGGTCAGGTCACGGCCGGGTCAGGTCACGGCCGGTCCGGTCAGGTACCGGCCCTTCGCGTCGTACGGCCAGACGTTGGGCAGGCAGCCGTGCATGCCCTTGATCTGCTGCATCATCACGGGGGCCGGCTGCCCGGCGCCGGGGCAGCCGACGTGCCCGTGGCCGAGGAAGTGGCCGACCTCGTGGTTGATGATCAGCGCCCGGTAGTCCTTGACGCGGTGGGCGTAGACAGGGGTCGCGAGCAGCCAGCGCTTGAGGTTCACCATGACCTGCCCGCCGACGTCGCAGTTGACCTCGCCGCCGGTGTCCAGCCCGTACCGGCCGCAGATCCTGTCCACCGTCCCGGGCGTCGCGACCCGGACGACGAAGTCGGCCGGACCGCTCGACACCCGCTGGAACGCCGAGTTGCCGCCGGCGGTCCAGCCGCGCGGGTCGGCGAGGATGCGCTCGACCTGCCGGGCGACGTCCGCCGTGGAGAGGTCGATGCCGTTCTCGACGTCGACCCGGAAGCGCAGGAGCCTGCCGGAGCCGACCCGGGTGCTGTCGCCCGGTGCGGTGGCGAACGTGCCCGGTCCGGTGGCCGGTATCTCCGGGGTGGGCGAGGTACTCGGGCTCGGGCTCGGGGAGGCGGAGGTGGTGGCCGGAGCGGGCGACGGGGAGCGGTGCGCCGTACCGGTGCCACCGAGGAGTCCGGACCGGGCGCGTTCGGTGGGCCCGCCCCGGGCGCCCGCGTGGGCCGCCCCCGTACCGGCCGGACTCCCGTCGACGGCCACGAAGCCTGCGGCCCCCAGGACCGCGAGCGCGGCCACCGCTCCCCAGACCGGCCCTCTTCCCTGCCGCCCGCGGGGGACGGCATGGGAGGGGCCGTGCCGGCGACGGCCACCGGACGAACGTGCTGTGCGCGTGGTCATGACCGTCAGGCTGTGATCGGAATGTGATCGGACCTGGCGCAAGCAATAACGAAAAGATAACGGGCGAGGTGCCGCAGGTTTATATGATCATCCCGTAACAAACGGACGGCTGTGCGAATCTTCTGCGGATACTGAGCGCATGCCACGCGTTCTGCTGATCGAAGACGACCGTGCCGTACGGGAGGGGGTGGCCCTCGCCCTGCGCCGCCAGGGTCATGAGCTCGCCGCCGTCGCGACCGGGGAGGAGGGGCTGGAGCAGGTGCGGTCCTTCCGGCCGGACGTCGTGGTGCTGGACCTCATGCTGCCCGGGATGCCCGGACTCGACGTCTGCCGCCGGATCCGCGGCCTCGACCAGACCCTGCCGATCGTCATGGCGACGGCGCGCGGCGACGACGAGGACATCGTCGTGGGCCTGGAGGCGGGCGCCGACGACTACGTGGTCAAGCCCGTGCAGGCGCGGGTGCTGGAGGCCCGTATCCGCGCGGTGCTGCGCCGGGCGGGCGGCCCGCCCGCCGAGGGCGGCATACCGAAGATCGACACGTACGGGGACCTGTCCGTCGACCGGGCCGGGCTCTCGGTCACCCGTGACGGGGTGCCGGTCCCGCTCGCCCCGTCCGAACTCCGGCTGCTGCTCACCCTGTCCGCCTCGCCCGGTCAGGTGTTCAGCCGGCAGCAGCTCCTCGAAGCGGTCTGGGAGCACAGCTACCACGGGGACGCCCGGCTGGTGGACGCCTGCGTGCGGCGGCTGCGCGCCAAGATGGGCGAGCCGCCGCGCGAGCCGCGCCACATCCAGACCGTGCGCGGCTTCGGCTACCGGTTCGCGGCCCGGTGAGGCGCCCGCGCCTCCCGCAGCTGCGCGGTCTGCGGATCCGCCTGGTGCTCGCCTTCACGCTGGTCGCCGGGGTCACGGCCGCCACCACCGGTGCCCTGACCTTCCGCGAGGCCCGTACCGGGGTGCTCCAGCAGAGCCAGGACGCGGTGATCCAGCAGCTGCGCACCCAGGTCGGCCGGCTCGCCCCGGACCTCGCCTTCCCGCCGGACGAGGCCGCGCTGGCCCGGTTCGCCGCGGACGTGGCCCGCTCCGAGCCCTCCGGTACCTGGCGGGTGCTCGCCACCTACGGCAGCCTGAGCGCCACCTCCGCCCCCGGCGACCGCTTCGCGGAGCTGACCCCGGCCGTGCGCGAGGCCGTCGGCTCCAGCATGGCCACGGTCTTCCAGCGGGTGGCCGTCGGCGACCGCACCGCACTCGTCGTCGGCATGTCGGTCACCTTCGCCGAGGCGCCCGCGAGGGGCGTGTACACCTCCGGTGTGCATGTCTTCCTGACGGTGCCGCAGGCCACGGAGCGCGCCTACGTCGACGCCCTGGTCAGCGCCGCCGAGCGCGCCGCCGTGCCCGCGCTGACCCTCGCGGTGCTGCTGGCGCTGCTCGCCGCCCGCGGGGTGCTGCGCCCGGTGCGGGCCCTGCGCAGCGCCACCCGCAGCATCGCCGAGGGGCACCTGGACACCCGGCTCGCCGTCGACGGGTCCGACGAACTCGCCGATCTCTCCCACACGTTCAACGAGACGGCCGCCGCGCTGGAGGAGTCGGTGGCCGAGCTGCGCGGCATGGAGGCCCGGGCCCGCCGGTTCGCCGCGGACGTGTCGCACGAACTGCGCACGCCCCTCGCCGCCATGTCCGCCGTCACCGACGTCCTCGACGAGGACGCCGCCCGCCTGGACCCGGACACCGCCACCGCCGTCCGTCTGATCAGCGAGGAGACCGTGAAGCTGGCCAGACTGGTGGACGACCTGATGGAGATCTCCCGCTTCGACGCGGGCGCCGCGGTGCTGCACCTGGACGAGATCGACCTCGCCGAGTCCCTGCGGCGCACCCTGGACGCCCGCGCCTGGACCGGCCTGGTGGACTGCGCCCTGCCGCCGCCCGGCACCCTGCGCGGCCGCGTCGACCCGCGCCGCCTCGACGTCGTCGTGGCCAACCTGGTCGGCAACGCGCTGCGGCACGGCGCCCGGCCCGTCGCGCTGCGCCTGTACGACGGCGGGGCACCCGGCGGCGAGCAGGGCGGGGCGCGGCTCGCGGTCATCGAGGTGCTGGACAGCGGACCCGGCATCCCGGACGACGTACTGCCGCATGTCTTCGAGCGGTTCTACAAGTCGGACGCCGCCCGCACCCGCACCGAGGGCAGCGGCCTGGGCCTCGCGATCACCGCGGAGAACGTCCGGGTGCACGGCGGCACGGTCCGCGCCGCGAACCGGCCCGGGGGCGGCGCCGTCTTCACCGTACGGCTGCCGCTGCCGGCCGACGAGCCGCCCCGGGAGGACCGGTGGTGACCGTCGGGCGCCGGGCCCGCGGCGCGCTCCTGGTGCCCGCGATGGCGGGCGTACTGGCCTCCTGCGGCATCCCCACGACGGGCGTGGTGCAGGCGGGCGGTCCCGCCGCCGGCGTCGTGCCGACGACGCGGCTGTACTTCGTGCGGGACGGCGCCCTGGCCGCCGTCCGGCGTCCGACCGCCGCGCCGGGCGATGTCGAGTCGGCGGTGCGCGATCTGCTCCTGGGCCCGACCGGGGCGGAGCGGAGCGAGGGACTGACGACACGGCTGCCCCTGCCCACGGGCATGCTGCCGTCGGCGGTGCCGACCGTCCCGGCGAACGGCGGTGCCGCCGTCGTGCCCGAGGCACCGCCCTGGGCGGACCTCGTGAAGGTGACGGTGAGCGGCCACCGGGTCTCCGTCCGGCTGTCGTCCGCGGCGGGCGAGCCGGGCGATCCCGGACTGGCGGCCGCGCAGCTCGCCTGCACGGCCGACGCGGCGCAGCGCATCGCCGACCCCGACACGGAACCCGGGCCGGTGACGGTGACGCTCCCGGGCGGCCGGCGCGTCGAGGGAGCCGCCACGAGGTGCCCCGGCGGCTGACGAGCGGCCTCGTCCGCCGCCCGGCTCGTCACCCGGCCGGCGGCACGATCTCCTTCTTGAGGATCTTGCCGGTGGGCCCCTTGGGCAGGGAGTCCGCGATCCACACCTTCCGCGGGTACTTGTAGGCGGCGACCTGCCCCTTGACGTACGCGCGCAGCTCCTCGGCCGTCGCCCGGGCCCCCGGCCGGAGCACGACCGCCGCGCCGACCTCCTCGCCCAGGTCGGAATCGGGAATGCCGACGACCGCGGCGTCGGCGACGGCCGGGTGCTCGTAGAGCACGTCCTCGATCTCACGGGGGTACACGTTGTAGCCGCCCCGGATGATCACGTCCTTCTTCCGGCCGACGATCCAGAGATACCCGTCCCGGTCCACCCGCCCGAGGTCCCCGGTGTACAGCCAGCCGTCCCGGATCGTGGCGGCGGTCTCCTCGGGCCGCTGCCAGTACCCCTTCATCACGTTGTGCCCGCGGACCGCGATCTCGCCGGTCTCCCCCCGTGCCACCTCCCTGCCGTCGTCGACCACCCGCACCCGCACACCCGGGATCGGGGTGCCGACCGAGCCGGGCCTGGGTCCGGCCTGCTCGGTGTTGACCGAGACGACGGGCGAGGTCTCCGACAGTCCGTAGCCTTCGAGTACGACGCAGCCGAACGCGGCCTGGAAGTCGTACAGCACCTGGAGGGGCAGCTCGGCGCCGCCGGCGAGGCACGCGCGCAGCCGGGAGACGTCGTAGCCCGCCCTGCCGGGGTGCCGTGCGAGCCTGCTGTACACCGTCGGCACCCCGGCGAAGACGGTCACCCCGTGTGCGTCGAGGATCCCGAGGGCCTGCGCCGCGTCGAAGCGCGGGAGCAGGGTGAGGCACGCGCCGCAGGCCACGGCCGCGTTGAGGGTGCAGGTCTGCCCGAAGGCGTGGAACAGGGGCAGTCCGCCGAAGATCACGTCGTCGGCGGTGAGCCGGAACAGCTCGCCGGCCACGACGTCGCAGTTCCGGGCCAGGTTGGCGTGGGTCAGTTCGGCACCCTTCGGCCGGCCGGTCGTCCCCGAGGTGTAGAGGATCACCGCGGTGTCGTCGTCGTGACGGTCCGTCAACTCGTCGAGGGGCCGGGCGGCTTCCAGCAGCGCGCCGAGGGCGCCGGGACGGACGACGACCGCCTCCGCGTCCGCCTGCCGCGCACCGGCGGTCGCCGCGTCGGCGAAGTCGTGCCAGGCGAAGAGGGACCGGGCCCCGGAGTCGCCGAGGTAGTACAGCACCTCACGGGACTTGAGCAGGGGGTTCATCGGCACGACGATGCCGCCGGCCCGGAGTACGCCGTAGTAGACGACGGCGAACTCGGGAACGTCGGGCAGCATGAGCGCGACCCGGTCGCCGGGCTTCACCCCACGGTCGCGGAGCAGTCCGGCCATGCGGGCGCTGTCCCGGTCGAGCTCGCGGTAGGTGACGACGGTGTCCTGGAGGCGGAGCGCGGGGCGGTCCGGATGCGTCCGGGCGCTGTCGGGCACGTGGTGGGAGAGATTCATGTCGCATCCCTGTCGAGGCGCTTCCCGGGCAGTTCCCCAGTACTCGAAAACCCGGGTACTCGAAAAACCCGAAGACTCGAATGAGCAGAGGACTCGAATGAGCAGAGGCTAGGCGCGGGGCGCGGGGAAATCACTGGGCCCGCGATACGACCCCGGGGCCGGAATTGGTGCCGCCGGACCATTCTGCGGTTAGCTTTGAGGCATGGCTGCGGAGCACCCGGAGGCCGCAAAGCAACTGTCCGTGGTCGCGGAGAACGTAGGGTCACAACTTCCGGAGGTCGGCCGCGACATCGGGGACTACGTCCTTGCCGAGATTGCGGAGCTCAGGGGCGACGCGACCATCGTCAGGATCCTGCGGGCGAGCATCACGGAGAACGCCGGCACGCTGCTGCACGTCTTCGAGAACGACATTCCCCTGGAGAAGGTCGAAGGGCCCGCCGCCGCCCTCGAATACGCGCGGCGACTGGCCCAGCGGGGCATTCCCCTGAGCGCGCTGATCAGGGCCTACCGGATAGGGCACTGGCGTTTCCTGCAATGGTGTCTGGACGAGCTGAGCCGGCAGAACGCCGCAGAGGACCTGGCCGTCGCGACCAACCGGCGCATGCTGCACACGAGCTTCGGCTACATCGACCGGGTCACCGAGCAGGTCATCGCGGTCTACCAGCACGAACGCGACAACTGGCTGCTCAGCCAGACGGCGGCGCGCGCCGCCCGGGTGCGTGACATCCTCGCCGCGGGCGACGTCGACCTCAACCGGGTCGAACCGGCCCTCGGTTACCGGCTGCGGCAGCACCATCTCGGGCTGGTGGCCTGGCTGCCCACGGCCGCGGACGGCGGCGAGGGGCTCTCCCGGCTGCACCGGATCACCGACGAGATCGCCCAGCGGCTCGGCTGCTCCGCCCGGCCGCTGTTCGTCCCCCGGGACGCGATCGTGTCCTGGGTCTGGCTGCCGCTGGGCCAGGAAAGCGACGTCTGCTGGGACAAGGTGCCGGCGGCGCTGGAGCACAGCGATCCTTCCGTCCACGTGTGCGCCGGGGGCGTCGGCTACGACGTCGAGGGATTCCGCGCCACCCACCGGCAGGCACTGCGCGTGCAGGAACTCGCGGCGGTGGCCGACCCGGTCCCCCTGTTCACGCAGTTCTCCACCGTGGCTCCCATTGCCCTGATGGCGACGAACGTCGACGACATACGCTCCTGGGTGTGGGGCGTGCTCGGTCCGCTGGCCGTCGACGACGAGAACAGCGCACGCCTTCGGGAGACCGCCCAGATATTCCTGGACAGCGGCTGCAGCTACACCGCCACCGCGAGCGCCCAGATCCTGCACAAGAACACCGTGCAGTACCGCATCCGCAAGGCCGAGGAGATCATGGGGCACCCGATCCAGAAGGAACACACCGATCTGGAGATCGCGCTGCGTGCCGTCCGGTACCTCGGCTCCACGCTGCTGCGCACGAACACCGAAGGGGCCTGAACGGCACGGCTCGGGTCAGCGGCCTTCCCAGTGCGGCTGACGCCGTTCCGCGAAGGCGTGGGCGCCCTCCTGCGCGTCCTGGGACGCCAGTACCGGGTCGGCGATGAGGTCCTGGTCGGCGAAGGCGTCCGCGTCGCTGAACGCCCGCCGCTCGTTGACGACGCGTTTCACGGCCTCCACGGCCAGCGGTGCGTTGAGCGCGATGCTGCTGGCCAGTTCGAGGGCCCGCTGCAGCGCCTGGCCCGGTTCGGTGAGCTCGTTGACCAGGCCGAAGCGCTCGGCACGCGCCGCCGGCAGGGGCTCGCCGGTCAGCAGCAGTTCCAGCGCGATGTTGTGCGGGATGCGCTCGGGGAGGCGGACCATGCCGCCCTCGGGCGGCACGATGCCGTAGCGGACCTCGGTCTGGCCGAAGGTGGCGTTCCGTGCGGCCACGATCATGTCGCAGGCGAGTGCCATCTCGGTGCCGCCGCCCAGCGCGTAGCCCTCGACGGCGGCGATGAGCGGGGTCCTGATCCGGGCGCGGGTGATCCCGGCGAAGCCCCGCCCGTCGACGATCGGCTTGTCGCCGGCCGCGAAGGCCTTGAGGTCCATCCCGGCGCTGAAGACCCCGCCGGCCCCGGTGAGGATGCCGACCCTGAGGTCGTCGCGGGCCTCCAGCTGGTCAAGGGCGGCGGCGAGGGCGCGGGCGGTGGCACCGTCGATGGCGTTGCGGGCCCGGGGCCGGTCGATCGTGATCACGAAGATGCCGTCGATCTCCTCGGTCCGTACGGTCGGTGCGTTCGTGGCCGTGGTCATGACGTGTTTCCTTTCTTCTCCCCGGTCTTCCGCCTCTGCGGCCTCAGGCGACGGCCCGGGCCTTGCGCAGTTCCTCGACCGCGGTGGCGTCGTAGCCGAGGTCGTGGAGCACGGACTCGGTGTGTTCGCCGAGGTCGGGGGCCGGGCGCGGACGGACCTTCGGCTCCTGGTCGAGCCGCACGGGGCTGTCGACCGTCAGGTGCGGTTCGGGGCTGCCGTCGTCGATCGGCACGAGGATCCCGTTGGCCACGAGCTGGGGGTCGTGGGCGAACTCCTCGATCGTCTGGGCGACTCCGTAGGTGAGGCCCACCGCGTCCAGCACCTGCCGCCACTCGGCGAGCGGACGGGCCGCGAACGTCCTGTCCAGCACGCCGGCGATCTCGGCGGCGTGGGCGCGGCGGCTCTGCGAGTCGGCGTAGTGCGGGTTCTCGGCGGCCTCGGGGTGGCCGATCGCCTGGAGGAAGAGGGGGACCTGCTTGTCCTCGTTGGCGAAGGCCAGCAGCAGCCAGCGGTCGTCCGCGGTGCGGTAGGCGTTGGCGAGCGCGTTCGGCGGGTCGGTCCTGTCGATCGGGCGGGGGGCCTTCCCGCCCACCAGGACGGCCTGCAGCCACATGCCGGCCGCCCAGGCGCCCTCGGCGACCAGTGACGCGGTGACGCGGGCGCCCTCGCCGGTCCGCTCCCGCCGGTACAGGGCGGTCATGATCCCGGCGAACAGGGTGATCGCCGTCGGGTGGTCGCCGGATCCGAACGCGTTGATCGCCGGGGGCGCGTCGTGCTGGCGCGTGACGTCCATGAGGCCGCTGCGGGCCCAGAACGCGGTCACGTCGAACCCGGGCAGGTGCGCGTCCGGGCCCTCCTCGCCGAAGCCCGTGACGTCGGCGTAGATCAGCCGGGCGTTGAGGGGCGCCAGGTCGTCGTACTCCAGGCCGAGCTTCGCGCGGGTGTGCGGCGGGAAGTTGGTCACCAGGACGTCCGCCCAGGCGACGAGCCGTTCGACCACGGCCCGGGCGCCGGGCGCCTTCAGGTTGAGCGCGAGGCTGCGTTTGTTGCGGTTGTCCAGCTGCCAGGGGTAGTTGACCCCCTCGACGCGGGGGTTCGGTGGCATGCGGCTGAGCGACCGGTAGGCGTCGCCGGCCCCCGGCGGTTCCACCTTGACGACGTCGGCGCCGAAGTCGCCGAGGATGGTGGCCGCGGCGGGCCCGGCGATGAAGCTCGCGAGGTCGACGACGTGCAGTCCCTCCAGGAGGGGCGTGTCGCTCATGACGTCTCCTTGTCCTCGATGGGCCGCGCGCGGCGCCCGGGTGGGTGCCCCGCCGGGACGGGCGCCGCGGCACGCGCCGGGTCAGTGGTGGCTGGGCGCCGTGGGCACGAAGGCGCTGTAGCCGGTGATGTCACGGCCGACGATCAGCGCCTGCACGGTGTCGGTGCCCTCGTAGGTGTCGATCGCCTCGATGTCGCACAGGTGGCGGGCCACGTGGTAGTCGAGCAGGATCCCGTTGCCGCCGAGCATGTCGCGGGCGTCGGCGAGGATGGCCCGGGCCCGTTCGGTGTAGTGCATCTTGGCCAGCGCGACCCGGGGCATCGAGTACTCGCCCTCGTCCAGCAGCTGGCTCAGCCGGAACTGCATGCACAGCATGTCGGTGATGTCGGCGAGCATCCGGGAGAGCCGGTACTGGATGAGCTGGAAGGCGGCCAGCGGCATGCCGAACTGCCTGCGCTGCTTCGCGTAGGCCAGGGCCGTCTCGTAGCCCGCGACCGCGGCCCCGATCGACTCCCAGGCGACGCAGAAGCGGGAGGCGAGCAGGACCTTCTCGGTGTCGCGGAAGGTGTGGACGTTCGCCAGCCGGTTCGCGGCCGGCACCCGAACGTCGGTGAGGGATATCTGCGCGTTCTGGACACAGCGCAGCGCCGTCTTGCCCTTGATGACCTGGGCGTCGAACCCGGGCGTGCCCTTCTCGACCACGTAGCCGCCCACGTGCCCGTCGTCGCCGCGGGCCCAGATGACCGAGTAGTCGGCGAAGGTGGCGTTGCCGATCCACCGCTTGTGGCCGTTGATGACGTACGAGTCGCCGTCACGGTGCGCGGTCGTCTCCAGTTTGACCACGTCCGAGCCGTGCGTGGGCTCGGTCAGGCCGAAGGCGCCCAGCTTCTCCATGCGTGCCATCGCAGGAAGGAAGCGCTGTTTCTGCTCCTCGGAGCCCAGCAGGGCGATGGACGTCATGGCCAGGGCCGAGTGGACCCCCATCATGGTCGAGATGCTCAGGTCGCCCCGGGCCAGTTCGAGGATGACCAGGCCGGCCGTCACGTTGCTCATCCCCGGGCAGCCGTGCCCGGCGATCTGGAAGCCCGCGATGTCCAGCCGCGCCAGCTTGGGCACCAGCTCGAAGGGGAACTCCGCCCGCTCCCAGTACGGGTTGATGACCGGGATGACCTCCTGGTCCATGAACGCGCGGACCTTCTGCTTGAGGGCCCGTTGTTCGTCGGTGAGCAGGTTGTCCAGCAGGAAGTAGTCGGAGAACTCCGATCCGCCCAGAACGGGCGGCTCCACCCCGGACGAGTTCCCGTCGGGGCTCGCGGGAGCGCGGCCCTGATCGGCTGCCGCGCCGTGTGCCGTCTTCATCTGCCGTTCCTTCCGGTCGGGAGTCCGATGGGGTCGGTGCGAACGACGCTAGGAGCCGACGGGGACAGAGCCACTGGGCGCGGAACACCAGATTGCCGGACGATTTGGTGCTCTTATACCAATTGGCCTGGAGCTTCTGCGCACGGGGGCGGGCCCTGTACCGCGGGACCAAGAACCCTCCCGATTCCTGGGCGCGCAGCCCGATGCGCCGGCGGGCCACCGGGCCGAGGGTGGTCCCGTGGCCGCCGCACGGCACCTCCACACCCCCCGTGGCCAACGATCAGGAGCAGTGATCAGCCATGACATCGCACCAGGCCGTCCACCGCGTGGCGATCGTCGGGACCGGCACCATCGGTGCCAGTTGGGCGACGCACTATCTCGTCCGTGGCTTCGACGTCACGGCGACCGACCCCGCGCCCACCGCGGAGACGGCCCTGCGGTCGTACGTGGCAGGCGCCTGGGACGCGGCCGCCGCGATCGGGCTCGCCCCCGGCGCCTCACCCGACCGCCTCGGTTTCACCCCGGACATGCGGAAGGCCGTCGCGGACGCCGACTTCGTGCAGGAGAACGCGCCCGAACGCCCGGAGCTCAAGGTCAGGCTGTTCGCCGACCTCGACGACGCCACACCACCGGACTCGATCATCGCGTCGAGTTCGTCGGGCATCACGATGAGCGCCATCCAGGCCGACTGCCGGCACCCGGAGCGGACCGTCATCGGCCATCCCTTCAACCCGCCGCACATCATCCCCCTGGTGGAAGTGGTCGGCGGCGCCCGGACCGCCCCGGAGACGGTCCGGGACGCCATGGCGTTCTACGCCTCGATCGGCAAGAGGCCGATCCACCTGAAGAAGGAGCTGCCCGGGCACGTCGCCAACCGCATCCAGGTCGCGCTGTACCGCGAGGTCGTGTACCTGATCCAGGACGGCGTGCTCGACGTGGCGGACGCCGACGACGCGGTGTCCTGGGGGCCGGGGCTGCGCTGGGGCGTCATGGGCCCGTCCCTGCTGTGGCACCTCGGCGGCGGCGAGGGCGGCATCCAGCACTTCATGGACACCCTCATGCCGCGCATGGCGGCGTCCTGGGACCAGTTGCGCACCCCCGACTTCACGCCCGAGCTCAGGGACACGATCGTGAGCGGTGTCCTCAAGGAGGCGGACGGCCACTCGATCGACGAACTGTCCGCGCGCCGGGACACCATGCTCGCGGCCCTGCTGGCCGTGCGCGCGCAGCAGGACCCGTCGTCCGGGCCGTCGGCCGAGGCCGGGAAGGCGACCGGGCCGGACGCGGAGGAGGGACCGTGATGGGAGGCGGGGAGAGACTGTTCGTGCTGGAGGCGAGCGGCGGCGGCCGCCTGTTCTCGGTGCACCCCGACGGCTCGGACAAGACCGTCCTGGTCACCGGGTGCCGGATCCCCGACGGCGTCGCCGTCGACGTCGGCGCCGGGCACGTCTACTGGACGAACATGGGCGTCCCGGCGGCGGACGACGGCTCCGTCGAGCGCGTGGACCTGGCCGGCGGCAACCGGACGACGATCGTCGCCGAGGGCGCCACGCACACGCCGAAGCAGCTCCACCTCGAAGCGTCCGACCGGAAGCTGTACTGGGGTGACCGCGAGGGCATGCGCGTGATGCGCTGCGAACTCGACGGCTCCGGCGTCGAGACGCTCGTCCGGACCGGCGAGGGCGAGGACGACGCCCGGGACGCGACCAGGTGGTGCGTGGGCGTCGCCGTCGACCCCGTCGGCGGGCACCTGTACTGGTCCCAGAAGGGGCCGAGCGACGCGGGGCTCGGCAGGATCCTGCGGGCCGGCATCGCCCTGCCCGCCGGGCAGCCACCGGACCGGCGCGGTGACGTCGAGGTGCTGTTCGAGGGGCTGCCGGAACCGATCGACCTCGAACTCGACCTCAAGGCGAGGGCGTTGTACTGGACGGACCGCGGGGACCCGCCGCGGGGCAACACCGTCAACCGGGCCCCGCTGGACCAGCCGGACGGCCGGTGGACGTCCGAGATCCTCCTGACCCATCTCATGGAGGGCATCGGCATCGCCCTCGACCCGGACGGCGGCCGCATGTACGTGACCGACCTCGGCGGATCCGTCTACGCGGCCGGTCTCGACGGATCGGGGCGCCGGGAGATCCTCGCCGCCCAGGGCAATCTCACGGGCATCGCCCACGCGGTGCTGCAGGCGGTGTGACAGCCGCCCGCACCGGGTGTCGCCGGGCCAGGCCCGGTGGGCCGCCGAGATCTGCCCGACCAGGACGGCGAACGGCATGTCGAGGGCTGCGTAGCAGGCCGCGGCCTCGGGCAGGGCGTTGTCGCCCAGCGCCTCGACCATGAGGGTGGCGTAGTCGCTGACGACGACGCCCCCCTGTATGCGCAGCAGTCCCGCCTCGCGCTTGGCCTGGCTGAAGGTGCCGGAGGCGTCGACGGCGACGTAGGCGTCGTACCCGGCGGCCGTCGCGGGAGATCGCGGGCAGGGCGACGCACACCTCCAGCGACACCCCGGCGAAGACCAGCTTCCGGCGGCCGGTGGCCTCCACGGCCTCCCGGACCCGGTCGTCGTGCCCGCGCCTCCGGCCGGCACAAGCAGGTCGCCGGCACCCTCATCGACGACCTGGAACGCCTCGGCTACGTCGAACGCAGACCCGACCCCGCGGACCGCCGCGCCAAACTGGTCTGCCCCACCGAGCGCGGCCTGCTGCAGATGGCGGCGGCCGCCGCCGTCATGCGCTCGATCGAGGAGCGCCACGCGAGGGCGCTGGGCGAGCAGGAGTACGCCGCCTTCAAGGCGGCGCTGCGCACCGTGGCGGAACTCCGGCCGGAACCGCCGCCCGATGCCAGGCCGACGGACCCCGGCCGGGGAACCTGAGCCCACCGGCACCCCGCCCGGCGTCACGCACCGTGCGGGACCCGCGCCGTGGTCCGCAGTTGCGGACCCCTGATGGACAGCCGGCCGCCGAACTGGGTGATCTGGGAGGCGGTCGCCGCGGCGAGCGTGATGGTACGGGTGCGGGTGGCCGGGTGCGAGAGCCAGCGGGGTACCGCGTCGGGGGTGACGGAGACGGTGCGGTCGGCCGGGAGCGGGCCGCCGCCGAGGCCCGTGACCCTGCCGGTCAGTTTGCGGACGTAGAGGGTCGTCACCCCGCCGGCGCCCTGCCCCTTGAGCGTGGCGGTGGTCGCCGGCCTCGCCCGCAGCCGCATCGCCGCGCGGCCCCGGCCCGCGGTCAGGTCGAGGTTGACGGCGTCCAGCGACCGTACGGTGAACTTCAGGGCCCGGACACTGCCGGTCCCGGTACGCACCGAGACCACTCCGCGGAACCTCGCGCCGCGGAGTACGAGCCGGTCCGCACGGAGCACACAGGGGCCCTTCGCGGGACGGACCAGGGGCGCGGAACCGAGCCGTGCGCCGGAAGCGACGCCGGGCACGTGCGGCACGTCGAGGCGCAGCAGCACGGCCACGCCGGCCACGGCCAGGGCGGCCGCGAGAGGCCGGGCCACCCGGCGGAGCGCGGGAACGCCCTTACCGGTGCGCGGGTCAGGTGCCACTGCGCCCCTCCCCCGTCGCGGCCGCAGCGGCGCCCGCACCCGGCACGGCCGCCCGGTCGTCCGGCGCCGTCGGCGGCTCGCCGGCCGGGGGCGGCAGCCAGGCGCAGGCCAGGGAGCCGCCGACCAGGCCGAGGGCCACGCCGAGGAAGAGACCGCCGAAGTTCGCGACGGGGAAGGAGACGACGGCGAGCAGGAGGGTGGCGATCCCGGCGAACACCCGGAGATGGGGGCGGCAGCAGAGCGCGATGCCCAGGGACAGGAGCAGGGTTCCGATCAGCAGGGACCCGGCGCCGGAGGTGGTCGACAGGGCGAGCGGGATCCCGCCCAGGTTCAGGTTCGCGTAGGGCCAGTAGAGGATGGGCAGACCGGCGGCGAAGGTGAACAGCCCGGCCCAGAAGGGACGTCCGCCACGCCAGGTGCGGAACCTGCTCCGGAACTCCGGCGCCCTGGCGACCAGTTCACGTCCGCTGCCGAAAGGGTTGGTGATCACGCGTCCTGTCCTGATGAGTGGGGTTGCGGTCCCGCGGGGAGGTGTTGCGCCCGGACGCACGGCCCCCGTGCGCGGCGGCCACCCGGGTCAGAAGCATGCGCGGTTGCCCTGGAGGACCCGCAGTCGCAGACCCGGGATGTTGAAGGTGCCGGCGGAGACCGCGACCGCGCTCACCCGCACGTCGTTCAGGGTGGTCGACGTCGCCTGCTGGGCGACGCCGTCGGGATCGAAGAAGCGCGAGTTCCGGTCCCCGGACCTGACCGGTCCCTTGGTGACGGCCCCCTGGGCGACGCCGATGTCGAGGCCGCCGAAGAACGCGTCGCCGACCGACTCGCTGGTGGCGTCGATGAACAGGTTCGAGGCCTCGGCCGGCCGGCCGTCACCGCCGGTGAGCCGCAGCGTCTGCGTGCCCAGCACCGGGACGTCGACGACGACGGACTGGCACAGCCCGTCGACCGTGGCGTGCCGGAAACCGGAGACCACGACGGGGACGAGTTCGTGCTTCCTCGTGACGTCCACCATGCCGTAGAGGCTGAACCCGCGGGCCGTCAGTTTGTCGGCGGAGACCTGGAACTGCTGACCGGAGATGAAGAACGAGGCGGCGAGCACACCCTGCGCCATGGCGATGCCGACGGTCGCGCAGGCGGCGACGCCGGGCACCAGGACCACCGCGAAGCGTCTCCAGCGGGTTCGTCCGGCGCGGTGCGACATCCCGTCTCCTTCGGTCTCGAGGTGGACCCGCCCATGCCGACAAGGCAACAGATGCCCCGTTTGTCCGGTGATGGATCCTAGGCTCCCGGCTGCACCGACCGAGTGCACGCCAGGCCCGCCGGACGAGTGACGCAAGTTCTGCTGCTCTCTTCGGGCGACGGGGCCCCGGCTGGAGCCTGCGGAGCACGCAGTTCAGCATCGCGGCCTCCGCCGCGGAGAGCCTGTCCGTGAGGCGGCGGCGGACCGCGGCCTCCGGACCGGGGCGCACGGCGGCGACGGGCGCGCGCCCGTCGCCGGTGAGGGTGACGGCGACGGGCGCGTGACCGTCGCCGCGCTCACGGGCCACAAGTCCGCGCCCGGCCATGCGGGTGGGCCGACGGGAGATGCGGGCGCGGTCCCGGCCGAGCGACGCGCCGAGTTCGCCCTGGCGCAGGGCGCCGCCGGACAGAGCGCCGCCGGACAGAAACCTTCAGGACGCGAACGGCACCTGCGCCGACGCCACTTCGCCCGCCCCGGCGGGGTGCCGCCACACGCCCTGCGCGGCCAGCCGGGGCAGCACCCCTTCCCCGAACCAGTACGCCTCCTCCAGATGCGGGTACCCGGAGAGCACGAACTCCTCGATGCCCAGCGCCGCGTACTCCTTGATCCGCTCGGCGACCTCGTCGTGCGAGCCGACCAGGGCGGTCCCGGCGCCGCCCCGCACCAGCCCGATGCCCGCCCAGAGGTTGGGGTGGATCTCCAGCGCGTCCCGCCGTCCGCCGTGCAGGGCCAGCATCCGCTGCTGCCCCTCGGACTCGCTGCGGGCGAGCCCCGACTGCACCGACCGCACGGTCTCCGGGTCGAACCCGTCCAGCAGCCTGCCGGCCTCGGCCCACGCCTGCCCGGACGTGTCCCGGGTGATGACGTGCAGCCGGATCCCGAACCGCAGGGTGCGCCCCTGTGCCGCCGCGAGCCCCCGGATCCGGGCGATCTTCCCGGCGACCTGGGCCGGCGGCTCGCCCCAGGTCAGGTACACGTCGACGTAGCGGGCCGCGACCTCGCCCGCGACCGGCGAGGACCCCCCGAAGTACACCTCGGGCACCGGCTCCGGCACCCGGGCCAGCCTGGCGTCCTCGACCCGCAGGTGCTCCCCCTCCAGATCGACCGCCTTGCCCTCCCACAGCCCCCGTACGACCTCCAGGAACTCACCGGTACGGCGGTACCGGGCGTCCTTGTCGAGGAAGTCCCCGTAGGCCCGCTGCTCGTGGCTCTCGCCTCCGGTCACCACGTTCAGCAGCAGCCGTCCGCCGGTCTGCCGCTGGAAGGTGGACGCCATCTGCGCGGCGAGCGTCGGCGAGACGAACCCCGGCCGGAAGGCGACCAGGAACTTCAGCCGCTCGGTGTGCTGGCTGACCATCGCCGTGGTCAGCCAGGCGTCCTCGCACCAGGCGCCGGTCGGGGTGAGCGCCCCCACGAAGCCGAGATCCTCGGCGGCCCTGGCGATCTGGCTCAGATAGGCGACCGTGGGCGGCCGGTCCCGTCCGGAGGCCGTCGCCGGGGTGCCGTGGCCGCCGCCGACGACATGCCGGCTGTCCCCGTTGGTGGGCAGGAACCAGTGGAAGGTGAGGGACACGGGGGTCTCCGATCGAAGGCAGCGGGTGGTCACAGGAGGCCGTGGCGGGGCGGCAGAATGCCGTTGAGGACGTACCGGCCGATGTGCTGGATCTTCCAGCGGGTCGGATCGTGCAGGGTGTGGGTCCGGGCGTCCCGCCAGTGCCGGTGCAGGTTGAGGGAGTTGAGGGCCGAGCGGGTCCCGGACACCTCGAAGAGCGCCCCGGCGACGGTCACGGCCGCGCCGGACGCCTGCACCTTCGCGGCGGCCACGGCGACGGACGCCTCGGCGGCCGACGCGTCGGTGAGGTCGGTGCCGGCCGCGTCGACCGCGCGGGCGGCCTCCCGCAGCAGGGCCTCGGACGCCCGTACCTGGACGGCGAGTTCACCGAACCGCTGGATCAGCAGCGGGTCCTCGGCGGCGGACTCCAGCCCGCTCTCGAACCAGGGCCGACTCCGGGTCCGTACGAATTCCGCGGCCTCGGCCAGCGCTCCTCCGGCGATCCCCACGTCGATGGCCGCGTGCAGCAACTGGGCCACCGCACCGTGGAGTTGGGGACCCTGGAAGGTCAGATGGTGCGGCAGCACGCGGTCGGCGGGCACGGTCACGCCGTCCAGCCGGACGGTCCCGCTGGCGGTCGTGCGCTGCCCCATGCCGTCCCAGTCGTCGACGACGGTGAGGCCGGGCGCGTCCCGGGGGACGTACGCCACGTGCAGGTTGTCGTCCTCGGCGCGGGCGAGCACCGGGATCCAGTCGGCGAAGAGGGCGCCGGTGGAGTAGTGCTTGACCCCGGTCAGCCGACAGCCGCCGTCGCCGTGCCGTTCCAGGCGGGTCCGGATGTCCTGGACGTGTCTCGTCCCCGCCTCGGACTGGGCGTTGCCGAAGCGGCTGCCGGCGAGCAGCTCCGCGAAGAAGAACTTCCGCTGCTCCTCGGTGCCCTGACGGCGGATCACGTTGACGTACACGAAGTGGCTCTGCGGGATCTGGGCGAGGCTGGCGTCGGCCGAGCCGAGCAGCCGGAAGATCTCCGCGAGGGTCAGGGCGTCGACGTCGGCTCCGCCGTGCTCGGCGGGCACGGTGACGCCGAGCAGCCCCGAGGCCGAGAGCCGGTCCAGCTCGGCCCGGGGCAGGCGGCGTCCGGCGTCCCGTTCGCCGGCCCCGGCCCGGAACTCGTCGGCCAGGGCGGTCGCGACGGCGAGGGCCTCGGTGGCGTCGGCGATGACGTGGGCGGTCATCGGGTCAGCTCGCCACGGCCAGGACGGGCGTGCGGCCGGGGAGCGCCGCCGAGAACCGGTCGACGACCGGGACGAGCGCCTCGGCGGCGGCCGGTGCGAGGCTCAGGGTGCCGTCCTCCCCCACGGTGATGTCCTTGTCGAGGGTGAACCAGCCCTGGACTATGTGGGCGGCACCCATGGAGTTGAGGACCGGGCGCAGCGCGTAGTCGATGGCGAGGACGTGTGCGACGGAGCCGCCGGTGGCCAGGGGCAGCACGGTCTTGCCGGTGAGCGCGTACTGCGGGAGCAGGTCGAGCAGGGCCTTGAGGACGCCGGAGTACGAGGCCTTGTAGACCGGGGTGCCGACCACGACCCCGTCGGCGCGCGCGAACAGCTCGGTCGCCTCGACGATCGCCGGGTGCCGGAAGTCGGCGCCGAGCAGGGCCTCGGCGGGGATGGTGCGGACGTCGAGCGGGACGACCTCGTGGCCCTGGGCGGTCAGCCGCTGGTCCAGGTGGCGCAGCAGGCGGCCGGTGCGGGAGGAGGCGGAGGGACTGCCGGAGACGGACAGGACGGTGGCCATGGAGCTGCCTCTTTCTGGTGGCCGGGACGGCGCGGAACGCCTCGTCGAGCGGGAGGTCGGGCGTGGGCCCGGGCGGACTCGGGCCCGGTGTCCGGGAGCCGGGCCTCCCCCCAGGCGGTCTACGGCCGGTGCGGAAGCCGTCGCGGTACTGGACGATTTCACGGGCGCGACGGGCATGCGGAACTCCTGTCGCGGTTTTTCGGGCACGCGAGAATTCACGGGGCCCGGGACGACGCGGGCACCGCACGGTGAATTCAGGCGGGAAAAGGGAGGTGAAAGGAAGCGAAAGAAGGCGAGAGAAGTGCGGCGGATCGTGGCGGGGTGATCAGGCCGCGGCGCAACAGGAGGCGCTGGAGACGCGCGCGAGGTCGACGTGGCGTCGCCGCGTGAGGTCCAGTCGCATCTTCATGCCGTCGATGGTCGCAGTCCGCGCCGAAGGCCGTCAAGGAAAACCCGACCGGTCTCGTATCGCGGACCATTGGATTTCACGAACGTGTGACAGGAAAACCCTTGAACGCGCCCCTGGAAGCGGCTCATTCTGCCGGGGTGCGGACCGAACAGCTGGAATACATAGCGGCCGTGACCCGGCTCGGTTCACTGCGCCGGGCGGCCGACGAACTGCGCCTGTCGCAGCCCGCCCTGAGCGAAACCGTCCGGAACCTGGAGCGGGAGCTGGGCGTCGACCTGCTGGAGCGCAAGCGGACCGGGGCGACGATGAGCGCGGCCGAGTCGGTGCCGCAGGCCGCGCGGGACCTGTACGACACGTTCGTGCGCCGGGCGGCCGAACTGAGCGACTGAGCACGGACGCTCCCTGAACGCCCTGATGGGGCAGCGTTCCGGCAGAGCGCTCCGCGGGCCTCAGGCTTCGGGCGCCGTCAGGTGGTTCCGCAGCGCCGTGGTGATCTGCTGCGCCGCGGCGAGCTGGTCCGGGGTGAGGGCGGCCACGAACAGCTCCCGCACGGCGCGCAGATGGGGCAGGGACGCGTTCCGGAACGCCTCCGCGCCCTCCGCCGTGAGCACCACCTCGGCACCCCGGCTGTCGGTGACGCACTCCTCGCGCCGGAGCAGGCCGCGCCGCTCCATGCGGCCGATCTGGTGCGAGAGGCGGCTGCGCTCCCAGCCGACGCGGGCCGCCAGTTCGGAGGACCTCAGCCGCCGCCCGTCCGCCTCGCGCAGGGCGAGGAGCACGGCGTAGTCACCCGGCGACAGGGCGCTCTCGCGCTGCAGGCGGGACGAGAGCTCGGCGCGCAGCGCCTCCGTCGTCTCGATGAAGTCCCGCCAGATCCGCAGTTCTTCAGGGGTGGGGAATTCCCTGCGCCGCGCTGTCATCGTGCCGCCGCTCCTCTTGTTGACATGTCAATCATATGCGAGCGATGATTGACACGTCAACCACTCGAAGGAGCCCTGTCATGCCAGCCCCCGCGTCAGACCCCGTACCCGACTCCGCGTCCGATCTCGTCTTCGGTCTCGACACCTTCGGCGACGTCCCGCAGGACGACTCGGGAACCCCGGTCTCCTACGCGCGGGCCGTCCGGCAGGTCGTCGACGAGGCCGTGCTCGCCGAGGAGACCGGCGTCGACGTCATCGCCCTCGGCGAGCACCACCGCCCGGAGTACGCGGTGTCGACCCCGGAGACCGTCCTCGCCGGCATCGCCACGCGCACCCGGCGGATCCGGCTGGCCTCCGGCGTGACCGTGCTGAGCTCCGACGACCCGGTCCGCGTCTTCCAGCGCTTCGCCACCGTGGACGCGCTCTCGAACGGCCGGGCCGAGGTCATCCTGGGCCGCGGCTCCTTCACCGAGTCGTTCCCCCTCTTCGGGTACGACCTGAGCGACTACGACGTGCTGTTCGAGGAGAAGATCGAGCTGTTCGCCAAGCTCCTGGAGGAGAAGCCCGTCACCTGGAGCGGCACCAAGCGGGCCCCCCTCGAAGCCGCGGACGTCTTCCCCAAGACCGAGTCGGGGCACCTGAGCACCTGGGTCGGAGTCGGGGGCACCCCGCAGTCGGTCATCCGCACCGCCCGCTACGGCTTCCCGCTCATGATCGCCATCATCGGCGGCACTCCCGAGCGCTTCGCGCCGTACATCGACCTCTACCGGCGCGCCGCCGGCCAGTTCGGTACGACCGCGCACCCGGTCGGGATGCACTCGCCGGGGTTCATCGCCGACACCGACGAGGCGGCCCGGGAACAGCACTGGCCGTACTACCGGGTGATCCGTGACCGCATAGGCGCGCTGCGGGGCTGGCCGCCGGTCCGCAAGGAGGAGTACGAGGCCGAGATCGAGCACGGCTCCCTGTACATCGGCTCTCCGGAGACGGTCGCCCGCAAGATGGCCCGTGCCGTCAAGGCGCTCGGCGTGGGCCGGTTCGACCTGATCTACACCAGTGGGGCGCAGCCGGTCAGCGCCCGCCTGCGCGCCGTCGAGCTGTACGGCACGAAGGTGGTCCCGATGGTCCGCGACCTCCTCGCCGGCTGACGCCGTGAACGCAACGGAGTCGAAGGCCGCCGAGGTGCGGACGGTCGGGATCCTGGGCGCCGGCAAGGTCGGCACCGTACTGGCACGGCTGGCGCTGGCGGCCGGCTACCGCGTGCTGATCGCGGGGTCCGGCGACCCCGCCGCGATCGCCCTCACCGTCGAGGTCCTCACCCCCGGCGCCGTCCCGGTGGACGCCGCGCGGGCCGCGGCGGAGGCGGACGTGGTCGTCCTGGCCCTCCCGCTCGGCAAATACCGCAGCGTTCCGGCCGAAGAGCTGCGGGGCAGGCTGGTCGTCGACGCGATGAACTACTGGTGGGAGGTGGACGGGGTCCGCGCGGACCTCACCGACCCGCTGACCTCCTCCAGCCAGACCGTGCAGGCGTACCTGTCCGGAGCGCGGGTGATCAAGGCGTTCAACCACATGGGCTACCACGACCTGGAGGACGGGGCACGGCCCGCGGGCACGCCGGGACGCAAGGCGATCGCGATCGCCGGCGACGATCCGGACGGCCTCGCCGCCGTCGCGCACCTCGTCGACGCGTTCGGCTTCGACCCCGTGGTGGCCGGTCCGCTCGCCGAGGGGGTGCGGCTGGAGCCGGGCACCGAGCCCTTCGGCGCCGACGTCGGCGCCGGCGAACTGCGTGCGATGCTCGCGCGTTTCCCGGAGTCCGACCACGGGCGCGCCGTGCTCGCCGCACGGGCGGCCGCCGCGGCACGGACCGGACCCGCCGCCTGAACACACGTGCGGCGAGGGCGGCTTGCACCTCCGGGCACATCGTCCCGAACGTGTGGTGCGGGCATGGTTCGTCCGCTTCGCCCCGGGTGTTTCGGTACGGTGGGAGCCGCTCCGCGGACGGGGCCCCGGTCCGGTTCCCCGAGCGCTGACACGGCATCACGGACCGGGCAAGGAGACAGCATGCTCTCGGACTCGACCGACTCGACCGATTCGATCGTCTTCGGCGCCGGGGGCTTCATCGGCCGCTCCCTGGTGGCGGAACTCCTGCGCCGGGGCCACCGGGTGGCGGCCGCCGTGCGCGGCTCCGGTGACGGGCTGACGGCGTGGCTCGACGGGCAGGGCGTGGACCGTGCCGCCCTGACGATGGTCCGGGCCGACATCACCGCCCCCGGTCTGGGGCTGCCCGCGGACGGGCTGTCCGGGGTCCGCGACGTCTACAACACCGCCGCGCGCTTCGCGTTCGGCATCACGCCGGCACAGGCGCGGGCGGTCAACGTGACGGGTGCCGTGCAGGTGGTCGACTGGGCGGCGGGCCTGCCGAAACTGCGCCGGGTGGTGCACATCAGCGGCTACCGCATGGCGGCCGTCGCGGCCGGACGGCCGCCGGACTACCGCAGGCTGGGCGCGTACGAGGCGTCGAAGCAGGAGGGCGACGCGGCGGTGCGGGCCCGCGCCGGCGAGCTGGGGGTTCCGTTGAGCATCGCCAATCCCAGCACGGTGATCGGGCCGGGCCAGTACCTCGGCCTGGCCGAAGTGGTCCGCGGGCTCTGGCAGGGCCGGCTGCGGGCCCTGCCCGGGGGGCCCGGTGTCTTCCTCCCGGTCGTGCCCCTGGACCACTTCGTCCGGTTCCTGGCCGCTCTTCCGCAGGACCCCGGGAGCGCGGGCCGCACCTACTGGGTGCTGGACGACTCCACCCCCGAACTGCCCGCGCTGGCCGGCCTGCTCGCGGAGCACATGGGGGTGCGCTCCCCCAGCCGCTCGGTCCCGGTGGGTCTGCTGCGTAGGCTGCCCCGCGCGATCACCCGGGCGGATCCCGAGACCCTGTCGTTCCTGTCGACCGACCGCTACGACACGGCAGCCGCCCGCGCCCTGTCCGAGGCGCACGGGCTGTCCATGGCGCCCGTGCGGGCGGCGCTGCGCCAGTGGGCCGACGACCTGGTCGCCACCCGATTCGGCCGCTCCGGGCCGTGCCGCCGCCCCTACGGCTTCCACGACGTGGCGGGCACCCGCACCTGGGTGACCGGGGAGCGGCGGCGCCCCGGATACGTGCTGCTGCACGGGCTCCTGCTGAGCGCCGACGCCTGGGCGGACACGACGGACCGCCTGGACGCGCCCGTCCTCGCTCCCGACCTGCCCGGCTTCGGCAGGTCGGGAGCGGGCCGGGGAACGCTCGACGACTGGCTCGCCGACCTGCTGCGCCCGGTGGAGACCCGGCCGGTGCTGGTGGCGCACTCGCTCGCGTGCGGCCCCGCACTGCGCTACGCCGCGGCCCGGCCCGACCGGCTCGCGGCACTCGTGCTGGTCGCGCCGGCCTTCCTGCAGCGGCCGACCGCCGCGGTGCTGCGCTCGCCCCTGGCCGTGCCCCTGCTGCGCACGGCTCCCGCCGCCCGTCTGGCTCGTCCGCTCGGTCTGTCCGAGGGCCCGGGGCTCGACGCGCTCGCGCTGGACCTGCGCCGGGCCGGGACCTCGCGCCGGGTGGTCGCCGCCCTGCGCGACGCCCACCGGCAGCGCGCCGAACTCCGCCGCGTGCTGCGGGAGTTGCGGCTGCCCGTGGACATCGTCGTCGGGTCGGCGGATCCGCTGACGGACCCGGTGGACACGGTGGACACGCCGGTGACGGTGGTCGAGGGGGCGGGGCACTGCCCCCAGCTCACCCGTCCGGCGGCCGTCGCGGACCTGCTGGCGTCCTGCCGGGACCGGGCCGCCGACCCGCGCCCTACCTCGTGAAGGCGAGGACCACGTTGTGACCGCCGAACCCGAAGGACGTGGACAGCGCCGCCCGGACGGGTGACCGCCGCGGCGCGCCGGACACCAGGTCCAGCTCGATCCCGTCGGAGGCCCTGTCCAGGTTGCGGACCGGCGGGACCAGGCCGTGCGCCAGGGTGAGGACGGTGAAGACGGCCTCGACCGCGCCGGAGGCGCCCAGCAGGTGGCCGGTGGCGGACTTGCAGGCGGTGACCGCCGGATGCGGCCCCACGGCCTCCTGTACGGCCCGGGCCTCGGTGACGTCGCCCAGGGGCGTACCGGTGGCATGCGCGTTCACATGGCCGATGTCGGCTCCGGCGAGATCCGCGTCCCGCAGCGCCGCCCCGATGGCCCGCACCTGGCCCTCCACGGCGGGGAGCGTCACGTCGTACGCGTCGGACGTGACCCCCGCGCCCGACAGGGTCGCGTGCACCTGCGCGCCGCGCGCCCGTGCGAAGCCGGCGCGCTCCAGTACGACCATGCCCGCGCCCTCGGACATGACGAACCCGTCGCGGTCCCGGTCGAAGGGCCGGGACGCTAATTCCGGGGCGTCGTTGCGCAGGGACAGGGCGCGCATCCGGGCGAACGCGCCGAGCGCCAGCGGGTGCAGGCAGGCGTCCGTGCCGCCCGCGACGACCACGTCCGCCCGGCCGGACCTGATCAGCAGCGTGCCGACCGCCAGCGCCTCCGCACCGGACGCACAGGCGCTGGTCGGGGCGTGCGTGCCCGCCCGCGCCCCCAGCAGCAGACCGACCGCCGCGGCGCTGCCGTTGGGCATCAGCATGGGCACCGTGTACGGCGAGATGGCGCGTGGGCCCCGTTTCTCCAGCCGGTCGTCCTGTTCGAGGAGGGTGAGCCCGCCGCCGATGCCGGTGCCCACGACCACCGCGAGCCGTTCGGGCTCGACCTCCGGCGCGCCGGCGTCCGCCCACGCCTCCCCGGCCGCCACCACCGCGGCCGCCTGACTGCGGTCGAGGCGCCGCCGCCGGATCCGGTCCAGCCGGAAGGCGGGGTCCTCGCACATGCCTCCCGCGATGCGCACGGGCAGCTGCTCGGCCCAGGGGGTGTCCAGCCGGGTCACGCCGGACCGGCCGGACAGCAGGGCCGCCCAGCTGGACGGCACGTCACCGCCGAGCGGGGTGGTCGCTCCGAGGCCCGTCACCAGCACCTCGGCACGCGGGGGTGTGGGCCGGCCGGCGGGGGGCCGGCTCGCTTCAGTGGTCGCGGGCAGCATGACGGGTTCCTTCCGCGCGGTGTTCCTGTCTCTTGCCTTGCGTCGCCGGCGGGAGGTTCCCCTGCGTCTCCCAGGACGCCGGAGGGGGCCCCGCCGTCACCAGCGCCATGATGGCGATCAGTAATTCCCCGGAGGTGAGAATTTCTTCTGCCCTTTCCATGCCTTTCCCGGATTTCTCGAATACCGGCCTTTTTCGTCGGCACGCCTGCCCGGAGAAATCTACCCGCCCGGCACGGCCCGGCGCTTCACTCCTTTTCACGAGATCGGCTCGGGCCCGCGGCACCACACAAAGGACCATTAGAACTATTAACAGCCTGCGCCCTGTCCTATTTTATGCAGATAACCAGGCGGTGCCCCGCCAATTGACTTGTTGCAGCGACGCTTGAACACCCTGCATAGTGAGGTAGTAATGCCGCAGGGGGGAACGAAACCCGCGGAACCCTGCATTATTCCACGCGTACGAAAGGAGAAGTCAATTCGTGCCTCAATACAGTGAGGGGCAGTTATTCCAGGCCACCCAGGACGTACGCGTCCTGCGCTGGCCGGTCGAGGTGCAGGAACTGGAACAGTTGCGGCGCCGCGGAATCCTCCGCCTCCTCGTGGTGGAGAACGGCGCGACGCCGCCGGTGCCGAGCGACTCGCGGGAGGACTGGATCCGGGCGCCGGTCAGCAGGGCCGACTTCGCCGCCCGGGTCGCGGCGCTCCGGGCCAGAGCCGGCACGCACCGGGTCCCCGTCCTCGACCAGGACGGGCTGCTCCGCTACGGCACCCGGATGGTGCCCGTGTCACCGACCCAGATGAACCTGCTGCAGCCACTGGTCGAGCGGTACGGCACCCTCGTGGCCCGGCACGAACTGATCGCCCTGCTCCGCGACCGGCGCGGCACGGCCAGCCAGAACGCCCTGGACCTGCACATCATGAGAATCCGGCGCAAGGTGGTCTCCCTCGGGCTGCGGGTCCGGACCGCCAACGGACGCGGATATCTCCTCGATTCGACCGACTGATCTTCACAACAGCCAACAAGACCAGCCCTGTTGAGCGCCATGCGCTCAACAGGGCTCGCGCGGAGCACCGCAGGCTCACTGGAGCGCCCGCGGAGCGCGGGAGCCGGTCCACCGGCGGACGGGCTCCGGGCAGGGCTGCGCCAGCAGGCCCGTCCGGTAGGCATGGATGACCGCGTGCACCCGGTTGCGCAGGTGCAGTTTCTCCAGCAGCCGTTGCACATGGGATTTCACGGTGTTTTCGCTCAGCACCAGGACCGCGGAGATCTCCGTATTGCTCAGTCCCTGGGCGAGCAGCCGGAACACCTCCCGCTCCCGCCGGGTCAGCGACTGGAATCCCGCCGCACCCGCCGCCGGAGCGCCGGGGAATTCCACCGGCTCGGGAAACCGGCCGCCGCCCCCCGCAGGACCCTGTTCCTCGAAGAAGATCCGGTAGCCGGCGGCCACGACGTGAATCGCGGAGAGCAGCTGTTCCGGCGTGACCCTGGGCAGCACGACCCCGTGCACGCCGGCCCGGAGGGCGATCCGTGCGTCCGGGGCGCCCTCGTGGGCCATGAGCAGAACGCCGGGCCGTTCGTCGCCGCAGCTCGCGGAGAGTTCACCGACCAGCTGCACGGCGTCGGCGGCACCCCGGAGGACGCCGGCGAGCACCAGATGCGGCCGGAGTGCACGGGCCCTGCCCACCGCACCCGCCAGGTCGGACACCTCGCCGACCACCTCGATGCCGCCGTCCTCGTCGAGAACGGACCGGATTCCGGCGCGGGCGATGGACCGGTCGTCCGCCAGCAGGACCCGGATCGGTGCGCTCGGCACTGTCCCCTCCCCTCCTCTCCTTCTCCCCTCCGATCCTTCTCCCCTCCGACCGGACATGCCGGTGGTGGGCATGCCGTCACACCAGGTCGCCCACGCACCCCGGCACGACCGGCTCGGGGTCGGCGGGGCGGCCGTCCCGGGGGCGCCGCGGTACCAGCAGGGCCGCCAGCGCCCCGCAGGCGATCAGGGCGACGCCGGTCCACACCGCCGGGACCATGCCGTCCGTGAACCGGTCCGCGGTGGTGAGGTCCCCGTGCGCGGAGAACACCGACGCGAGGACCGCGATGCCGAGCACGCCGCCGAGTTCACGCAAGGCACTGATCGACCCGGAGGCCATGCCGCGCTCGCCGGCGTCGACCGCGCTCATCACCATGTTGGCGGTGGGCGAGAAGTAGCAGGTCATGCCGAGGCCGCACAGGACCAGTGCCGGAATCAGCGACGGATAGGGCACCTCGGGCGAGACCCGGGCGGCGATCCACCCCAGTCCGATGGCCTGGAGGGCCAGGCCCAGCGCGACGACGGCCCGGCCGCCGACCCGGTCGGAGACCAGGCCCACCAGGGGCGCCACGAAGACGGGCACCGCGGTCCAGGGCAGGATCCGCAGGCCCGCCTCCAGGGGGGTGTAGCCGCGCGGGCCCTGGAGGAACTGGGTGAGCAGGAAGACCGAGCCGAACATGCCGGCGAACATCAGCAGCCCGGCGACGTTGACGGCACCGAAGGTCCGGTGGCGGAACAGCTTCATCGGGAACATGGGGTGTTCGACCCGCAGTTCCCAGCCGACGAAGGCGATCAGGACGGCCGCGCCGCCGGCCAGCGAGAGCAGCACCCGGGCACTGGTCCAGTGGTCCGCGTGACCGTTGATGATGCCGAAGACCATCCCGAAGAGCCCGGCACTGGCCAGGACCGTGCCCACCAGGTCCAGACGCGGGCTGGGGCCGTGGCTCTCGGTGAGCTTCCACCGGGCGACGGGCAGCACCAGTACGCCGACCGGCACGTTGATCCAGAAGATCCACTGCCAGCTCAGGTGCTCCACCACGGCTCCGCCGAGGAGCGGGCCCATGGCGATCGCGACGCCCTCCACGGCACTCATCGCGCCCAGCAGGACACCGCGCCGCCGCTCCGGCGCCGCCTCCGTGAGGATCGTGAGGTTCAGCGGCATCAACAGCGCGGCACCCAGGCCCTGTACGGCACGGGCGGCGATCAGGGCGCCGATGCCGGGGGCCAGCGCGGCCCCGGCCGACGCGACGACGAAGACGCCGAGCCCGATGCCGAACATCCGCCGCCGGCCGAACCGGTCCCCGAGTGCCGCGCCGGTCAGCATGAGCACCGAGTAGGTCAGGGTGTAGGCGTTGACGGTCCACTCCAGTTGCTGGATGCTCCCGCCGAGGTCCTCGCGGATCGACGGCAGGGCCGTGATGACGACGAGGTTGTCGAGCGACACCATGGCCACGCCCAGGCCACAGCAGAAGAACGTCCACAGCACGTTCCGTTGCCGAACACTCATGTCCACCTCCGTGGTCGCGATGGCTGCGCGGGCGCGCGCCGGCGGCCCGGCCGCGCCCGGCCTGCGTCATGCGGCCGCGCGTTCGCACCCGGTGCTTCGCCGGTGAACGCGCGGCCGTGGGTCGGAACTTCGGGCCCGGCGGCTCAGGAGACGTCGCGGTCGACCGCGGCCAGCGGTGCCCGGCCCGCGCCGGACCGCCGGGCCAGCCGCAGCAGCTCCGGCAGCAGCGCCCCCAGCTCCACCGGCCATCGCGCCCGGGTCCGCCACCGCTCCCCGAGCGGCCTGGCCTTCTGGTGCACGTCGAGACGGACCTCGGGCCGCACCCGCTGCCCGGTCAGCAGCCGCACCACCATGTGGGAGCTGATCACACCGAACGCCATGGCCGTGTAGGCGACCTGCGGAAAGCTGTAGTCGGTCCGGGCGTGGTTGGCCCGGATCTCGGCCAGCATGTCGGTGGGCACGTGCCGCAGCGGCACGGCCCGGCGGAGCAGGTCCCACATGTCGTAGCGGTCGGCGTCGTGCGGGCCGAGGGCCCCCGCGAACGGTTCGCGGACGTACCGGTAGTCGTAGCAGCGCACGTACTGGGTGCCCGCCATGTCCCAGCCGGTGATCAGGGGCAGTCGCCGCTGTACGGCGTGGCGGTGCAGCAGGAGCTTGGCCCGCCAGCCCTCGGGGGTCGTGACGTCCACCCCGTCGATGACCACCTGGCAGGAGGCCGTCAGCTTCTCGACGGTCTGTCCGGTGACCCCTTCGGTGAACACCTCGACCGAGGCGTTCGGGTTGATCGCCCGCACCCGGTCCCCGGCCAGCGCGGCCTTGTTCCGGTCGAGGTCGGCGACGGTCGCCGACTGCCGGTTGAGGTTGTTGAGTTCGTACGTCCCCGGGTCGGCGAGGACGAACTTCTGCAGGCCCAGCCGGGTGAGCGGTTCGACGGCCGCGCCGCCGATCGATCCGCAGCCGGCCACCAGGACGGTGGCCGTGCGCAGCGCCCACTGATCGGCCTCGGGCACCACGCCGGCGTTGCGGGCGGTCAGTTCGGCGTAGAACCGCGCTTTCGCCGCGGGCCCTCCGGCCGTCTCGGGCATCGGTTCCCGGTCGCCGTCGTTCACCTGCGAGTCCCTCCTCGTGCGGGGTCGGGACGGTGTCCCGTGCGCGTCCTGCGTGCGGCCAGGGTGGTGATCACGGCCTGCCAGGAGGCCAGGTCGCTCGTCCCGTCGAGGTAGGAGCGGACCACGTCCCGGTACCAGGCGATGTCGGCGGGCACCGGGGCGGCGAACGGCTTGGCCACCACCGTCTGCCGGTAGATCGGTGCCATGGGGTCCGACGCGCACAGGGACGGCGCGGTGCCCTCGACGACGTGCAGGTCGAAGCCGACCAGCCGCAGATGGCGCAGGGCGACGTGCTCCTTGGCGTCGCCCAGCACCACGCGCACGCCGTCGCCCAGTGCGAGCAGCGCCTCGCCGATGCCGAGCATGAGGTGCCAGGGAACGCGGGTGTGCTGCTCGTCGCGCGGCATCGTCTGGTCGCGCAGGAACCGCTTGAACTCGAAGGCCTGGTGGGTGCCCAGGCCGGGCCGTGCGTACCTGCCCAGCAGGTCGATGCCGTGCGCGGCCTCCGTCGGGAACGGGGTACGGCACGCGGAGTCCAGGGGCAGGCTCTCGGGGTCCGCCGAGCAGGCCAGTCCCACGTAGCCGCGGATCTTCCCGGAGCGCGCGCACAGCGTGACGGTGTGGATGTTCTCCACGGGCGAGTGCGGCAGCGGTTCGTGGAAGGCCCCGGTGCGGTGGACCGCTTCGGCGGAGATCCAGTTCAGCCGGAGGTACTGGGCGAGACGGAACCCCAGCATCCCCTTGAGGTAGCGGGAGGGGAACTGGCTGTCGCGGCCGGTGACGGTGACCAGGGCACCGTCGGGGTCCTCGACGAGGGAGAGCGGGTCGCCCCTCAGCTCCAGGGGCAGCCGGCGGTAGCTGAGCCGGTCGTGGAGGCTGATGATGTCCCGGGCGTAGCGCCGGGCGCGGGGGTCCCGGCCGGCGGCGGGCTCCGGGGCCGGGGTACCGGGTAAGGCGGGGCCGGCGGCGCGGCCGGCGGCGCTCACCACTCGTCCTTCTCGGCGTAGAGGCTCTCGGTGACGGCGAGTGCCAGGACCTCGGGGGTGCCCTCGTAGATGCGGGTGCCCAGCGCGTCCCGCATCGTCTTCTCCACGCCGTAGGAGCGCAGGTAGCCGCGTGCGCCGAGCAGGGACAGGGCCGTCTCCGCGACGTCGATCGCGGTCCGGTCCGCGAACAGCTTGGCCGCGGCCGGTTCGTAGACCGGCGGCGGCAGTTCGTTGTCGACCTTGTCCGCCGCCCGCAGGTACAGCATGCGGGCGGCGTCGACCTTGGCGGCCATGCCGGCCAGCTTCGCCGCCGTGAACTGCTGGTCCTTGAGGGGGCGTCCGCCCTGGACCCGCTCGCCGCACCAGGCGATCGCCCGTTCCAGGGCGCTGCGGGCCACGCCGGTGGAGATGCCGGCCACCGCGGCGCGCGCCATGTTGCTCTGCGCCATGTTGATGGCCATGCCCTCGCCCTCCGCGCCGATCATGTACTCGGCGGGCACCCGGACCTCGTGGAACTCCAGCTCGCTGCCGAGGCAGGCGCGGTATCCCATCTTGTCCGCCACGGGTCCGCGGACCACGCCGGGCAGGTCGAGGGGGACGATGAAGGAGGTGAGCCCGGTCGCCCCTCGGCTGCCCTCCATGGTGGCGAACACGGAGGCGAACACGGCGACCTTCGCGTTGGTGATGAACCGCTTGCGGCCGGTGAGGACGTAGTCGTCGCCGTCCCGGCGGGCGGTCGTCACGTTGCGCGCGTGTTCCGCCTGGGAGGGGATGATGAGGTCGCAGCCGGCGTCCTCCTCGGTGACCGCGTTGCAGGCGAGGACCGGTTCGTCGCCCGAGAACAGCGGCAGGAAGCGGGCCTGCAGCCGCGGGTCGCCGGACAGCAGGATCGGCGCCTGGCCGAGCAGGGTGGCGCCGAAGACCAGTGCCGTGCCCGGGCAGACCGCGGCCACCTCCTCCAGTGCGGTGGCGACGCCCAGCATCCCCACGCCGAGGCCGCCGTACTCCTTCGGGACCGCAGCGCGGGTGAGACCGATCCGGTGGCCCCGGCCGACGAGGTCCCAGTCGAAATGCGCGGCCGGTTTCTGGTCCATTTCCTGTACGCGGGGTTCGACGACGTTCCGGGCGAATTCCTTTGCGGCCGCCCGGAACTGCTCGACGTCGTTCGGCAGCACGTCGAAGTTCAGCGTCGCCTCGGACACGGATTCGGAGAGAGCGGTGTTCACGTGCGGTGTCACTCCTTGTGCGTGGGTTCGGTGTTCGGGACGGTTCGCCGCACGGCGGTTCACGCGCCGATACCGGCGGCGGCCGCGATGTCGGGGTACCGGTCGAACGCGGGCCGCAGCATGGGCACCAGCTCCAGTACCTTGGCGACCCTGCCGCGGATCCGGAGCCGGCCCGTGGCGACGGCGACGGGCACCAGGAGCCGCCCCATCCACAGCGCGTGCGCCGTGTCGCAGGACATCCGGAGGGTGATCGCCGCCGGCCGCGCCTGTTCGCCGCCGATGCGGACGCCGTCCTGCGGCGACACGAAGAGCTCGCAGTCGGGCTTCGTGTGCACGAGCCGGACGGACAGTCCCTCCTGCCGGGCCCGCGCCACGAAATCGTCGTCCTCCAGCAATACGGTGAACAGACTGCTGAAGACCTTCACGGCCATTTCACTGGACGGAAATACGGACATGTTCCCCCTTCGCTCCTCGCTCGCTTCTCCTGCGTGAAAGCGCCCGTGAAAGCGCCCGTGAAAGAACGCTAGGGGCCGCCCGGACCGGATTCCACCGAGCCAACATAAGGCCGAAGGGAAGCGGAAAGGACACGGAAAGAAAGCGCGGGAACTGGCGGCGGAAAACAGGTCCCGGAAAGGAGAACGCTCAGGACGACCCGGGCGACCTGATCCAGCCCAGCGACCGTTCGACGGCCCGCTGCCAGTTGTCGTACTCCGACTCCCGGTGGCCGGGGTCCATTCCCGGCAGCCACCGGGCGGCCGGGTGCCAGTTGCGGCGCAGGACCTCAAGGTCCGGCCAGTAGCCCGCGGCGAGCCCCGCGGCGTAGCCCGCCCCCAGGGAGACCGTCTCGGAGACCATGGGCCGTACGACGGGCACGTCGAGCACGTCGGCGACGAACTGCATGAGCAGGTTGTCCGCCGTCATGCCCCCGTCCACCTTCAGCTCCTTCAGTGCCACCGAGGAGTCGGCGTTCATGGCGTCGACGACCTCGCGCGTCTGCCAGCCCGTGGCCTCCAGGACCGCCCGGGCCAGGTGCCCGCTGGTGATGTAGGAGGTGAGGCCGACGATGACCCCGCGGGCGTCGCTGCGCCAGCGGGGTGCGAACAGACCGGAGAAGGCGGGGACGATGTAGCAGCCGCCGTTGTCCTCGACGGTCCGGGCGAGTGTCTCGATCTCCGGCGCGCTGTTGATCAGACCCAGCCGGTCGCGGAACCACTGGACCAGCGCGCCGGTGACGGCTATCGAGCCTTCCAGGGCGTAGACCGGCGGCCGGTCCCCGATCTTGTAGGCGACGGTCGTGAGCAGTCCGTGCCGGGACCGCACGACGTCGGTACCGGTGTTGAGCAGTAGAAAGCTGCCCGTTCCGTACGTGCACTTGGCCTCGCCCGGGGAGAAGCAGGTCTGGCCGAAGAGCGCCGCCTGCTGGTCGCCGAGTGCGGCCGCGATGGGCACGCCGGGAAGCTGCGAGCGGGCCTCGCCGTAGGTCTCCGCGGAGGACCGGATCTCGGGCAGCATCGGACGCGGGACGCCGAAGAACGCCAGGAGTTCCTCGTCCCAGGCGAGCGTGCGGATGTTCATCAGCATGGTGCGGCTGGCGTTGGTGGCGTCGGTGATGTGCAGACCGCCGTCGGCACCGCCGGTGAGGTTCCAGATCAGCCAGCTCTCCATCGTGCCGAACAGCACCTCGCCGTCCTTCGCACGCTGTTCGAGTCCCTTGACGTGGTCGAAGAGCCAGCGGATGCGCAGCGCCGAGAAGTAGGTGGAGGGCGGCAGGCCGCACCGGTCGAGGAAGAACTCCTCGCCGGGCCGGATCCTGAGTTCCTCGACCAGCGGCGCCGTGCGCGTGTCCTGCCAGACGAGCGCGCGGCCCAGCGGGACGCCCGTACGCCGGTCCCAGACCACGGTCGTCTCCCGCTGGTTGGCCAGGCCGATGGCGGCGACCTGGCTCGCGTCCACCGCCGTACCGGCGCCGGTCAGGACCTCGGACATCACCCGTCGCAGGTTGTGCCAGATCTCCACCGCGTCGTGCTCGACCCAGCCGGGTCTGGGGAAGTGCTGCTGGTGCTCACGCTGCGCGACCGACACCAGCCGCCCGCCCCGGTCGAACAGGATGCATCGCGTGGAATTGGTGCCCTGATCGATGGACATCACATAGCGTTCCACCATGATCGGGTCCGCCTTCCGGTGGGTCGCGGAGTGGGCGTGGGGGCGAGGGGACTTACCAGCGGGCGGCTCCCAGGTCCCGGGAGATCGCTCTCGCGGCCTCCCGGATCAGTGTGATCAGGCTGGGCCGGGGCCGGCCCTGGCTGTCGCAGATCCGCTCGACGGGGCCGGACAGCCCGATGGCGCCGACGACGAGTCCGCCGTGCCCCCGGATCGGCACGGCGAGCCCCGCCTCGCCCATGCTCATCTCCTGGACCTCGGTCGCCCAGCCCGCTTCCCGGACCTCGGCGAGCGCCCGGGTGAGCTGCTCCTGGGTGACCAGGGTGTGCCGGGTGTACGCGTCCAGCCCCGATTCCACGGCGGAGTCGACGGTGGCGGTGCCGTAGGCCAGCAGCACCTTGCCCAGCGAGGAGGCGTGCAGCGGCAGCAGCGCGCCCACGTCCAGGGTCTGGAGGGTGTCGTCCGGCCGGAACACGTGGTGGACGACCAGGACCATGCCCTCCAGGGGGGTGCCCAGGCGCACCGCCTCCCCGCTGCGGGCGGCCAGGGCGTCGGCCCAGTTGATGGACCGCGACCGGAGCTCGTTGACGTCGAGATAGCTCGTGCCGAGGTGCAGCAGAGCCGCTCCGAGCTGGTATTTCCCGGTGGTCGCGTCCTGCTCCACGAAGTCCACGTGCTGGAGCGTGCGCAGAATGCCGTGGGCGGTCCCCTTGGCCAGCCCGAGCGAGGCCGCCACCTCCCCGAGCCCGAGTCGGCGAGGCCCACCGGCGAGCAGGCGCAGGATCGCGGCCGCCCGTTCGATCGACTGGACCGGACCGGTCATGAAGCGAGCTTATTACCGTCCCGGAAGGTCTGCCGTGCGTGCGGAGGGCCGCCGCGGCGGCGGCGCGTGGGGCGGCGTTCGGTAATGCCGACCCACGTTCATTGACCCGACCCGCCGTGTCTCTTTAGCGTGCTTTGAGGCCTGGCGACGTGCCGAGGTGCGTGATGCAGGGCCTGTGGCACTGACCCCTGGAGACACGAGATGGCGGTACAGCTCAACACGCGGGTGCGGGGGGCAAGCGAATACGTCTTCCCGATGCCGCCCGTCGCCGGTGCCGTACCGGACGTACGACGGCAGGCCGGCGCGGTTCTGGCCGCCTGGAAGGTGTCCCCGGACGTCATCGAGGACGCCTTGCTGGTGGTGTCGGAACTGCTGACCAACGCGATGATCCATGCGCTGCCCCCGGCGGTGCTGCGGCTCGCGTGGACGCGCGACGCCGGACTCGGCACCCTGCGCATCGAGGTCACGGACGCGGGTCCCGCGCGTACGGCGGGACAGCCGCCCGCCGGGATAGACCCGGACGAGCACGGCCGGGGCGAGGAGATCGTCCACGCGCTGGCGACCCGGTACGGCATGCACACGCACCCGGGTGCGGTCACCCGGTGGGCGGAACTCGTCTCGGTGTGAGCGCCCCTCCGGGCATGGGGGTACCCCCCTCGGTCAGCGGCCGGCCCCCGACGAGAACACGCCGGCGAACCGCCGCCCCCCGTCCGCGTTGAAGGCGACGGACCGGGTGCGCGACACCGCGGGGACGGACTCGCGGCCCCCGCACCCCTCCGCTTCCCGGACTGCCGCTTCCCCATCTTCCGATTCCGCCGATTCCTCCGACCCGGACGGAACCGGTTCCGCCACGTCCTGCATGCGGAGCAGGAGCAGCGCCGCGTCGTCGTGCAGCCGGCCGCCCACATGTGCCAGCAGTTCGTCGTGGACCGCGGAGAGGATGTGCTCCGGCTCGCCGGACACGTGGCGGGCCACCCTTTCGGCCAGCGGGTAGAACTCACGGGCCGGGTCGCGGGCCTCGATGACCCCGTCGGTGTAGAGCAGCAGCTGGTCGCCCTCGGCGAAGGGCAGGATCTCCAGGCAGGGGGGCTCGTCGACGAGGACGCGCAGTCCGAGCGGCGGAGCCGGGTGGGTGGCCTCGACCGCGGACACACCCCCCGAGGCGGGTATCAGCAGGGGAGGCGCGTGGCCGCAGTTGACCACCTCCAGCTGCCCGGGGCGCGGGTGTCCGACGACCACCGCGGTGACGAAGTCGTCGGGGCCGAGGTTGCGCGCCAGGCTGCGCTCGATCCTGCCGACGACGGCGAGGAGATCGGGCTCGTCGTAGGCGGCCTCGCGGAAGACACCGAGGACGAGCGCGGCGATCTCCACAGCCGGGAGCCCCTTGCCGCGTACGTCGCCGACGATCAGCCTGACCCCGTGCGGGGTGGGCACCACGGCGTAGAGATCGCCGCCGATGCGGGCCTCCGCCGCCGCCGCGCTGTAGCGGACCGCGACCCGGAACGGGCCGACGGTCTCCGGGATGGGCTTGAGGACGGCGTGCTGCGCGGCCTCCGCGACCGAGCGGACGGCTGCGAGCACCCGTTCCCGCCGACCGCGCAGTGCGCTGGCCAGGGCGCTCGCCAGGGTGACGGCCAGCAGTGCCGAGAGAACGGCCGCCAGCTCGTGCCCCGGACCCGCGTCCCGGACGCCCAGGCTCGCGCCCAGCGCCGCGGCGAGGAACCCCACGCACAGGACGCCCCGGGGGCCGTTGGTACTGGCGGCCAGCGCCGGACCGGCCGCCAGCAGCGGGAGCCAGAACATCCCCGACCCGCCGACGACGTCGAAGAACGCGATGCCGAAGACGATCAGAACCGGCGCGACGGGCATGCCGGCGGACAGCTGTGAGGCGGCCCGCCTGGGGACCGGTGCCCCGGGCCCGGCCGCCGGTTTCCCGAGCGGCCACCACGGCCGGTGGCTGTCACCTTGCTCTCGCGCCTGACTCATGTCTCTGTCCGCAATCCTCACCCGTGCGGGCCATAAGCCCGGCTTGTCCGTTTCATCCAGGAAAGGGGTTCGGTCAGCGAGCCACAAGGAGCGGGATTTCAGATAGTGAGCGAGAGACCCCTGGTCACACGGTCCGCGGTCGGGATCAGCCGGGCCCTGACCTCCGGGAGGCGGCTGAGCCGTTCCGCCGGGAGGGAGACGCCGAGCGAGCCGAGGACGTCACCGCGGTAGATGGGCACGGCCACGCACACCGTGCCCAGTGCGTACTCCTCAAGGTCCGTGACGGCCGGCGCCAGAGGAGCGGCGTCGAGGCTCCGCAGCAGCTCGGGGAGGCTGGTGATGGTGCGCGGCGTCAGGTCGGCGAGATCGTGCCGGGAGAGGTAGTCGCGGCGGGCGTCCTCGTCCAGTTCGCGCAGCACGGACTTGCCCAGAGCGGTGGCGTGCCCGGCGTCCTCGAACCCCACCCAGAGGTCGACCCGGGGGGTGCGCGGGCCGTCGACGATCTCGGCGACGCTGATCTCGCCCCCCTCGTAGAACGTGAGGTAGGTGGCGGTGCCCAGCTCGTCACGGAGCGCGGCGAGGGTCGGCCGGACCCGGCTGAGCAGCGCCTGGCTCTGGCCTGTGGCGTGCAGCGTGCCCAGCTTCTCGCCGAGGACGAAGCCGCCGTCGCCCAGCTTCCGCAGGTACCCGTCGTGGACCATCGTCCGCAGCAGGTGGTAGGCGGTGGCCAGGGGCAGGCCCGTCTCCCTGGCCAGCTGCTTCGCGGGCGCGCCGTTCTCGTGCGCGCTCACCGCCTCCAGCAGGCGGAAGGCACGTTGCACGGACGTGATGAGCGTGGGGCTCTCGTGAACGCTCATGCCACCAGCGTGCCCCCGGCCCCCGGGACGGGCAAGACGCGGGCCCCGGGGCGGCGGGCGCGGGGCGGCGGCGGAGTGACGCAAGGTGAGGACGTACGTACGGCGTGTTGTCGGCTGCCCCCCGTCAGTGCCTCCGCGTGACGAGCAGAAGGTGGGGATCGCTGATCACGCGGTCGATGATGTGCGTGGCGGCGCCGCGGGCCGCGGCGGCGAAGCCCAGGCCGGAGACGGCCAGCTCGCCCGTCCCCGGGGCCGGGGGCGCGAGCAGCCGGGCCGCGAGCGCGGTGCGGGCGGGGGCCATGATCCAGCGGGCCACCGCGGTGAAGTAGCCGCCCAGGACGATCACGTCGGGGTCGAACAACGCCGCGATGTTGGCGCAGCCGGTCCCGACGTGCTCCGCGAGCCGGGCCAGTGCGGCCAGCACGGTCGCGTCGCCCTGCTCGGCGCGCCGGACCACGCGGGCGATCCGTTCCTCGGAGGACTCCCCCGCACCGGGCCCGGCGGACGGCTCGGCGACCTCGGCGAGCAGTGCCTCCAGCCCCACGAACGCCTCCCAGCAGCCGCGCCGCCCGCAGCCGCACAGCGGGCCCGCCGGGTCCAGGAGCATGTGGCCGACCTCGCCGCCGTACCCCCGGGCGCCCAGCAGCGGCCGGCCCTGCACGATCAGGCCGCCGCCGATGCCCACGTCGCCGGTGACGTACACCAGGTGCCCGGTGCCGGCGTGGCTGCCGACCCGGTACTCGGCGAGGGCGGCCCGGTTGGCCTCGTTGCCGACCGTCACCGGGCCGACGCGGTCACCGAGCCCGGCGGTCAGCAGTTCGGCCACCGGCACGTCGTGCCAGCCGAGGTTGGGGGCCCGGCCCACCCTCCCGCGGCGCTCGTCCACCAGACCGGGGACGGCCACGCCGAGGCCCGCGACGAACGGCGCGCGTTCGCCGGCCGGCCGCTCCGGGAGGGAGTCCAGCCATGCGGAGCACGCCTGGGCGAGGGCGGCGAGGCTGGCCTCCGCACCGGCCCGGTGGGCGTCGAAGGGGCGGTGCCAGTGGTGCACCTGACGGTTCGCCAGGTCGACCACCAGCAGGGTCAGGTAGTCGACGTTGACCTCGGCGCCGATCGCCAGCACATGCCGTCCGGCCAGCCGCAGTTCGGTGCCCGGCGGGCTCAGCTACGACTGGCCCGTCACCGGTACCGGCGGCTAAGACAACATCGCCGCGCTCGGCCAGACGGTCCCGCTCACCGGGGTCCCGGCCGGGGCCACGAAGCTGGGTCTGCTCGGCACCAGCGCGTACGGCGACGGCTCCGGCTCCGGGTCCGGGTCCGGGCTGATCACCTACACCGACGGCAGCACCCAGGCGTTCTCGCTGACCTTCCCGGACTGGTGGTCCAACACCGCCCCGCCCGGCGGTGACATCCTCGCCTCCACCCCGTACCTCGACACGGGGGACGGCAGGAAGGACCAGCGGGTGAGCGTCTACGCGCAGACGGTGCCGCTGGCGGCCGGGAGGACCCCGGCCTGTCTCACCCTGCCGGACCTGGGCGCGCCGGTCGCGGTGAACCAGGTGTCCCTGCACGTGTTCGCGGTGGCCGTGGGCTGAGCCGCCCGAGGGCCCGCGCCGGCACCCGTGGGGTTCACGGGTGCCGGCGCAGCCGCGGGGTGAAGGCGGCGTGGAAGAGGGTCGAGGCGGCGCCGACGGCGGCCGCCTCGTGGATGCTCACGGAGCGTTCGACGTGGACCCGGCGCAGCCTGCGGGCGGTCGGGAAGTCGTTGACGGCCCGTTCGATCTCGGTGAGGTAGACGTCGGCGGCGGGGCCGGTGCAGAACGGTCCGCCGACCACGACCAGGCCGACGTCGAGCAGGTCGATCAGCGCCAGGGCGCCCCTGCCGATCGCCTGGGCGGCCTCGCGGACCGTCGGGGGGTCCTTCGGCACCTGGCCGGCCGCACCCGCCACGCGAGGGCCGTCGGCGCGGGTGAGCACGTGGCGTGCCGGGTTGCACTCGGGCAGCACCTCGGGCCGGCCCGAGGGCTCGACACGGCCCAGCGTGACCGCGCACAGCTGCCCGAACTCCCCCGCGTTGGCGGTGAGTCCGCGGTAGATGTCGCCGTTGAGGATCAGCCCCGCGCCCACGCCCGTGCCGAGGTAGAGGTAGACGAAGTCGCGGGCGCGGCTCTCGCGGCCGATCCAGCGCTCGCCGACGGCGGCGGCGGTGGAGTCCTTCTCCACCAGGATCGGGCAGGAGAAGCGCTGTTCGAGGAGGCTGCGCAGCGGAACGTCCTTGAGGACGCCCATCAGCGGCGGGTCCAGGACCGTGCCCGAGACGGTGTCGACCGGGCCGGGCACCACCACCCCGAGCCCGAGGAAGCTGTTCTCGCGCACCGCCTGCCCGCTGTTGGCGAGGACGGCCTCGCCGAGGGCGGCGATCTGCGCGACGACCGCACCGGGTCGCGGCTCGGGGGTGATCTTCTCGACCCGGCGGGCCACGATGCGGCCGGAGAGGTCGACGAGGACCGCGGTGAGCACCTCCGGGTCGATGTGGATGCCGAGGGCGTGCGCGGCGTCGTCCCGCAGCCGGACCAGGCCGCGCGGCTTGCCGACGGTCGAGTGCTGCCGGCGTTCCTCGACGAGCAGGCCGCGGTCCAGCAGCGAACGGGCGATGCGGGAGACGGACTGCTGGGTCAGCCGGGTGCGGTCGGATATCTCGCCGCGGGTGATCGCCCCGGCCAGCCGCACCGTCTCGATCACCACGCACTCGTTGAACGAGCCGAGGTCGATCTGGTTGGCACCGCCGCTGCCGGCCGGTGCGGCCGCGCGCAGCGGCCCGGCTGCACCGGGCGGGCTCTCGCCGGGCGCGGCCGGCAGCGGCTCCCGGATCCAGCGCACCGGTGCCGGGCCGGCCAGGTCCGCCGCCAGGTCCAGCAGGACGCGGGCGGAGGAGGACGGGTGCCGGACGGCGTCCAGGGCGAGTACGGCGCGCAGGAAGGACACCGGGCCGGTCCGCTCGGGTGGCTGGTGGAGTGTCACCCGGGCCCGCCGGCAGAGCTCGTCGAGCCCGGCGGCCGGGCCGCGCAGGACGACCAGGTGGAGGTCGGCCCGGGGGTGGGCGCGGCGGGCGGCGGCGAGGAAGACGCTCACCGCCTGGTCGGGTTCGGCGGCCGGGCGGCCCGGCGGGCGGGCGGCCGGATCGGCGGGCCCGGCCGGAGCGGCACGGCCGTGCGGGTCCAGCGCGTCGGTGAACGCGGCGGCCACGGCCGCCAGCGCGTCCGTGGGCGGCCTGAGCACGGGGGCGGCCGACTGGCCGGGTACGGGCTGCCGGAGAGCGAGCAGCACCAGGGTGCGGCCGGTGTCGTGGTGGACACCGACCACCCACACCTCGCCGTCGCCGTCGGCGAGGGCGGGGGTCAGCGGGGGCAGCGGGCCCCGGTCCGCCCGGCCCGGGTTCCAGCGGCGGCGGGCGGCGGCGACCGCGGTGTGCGAGCAGCCGAGCCGCCGTCCCACACTGCGGGAGGAGCGCCGGTCCGGCGGGGCCAGGAGGGTCTCGGTGACCACGTCGCCCTCGTCGACGACCCCGGGGCGCCCGGACTGCGGGCGGCCGGCGAGCCCGGCCGGGCCCTCGGCCGCGTAGCGCTGCCGCCAGGTGGCGACGGTCTGCCGGGAGACGCCGAGCCTGCGGGCGATCTCCGAGTTGTGGCGGCCGAGGGCGGCCTGCAGGACGATCGAGGCGCGCAGGGCACGTGGCCCGGGGCCGGCCGCCCAACGGCGGAGGACGTCGAGTTCGTCCTCCGCCGATGACCGGGATGGAGCGTCAGGCACCGGCACCGCCTCGGGTGCGGCGGGTCGTGACGAGCGGGGGCGGGACACGGGGCCTCCCGGGGACCGGCGGCGGGGTGGGTCGCACCGTGGTGGTCCCCCTTCCCTGCGGTCCCTCCGGACCGCTCCGGCGGAAGGCATCGTATCCGTGGACGCAATCGCTGGTCGGCGCCCGGACGCCGGGAATCTCCGGAGCGGGCTCGGTGCCGTCGTGCACAGTGGTTCTCCTTCGGGGCGGAGGGCCGGTGGGCCGGTGGGCCGCCCTCAGTTCCCGTCGGCGGTGAGCGAGATGCTGTGGATGTACAGCGGCTGCGCCGGGTCGGTGGCCGCGAGCCGGAGGTCGGCCTGGAGGTTCTGGGCCTGGTCGAACTGTGCGCCGGTGAGGGTGAGCGTGGCGGTCTGCCAGCTGCCGCTGCCGTCGCCGGTGACCGTCGGCCCGTTGTGGTAGGCGTCGGCCGGGGTGTCGTACTGGACTGTGAAGCCCTGCCCCGCCTCGGACCAGTAGGTGACCTGGACGGTGACGGTGGCCGCGCGGGCCACGGCGCTGCCCGGGTCGAGCTGGAGGTAGGCGTTCGCGCTGCCGACTCCCGTCCGGGCGGTGGTCCAGGTCTCGTAGGCGCTCCGGCCGCCGAGGGTGACGGTGTCGAGGTTGCCGTCCGCGCCGAGGCCGGTGGCGCCGACGTTCTGGAAGACGGCGCCCGACGACCCGTCGTTGCCGCCCGCGGTGGCGCCCACGGTGGTGGCGCCGCCGGAGGTGGTGGAGCACGAGCCGGGCACGGGGGTGCCGGCCGGTGCCGGGCCGGGGACCAGTTTCCATTCGGTGAGCGAGGCCGTGCCCATGCGGAGCGGGACGCAGGCGCCGCCGTCGCTCTGCGGCACCTGCGGCAGCGCCTTGCCGGTCGCCGCGTCCACCGCGTGGTAGCGGCCGGCCCGCAGGTCGAGCCCGGCGGGGTGCAGGACGACGGCGCCGTCGTACGGGAAGTAGGGGTTGATCTCGGCCAGCACCAGCTGTGCGCTGTGGTGGCCGGCAGCGGTGGTGGGCACCACCTGCAGGGCGTGCGCGCTGGCGAGTTCGGCGTACGCCGGAGCGTACCGGGTGAGCTGGTCTCCGCTGTCCAGCACGGTGCCGCCGGCCTTCCGGTAGGCCGTCACGTTGGCGTCGGCGCCGTTCAGCGGCAGTACCGCGCGGAACTTGGACAGGTCCGCCGCGTGGTTCTTCACCTCGTCGCTGGTGACCACGGTGAACCCGCTCTGGTGACGCGACCACAGGGCGGTGAGCTGGTTCTCGACGGCGTTCAGGCTGCCGCCGGCGGCGTTGCCCCAGGCCTTGGAGTAGTCGACGTAGACCGCGACCGGTGCCTGCGGGTAGGAGCCGGACAGGCCCTGCAGGGTCGGCAGCGCGTCGGTGTAGATGGGGTAGGCGATGACGTCCTTGGAGGTGCCGTCGTGGATGAAGAAGTCCTCGCCGCCGGCGTAGGGGAAGCCCATGCCGTAGTTGGAGATCCACTGGACGGCCTGGGCCGGCATCTCGGCCTCGGTGGGCGCGGTCCACTCCTGGGCGAGCCGGACGTGGTAGCCGCGGGCCAGGCTGCCGAAGGTGAGGGTGAGGCCGGGTGACTGGGCGGCGTCCTCGATGACCGTGACGTCGTACCTGCGGGCCAGGCCGAAGAAGATGTCGGGCAGGTTGCCGATGTCGGGGGCGTTCGCGATGTGTCCGCCGAAGTAGTAGTAGAGCGGGCCGCGGGAGACCTTGCGGACGGCGGCGGTCAGCCGGTCGTAGGTGTCCTGGACGCTCCACTGCCGGAAGTTCTGGTAGACGCCGGCCAGTGCCTGGCCCGGGGTGGCCGCGGGCACCTCGGCGAAGGAGCCGTAGGCGGTGCCGTTGGCCGTGTTGAAGCGGGCGACGGTGCCGTAGGTGCGCGGCAGCCAGTGGTCGTGGAAGTAGGCGATGTCGGCCGGTGCCCAGCCGCCGTTGCCGTCGTTGGCCCACTGGGCGTCCAGGCGGCCGTAGTTGAGGATCGAGCCGCCGTAGCCGGAGTTGCCGGTGATGTGCCGGACGGTGGTGGTGACGTAGTCGAAGTAGGCCTGCTGTTCGCCGGTGTCCCACCAGGCGGGGGCGATTCCGGTGCCGCCGCCGCTGGTGATCTCCCTGCTGGTGATCCAGGACGCGGGGCTGCCGCCCCAGCCGGCCTGCCAGAAGATCGGCACGATACGGATGCCGGCGGCCGCGGCGTTGGCGAGTTCGGTGTCGAGCGCGGTGAAGTCGAAGGTGCCCTCGGCGGGTTCGATCCGGTCCCAAGGCATGTTGATCTCGACGCTGTTCATCCCCTTGGCCCTGATGGCCTCGAACTGGGCCGTGGACCAGGGGGTGCCGTGGTCGTCGAACTGCAGCTGGGTCGCCCACAGGGTGGACGGACCGCTCCGCGCGGCGGTGGCGGCCGGCGTCGCGGCGCCGGCCGGTACGACCGTGCCCGCGGTGGCGACGACCGCCGCGGCGGCGGCGAGCAGTGGAACCGTTCTGCGTCTCGAGGACTTCGACGTGCGCAGCATCGGCTGAGCCCTTCCGGGTGAGTTGAGCGGGGACACGGACCGGCGGTGCTTCTCCAGGGCCTCCCGTCGGCGCGGCAGGGATTATGGAAAACCATGAGTGTTACCAAGACAACAGCTCAGCGGAAGAACATCCCCAAGATTTCGATTCAGTGCCATTCACCTGCGTAAATGCCACCACCGTTGCGCGGATACCGACGTTTCCACCAGCCTTTTGTAAGAGAAGTTCTTTGTCATCCGTCAGAATTCTCCCTGCGCATCGCCTTGACGCACCGCTCACGCAGCCACATGCTTCGGATCAATCTCCGGGACTCCCGTCGGCCGTTTCCCGTACCTCCTACCGAGGAGCGACATGGCCGACAGAAGCCGTTACCTCACCACCCCTTGGCCCCGCGGGCTCAGCGGTACGAGCCGCGTCCTGGCCGCTGCCGCCGCCTGCGCCCTGGCCGCCGCCGGGCTCTCCGCGTGCAGCGGCGACAGCGGGGGTTCGTCCGAGAACACCCTGGTCGTCGCCGAGTGGACCAACGCCGCCGCGGTGGCGCAGACCAAGAAGATCAACGCCGCCTTCGAGAAGGCGCACCCCGGCGTCAAGGTCAAGCTGCAGACCGCACCGACCGCCGCCAACGCCTGGCCGACGCTGCAGAACTCGCTACTGGCCTCGAAGAACGTGGACGTGCTGGCCCAGTTCCCGCCCACCCCGGCGGCGTTCCCGCCGGAGCAGACGGACATCAAGGTCAACGGGACCGCCGCGCTGATCGCCAACAACCAGTTCATGGACCTGAGCAAGCAGCCGTTCATGAAGCGCTTCGACCTCACCGCGCAGAAGTACGCGATGGGCTACCAGGACGGCATCTACGGCGTGATGACCGCCGAGTACGTCAACAACACCGGCCTCTGGTACAAGAAGGACCTGCTCGACAAGTACGGCCTCAAGGTGCCGACCACGTACGACGAGTTCGTCTCCGACCTCAAGCTGCTGAAGTCCAAGGGCCTGAGCCCGATCTACGTGGCCGGCAAGGACGGCTACCAGAACATCATCTGGGCCGGGATCATCAACCAGCTGCTGATGCAGGACAAGCCGGCCTCGCAGGCGCAGTCCGTCTACCAGCAGCGCGCCCAGGACTTCTGGGACGGAAAGGCGAACTGGGACGACCCGCTGTACCAGGACGCCGCCAGGCGCTACGCGGAGATCATGTCGTACATCGAGCCCAACGCGGCAGGCGTGCCCGCGCAGACCGCGCCGGGGGTGTGGGCGTCCAACACCGACGACTACCCCTTCTTCGTGGACGGCTCGTACGACGGCAACACCATCGCGCAGGCCAACCCGAAGCTGGACTTCGGCTTCTTCGCCGTCCCCGGCACCGACAACGCCGCCTGGAACCGGCCGGCGCTCGCCCCCGACCTGTCGTGGTCCGTCCCGGTGTGGGCGAAGCACAAGAAACTGGCCCTGGAATACCTGGACTTCTTCACCGAGAAGACCAACTACACGGCCTGGGTGAAGGCCACCGGCTCGATCTCCACCGAGCCCGACGTGCCGACCCCGTCGCTGTCCTGGACCGACTGGCTGACCGCCAACGCGTCGAAGGGCTACCCGAACTCCACCCAGCCGTGGATTCCGACCACCGGGTCCTCGACCTACGCGGGCGGGCCGAAGCTGCAGGACGTGCAGCCCTTCGGGAACAAGTCGATGACCACGGCGCTCTCGGAGTCGGCCAAGGCGTACTCCGCAAGCGTGAAGCACTAGGAGCGCACCGTGTCCACCTGCCCCTTCGGCACCCGGCGGACCAGGCGCTGGATCCCCTGGCTGTCCATCTCGGTGCCCACCGTCGGCTGGCTGGTGTTCGGCCTGTACCCGTCGCTGGCCACCGTCTACTACTCGCTCACCCAGTACTCGGGGCTGCCCGGCACCCCGATCGACTTCTGCGGCCTGTGCAACTACCGCAACGAGTTCACCGGTTCCTGGCCCGACCTGTCGGACAGCCTCGTGGTGACCGTGAAGTACGTCGCCGGAGTAACGATCCTTCAGATCGTGGTCGGCCTGGGGCTGGCGCTCGTACTCCAGCGCCGGCGGACGGGCTACGGCCTGTACCGGGCGCTGATCTTCATGCCGCAGATCTTCTCCGTGACCATCGTGGCGGTGCTCTTCTCGCTGCTGCTGGACCCCAACAACGGCCCGACGGAGAAGGCGTACCACTCGCTGTTCGGCGGCGCCAACGCCTTCCTCGGCAACCCCGACTGGGCGATCTGGCTGATCGTGCTGATCAACGTCTGGATGTTCTCCGGCTACACCATGCTCGTCTACATCGCCGGGCTGCGCCGCATCCCGCCCGAGCTCTACGAGGCGGCATCGCTGGACGGAGCCGGGCGGTGGAAGACGTTCTGGAAGATCACCTGGCCGATGCTGGCCCCGGCGACCACCGTGAACGTCTTCCTCACCGCCATGGGCAGCATCGGCGAGTACGCGCTGGTCCTGGTGCTCACCGACGGCAACTACGGCACCAGGACCCTGGGGATGTACATGTTCGACACGGCCTTCGGGCAGAACTCCGACCTCGGCCGGGGCTCGATGCTGGCCATGCTGCAGTTCGCCTTCACCCTGGTCGTCGGCGGCGGCCTGCTGTGGGGGCTGCGCAGGCGGGAGGTGTCGCTGTGAGCCTGCAGACCGCGCGCCCGCAGCGGCGCTCCGCTCCCCCGGCACCGGCGAAGCCCGTCCCGTCCGACCGGCGCCGCCTGGTCCTGCGCGGGCTGCGGCTGACCGGGACGCAGCTGTTCTGCTTCGTCGTCTCCGCCGGGCTGTTCGCCCTGCCGCTGGTCTACCTGCTGCTCCAGGCGTTCAAGCCGTACCAGTCGTTCCTGAAGGACCCGACGGGGATGCCGGACACCTGGACGCTGCGGAACTTCGGCGACGCATGGACGCAGGGCAACTTCGGCACCGAGATGGTCAACTCGGTGATCTACGCGGTGGTCCCGGACGTCATCACCCTCATTCTGGGGGTGTTCCTGGCCTTCCCCATCTCGCGCGGCTGGTTCAAGCGTTCCAACGCGCTGTACGGCTTCTTCGTCTTCTCCGGCTTCCTGCCCGGCGGCCTGATCCCGCTGTTCGTCGAGGCCAGGGCGCTCGGGCTGTACGACAGCCGGGTGGGGTTCCTGGTCCTCACCTCGCTCGCCGGCGCCGGATTCTTCTTCTTCGTGGGCTACATCAAGTCCATCCCGCGCGAGCTGGACGAGGCGGCGGCACTGGACGGCTGCGGGTACGTCCGGTTCATCTTCCAGATCGTCATCCCGCAGATGAAACCGGCGCTCGCGACCTTCGGGGTCTTCGGATTCGTGGCGTCCTGGAACAACCTGATCCTGCCGCTGATCATGCTGAACGATCCGGTGCTGTGGCCGGTGACCCGCGGGCTGTACGGGTTCTTCGGCGAGCACACCTCGCAGTGGCCGCTCATCGCGGCGGCCACGGTGATCGTGGCGGCTCCGATCCTGGTCGTCTTCGCCCTGCTCCAGCGCCATCTCGTGGAGGGCGTGGCGGGCGGCGCCGCGACCGGCTCGACGGGCGTCGGCACGGCGCCCACGGCGGCGGTGGCCGCGGAGGAGTAGGCAGCGGAGACCTGCCGAGGGGGGCCGCCGGTCCAGGCGGCCCCCCCCTGTTTCCCGTTTCCCGTCTCCCGTTGCCGGGGCGGGCTACGGAGCTTCCAGCGCCCCGTCGGGCCGCCGTACCTGGGCGGACCAGCGTTCGTGGAGGAACTTCACCGGAGGGAACCGCCCGGCGGCCTTCTCGTCGAGGGTGATGCCCCAGCCGGGCTCCTCGGCGGGGCGCAGACTGCCGTCGGCCACCACCGGCGTGCCCGGGAAGACCTCGTGGGTGGCCTCGTTGTACTCGTGCGACTCCTGGTAGCCGAAGGCGGGCGACGAGATGTCGACGGCCAGGTTGGCCGCGACCCCGACCGGCGAGATGTCGCCCGGGGAGTGGAAGGCCGTGCGCACGCCCAGGAGTTCGCAGAGGGCGACGAGCTTGCGGGTCGGGGTCAGCCCGCCCACCGAGGAGGTGTGCAGCCGCAGCAGGTCCACGCCGCCGTCCCGGACCAGCCGGACCGCGTCCGGCACCGAACCGAGCTGCTCGCCGACCGCGACGGGCACCGGGGAGGCGGCGCGGACCGCGGGCAGGTGGTCGTAGAACTCGGGGGCGACGACGTCCTCCAGGAAGGACAGCCCGTACGGCTCCAGCGCCCTCGCCAGCACCACGGCCTGCTTGGGAGTCAGCCGGCTGTGCACGTCGTGCATCAGGTTGACGCCGTCGCCCAGCCGCCCGCGGGCGGCGGCGAACAGGGCCGGTGTGGAGCGCAGGTAGCGCTCGGGGTCCCAGCCGTCGGGGTGCGGTGAGCGCGGGTAGCCGCCGCCGGTGCCGGGGGCGCCGTAGGCGCCGAGACCGGGCTGGCCGGTCTGCAGGCGGACGTTGCGGTAGCCGGCCTCGATCAGTTCCTCGGCGCGGTCGAGGGTCTCTGCGACGGTGTGGCCGGCCGCATGCGAGTAGACCTCGACGGCGGTCCTGCAGCGTCCGCCGAGGAGTTCGTGCACGGGCAGCCCGGCGCGCTTGCCGGCGATGTCCCACAGGGCCTGGTCGAGCCCGGACAGCGCGTTGTTGAGGACCGGGCCGTTGCGCCAGTACGAGGAGTAGTGGACGAGCCGGGTGATGTCCTCGATGTCGGCCGGGTGGCGGCCCACGGCGAGCGGCCCGACGTGTTCGTCCACGGCGGCGGTCACGGCGGCGTAGCGCTGGGTGAAGGTGGCGCAGCCGAGTCCGTACAGGCCGTCGTCGCTGGTGTCGACGCGGACGACGACGAGCGGGGTGCCCTCGGGGGCGGTGACGACGGCGCGGACCCGGGTGATCCGCAGGCTGTCGCGGTGGGTCCAGGGCGGCCTGGCCTGCGGCAGTCCACCGTCCGGGCCGAGGAGACGGTCGGGGCCGGAGAGGCGGTCGGGGCCGGAGGAACGGCTGGGGCCGGAGGAACGGCCGGAGTCGGAGGAACGGCCGGAGTCGGAGGAACGGCCGGAGTCGGAGGAACGGCCGGAGTCGGAGGAACGGCCGGAGTCGGAGGAACGGCCGGAGTCGAGGGGGCGGTCGGGGTCGAGGGGGCGGTCGGGGTCGGTGCGTTCGGACATGCCGGAGTGCGGCGGTGTGCTGGGCACTCTCGTCCTTCCGTCGGGAAGCGGGATTTCGAAGCGCGGCTACCTGAGGGCGGTACCGCCGACGATCCGCAGGTGGGCGGCGGTCGGCGGGCGGGTCGTCACGGTGACCGGGAGCACCGTCACCTCGGGGACCGCGGCCGTGGACCGGCCGCCGGCCCGCTCGGTGATCCGGCGGTGGAGCAGCCGCATCGCGGTGTCGCCGATCTCCCGGGAGGGCAGCGAGACCGCGGCCGCGGTGAGGGGGAGCACGTCGAAGGGCCCCGCGTCGTCCATGCCGGCCAGTTCGACGTCGCCGGGGACCTCGTAGCCGAGCGCGGCCAGGTCGTGCGCGGCGGCGGCCAGCACATAGCCGTTGGAGCAGAGCAGGACGTCCGGCGGGCTGTCACCGCGGAGCAGTCCGGCCAGCCGGCCCCGGCGCTGTTCGGGCGGGAGGTCGCGGTAGCGGCGCAGGACCGTGAGGTCGGGGCGGATCGGCAGCCCCGCCTGCCGCAGCGCCTCGACATGGCCGGCGAGCCGGTCGCGGACGCTGCTGGTGTCGGTCTCGTCCCACAGGGTGGCGATGGTGCGGTGCCCGGCGGCGAGCAGGGTCTTCGTCAACTCCCGTCCGATGGCGGTGTTGTCGGCGACGACGGCGTCGTGGGCCAGGTCGGGACGGTAGCGGTCGGCCATCACCAGCGGAACGCCGGAGCGCTCGACCTCCGTCCAGCCCTCGTGGCCGCCCGCGCCCTCCGCGGGGTAGACGACGATGCCGCTCACCCCGTCCCGGACGGCGTCCACCAGGGCGCGGCTCTCGCGCTCCGGGTCGCCCTCGCAGTGCCGCAGGTAGAGCCGGTAGCCGAGTTCGGCGCAGGCCGCCTCGACCCCGGCCAGGATCTGGGAGACGTGCGGACCCTGGAACTGCAGGATGCAGGCGATGGCGCGGTCGGCGCTCCCGCCGCCGTGCCGCGTTCCCTGGCCGGGGTGCTCGGCGACGAAGGTGCCGAGTCCACGGCGGCGCACCACCCAGCCCTCGGCGGCGAGTTCGTTCAGCGCGCGCACCGCGGTGGCATGGCTGACGCCGAAGCGCTCGCAGATCTCCCGCTGCGTCACGAAGGGCACGCCCGGCGAGTACTCACCGGAGGCGATGGCCTCCAGGAGGGTGCGCTTGACCTGCGCGTAGAGCGGGGTGCGAGGTGCGTCGTCGGCCGCGCCGCCCCCGGGTCTGCCGCCGTCCACGATCGGCCTCCTGCGGTCCGCGGGGATCTCGATGGGCGTCAATTTAGCATGTCAAACTCGCCACTTGACCATCGGGCCCCCATCAATGACAGGCCGTTCACGAGTATTGACATGCTAAATGGCCCGTTCCTAAGGTCTCGATCGTCCGGCGTCACGCTCGCCTTCCAGCGGAAAGGACACACCCGACGTGAAAGTCCTGGTCACCGGTGCGGCGGGAATGGTCGGACGCGAAGTCGTCCGGCAACTCACCGACCGGGGCGAGCAGGTGCGCGCGCACGACCGCGTCCGCACGGCCTGTCCGACGGCCGACGAGACCCTGCTGGGCGACCTGCGCGAGCCCGCGCTGATCGGGCGGCTGGTCGACGGGGTGGACGCGGTGGTGCACGCCGCGGCGCTGCCCGCGCCCACCATGGGAACCCCGGACGAGGTGTTCACCACCAATGTGGAGGGGACCTGGCGGGTGCTCGACGCGGCGGCCCGGGCCGGAGTGCGCCGGATGGTGTTCGTCTCCAGCCTCTCCGCGCTGGGCCTCGCCTGGTCGCGGGTGGACCGCTCGCCCACCGGGATCCCGGTCACCGAGGAGCACCCGTATCTCGCCGAGGACGTCTACGGACTCTCCAAGCGCACCGGCGAGTTGATCGCCGAGACGACGGCCCGGAAGTACGCGGGCGACGGGATGAGCGTGCTCAGCCTGCGCTTCCCGTTCATCGGCAGCGGCGCCCGGCTGCGCGCGCACCTGGACCGGGTGCACCGGGACCCGGGCCACGACCGCGGCGGGCTGTGGGCCTGGCTGCACACGGCGGACGCGGCCCGGGCGGTCCTCGCCGCCCTCGACCGCGCCCCGGCCGGCCACCACCTCGTCAACGTCACCGCCCCCGACACCACCGCGCTGCGGCCCACCCGTGAACTCCTGGGCCGCTACCACCCCGACACCCCCGTGACCGAGGCCCCCGAGGGCTTCGGCACCCCGTACTCCCTGAGCCGCAGTCGCGAACTCCTCGGCTTCACCGCCGAGGAGCAGTGGCGGACTGCGCCCGACCCGGAAGGGACGAGCACGCCATGACGGAGCAACCCGGGACGACCCCCAAACACGCCCTGGTGGTACGCGGCGGCTGGGACGGCCATGTGCCGGTCCCGGCCGGCGACCGCTGTGCCGCCGCGCTCAAGGAGGACGGCTATGCCGTCACCGTCTCCGACACCCTGGACAGCTATCTCGACGCCGGACTGCTGGCCGGCACCGATCTGATCGTGCAGTGCTGGACGATGGGCTCGATCACCGGCGAGCAGTCCGCCGGCCTCGCGGCCGCCGTACGGGCGGGCACCGGGCTCGCCGGCTGGCACGGCGGGATCGTGGACGCGTTCCGCTCGGACACCCGGTACCAGCTCATGACGGGCGGGCAGTTCGTCCACCACCCACGGCAGTTCAGCACGTACGAGGTCCGGCCGCGGCCCGAGCACGCCGGGCATCCGGTGCTGGCCGGGATCGAGCCGTTCACCGTCACCACCGAGCAGTACTACCTGCACATGGACCCGGCCGTGGAGGTCCTCGCCGACTCCGTGTACGAGCCGGACCCGGACCACCCCGAACTCGGCGGGACCGTGGTGCCGGTCGCCTGGACCCGCCGCTGGGGCGCGGGCCGGGTCTTCGTCATCGCCGTCGGACACAACCTCGCCGACCTCGAAGTTCCCGGGGTCGACACCATGCTGAGGAGGGGCCTGCGATGGGCGACCCGCTGAACCACCGTGACAACCCGCTGCGGATCGGCCTGGTGGGCGCCGGCCAGATCAGCGGCGCGTACCTCAGGACCTTTCCCCGGCTGGCGAACCTGCGGCTCACCGCCGTCGCCGACCTCGACCTGGAGCGCGCCAAGACCGCCGCGGCCGACGTCCCCGGCGCCCGGGCGCTGGCGCTGCCCGAGCTCTGCGCGGCGGACGACGTCGACCTCGTGCTCAACCTCACCATCCCGGCCGCGCACGCCGAGGTCGCCCACGCGGCGATCGCCGCCGGCAAGCACGTCTACGGGGAGAAGCCGCTGGCCGCCACCACCGCCGAGGCACGCGCCGTGCTGGACGCCGCCGAACGGGCGGGGGTACGGGTCGGCTGCGCCCCGGACACCGTGCTGGGCACCGGTGTCCAGACCGCCCGGGCCGCCCTGGACGCCGGGGACATCGGCACCCCGGTCGCGGCCACCGCGTTCATGACCACGCCCGGCCACGAGCGCTGGCACCCGGCGCCGGAGTTCTACTACCGGCCGGGCGGCGGCCCGCTGCTCGACATGGGCCCGTACTACCTCACCGCCCTGGTCACCCTCCTCGGCCCGGTCCGCCGGGTCACGGGCTTCTCCTCCACCGTCCGCTCCACCCGGACCATCGGCAGCGGCCCGCGCGCCGGCACGGACTTCCCCGTCGACGTGGCCACGCATGTCACCGGGGTGCTGGAGCACGCGAGCGGTGCGCTCTCCACGCTGGTGATGAGCTTCGAGGTGTGGGCCGCCCAGCTGCCCCGCATCGAGGTCTACGGCACCGCCGGCTCGCTGTCCGTGCCCGACCCCAACGGCTTCGACGGCCAGGTGCGGCTCTTCCGCGCCGAGGGCGACGGCTGGGAGGACCTTCCCGTCCGGGGCGGCTACGCGGACGCCTCCCGCGGCTACGGCGTCTCCGACCTGGCCCGCGCCCTGGCCGCCGGCACCCCGCACCGTGCGTCCGGGCAACTCGCCCAGCACGTCCTCGACGTGATGGAGTCGCTCCTCGCCGCCGGCGAGAGCGGCCACGCGGTGCGGATCACCAGCAGCTGCGAGCGCCCGGCGGCCGTCCCCGCGGGCGCCCGGCCCGAGGAGGCCTGACCACATGGCCGGGACACTGCGGGTCGGGATGGTCGGCTACGCGTTCATGGGGGCCGCGCACGCCCATGCCTGGCGTACCGCGCCACGCTTCTTCGAGCTGCCGCTGCGGCCCGAGCTGACCGCCGTGTGCGGGCGCTCCGCCGCGGAGCTGCGGGCCGCCGCCGACCGCCAGGGCTGGGCGGGCACGGAGACCGACTGGAAGCGGCTGGTCGAACGGGACGACATCGACCTGATCGACATCTGCACCCCCGGCGACAGCCACGCCGAGATCGCCCTGGCCGCGCTGGCCGCCGGAAAGCACGTGCTGTGCGAGAAGCCGCTGGCGAACTCGCTCGCCGAGGCGGAGGCGATGACCGCGGCGGCGCGGCAGGCCCGCGCCGCCCACGGGGCACGGTCGGCGGTCGGCTTCAACTACCGCCGGGTGCCGGCGGTTTCGCTGGCCCGGCAGCTCGTGGCCGAGGGCCGGCTGGGCCGGATCCGGCACGTGCGCGCGCAGTACCTCCAGGACTGGCTGGTGGACCCCGAGGCGCCGCTCACCTGGCGGTTGCGGGCCGAGCGGGCGGGCAGCGGCTCGCTGGGCGACCTGGGTGCGCACGCCGTCGACCTGGCCCAGTTCCTCACCGGTGAGCCGATCACCGGCGTGAGCGCGGTGCTGGAGACCTTCGTCGCCGAACGCCCGGACCCGGCGGGTGGCCGCGGACCGGTCACGGTGGACGACGCCGCCGCCTTCACCGCCCGCTTCGGCGGCGGCGCCCTCGGCGTCTTCGAGGCCACCCGCTTCGCGACCGGCCGCAAGAACGCCCTGCGGATCGAGGTGGACGGCGAGCTCGGCGCGCTCGTGTTCGACCTTGAGTCGCTCAACGAACTCGGTTTCTACGACCGCGCCGAGAGCAGCCGCACGGCGGGCTTCCGCCGCGTCCTCGCCACCGAGCCCGAGCATCCGTACGCCGCCGCCTGGTGGCCGGCCGGCCATGTCCTCGGCTACGAGCACACCTTCACGCACCAGGTCAAGGACCTGGTGGAGGCGATCGCGGCCGGGGCCGACCCGACCCCGTCCTTCACCGAGGGGCTGCGCGTCCAGCGCGTCCTGGACGCCGTCGCCGCCAGCGCCCGCACCGCCAGCGTCTGGACGGCCGTGACCGGCTGAGGGCACCCACCACCCGACCACCGCAGAACAGGAGCCACCATGCCACGACCCGTCACCCTGTTCACCGGGCAGTTCGCCGACCTGCCGCTGGAGGAGGTCTGCCGGCTGGCCTCCGGCTGGGGCTACGACGGCCTCGAACTCGCCACCTGGGGCGGTCACTTCGAGGTCGACCGCGCCCTGCGGGACGCCGGCTACCTGCCGGGGCTGCGCGCCCTGCTGGACAAGCACGGCCTGAAGGTCTGGACCGTCTCCTGCCACCTCACCGGGCAGGCCGTCTGCGACCACCCCATCGACGAGCGCCACCGGGCGATCCTGCCGGCCCGGATCTGGGGCGACGGAGAGGCGGAGGGGGTACGCCGGCGGGCCGCCGAGGAGATCAAGGACACCGCGCGGGCCGCGGCCGCCTTCGGCGTGCGGACCGTCGTCGGTTTCACCGGCTCCTCGATCTGGCACACCGTCGCCATGTTCCCGCCCGCCCCCGCGGAGATGATCGAGCGCGGCTACACCGACTTCGCCGAGCGGTGGAACCCGATCCTCGACGTCTTCGACGCCGAGGGGGTCCGCTTCGCCCACGAGGTCCACCCCTCGGAGATCGCCTACGACTACTGGACCACCGTGCGCGCCCTGGAGGCGATCGGCCACCGCCCGGCGTTCGGCCTGAACTTCGACCCCTCGCACTTCGTCTGGCAGGACCTGGACCCGGTCGGCTTCCTCTACGACTTCCGGGAGCGGATCTACCACGTCGACTGCAAGGACGCGGTACGCCGGCTCGACGGCCGCAACGGCCGGCTGGGCTCCCAGCTGCCCTGGGGCGACCCGCGGCGCGGCTGGGACTTCGTCTCCACCGGCCACGGCGACGTGCCCTGGGAGGCCTGCTTCCGGATGCTCAACTCGATCGGGTACGCGGGCCCGATCTCCGTGGAGTGGGAGGACGCCGGCATGGACCGGCTGGTCGGCGCCGCCGACGCGCTGGCCCGGGTCCGGGAACTCACCCGGATCGAGCCGCCCGCCGGCTCCTTCGACTCGGCGTTCAGCCAGAACTCCTGACACCGCCGGCATGGTGGCCGCACACACATGGGTGTGGCCACCATGCGCCCCGGCCATCGCTTCGACGCCGGGAGCGGGCCGCAGTAAACTGGTCGGGCAGTCGGAACGAGTGTGCGCGGCGAGTTCTGGTCGCTGAGAAACCGGCCACCCTGTGGAGTGCCGGTGTCCTCGGCCCACGGTGGGTTCCGCGACCGGCCAGTGCCCCATTGCCGCAGTCGCCGCAGTTGACGCCGGCAGGGTGCCCGAAGCGATCTCACGTGGCCGCCGCGCAAGTGGCTCGGCAGATGGGACAAGGGGGGTTCGCCTCGCGAGCCGGGGAGCAATCCGTGGGGCCGGGCCTAGGAGGCCTGCCATGGCACAGCCCGAACTCCAGCTCGGCGGCGTTGAATCGGAGAGCCATCCGTGGCACATCCGCCTCGTCGAACATCCGAAGCGCTTCGAATCGGCGCACTTCCGTGCGGCCAAGGACACAGCGCACAAGATCCTCCGCCAGATGAACGACACCGACCTTCCCTACGGCCCCCGGCCCAGCAGTCCGGGGCCGGGACCTGGACCGGGACCTGGACCTGGACCGAAAGGCTCCGAGCGCTGGGAGATGCACCACGGCGGCAGTCTCTGGGTCAGGGGCGCCGACCGCTGGCTGATGTTCCGTGCCCGGGTCGGCATCGAGTGGAGCATGCAGTTCTGCGCCGACCCCGCGAAGGTAGACCGGCTCCGCCAGGAGGCCGCCGAACTGGTCGCCGCCTTCCCCCGCACCCTGCCCGCCCTGACCCAACTGGGCTACGAGCAGGCCGAGGAACTGCTGCGCACGCCGGTCGGGGACGCCGACGGGGTCGAGGCGTGGACCGACTCGCTGTTCAACTCGTGCGTGCCGCTCAGCCACGGAAACCACCAGGGCATCCTCCCCACGGTGCCCGGCGAACACCACTACCCCTGGCCGGTGAAAGGCGCGGACTTCGTCCGGTACGACGACTTCCAGCTGTGGGTGACACTGCCGGACGGCACCCACGGAGCCGTCGCTCCGGTGGACCGTCGCGGCTCGGGCAACGGGGCGGTCCGTCTGACCTTCGTCCCCGAGGGCAGCGAGGCCGCGCCATCGATCGCGGAGGCCCAGGAACACAGCCTGATGGCGGTACTGCCGGCCGACAGCGACGTGGCCATGCAGGCCTTCGCCCGGCAGATACCTGCCGGCCGGCACACCGCCGCCGGTCCGCTCGCGGCGGCCGGCGCGGCGACCGTGTCCAGGGCTGGAACGGAGCGCTGACATGCCCCGCGCGATCGTCATCTGCCTCGACGGCACGGGCTGCCAGGTAGGAGCGAACAACCCCACCAACGTGGTGCGGCTGATGGAGATGCTGGACGCGGACGATCCGGCCCGGCAGCTCGTCTACTACGACCCCGGCGTGGGGACCATGTCGTCCCCCTCCGTCGGCGGCCCCGTCGGCCGGCGGCTCTCCCGCCTCTGGGGGCTCGCCTTCGGCAGCGGACTGCGGACCAACCTCGCCGAGGCCTACACGTACCTCATGCGGCATTGGCATCCCGGCGACCTGGTGTACGTCTTCGGCTTCAGCCGCGGCGCCTACACCGCCCGTGCGCTCGTCGGCATGCTCAACAAGCCCGGGCTCATGCGCCCTGGCTCGGAGAACCTCGTGCCGTACGCGGTGGCGAAGTACGCCTTCAACCAGGACATCGAAAGGAGCGAGGAGGAGGTCGCCAGGTTCTCGCACGCGTTCTGCCGACGCACCGAGGGCGAACCGCTGTGGGAGGAGGTCAAGCAGAACAACCTGCGGCAGGTCTCCCACCACGCCCTGCCCGTGGCCTACCTCGGCGTGTGGGACACCGTGAAGGCGGCCGGGCTCCTGCGCCTGGGCAGTCTGCAGTGGCCGTACACCCACCAGTTGCCCAACGCGGCCCGCATCCGGCACGCCGTGTCGCTCGACGAGACCCGGCGCCCCTACCGCGAGTTCCTGGTGACACGCCGCCCGGAGCGTCCGGACACCGCCCAGGAGGTGTGGTTCGCCGGAGTGCACTCCGACGTCGGCGGCACCTTCGAGCACGCCGAGGGCGCGCCGCTGCTCTCCGCGATCCCGCTGAAGTGGATCACCGACGGTGTCACCGGGAACCTGGTGTTCCGGGACAAGGCATACGACACGACGTGCGCGGTCAGCGAGGAGTTCGCCGGTGCTCCCGTGCACCGCAACGGCCCGCTGTGGACTCTCGTGGGCCGCCGCCACCGCCCTCTGCCCGCCGGCGCCGTGCTGCACAGCAGCGTGAGACTGCGCCGCGAACGGGACCCCGGGTACCGCCCGGACCTGCCGGATCCGCAGCAGCCGGAGGGGTGGGCCGATCCTGACTGGACCAAGCCGGTCCCGCCCCCGGTCGGCCCGGACATCCGGAAGGACGGTCGCCCGTCCTGAGATCCCCGATGCGGGCGCCCGGTTCGCACCCGTCGCCGTCGGTGCGCCCGCCCCGGGGGGTCAGCGGCGCTCCGGCGGCGCCCCCAACCGGTGCAGGCGCAGCGCCAGTTGGATCTCCAGGGCCCGGGCGGGACGCTGCCAGTCGTCGCCGAGGAGGCGGGCCACCCGGTCCAGCCGTTGGGCCACCGTGTTCACGTGGACGTGGAGTCCGTCCTTCGTGCGGGCCGGGCTCATCCCGCAGGCGAAGTAGGTGTCGAGGGTGCGCAGCAGTTCCGTGCCGCGCCGCCGGTCGTAGGCGACGACCGGGCCGATGGTGCGGGTGACGAATGCGGTGACGTCCCGTTCGCCGGCGAGGAGCAGGCCGAGGAAGCCGAAGTCCTCGGCGGCGGCGCCGTCCCCCTCCCGGCCGAGGAGGCGCAGCGCGTCGAGGCAGCGGCGGCCCTCGGCATAGGCGGCGGCCCCGGCGTCGGGGCGGGTGGCGAGGTCGGCGACGGGGGCGGAGGCGCCGACGGTCACCGGCCGGTGGACGGCGGTGCCGAGGTGCCGGGCGGTGCGCCGGGCCACGTCGGTGGCGGTGTCGCCGGGTTCGAGGGGCAGCAGCAGGACGGTGCCGCCGTCGCGGGCGGCGGCCAGGCCGTGCCGGCTGGTGGCGAGGCGGGAGGCCGCCGACCACAGCCGGCGGCGCGCTGCCGCCGCCTGCTCGGCGTCCGCGGCCGGTCCTTCCGGGCGGGCGGCGAGCACGACATGGGGGGCGTCGAGGTCGGCGTGCAACCGGGCGGCGCGGTCCCGCAGTCGGCGCGGCTCGCGGTCACGGGCGTCGAGGAGGTCGTCCAGCAGCTCGCCCCGCACCCGCTGTTCGGCCTCGGCGGCGGAGCGGTCGGCCAGCAGGAGCAGCGAGGTGACCATCGCGGCCCGCTCCAGGGTGCGCTGGTCGACGGGGTCGAGGGCGGGCCGGCCGCGCAGGACCAGCGCGCCGAGGAGTTCGCCGCCCGCGGCGACCGCGGCGATCCAGTCGCCGCCGTGCCGTACCGCGTGCCCCTCCGTGCGCGAGGTCTCCAGCGGCCGCGGGTCGGCGGTGTCGGTGAACTCGACCGTGCCGCCGAGGACCTGGGAGACGGCGGCGGCCACGTCGCGGACCCGGCCGCCGCGCAGGACGAGTTCGGCGAGCCGGTCGTGGATGTCCGAGGCACGTTCGATGACCGCGCTGTGGTCCTTGATGACCTCGTTGGCCCGCTCCAGTCCGGCCACGGCCGAACGGGTCTCGGTGAGCAGGTTCGCCGTGTCGATGGCGGCCGCGGCGAGCGCGGCGAAGGAGCCCAGCAGCGCGATCTGCTCCCGTTCGAAGACGCGTGCCCGCCGGTCCGCCGCGAACAGCACCCCGATGACCTGCGGCCCGAGCATGAGCGGGACGCCGAGGATGGCGACCAGGCCCTCGTCGCGCACCCCGGCGTCGATGGGGAGCGTGTGCTGGAAGCGGTCGTCCTTCAAGTAGTCGTCGGTGACGTACGGCCGCGCGGTCTGCGCGACGAGTCCGCCGAGCCCCTCCCCCATGCCGAGCCGCAACTGCTGGAAGCGGGCCGCGACCGAGCCCTCGGTCACCCGCATGTAGGTGTCGCCGCGCGCCGGGTCGTTCAGGCTCAGGTAGGCGACGTCGGTGCCGAGCAGGGAGCGGGCGCGCTGGACGATGGCCTGGAGCACGGCGTCCACGTCCCGCAGTCCTGCCAGGTCGTGCGCGGTCTCGAACAGGGCGGACAGCTCGGCCTCGCGTCGGCGTCTGCCCTCCAGCTCGGTGCGGACCCGCAGCGCGAGGAGCTTGGCCCGCTCCAGCGCGGCGATCCGCTCCGGCGGCCGGTTCTCGGCGCGGGCGAGCAGCACCGGCTGCTCGTACGCCTCCGCCGAGGCGCCCCTGGCCAGCAGTTCGAGGTACGCCGGCTCGGCGCCCCCGGGTGCTTCGGCACCCGGGTCGAGGACACCGGCGGCCGGGGCCGGCCGCCGGATGGACTGCACGTGATCGCGAGACATGGTCACAGGATTCCGCATCGCCGCTGCGGCCCGTCGGGCCTGTGGAAAACTCGCGGGCGGCGGGTGCCCGGTCCGTCAGTGGGCCGTCCAGCCGCCGTCGAGCACCAGCGAGGTACCGGTGACGAAGGACGCCTGGGGGCCGCAGAGATAGGCCACGGCCTCGGCGACCTCCTCCGGTTCGACGAGCCGCTTGACGGCGCTGTCGGCCAGGAGCACCTCGGTCAGCACCTGTTCCTCGGGGATGCCGTGCGCCCGGGCCTGGTCGGCGAGCTGCTTCTCGACCAGTGGGGTGCGCACATAGCCCGGGTTCACACAGTTCGAGGTCACTCCATGGGGCCCGCCCTCCAGAGCGGCCGTCTTCGACAGCCCCTCCAGGCCGTGTTTGGCGGCCACGTAGGCGGACTTGTAGGCGGAGGCGCGCAGCCCGTGGACGGAGGACACGTTCACGATCCGGCCCCAGCCCTGTCCGTACATGTGCGGCAGCGCGCCCCTGATGAGCCGGAACGGCGCCTCCAGCATCACGGTCAGTACGGTGTGGAAGACGTCCGGCGGGAACTCCTCGATGGGACGCACCAGTTGGAGTCCCGCGTTGTTGACGAGGACGTCGGTGCCGGCGGCGGCCCGTTCGGCCGCGTCCAGGTCGGTGAGGTCGAGGACGTACGGTTCGACGGCGCCGCCGCCCGCCGCGCCCGGGGCCCGCCCGGCCGTGTCCGCGAGCTCGGCGAGCCCCGCCTCGTCCCGGTCGACGGCTCTGACCCGGGCGCCGGCGGCCACCAGGCGGAGGGTGCAGGCGCGGCCGATGCCCCCGGCAGCACCGGTGACGAGGGCGGTGCGGCCGTGCAGATCGAGGACGGGGGCGCGGCCGGGGGCGGAGCGGGTGCTGGGCGGGCTCATGAGTCGACCCTAGGGGGCCGCCACCCGCTCCCCCATGGCGTCAGCACACATACTTCAGCTGAATGCCGTGGTGTCGAACCACGTGGGTGCATCCGACATGGCCTGCTTGATCCGCAACACCCCGAACTCGTTCAGCTCCGGCAGGGCGTCCGGGTCGAACCACGCCACGTCGAGCGACTCGTCGTCGTTCACGCGGGCCTCGCCGCCGACGGCCCGGCAGCGGAAGGTGATGTCCATGAACTGGCAGACGTCGGCGTTCGGGTAGGTGACGGGGTCCAGCGCCTGCACGAGGACCACCCGTTCGGCGACACAGCGCACCGCCGTCTCCTCGAAGACCTCCCGGACGGCGCAGGCCGCAGGCTGCTCCCCCGGCTCCGGAATGCCGCCGATGACCGACCACTTGCGGGTGTCGGTGCGGCGGCCCAGCAGCACTCTGCCGTCGTCGTCGAAGACGATGGCGGTGATCCCGGGCAGCCAGAGGAGCTGGTGGCCGGCGGCGGCCCGGATCGTGCGGATGAAGTCAGGAGTAGCCATACGCCGACCCTAACGCCCGGCTCCGCGCGCCCCGCCGAAGCCACCGGGCGTACAGCGGGTGTACGGCTACGCGTCACCGGCGCGCGGGCCGCGCACTCCGGCCCCGATCGCCCAGCCGACGCCACCCGCCGCGACCAGCACCAACGCGATCTCGGGGAGGATGCCCAGCTTGGTCGCGGGCGTCTCGGAGGTGCGCAGCGGCACCTTCTGCACCAGGTAGGCGGGCACGAACATGCCGGTCCTCTGGGTGATCTTCCCGTCCGGCATGATGATCGCGCTGACGCCGCTGGTCACCGGCACGGTGACGGTCCGGCTGTGCTCGACCGCGCGGATCCGGGACATGGCGAGCTGCTGGTAGGTCATCTCGCTGCGGTCGAAGGTGGCGTTGTTGCTCGGCACGGAGATCATCTCGGCGCCGTGGGTGACGGTGTCCCGCACGTCCCAGTCGAAGGCGGCCTCGTAGCAGGTGGCGAGGCCGACCTTGGTGCCGTCGATGTCGAAGACACCGGGCTTGGTGCCCCGGCTGAAGTCCTGGCGGACCATGCTGGTCCAGTCCTTGTTGATGGCGCCGACCAGTCCGCGCAGCGGGAGGTACTCGCCGAAGGGCTGGATCTGCCGCTTGTCGTACGTCGATGTCGGGCCCTTGACCGGGTCCCACAGGATCTGCTCGTTGAGCAGCTTGCCGCCCCGCTCGACGACCCCGCCGACCGAGATGGGCACACCCATCGCCTTGGCGGCCCCGTCGATCACGGCGGCCGCGTCGGCGTCGGAGAACGGGTCGACGTCGGAGGAGTTCTCCGGCCACAGCACGAAGTCCGGCTTGGCGACCTTGCCGGCCTTGACGTCGGCGGCCAGCTTGAGCGTCTCCTTCACGTGGTAGTCGAGCACGGCCTGCCGCTGCGACGCGAAGTCCAGGCCGGCCCGCGGCACGTTGCCCTGGATGACCGCGACGGTGACCGAACCGTCCTCGGCCTTGTCGCTCACCAGCGACCGCGCCGCCACCGCGCCCACCACGGGCACGGCCACGCTCAGCAGGGCCACGGCCGCCGCTCCGCGACGGATCTCGCGGGTACGCCGGCCCTCGACGGCCAGCCGCCCCGCCTCGTAGAGACCGAAGCCGCACAGGACGACGGCGAAGCCGAGCACCGGTGTGCCGCCCAGCGCGGCGAGCGGCAGGAAGACGCCGTCCGCCTGGCCGAAGGCGATCTTGCCCCAGGGGAAGCCGCGGAACGGCACGCGCGCGCGTGCCGCCTCGCCCGCGATCCACAGGGCGGCCGCCCACACCGGCCAGGCCGGCAGCTTGGAGACGGCGGCCACACCCACACCGACCAGGGCGATGAAGATCGCCTCGATGGCCACCAGCGCGAGCCACGGCCCGGGGCCGACCTCGACGCCGGTCCACACGAGCAGGGGCAGCAGGAAGCCGAGCCCGAAGACGTAGCCGAGGCCGAGGGCCGCCTTCCAGCTGCGGCCGCGCAGCACCCACCCGAATCCGGCGAAGGCGGGCAGCGCCAGCCACCACAGGGTGCGCGGCGGGAAGCTGACGTACAGCAGCACTCCGCTGAGTGCGGAGGCGGCGGCCGGGACCAGGCGGCGGAGCAGCCGGAGGCCGCGTGCGCTGGGCGCGGGGCGCGGCGTGAGCTGGTCCGACTGGTCGACGGAGGTTGCGGTGACGGTCACTCCGGGAGTGTACGGCGGTTGACCTTGCGGCCGACAGCACGGTCCCGGCATGCAGGAATCACACCGTTCCCGCGCAAGTCATCCACAAAGCGGGCATCACCGGTTACGGTGTGCCGAGGCGGGTGGCGGGGCCCGCCGCAGGTCGGGGGACCGGGGTACGGGGGGCGACGGTGGGGTCGACCGGGATGACGTCCGCTGCCGACACGGGCGCGGACAATGACAGACGAAACGTTTCTGACGTGGTGGGCGTCGTGGTGCTCGGGGCGTGCGCCGCGTGGCCGCTGATCGCGGCGACCGGCCGTGACGGACGGCCCGAGGGCGTGCTGCTGGCGGTGCTCGCGGTGGCCGCGGGCTATGCCGCGGGCCGGGTGTCCGGGGCGCTGCTGCCGGTCGCCGCGCCGTGTGCCGGCGCGCTGGCCGGGCTGGCGTTCGCGGTGGCGATGCCCCGGCTGGCGCCGGGCCCCCAGTTCGCGACCCCGCTCGGCCATGCCGGTGCCGTCGCGGCGCTGCTGGCTCTCGCGACGGGCGGCGCGTGCTGCGCCGCGTGGGCGACGCCGGTTCCGGCGCTGCGGTTCGGGCTGCGGATGCTGGCCGCCGGGATCGTGCTGGCCGGCGCGGCCGTGGGCTCCGCAGTCGGCTGCGCGGCCAGTGCCGTCGTGCTGCTCTGCTCCCTGGCCGCCGGCCGGATGCGGCGGCGGGGTCCGGCGGTCGCCGGGCTGGCTCTGGCGGCCGCCCTGGTGACGGGCACGGTCTGGGCGGTCGCCGCGGACGTGCTGCCGGCCGGCCTCGCCACCGCCCTGGAGGGACCTCTCACGGAGCATCGCGTCCTGCTGTGGCGGGACGCCCTGCGTCTCGCGCAACGGAACACCGCCGAGGGAGTCGGCCCCGGGCGCTTCGGCGAGCTGAGCGGCACCGCGTCCGAGGCCCTGCTGCCGGACGGCAAGCCGCACTCGGCGCCGCTCCAGCTGGCCGCCGAGCAGGGCCTGGTCGGCGTCCTTCTGCTGGCCACCGCGTTCTGCTGGATCCTCTACGCCCTGTGGCGGTCCCCCCGCGCCACCCCGGTCGCCCTCACGGCGGGCGCGGCACTCACCGCCCTGGCCGTGATCGCCGCGGTCGGCAACGCGCTGAGCTTCACGACGGTGTCGGCGGGCGCGGGCCTGCTGGCAGGTCTGGCGACGGCACGCCCGTGGGTGGCGGGAGGGGTGGGGACGCCAGGCAGTTGAGCCGTACGACTGTGTGGCCCCGCACGCGGCCACCGGTACGGCCGCGCAGCCCGGCCACATGTGTACTCGCCACACATGGTCCGGCCACATGTGGTCCGGCCCCGGGTGCGGCCCGCGTCAGTGCGCCGTGCCCGGCGTGATCGTCCGCAGGCGTTCCCGGATGACACGCACCGCGGACTCGGCGTTGTCCACGGTGATCGTGAAGGTGTGGCCGTCCCACAGGCGCAGGACGATGCCCTCGCCACGGCGGACGACGACGGCCGTGCCCTTCTCGGGGCGCCAGCGGTAGCCCCAGCCGCCCCAGTGGCGCGGGGTGATCTGCGGGGAGAAGTCGGCGCCGACCACCTCGGAGAGCGGAATACGACGGCGCGGTACTCCTATATGACCGCAGCGGACTTCGAGACACTCCCTGTCGAGCCGCAGGTCGACATGGACGAAGGCGAGGGTGCCGAAGAGGACCAGCAGCCCGGCGGCGATACAGCCCACGACGGCCATCACCAGGGCGGTCACGCCCGAGTTCCAGGCGGAGTCCACGGCCAGTTCGATACCGAGCGCCATGCAGGCGGCGCCCACCAGGGCCAGCAGCCACTGGACCCGGTTCGTGGCGCGCCCGGTCCAGACGTCCGGGTGTGAGGCGTCCTCGTCCGGAGAGCGGTCGCGGGGGTGGTCCCTCATGTCTACGAGATTACTCAGGTTTCGCTGCGCGGGCACCGCGTTGCGGAGGGTGACTGCTCACATCGGGGGTATCCCCGGCCCCGGACGGTTCACTGGGACGCGGCAGGACTGGCCGTGCGCAGCAGCCGGGCCTCGGCGTAGCCGAGCGCGGCCTCGGGCAGTTCGCCCTCGCGGCCGTTGAGCAGCACCGTGACCGTGCCGGTGGCCGGCGCGTCGGGGGCCGGCCGGGCGCCGATCCGGCGCAGCGCCTGGGCGGCCACCGCACCGGCGGAGCCGTGCAGGGCGAGGGGTGCGGCGCCGGGGCGCTGGACGGCGGTGCGGATACGTTCCGCCAGGAGTTCGTAGTGGGTGCAGCCCAGGACGACGGTCGTCACGTCGTCGGGGGTGAGCGCGGCCGCCGCGGTCACGGCGGCGTCGACGGCGGCCCGGTCGGCGTGCTCCACGGCCTCGGCCAGTCCCCAGCAGGGCACCTCGGTGACCGGCACACCGCCGGCGAACTCCTCGATCAGGCCGCGCTGGTAGGCGCTGCCCGTGGTGGCGGGGGTCGCCCAGATCGCGACGGGGCCGCCGCCGGCGGCGGCCGGCTTGATCGCGGGGACCGTGCCGATGACCGGGATGCCGGGTTCCAGGCGCGCGCGCAGTGCCGACAGGGAGTTCACGGTCGCCGTGTTGCAGCCGATGATCAGCGCGTCCGGCCGGCGGGCGGCGGCGGCCTCGGCGACGGCCATGGCACGCTCGGTGATGCCCTCGGGGGTGCGCGGTCCCCAGGGCATGCCCTCCGGGTCGAAGGAGAGGACGAGATCGGCGTCGGGGCGCAGCCGCCGTACCGCTGCGGTGGCCGCCAGCAGGCCGATTCCGGAGTCGATGAGCGCGATCTTCACCCGGCCACGATAGACGATGGGCCGTTGGGAGCAGGCCCGATGGGGCAGACTGCGCGGGTGAGCGCCTTCACATGGATCGCCGCCGTGTCCCTCGCCGCCTGGCTGTGGCTGCTGCTCTGCCAGGGCTTCTTCTGGCGCACCGACGTCCGGCTGCCGCCCCGGCGCGAGCCCGCCGAATGGCCGGACGTGTGCGTGGTGGTGCCGGCCCGGGACGAGGCCGGCGTGCTTCCGCTCAGTCTGCCGTCGCTGCTTGCGCAGGACTACCCGGGGCGGGCGGAGGTGTTCCTGGTCGACGACGGCAGTACGGACGGCACCGGGGAGCTGGCCCGGGAGCTGGCCGCGCGCCACGGCGGGCTGCCGCTGACGGTGACCTCGCCCGGTGAGCCGCCGGCGGGCTGGACGGGCAAGCTGTGGGCGGTACGGCACGGCATCGGTCTCGCACGCGCGCGTGGCCCCGAGTACCTGCTGCTGACGGACGCCGACATCGCGCACGGGCCGGACAGCCTGCGGCTGCTGGTGGCGGCGGCCGGCACCGGGGGCTTCGACGTGGTCTCGCAGATGGCCCGGCTGCGGGTGGCGAGTGTGTGGGAACGGCTCGTGGTGCCCGCCTTCGTCTACTTCTTCGCGCAGCTGTACCCGTTCCGCCGGATCGGCCGGAAGGGCTCGCGCACGGCGGCAGCGGCGGGCGGCTGCGTCCTGCTGCGCGCCGACGCGGCGGAGCGGGCGCGCATCCCGGACGCCATCCGGCACGCCGTGATCGACGACGTGGCGCTCGCCCGGGCGGTACAGGGCACCGGAGGCCGCATCTGGCTGGGGCTCGCCGACCGGGTGGACAGCGTGCGCCCCTATCCGCGCCTGCACGACCTGTGGCGGATGGTCTCCCGCAGCGCGTACGCGCAGCTGCGGCACAACCCGCTGCTGCTCCTCGGTACGGTCGCCGGTCTCGCGCTGGTGTACCTGGTGCCGCCGACGGCGGTGCTGGCCGGGGCGGTCACCGGCGGCACCGCGGCGCTGCTGCTCGGCGCCGCGGCCTGGCTGGTGATGACCGCGACGTACCTGCCGATGCTCCGCTACTACCGGCAGCCGCTGTGGCTCGCCCCGCTGCTGCCGTTCACCGCGTTCCTCTACCTCCTCATGACGGTCGACTCGGCGGTGCAGCACTACCGGGGGCGCGGGGCGGCCTGGAAGGGCCGTACCTACGCGCGTCCCGGCACGGTCGCCGACGAAGGCTGACCGGCCCGCGCCGCTCCTCGCGTCATTTGCGGCCGGGCGTCCAGTTCATGCCCCAGCCGTAGGCGCGGTCGACGGTCCGCTGCGGGCTCACCCCGCGCTCCGGGACCAGGTAGCGCGCCTCGCGCTGCACGACCAGGTCGCCGCCGGTGCTGGTGAGCAGGGCGAGCGCGCACACGGTCGAGGGGACCGTGCACTCGTCCAGGGAGAAGTCGACCGGGGCGCCGTGCTGGGGCTGGAGGGTGACCGTGGCGTGCAGGTCGGCGAAGGACGAGGCGCCCTGGTAGATCGTCACGAAGATCAGGATGCGCCGGAAGTCCTGTTTGTGATCGAGGTTGACGGTGAGGTTCTCACCGCTCGACACGGCGCCGGTGCGGTCGTCGCCGTCGAGGTGGATGTACGGCGGCCGGTTCAGGGCGCCGAAGGCGTTGCCCAGCGCCTGGACGACGCCCTTGCGCCCGTCGGCCAGCTCGTACAGGGCGCACAGGTCGAGGTCGAGCGCACTGGCTGCGCCGCGCCGGCCGCCCCAGCCGGGGAGCTCTTTGCGGACCTGCCAGTTGAGGTTGACCCGTAGCGCGCCCGAGGTGCCGCCCTGCTTGGCCAGGGAGACGGAGGGGGCGGCCTTGGTGAGCGTCACCTTGGACAGCCGCACGGGGGCGGTCGGCGGGGGCGGTGGCGGGACGGGCAGACCGGCGGAGGTCGGCACCGGGTGCTGCGGGAAGGGCGGGGTGACAGGCCGCGGCGGGGCGACCGGCGCGGGGACCGGCGGAGTGCCGGGAGCCGGAGCCGGCGGAGCGGCCGGTACCGGGGCCGGCGGGGCGGCCTGCGTCATGGGCGGCTGCACCGGGTGCTGCGGCTCGTCCACCGTGATCCCGAAGTCGGTAGCAAGCCCTTCCAGTCCGCTGCTGTATCCCTGTCCCACCGCACGGAACTTCCAGCCGCCCTGGCGGCGATACAACTCGCCGAGCACGAAAGCGGTTTCCACCGTGGCTCCCGTACTGTCGAAGCGGGCCACCACATTCCCGTCGGCCGCGTTCCGGATCTCGACATAGAGACCGGGGACCTGCCCGAACGTTCCACCGTCCGCGGAGGCCGCGAGGACGATCCGCTCGATCTGGTTCTCCACGCGCGCGAGGTCGACGAAAAGGGTGTCGGTGACCAGGTCGCCCGAGCGCCGTTTGCCCTCGTGCCGGACCGCGCCCGAGGCGTGCGCGGGCTGGTTGTAGAAGACGAAGTCGCCGTCGGAGCGCACTTTCCCGGCGACCAGCAGGAGCGCCGAGGCGTCCGCGTCGGGGACACCCGGGCCGGAGCGCCGGCCCAATTCGACGCGCAGCGCCGTGGTCGGCACCGGCGTATTCGATCCTTTCGACATTGACATGTCCGCCCCCATCATGTGTCGGCACGCCGGGCACGCCCCGGCCGCCCCAGGTCATCCCTACCCTCACAACCTATTCCCGGGGACAGGTATCTCCCATGAGCGGCACAGGAAGATCCCTGGCCAACTGCCGGTAACCGGCTCGGAACTCGGCCTTTACACGATCCGAACGCTCATTGCCGTCCTTTTTTGCCGAGTTCGCTCGGATTGGGGATCCGGCGTCACTGCCGACACGGAAAACAACCCTCTTATCGGTCTCCCCAACCAGCACATCGTGGGCTTAACTTATGTGCCATGACCTCCCCCCGCTCCACCTATGGCGGCGGCTACTACTCCGCCTCCTTCCCGGACACTCCGATCTACGACTCGCTCGTGGCCGAACGGGGCACCCCTCAGATCGCCCCGATCCGGGTTCCTCCCGCCTACGACGCGCCCAGCAGCTTCAGCAACCTGCCCGCGCTGCCGTCGGCACTGCCCGCTCTCCCGGCGGGCCCCTCCCAGCCGGCCCCGGGCTACGGCTACCCGCAGCAGATGCAGCAGCCCGCGCCGCTGCAGCAGGCGCCCACGGCGTACATCCCCCAGCAGGCGACGGGACCGCGCGGCTACCCCGCGCAGCAGCCGCAGCCGCCCCGTCCGATGATGGGCGGCACGGGCTACGAGGCGATGCGCCCGGCGGCTCCGCGCCCCGCGCAGGCGGCTCCGTACCAGGACCCGTACAACAACCAGCAACAGCAGCAGTACCGCGGCTACTGACCGGCATCCCCCGATGTCGGTGCCGCCTGGCACGATGGCGTCATGGGGATGGCGGAACTGCAGTCGATCCACGTTCACCCGGTCAAGGCGCTCCGGGGCTTCTCGCCCCGGGAGGCCGTCGTGGAGCCCTGGGGGCTGGCCGGTGACCGACGCTGGGTTCTGATCGACGACGGGGGAAAGGTCGTCACCCAGCGGGCGCAGCCGCGCCTCGCGCTGGCCGCTGCCGAGCTGCTGCCCGGCGGCGGCGTACGCCTGTCCGCGCCCGGGCGCACGCCCCTGGCGGTGCCGGTCCCGGAGCCGGGGGTGACGGTGCCGGTGGACATCTTCGGTACGAAGGTGGAGGCGGTCCTCGCGGCGGAGGCGGCCCATGCGTGGTGCGGCGCGTATCTGGAGGCCGACGTCCGCCTCGCGCACATGGACGACCCCGCGAACCGCCGCCCGATCGACCCGGACCACGCGCTGCCGGGCGAGACGGTGAGCTTCGCCGACGGCTTCCCCCTGCTGGTCACCGCGCAGGCCTCGCTGGACGCCCTCAACTCCCTGATCGCGCGGGGCGAGCACGCCGACGAGGGCCCGCTGCCCATGAACCGGTTCCGGCCGAACGTGGTCGTGCGGGGCACCCGGGCCTGGGCCGAGGACGACTGGGAGCGGATCGCGATCGGCGAGGTCGAGTTCCGGGTCGCGAAGATGTGCGGGCGGTGCGTCGTGACCACCACCGACCAGGCCGACGCCGAGCGCGGCCGCGAGCCGCTGCGGACGCTGGCGCGGCACCGCAGGTTCGGCAACCAGCTCGTCTTCGGCCAGAACCTGGTACCGCGCTCCCCCGGCACGATCCGGGTCGGGGACCCGGTCCGGGTCCTCGGCTGACGTCCGGGCCCCCGAGGCGACACCTCGCACCGATCCGCGCATCCGCCCGTCCACTCATCCGGCGATCCGGCGATCCACCCATCCGCCGATCCGCCCACGCCGGAGCCGCCCATCCGCCGATCCGCCCACGCGGGAGCCGCCCATGGCCGAGCCGTTCTCGGTCGAGCCGGCCTCGACCGGAAGTCGAGTGATCTCCGACTCGGCGGGAACCCGAGCCCGCGGCCCGGTCGTTGGGGTCGTGAGAAGTTCATGAGAGTCCCGGCCGGGGTGATTTCGCTCTCTCTTCGGCCAGGGGCTCGGGTGAACGGACCGGGCGGGGGTTATCACGGAGCGGGAAGGGGGTGGTGGTCGGTGCGAGCGATCCGCGGCCTGTGGCGCTGGCGGCACAATCCGCTGCGCCGTGCGACCGACCTGGCCGAGGCCTGGGTGGCCCTGGTGGCACTGGTGCTGATCGTGGTGGCCGCGCCGGTGCTCGGCTCGTTCGTCGGCGCCGCGGCCCAGGCCACCCTGCAGCGGTCGGTCCGCCAGCAGCAGCACGACCGGCATCTCGTCCTGGCCACGGTGGTGCGCAAGCTGGGCGGCGCCCCGGTGGAGCCCGACCCGGACGCCACCAGCGCCCACGACCCCCGTAGCCGGGTGCTCGCCGACTGGACCGCGCCGGACGGCACCCACCGGCACGGCCCGGTCCTGACCACCCTCAAATCCCCGCACAAGGGCGACCACTTCGACGTCTGGACGGACCGGCACGGCCTCATAACGGCCCGCCCGCTGGACGCCGTGACGGCGACGACCCACGCGGTGCTGGCCGGGTTCGGCGCGGCCCTGCTCACCGCGGGGCTGGTCGACAGCGCCAGGCGGATGATCGTCTGGCGTATGGTCCGTCGCAGATACGCGCGGTGGGACCAGGCCTGGGACCGGGCCGGCCCGGACTGGGGCAAGGCCGGGACGGGCAGCTGACGGCCTTTCCGTCTCTGGTCAACCCACCACCTCGGCGCACGCTACGGTGGACCGGCCGAAGCGCATTCGGCATCGACCCGCGCGCGAGCGAACCGCAGGGGCCGGGCACCGTCCGCGGTGCCGCCCCGAAGGCGAGCGAGCGATCTGTACGACGAGGTGGGGGCACGGCAACGCCATGGCACAGGGCACGGTCCAGGTGACGCACACCGGCACATCGAGGTGGCGCCGCCGCACAGGTGAGTACGCCTCGCTCGCCGCCGCCCTGGAGGCCGCCGCCGACGGCGACGTCCTCACGGTCGCGCCCGGCACCTACCGGGAGAACCTCGTCGTCCAGCGCGCGGTGACGCTGCGCGGCCCGGAGGGCTCGCCCGGTTCGGTGCGCATCGCCCCCGTGGACGGGGTCCCGCTGACCGTGCGCGCCTCGGCGGTCGTCCAGGACCTGCACGTCGAGGGCCAGGACGCGGCCGCCCCGGCGCTGCTGGTCGAGGAGGGCACTCCCGAGCTGCTGGACGTGCGGATCGTCACCCGGTCCGCCGCCGGGATCGAGGTGCGCGGCGGAGCCCGGCCGACCGTGCGGCGGTGCACCGTGGACAACCCGGCGGGCATCGGCATCGCCGTACTCGACGGCGGCGGCGGGGTGTTCGAGGAGTGCGAGGTCGTGGCGGCCGGCCAGGCGGGCGTGGCGGTGCGCGGCGGCGGCCGCCCCCGGCTGGAGCGCTGCCGGGTGCACCACGCCTCGGGCACGGGCATGACGGCGACCGGGGAGAACTCCTCGCTGGAAGCGGTGGGTTGCGAGATCTACGAGGTGCGCGGCTCCGGTGTGCAGGTCACCGCGCGGGCGACGGCGCACCTCACCGACTGCGACGTGCACCGCACCACCGCCGACGGGGTCACCCTCGACACCGACGCGGTGCTCACCCTCGCCGACTGCCGTATCCACGACATCCCGGAGAACGCGGTCGACCTGCGCTCGCGTTCGGTGCTCACCCTGACCCGCACGACAGTGCGTCAGTTCGGGCGCAACGGGCTGTCGGTGTGGGACCCGGGCACCCGGGTGGACGCCAACCAGTGCGAGATCTTCGACAGCACGGGCGACTATCCGGCGGTGTGGGTGAGCGACGGCGCCACCGTGGTCCTGGACTCCTGCCGGGTGCACGACGTGCCGGACGCCCTGTTCGTGCTGGACCGCGGCTCCCGCGCGGACGTCGTCGACAGCGACCTCTCCCAGGTGCGCAACACGGCGGTGTCGGTGAGCGACGGCGCCACCGCGCAACTGGACGACTGCCGGATCCGGGACGCGGCCACCGGCGCCTGGTTCCGCGACCACGGCAGCGGCGGCACCCTCAACAACTGCACGGTGGACGGCACCCAGACCGGCGTGATCGTCACCAAGGGCGCCGACCCCACCATCGAGCGGTGCACGGTCGACTCCCCGGCCGAGGCGGGTTTCTACGTGTCGGCGGGCGGCCGCGGCACCTTCCAGAACTGCCGGGTCACCGGCAGCGGCGGCTACGGCTTCCACGTGATCGACGGCTGCCGTACGACCCTGCGCAAGTGCCGCACGGAGCGGTGCGCTCGCGGGGGCTACGAGTTCGCGGACGCCGGTCCGGACACGGGCTCGGGCACCGGCCCGGTGGTGGAGGACTGCACCAGCGACGAGAGCGGCAGCCTGCGGCCGCCCGAGGCGCGCGAGACGGCCGTGCAGACGTCGTACCAGTCCCCCGGCCTGCTGGGCGCGATCCCCGGCCAGCGCAGCACCGAGCAGGAGCCGCTCCTCGCTCCCGTCGCGCCCGAGGAGCCGGCACGGACCTCGACGGCCGTGCTCGGCGAACTCGACGCACTGGTCGGCCTGGACAGCGTCAAGCGCGAGGTGCGTGCGCTGACCGACATGATCGAGGTCGGCCGGCGCCGCCAGCAGGCCGGCCTGAAGGCCGCGTCCGTCAAGCGGCACCTGGTGTTCACGGGCTCCCCCGGCACCGGCAAGACGACGGTCGCCCGGCTCTACGGCGAGATCCTCGCCTCCCTCGGGGTGCTGGAGAAGGGCCATCTGGTCGAGGTGTCCCGGGTCGACCTGGTCGGCGAGCACATCGGTTCCACCGCGATCCGCACCCAGGAGGCCTTCCAGCGGGCGCACGGCGGAGTGCTGTTCATCGACGAGGCGTACGCGCTGTCGCCGGAGGACGCCGGGCGGGACTTCGGCAAGGAGGCCATCGACACCCTGGTGAAGCTGATGGAGGACCACCGGGACTCCGTGGTGGTGATCGTCGCGGGCTACACCGAGGAGATGGAGCGCTTCCTCTCGGTCAACCCCGGTGTGGCGTCGCGTTTCTCGCGGACCATCACCTTCAGCGACTACGGCCCGGACGAGCTGCTGCGGATCGTCGGGCAGCAGGCCGACGAGCACGAGTACCGGCTGGCGCCGGGCACGTCCGAGGCGCTGCTGACGTACTTCACGGTGCTCCCGAAGGGCCCCGCGTTCGGCAACGGCCGTACCGCCCGCCAGACCTTCGAGGCGATGGTGGAGCGGCATGCGAGCCGGGTCGCCCAGCTCGCCGACCCGACCACCGACGACCTCACCCTGCTCTACGCGGAGGACCTCCCCGAAGTCGGCTGATCAGCCGCCCGGTTGCGGCCGCTGCCCGGGCAGCTCCGGGCGCAGCCGGGCCAGCAGCCGCTCCCGTTCCTCGGCGAAGGCCGGGTCCGCCTGGTAGTCGGAGTGGCCCAGGATCGGGGCGGGCAGCGGGTGTCCCGGGGTGCGGCCGTAGGCGAGGGGGTCCTTGAGGGGCGCGTGGTCGACCTGGGGGCCGGCTCCGTCGGGGATCCGCACGGGGCCGCCGATGGGGTCGGTGAGGCGGTAGAGGTTGCGCCAGCAGGCGACCTCGCGGTGCAGGGAGCCGAGTTCGGCGGGGCCGAAGTGGGCCGGGAACCAGCGCCCGTACAGCCGCTCCAGCGGCGAGCCGTACGTCAGCAGGGCGACCCGGCTGCGGACCGCCGGGGTCAGCTGCCAGGCGGCCGCGGCGGCGAGGACGCTGCCCTGGGAGTGGCCGGAGATGACCAGCCGGCCGCCGGTGCGGCGGGTCCAGGTGTCCATCCGCCAGGTCAGGTCGGGGACGGCGCGCTCGGCGTAGCAGGGCGGGGCGAAGGGGTGGGCGGCGCGCGGCCAGAAGGTGCCGACGTCCCAGAGGATGCCGATGGTGCGCCGCGCGGAGGCGTCCTTGTAGGCGCGCCGGCCCCAGGTGACGAAGAGCAGGAAACCGAACCCGACCAGCCAGGAGCCCAGCGCCTGCGAGGTCTCGGCCGCGCCGTGCACCAGGGCGTACGTCCGGTCGGCGGCCGCGTCCGGGGTCTCCCCGGTGGCCAGCGCGCCGACCAGCGCCCCGGCGCCCAGCACCAGCGTGGCGGCGCACAGCACGGTGACGACGAACGGCGTCCGGTCGGTGAGGACGGCCATGGCCCGGACCCGGGCGATACGACGGCTGCGGGCCGCGTCCTCCGGTTCCCCGGGGTGGCCGAGGGCGACGGCGGCGCGTTCCGTGCGGCCGAGCCGCGAGGTGTGCCAGGACAGCCACCCGACCGCGGCGAGCAGCACCACGAGAACCGGCGGGATCACCGACGCCTGCCAGGTCAGCAGTACCGGCGGTCCGGCGATGGAGGTGCCGGTGCCGTCCAGCCAGTCGGCGACCCGCTGGGCGACCCCGCCGGAGATCACCCCGCCGAGCGCGCAGGCGAGCAGCGCGACCGCGGGCCCGCCGAGGCCGCGCATCGCGGCGCGCGCGTCGGGCAGCCGGCGGTGCAGGTCGTGGGCGACGGCCGCGAGGACGATCACCAGCACGCCCTGGGCCAGGGCCAGACCGCCGAAGGTGGTGTCCCCGGCGAGCCGTCCCACGGAGTGCCACCCGGGCCGGGACCAGCCGGCGTACACCATCGCGAGCAGCAACAGGGCGAGCGCGCCGAGCGGCAGGCACCGTACGAGGTGCCGGTCGAGTTCCTGGTCGAGGTGGTTCTCGCTGCGGCCCCGGCGGCAGACCACCCACACCGTGGCGAGGGCGCCGGCGACCAGGGCACCGGTGAGCAGCCACCCGGCCGTGTCCCGTACGGCGGTTCCGCCCGGCCCGCGGTCGAAGGAGGCCGCCGGTGCGAGGACGGCGGCGGCGACGGTGAGCAGGCCCGCCGCGGTGTGGGCGGCCCGCAGCCGGGCGACCAGCCGGCGTCCGTACCAGAAGCCGGGGCTGCCGAGGGAGGTGTGGCCGGGCTCGGGGTCGCCGACCAGGGGCCGGGTGGACTCGTAGGCGCTCCAGGTGCGGTGCGAGAGGTACCAGAGCAGGCCGGTGAGGGCGGTGGGGACCAGGGCGGCCAGGACGAGGCGGCGTCCGGGTGCGCTCCACCAGCCGCCGTCGGATCCGGCCGGCGAGAGGAAACCGAGCCAGGTGTGCCGCCGGGCGCAGGCCGGCACGCCCGCGCACTGCCAGGCGGCGAGGTCCAGGGCGACCTCGCAGGCGGCGGCGACCAGCAGCACGGTGAGGGTGAGCCCGGCGAGCCGGACCAGCAGGCCGTAGAAGCGCACGGTGCGCGGCCGGTCGTCGGCGGCGGGGCGCATCCAGTGGGCGAGGTTGACCACCATGAACGGCAGAAGCAGCAGCCACAGTGCGCGGGAGGCGTTGCCCGAGGTGAGGTTGCACCAGACGTACGCCTCGGGCACCGTCCGGTCGCGGTAGTCGCCGGGCCGGGACTCGGCGTCGACGTCCTCGGCGCGCCGGAAGACGGCGGCGGTGCCGTCCCCGGTGATCCGCACCGTGCGCGGATCGTCGAGCATCTTCTCGGGCGTGGTGCCGCCGACCCCGTGGACCAGGAGTTCCAGGTCGATCTCCGTCGCGGCCGGCCGCTCGGCGGGGCCGCCCGCGGCGGTGCGATCGTGCGCGCGTTCCACTCTTCTCGCACTTCCCCCGTGACGCGCCGATGGTCTGTGTCCGTGCGGGTTCCAGGATCGCCGATTCCGGTGTGACGCACACCACTCGGCACGGAATCTCCCCGTTGTGTGTGACGTCCAGTGCAACACGTGGTGACCAAATGACATGTGTGCGCCGACACAGGGAGTGGCGCAACCTGTGCGGTCCCGTGAAAGGATGGGGCGCCCGCGCACCGGAGCCGGACGGAATGTCCTGGTCGGGGCCGGTACGCAGGGCGTGTCGGACGGTTTGAGGCGAGAGGACCGGAGCGTACGTGAGCGAGAACCAGAACCTCCTCGCGGAGCAGCGCCGCGCCCTGATCCTGGACGAGGTCCGGCGCCGGGGCGGCGTACGGGTCAACGAACTGACCCGCAAGCTCGGCGTGTCGGACATGACCGTGCGCCGGGACCTGGACGCGCTGGCCCGGCAGGGTGTGCTGGAGAAGGTGCACGGCGGTGCGGTGCCGGTGGTCGAGGCGAGCACGCACGAGCCGGGGTTCGAGGCCAAGTCGGGGCTGGAGCTGACCGCCAAGGAGGACATCGCCCGGGCCGCCGCCGAACTGGTCGTGCCGGGTACGGCGATCGCCCTGTCCGGCGGGACGACGACGTACGCGCTGGCACACCATCTCCTGGAGGTCCCCGACCTCACCGTGGTGACGAACTCGGTGCGGGTCGCGGACGTCTTCCACGCGGCCCAGCGGGTCTCCGGGCAGCGCCAGGGCGCGGCGACGGTGGTCCTGACCGGCGGGGTCCGCACCCCGTCCGACTCCCTGGTGGGCCCGGTGGCCGACCAGGCGATCGCGGCGCTCCACTTCGACCTGCTCTTCCTCGGCGTGCACGGCATATCGATCGAGGCCGGTCTCTCCACGCCGAACCTCGCGGAGGCGGAGACCAACCGCCGCCTGGTGCAGTCGGCCCGGCGCGTCGTGGTGGTCGCCGACCACACCAAGTGGGGCACGGTGGGCCTCAGTTCGTTCGCCAAGCTGGAGCAGATCGACACGCTGGTCACGGACGCCGGACTGCCCTCCGACGCACGTGCGGAGATCTCGGAGCATCTGCGCAGGCTGGTGGTGGCGGGCGAGGCGGAGGCCTGACCGAGTCGGCGGTACAGACATCTGACGGGCCGCCAGTTATCGTGGCGGAGCCGGTCAACCGCCTTACCGGCCAAGGGGGTTCTCGTCCATGACGCGCCGTCTGCGCCCCGTGGGGCTCGACTTCGTCGAGACCGCGCCCGTACGCCTGGTCTTCGCACAGGAGATGTCCGCGCCACCCGAGCGGGTCTTCCGCGCTCTCAACGACGACGTACCCGGCTGGGCGGAGTGGTTCGCCGCGGTGACCCGTGCCGAATCGGTCGACGACGGCGCCGGGCGCGACATCCGGCTCAGGGGCGGCGGGCGTTTCCGGGAGACGATCATCGCGGCCAAGGAGGCGGAGGTGTACGCCTACCGGGTGGACCTGACCAACGCACCGGGCGCGCACGCCATCGCGGAGGAGTGGCGGCTGGTCCCCGCCGGCGGCGGCACCCGCGTGCAGTGGACCTTCGCCGTGGACGGCACGGCACCGTTCCGTCTCGCGGTCAGGGTGGCACGCGCCGGGCTGGGCCGGGCCTTCCGGGGCGCGGTCGTCGAACTGGACCGGCGCCTGTCGCGGTAGCGGCTCAGCCGGGCCAGACTCCGGTCTCCAGCAGCGACTCGATCGCCGCCGCGTAGGGCGCGATGTCCAGGCCCTGCCCGGCGAGCCAGGTGTCCGAGTAGTACTTGTCGAGGTACCGGTCACCCGGATCGCAGAGCAGGGTGACCACGCTGCCCTGCCGTCCCTCGGCCACCATCTCGGCGACGATCTTCAGCGCACTCCACAGCCCGGTCCCGGTCGACCCTCCGGCCTTCCGCCCGATCGCCCGCTCCAGCGCCCGCACCGCGGCCACGCTCGCCGCGTCCGGCACCTTCATCATGCGGTCGACGGCTCCGGGTACGAAGCTCGGCTCCATCCGCGGCCGGCCGATGCCCTCGATGCGGGACCCGCAGTCGCAGGTGACGTCCGGATCGCCGGTGGTCCAGCCCTCGAAGAAACAGGAGTTGTCGGGGTCGGCCACACAGATCCGGGTGTCGCGCTGGGTGTAGTGCACATAGCGCGCGAGCGTCGCGGACGTGCCACCGGTCCCCGCCGTGGCGACGATCCAGGCCGGCTCCGGGAACCGCTCCAACTCCAGCTGGCGGAAGATGGATTCGGCGATGTTGTTGTTGCCGCGCCAGTCCGTGGCCCGTTCGGCGTAGGTGAACTGGTCCATGTAGTGACCGCCGGCCTCCGCCGCGAGGCGCGCGGACTCCTCGTACACCTTCCGGGGGTCGTCCACGAAGTGGCACTGCCCGCCGTGGAATTCGATGAGACGGCACTTCTCGGCGCTGGTGGTGCGCGGCATGACGGCGATGAAGGGCACCCCGATGAGCTTGGCGAAGTACGCCTCGGAGACGGCCGTCGAGCCGCTGGACGCCTCGATCACCGGGCGGTCCGGCCGGATCCAGCCGTTGCACAGGCCGTAGAGGAAGAGCGAACGGGCCAGCCGGTGCTTGAGGCTTCCGGTCGGATGCGTCGACTCGTCCTTGAGGTAGAGGTCGATGCCCCAGGCCTCGGGCAGCGGGAAGCGCAGCAGGTGCGTGTCCGCCGAGCGGTTGGCGTCCGCCTGGACCTTGCGGACGGCCTCTTTGAGCCAGTCGCGATAGGTGGCGTCGCTGCGGTCGACGTCGAGGGTGGCGCCGGTCCGGATCTGCGGGGTGGTGCTCACGACGGGACTCCTTACGCTTCGCGCCGACGGCGTCCGAACGCGGCCGACGCACCGATCATAAACACCTTCCGCACGCTTCTCACCTGCATAAACGCATCTTTGAGCGTCTCAAAGGCACCCCTGGGGAACAGCGCCGGGCACTGGCTCGAACCCTTCGGGGGCGCACGGCTGCGAATGCTCCGAGCGCCCCCCGCCCGGCGGCCCGTGCGCACTGGTGCTCCGCGCCGGGGGCGGGCAGACTGCCACCGGACGGGACGAACGTCCCGAACGGGGGCGCACACTGGATCACGACACGAGCCGGAGCACGCCGGCCGGGGCCACAAGCTTCCGGACCGGCGACCGAGGAAGTCGAAAAGGGGCGGGGCAGGATGGCGGAGCCGGAGTTCAAGGCGACGGGCGTGCGGATCGACAAGCGGCTGCGTTCGCTCACCCGGGCCGGGCAGGTCCGGATAAGGGACGGCAGGCTGCAGTTGCTGACCAGCTACGGCAGCGAGATCGACAGCGCGCCGGTACAGGCGGTACGGGCCTCGAAGCCGTGGTTCGCGTCGGAGGACCGGGCCCTGGCCGACCTCAACGGCCAGCGCTACTCACTCACCCTGGGTGACCACGACCCGGCACCGGGCGAGCCCGGTCCGCCCGCGGCGCGCCGCTTCATCGAGGCGGTACGCCGGGCCGCGGGGCGTGAGCGCTGAGCCGCACGGACCCGCGGGGCGCGACCGCCCGACCACGGCGAGTTGCGGGACCGTACGCGCTGGGTCACGCTTGTCTCACGTCACTCTGGGTTTACCGGCGATAACGCTGCGAACCAGCCCGCCGGCCACGACAGCAGGCGGCCCCGTGGACGGCGGCGCCCTGCTGGATCCGTTCTCCGTGTTCTTCCGGACCTCACGTCGGGGAGTCGCAGCCGTGATCAAACACCCAAGCAGACACTGCTCGGTGGAGCTCCAAGCATTGCCCTCGCGGATCGGCCAGGTTCGCAGAATCGTATCTGCGCAATTGCGCTACTGGCATCTCGACCCGCTGATCGACCGGGCCGCGCTCGGTGTGACGGAGTTGCTCACCAACGTCCACCGGCACGCGCAGACCGACAAGAACTGCACCGTGGAGATCGAGCTCCAGCTCGACCGCCTCACGGTGTCGGTCCGTGACCACGATCCGCGCCTTCCGGTGGTCGAGGACGGCACGGAGATCGCGCCGATGGCCACCTGCGGGCGGGGTCTCGCGATGGTGGCCGCGGTCAGCGAGAGCTGGGGGGTACGGCCGCACGACGACGGCAAGGTCGTCTGGTTCACCCTGCCGGCATCGACGGCCGCCCCCAAGGCGGCCCGTCCACAGCGCCGCGTCGCCGAACCGGCACCCTGCCTGACGGCCGGCCCGGAACCCGCGACCGCCGGGGCGCCGGCGCCCGCACCCGTCGGCGCCCCGGCTCCCGCACACGCGGCCGCCGCCGTCCCCGGCGCCGCACACGCTCCCGCCCGCTCGGCTGTCGCCAGTTGAGCGGGCGGTGAGTCTCCTCGCCGGGTCTCTCCCCTGCGTTACCGCCGCGTCACGCCGCACCGCCCTTGCCGATGCGGCCGAACTGCTCCTCCAGGACGGACAGCCTGCGCCAGTACTCGTCCTCGTCGATCTCGCCGGAGGCGAAGCGGCGGCCGAGGAGGGCGAGCGGCGAGTCGCCGGACGGACGACCGGCGTCCAACGGGCGCCAGGGTCCGCCGCGGCCGCGCCACACGGTGCGGCGCAGGAACGTGACGGCGCCGATCACGACGGCCGCCCAGATCAGCGGGAAGAACAGGATCCACGGGCCGGGCCCGCCGTTCCAGTTCGCCAGGGTCTCCATGTCGGTCAACTCCCCAGAGTCTCGTGGTGATGTGTCGAGACTGACCCCCGCAAGGGGTCCGGGTCGTCGTGCGGCCGACGGCACCGGCCGTACCTCCCGGGGAGTACACGGCGGCCGGGCGCCTGCTCCCGAAAACAACTGGCGCTCTGTAACTACTAGTATGTACAGTCGGCGCATGAGCACGTCGGAGCGGTTGATCGAGTCCACCCGCGAGCTGCTGTGGGAGCGCGGCTACGTCGGCACGAGCCCCAAGGCGATCCTGGAGCGCGCGGGCGCCGGCCAGGGCAGCATGTACCACCACTTCAAGGGCAAGCCTGACCTGGCCCTGGCGGCGATCCGGCGTACCGCCGGGGAACTGCTGGCCACCGCCGAGGCCCTGCTCACCGGACCCGGCACGCCGTACGAGCGGATCGAGGCGTATCTGCGGCGCGAGCGCGACGTCCTGCGCGGCTGCCCGGTCGGCCGGCTGACCATGGACCCGGACGTCATCGCGAGCGACGAGCTGCGCGCGCCGGTCGACGAGACGCTCGACCGGATCCGGGAGCTGATCGCCGGGATCGTCGAAGAGGGCAAGGAACAGGGGCAGTTCGGCCCCCGGGTGGACGGCGAGGAGATCGCCGCGACCGTGCTCGCGACCGTGCAGGGCGGCTACGTGCTCGCCCGGGCGTCCGGTTCCCCCGCCGCGTTCGACGCCGGGGTGCGCGGACTGCTGTCCCTACTGAGGAGTTGACGTACGTGCACATCACCAGGGAGCGCCCGGACACCCGGCAGGGCCCGGCGGAGAACTTCACCGGCACGGTGTGGCTGGACGAGATCGCCGCGCCCGCCGCCCCGTCCCGGCTGCGCATGTTCAGCGTCCACTTCGCGCCCGGTGCCCACACCGCCTGGCACCGGCATCCGCACGGCCAGGTACTGCACGTGCTGGCGGGCGAGGGGCTGGTGCAGCGCAGAGGCGGCGAGCCGGAGGCGATCCGGGCGGGCGACACGGTGTGGATCGAGCCGGGCGAATGGCACTGGCACGGCGCCGGGCCGCGCACCTTCATGACGCATCTCGCGGTCGTGGAGGCCGCCGAGGACGGCACGACCGCCGAGTGGCACGAGCACGTGACCGACTACCCGGCCTGAGGAGGGTCCGCCACCATGCACGCCATGCAGTACGAGTTCACCCTGCCCGCGGACTACGACATGGGCGTCATCCGCTCCCGCGTCGCGCGCGTCGGGCATCTGCTGGACGACTGGGACGGCCTCGGCATCAAGACCTACCTCGTGCGCGAGCGGGGACACCACGGCTCGCCGGTGAACCAGTACGGGCCGTTCTATCTCTGGAACACCGTGCGGGGCATGAACGCCTTCCTCTGGGCTGGCGCCTTCCAGGGACCCGTCGACGACTTCGGACGGCCGCGGATACGGCAGTGGACGGGCCTGGCCTTCGAGGAGGGCAGCGCCGCCCGCTCCCCCGCCGCGTTCGCCGTACGGCGGCGCCAACCGGTGCCGGACGGTGTGGAGTTGGCCGCCTTCATGGCCGGCGCGGCGGAGGAGACCGGGCGGCTGGCGGCCGGGGACGGTGCGGTGCTCGCCGCGGCCGCCGTGGACACGCACGCCTGGGAGCTGGTCCATTTCTCGCTCTGGGAGCACGACACGCCCAAGGCCGAGGGCGACGTCTACCAGGTACTGCACCTGTCGGCGCCGGGACGCGGCGCGCTGCCGCGCGGGCGGCAGTGGTGAACGGTGTCCGGACGGTCCTCGGTGACATCCGGCCGGAGGATCTGGGCGTCTGCGACGCGCACGACCACCTCTTCCTCCGCAGCCCGCTCCTGCCGGGGCAGGAGCTCAACGACGCGAGCGCCGCCCGGGCCGAACTGGCGGCGTTCCGCGCGGCGGGCGGGGCGGCCGTCGTGCAGTGGACGCCGCTCGGGATGGGGCGGCGGGCCGCCGATCTGCCGCTGCTGTCCCGGTCCACCGGTGTGCACGTGGTCTGTGCGACGGGACTCCACCAGGCGGCGCACTACGCCCCGGAGCAGCTCGACGGACTGCGCGGGCGACTCGCCGAGGTCTTCGTCTCCGAACTGACCGAGGGCATCGGGACGTCCGGGGTACGCGCCGGCCTGGTCAAGGTGGCGGGCGGCTTCCACCACCTCGACGCGCACACCCGCTGGACCATGGCGGCGGCGGCCGAGGCCCACCACGCGACGGGTGCGCCGATCGCCGTCCATCTGGAGCTGGGCACCGGCGCGCTCGACGTACTCGACCTGCTCTGCGGGGAGTTGGGCGTCCCCGGCGACCGGGTGGTCCTCGGCCACCTGAACCGCTCCCCCGACCCGGTCGTCCAGCGGGAGGCCGCCGCCTCCGGCTGCTGGCTGGCCTTCGACGGGCCGTCCCGGGCCAACCACGCCACCGACTGGCGGATGCCCGAGGCCGTACGGGCGCTGGCCGAGGCGGGGTTCGGGGACCGGCTGCTGCTCGGCGGGGACACCGTGGTGGCCGGGGCGCGGTCGGTGGACGGCGGGCCCGGGATGCCGTACCTGCTGCGGCGGGTGCGGCCGCGGCTGGTGGCCGAGCTGGGTGCGGAGCACGTCGACCGGATCCTCACCGGCAACCCGGCCCGGGCCTTCGCCGTCGACTGGCGTTAGCCGCCGGGCGCTCGGCTGGACGTGCCGCGTCCTGCCGTCCGCCGGCCGCAACTCCGTCGTGGCCGGCCGCGCGGCGTGCCGGAGTCGGACGGCACGGTGGCGGGCGGGCGGCGCCGGACCGTGGTCACCGAAGTGCCCCCAGCGGGTCGTCCAGCACCGGCTGCCAGGCCAACTCGGCCGCTCCCACCAGGCTGTTGTGGCTGAGCGTGCACGGCAGGATCGGCACGCTGCCGCTCTGGCCCCACAGACTGCGGTCGGCGACCACGGCGCGCAGCCGCTCCGGGTCGGCGTCCAGGAGGGTGCGGTGCAGGCCGCCGAGGATGATGCGGTCGGGGTTGAGGATGTTGACGAGCCCCGCCAGGCCGAGGCCGAGCCGGTCGATCAGCGCCTCGGCTGCCCTGCGGACGGTCGGGTCGGCGTAGTGGTCGCGGATCAGGTCCTCCGCCTGCCGGAGCAGCGACACCTCGGGGCCGGGCTCGCGCCCCGCCTCGATCAGCAGCGCCAGGGGATCGGCCTCCACGTCCAGGCAGCCCCGGCTGCCGCAGTGGCAGGGGCGGCCCTCGGGGTTCACGGCGAGGTGGCCGACCTCCAGGGCCAGGCCCGAACTCCCCGTGTGCAGGCGGCCGTCCAGGACCAGCGCGCCGCCGACGCCCCGGTGTCCGGTGGCCACGCACAGCAGGTCCCGGGCGCCCCGGCCCGCGCCGTGCCGGTGCTCGGCGAGCGCGGCCAGGTTCACGTCGTTGCCCGCGAACGCCGGGCCGGTGATCCCGGCCGCGCGCACGCACTCCGCGAAGATCCGGCGCACGGGCGCCCCCACCGGCCAGGCCAGGTGGAGGGGGTTGAGGGCCAGGCCCTCCGGTTCGGCGACGGCGGACGGTACGGCGAGACCGGCGCCGACGCAGCGGAGGCCGGTGGTGCGCAGGAGGTCGGCGCCCGCCTCGACCACCGAGCCGAGCACCTTCGCCGGGTCGGCGTCGACGGTCTCGCAGCCGGGCGCGGTCGCGACGATCCGGCCGCCCAGGCCGACCAGCGCCGCGCGGAAGCCGTCGGCGTGGACCTGCGCGGCGAGTGCGACGGGGCCGTTCTCGGCGACCTCCAGGCGGTGCGAGGGGCGGCCCTGCGAACCCGCGGCGGCGCCCGGGTGGGCGTCGACCCTGATCAGGCCGAGCGCCTCCAGTTCCGCGGCGACGGCGCCGGCCGTGGCGCGGGTGACACCCAGTTCCGCGGTGAGCACCGCGCGGGTGGGGGCGCGGCCGGTGTGCACGAGTTCCAGGGCGGGGCCGAGTGCGCCGCGTCCTCTGTCCAACCGGGTCTTCGAGGTTCCGTTCCCCGTCGGGCCGGGGGCCGCCTTGCCGCTCATGAAAGGGAGTCTGCCATGATCCGCAGGAGGGGCCGTATCGAAGGTGCGGCGCCGTCGGGGCTGGTCGCGCCCACGCGGCGGAGCCGCATGTCAATTCAGCCCCGGGCCCCTTCGGGGCGCGCTTCACAAACCGCTCATTCGAAGAGTCACGTTCAGACGGCCGGCCAGACCCAGCTCCGCCGGTCCCGTGCCCGGGTACACCTTGGGCACCCCGTGGAACGCCGGTCTGCTCTCACCCCCGAACACGAACAGGTCCCCCGAGCGCAGCTCCACGTCCGTGTAGGGCTTCCCTCTGTTCTCCGTGTTGCCGAAGCGGAACACGCACCTGTCGCCCAGGCTCAGTGACACCACCGGTGCGGGCGACTTCTCGTCGGCGTCGCGGTGCATGCCCATGCGGGCGTCGGCGTCGTAGAAGTTGATCAGTGCGATGTCGTACGACAATCCGCCGACCGTCTCCGGTCCCAGGGCGTCGGCCACCGCGCGGCGGCCCAGTTCGCCGAGCCAGGCGGGGAACGGCTTGACGGGGCTGCCGTCGCCGTCGACGGCCGTGCGGGCGTAGGCGTACGGGTACCAGTGCCAGCCCAGGCAGACCTGGCGGGCTGTCATCGTGCCGCCGCCGGGTGTGCGGACCGTGCGCAGGCCCGCCGGGGGCCGGGCCCAGTCGCGGCAGGCGGCGAGCAGCGCGCGCTGGCGGTCCGGGTCCAGCCAGTCGGGGACGTGCACGGCGCCCGGCGCGATGCGGGCGCGCGCCCTCGGGAAGAGCTCATCCTCCATGCCCCCATCCTGCCCGACCTGGCCTGAGCTGGGGTTCGGCTAGCCTGGAGGCACGATGAGCGACCGTATGACGACTGCGTGGGGCGAGTTCGAGCTGTCCCGCTTCCCGGAGGATCCGCGCGACCGGCTGCGTGCCTGGGACGCCTCCGACGCGTACCTGCTGCGGTATCTCGACCAGGAGCGGATCGCGCTGTCCGGCACGGTCGTGGTGCTCGGCGACCGCTGGGGCGCGCTGGTCACGGCGCTGGCGGAGCACCGGCCGGCGCAGATCACCGACTCGTACCTGAGCCAGGAGGCGACCCGCGCGAACCTGGCGCGGGCGGGGGTCGAGCCGGGCGCCGTGCAGCTGCTGACCACCCAGGATCCACCGCCGGAGCGGGTGGACGTGCTGCTGGTGCGGGTGCCGAAGAGCCTTGCGCTCCTCGAGGACCAGCTGCTGCGGCTGGCGCCCGCCGTGCACGCGGGGACGGTCGTGATCGGCACCGGCATGGTCAAGGAGATCCACTCCTCGACGCTCCGGTTGTTCGAGCGGATCATCGGGCCGACCCGGACCTCCCTGGCCGAGCAGAAGGCCCGGCTGATCCACTGCACGCCGGATGCGTCGCTGGAGCGCCCGGAGAATCCGTGGCCGTACAGCTACGCGCTCCCCGCCGGGATCGGTGCGGTCTCCGGACGTACGGTCGTCAACCACGCGGGCGTCTTCTGCGCCGACCGGCTCGACATCGGGACGCGGTTCTTCCTGGCGCATCTGCCCGAGGGGGGCCGGCGGATCGTGGACCTGGGGTGCGGGAACGGGGTCGTGGGCACGGCGGTGGCGCTGGCCGACCCCACCGCCGAGGTGCTGTTCGTGGACGAGTCGTTCCAGGCGGTCGCCTCGGCGGAGGCCACCTACAAGGCCAACGGCGTGCCCGGGCATGCCGAGTTCCGGGTCGGCGACGGACTGGCCGGGGTCGCCGCCGGGAGTGTGGACGTGGTGCTGAACAACCCGCCGTTCCACTCCCACCAGGCGACCACCGACGCGACGGCGTGGCGGATGTTCAGCGGGGCGAAGCGGGCGCTGCGGCCGGGCGGCGAACTCCGGGTGATCGGCAACCGGCACCTGGGCTACCACGTGACGCTGCGCCGGCTGTTCGGCAACAGCCAACTGGTCGCGAGCGACCCGAAGTTCGTCGTGCTGAAGGCGGTCAGGCGCGGATAGTCCCGGCGGCGAGCACGCCGATGATCCGGGCCACCTCGCGGGCCATCGCCTCCCTGCCGGCACCGAGGTAGGTACGGGAGTCGACGGCCTCGGGGTGGTCCGCGAGGAAGCGGCGGACGGACGCGGTCATCGCCATGTTGAGCGCGGTGCCGACATTGACCTTGGCGATGCCGCCGGCGACCGCGGCGACCAGGCCCTCGTCCGGGACCCCGGAAGAGCCGTGCAGGACGAGCGGGACCGGCACGGCGGCCGAGAGGCGTTCGAGGAGGTCGTGGTCGAGGGTGGCGGTCCGGGTGGTCATGGCATGGGCGCTGCCGATCGCCACGGCCAGCGCGTCCACACCGGTGCCGGCGACGAAGTCCCGCGCCTCGGCCGGGTCGGTACGCGCCCCGGGTGCGTGCGCGTCCAGCGCCGGCCTGCCGTCCTTGCCGCCGACCTCACCCAACTCCGCCTCGATCCACAGGCCTTGGCTGTGCGCCCAGTCGACGGCCGCCGCGGTCGCGGCGCGGTTCTCGGCGTACGGCAGCCGGGACGCGTCGTACATCACCGAGCTGAATCCGGCGCCGGGGGCCTGCCGGAGCAGGTCGTCGCTCCGGACGTGGTCGAGGTGCAACGCGACGGGCACGTGGGCGCGTTCGGCGGCCGCGGTGGCGGCGCGGGCCAGCGGGAGGAGACGTCCGTGGCGGAACTTGACTGCGTTCTCGCTGACTTGGAGGACGACGGGTGAACCGGCGGCCTCGGCACCGGCGACGACGGCTTCCACGTGTTCCAGGGTGATGACGTTGAACGCGGCGACGGCGGAGCGGACTTCGGCGGCCCGGCTCAGCAGTGCACCGGTGGTGGCGAGGGGCACGCTCACTCCCCGCCGGTCGGGGTGAGGACCACCGAGCGGCTGAGATGGCGCGGCCGGTCGGGGTCGAGGCCGCGGGCGGTGGCGACGGCGACCGCCAGTCGCTGGGCGCGGACCAGTTCGGCGAGCGGGTCGAGAGTGCCCTGTATCCACAACCCCCCGGTGGCGCCGACCTGTTCGGCGAGTCCGGCGGGCGCCGGGCCGAACATCCAGGTGGCCGTGGCGCGGGTGGTGACGCTGATCGGGCCGTGCCGGTACTCCATCGCCGGGTAGGCCTCGGTCCAGGACAGCGAGGCCTCGCGCATCTTGAGCCCGGCCTCGCTCGCGAGGCCGACGCTCCAGCCGCGTCCCAGGAAGGTGAACTGGGTGCACTCGGCCAGTCCCGGCGGCAGCGGAGCCGCCAGCGCGGTACGGGCGTCGGTGACCACGGCGTCGGTGTGCAGCCCGAGGTGGGCGCGGAGCAGGGTGAACGCGCTGGTGGCGAACCGGGTCTGGACGACGGAGCGTTCGTCGGCGAAGTCCAGGACGACGAGGTCGTCGGCGGCCTCCGCGACAGGGGTGCCGGGGTCGGCGGTGATCGCGGCGGTGCGCACGCGCCCCTTCAACCCGCCCAGCAGGTCGAGCACTTCGGTGGTGGTGCCGGACCGGGTGAGGGCCAGGACCCGGTCGTACGACCGTCCGTGCGGGAACTCCGACGCGGCGAAGGCGTCCGTCTCGCCGTGGCCCGTGGACTCGCGCAGTACGGCGGCGGCCTGGGCCATGAAGAACGAGGTGCCGCAGCCGACGATCGCGACCCGCTCGCCCGGGGCGGGGAGCACGTGCGCCTGGCGGGCGGCTTCGGTGGCGGCCCGGGTCCAGCACTCGGGCTGGCTGCTCAGTTCTTCGGTGGTATGTGACATACCACTCTCCCTCCCCTGGATGGCCATGGTGATTGTTCTTGCAAGATAGAGCCACCTTTCAATCACAATCAAGCATTCCATCGAAGACCAGGTGCGCTAAGGTCGCCAGAAGATCGAAGAACGGAGGCGGCGGATGACGCGCGACGCCCGCTGGAAGGCGCTGCTCGAATTGCTGGTCGAGCGCGGCCGCCTCGATGTCGAGGAGGCGGCGGCCGAGCTGGCGGTCTCGGCGGCCACCATCCGCCGGGACCTCGACCAGCTGGCCGAGCAGCAGATGCTGGTGCGCACCCGGGGCGGGGCGGTGGTGCACGGGGTGTCCTACGAGCTGCCGTTGCGCTACAAGACGGCCCGGCAGGCCTCGGAGAAGCAGCGGATCGCCAAGGCGGTGGCGGAGCTGGTCGCGCCGGGCGAGGCGGTGGGGCTGACGGGCGGTACGACCACCACGGAGGTGGCCCGGGCCCTGGCCGTGCGGGGCGACCTGGCCACCGGAACGCCGGCGCTGACGGTCGTCACGAACGCGCTCAACATCGCGAACGAACTCGCGGTGCGACCCCAGTTCAAGATCGTGGTGACGGGCGGGGTGGCACGCCCGCAGTCGTACGAGCTCGTCGGGCCGCTCGCGGACGGGGTACTGGGTCAGATCACCCTCGATGTGGCGGTGCTCGGGGTGGTCGGCTTCGACGTGGTCCACGGGGCCGCGGCCCATGACGAGGCGGAGGCCGCGGTCAACCGGGTGCTGTGCGAGCGTGCGGCCCGCGTGGTCGTCGCCGCCGACTCCAGCAAGCTGGGCGGGCGGGCGTTCGCCCGGATCTGCGCGGCGGAGCTGGTGGACACGCTGGTGACGGACACGGCGGCGGCGCCGGAGACGGTGCGCCGGTTCGAGGAGGCGGGGGTCCGGGTCCTGACCGTGTGAGTGTGCCGCGATGCGGCTCTGCGACCCGGTTCGCTGTCACATTCCGCTGGTGTCCGCGCTGACGAATCCCGCGCCCCGCTGGTCGTTGCAGCCGAACACCGGCCGGTCGGCCGGGTCGGGCCAGCTCTGCTGGGCCTGGAGGGCGACGCTCACCAGGGTCAGCAGCAGGTCGACGTCGCTGGCGGCGTCGAGTCGTATGGTCACCCACTGCGAGCCCGGGACGATCCGGATCGCCCCCGTGCTCCTGAGGTCCTTGGCGAAGTGCCGGATGGCGTGGGCGGTGAGACGCAGGTCCACATCGCGGTCGGAGTGGAAGTGCGCGATCTCGCCCTGCACCGAACTCACGGCCTGACCCAGGCCGCAGCTCGGTACGGCCTCGGTCAGGTCGGGCCAGGTCGCCAGTTGCGCCAGAGCGCGCGAGGCCAACGTCATGGGGCCATCATGGACCGCTCACTCTCCGGTAACCAACCAGCGAGCAGTTATTAACCGAGCTGTTGCCGGACTCTGTCCGAACACAGACGCCCGGGACGAGTGAATATCCGCAGGATTTCAGTGGTTCGAGGGACGGAAGGTACCTCTCGGACGTCCGGGACCACCGTGGCCGACGTCACGTTCTACGCGCATCCGACACCGGCCTCACGCCCGCCTGACACCCGTCGCCGCGAACGCGTCGGCAGTGGTGAGGTCGAACTCCCCGTGGTCGCTGCCGAGGCCCTGGGCGACCAGCGCCGCCACGGCGTTGCCGAGGACGGCCGCGTCGTGCGGGGTGCGGCCCAGCCCGATGCCGTAGACGAATCCGGCCGAGAAGGCGTCGCCGCAGCCGGTGGTGTCCACGACGTCGGTCTCGAAGGCGGGCACCGGCTCGGCGCCCTCGGCGGTGACCAGCAGCGCCCCGTCACCGCCCCGGGTGACCGCGACCAGCCCGGCGCCGGCGCCGACCAGTTTCTTCGCACCGGCCACCAGGTCGTCCTCGCCGGAGAAGCCCAGTACCTGGTCGTCGTTGGGGAGGAGGTGGTCGACGTACGGCAGGGCGGCCGCGATCTGCTCGAAGCTGCCGAGGACGCCGGGCGCGAGCAGGTCCACGGACGTCGTCACGTCGTGTTCCTTGGCGAAGTGCAGGATGCGCGCGGCGACGTCGACGCCGATCAACTCCGGGCCGCCGAGGTGGAGATGGTCGGCTTCGGCGAGGGCGTCCCAGGGCACGTCGTCGACGCCGTAGGTGATGTTGGCGCCGAGCAGGTGCAGGGAGGGCCGGTCGCCGTTGGGGCGGATGGGCAGCACGCTCGCCGACGTCGCGGTGTCGGTACGGCGGACGAGGAACCCGGTGTCGATCCCGGCCCTGCCGAGCAGCTGCACCAGCATGTCGCCGGTCGCGTCGGCGCCGATCGCCCCGGCGCTGAGCACGGTGGCGCCGAGTTTGGCGAGGCTCAGCGCGGTCCCGCCGGCGGTCCCGGCCGCGGTCATCCTGATGTCCTCGACCAGGGTGGCGCCCTGGCCCTCGGGTATCGCGTCCACCGGCCGGACCAGCACGTCCAGCACGTGCACGCCCATCGTGACGACTCTCATGGCTTGCCCTCCTGCAGGGATCGGGTGGTGCCGTAGTTCCGGGCGATCGCGGCCTCGATCACCGCGAGTTGCTGCCGCTCGTCCAGGACGCGGGGTGTTCCGAGGGCCGCCGCGTGCTGGTAGACACCGCAGGCCCATTCGAGCAACAGGGCGTTCTCGACGGCCTTGTCGAGGGTCGGTCCGACGGTGACCGAGCCGTGGTTGGCCATCAGCGCCGCGCTGCGGCCGTCGAGCGCGGCGAGCACCGACTCGGCGAGTTCCGGGGTGCCGAAGGTGGCGTACGGGGCCACCCGCACGGTGCCGCCGAGGGCGAGCAACTGATAGTGGATGCAGGGCAGTTCGTCGAGGACGCAGGAGAGGGCGGTGGCCATCGGGGCGTGCGTGTGGACGACCGCGCCGGCGCCGTAGCGGCGGTAGACCCCGAGGTGCAGGTCGAGTTCGGAGGTCGGTTGCAGGGTGCCGGCGACGGCCTTGCCGTCCAGGTCGACCACCGTCACCTGGCCCGCGGTGAGCTGGGCGAGCACCGCGCCGGTCGCGGTGACCGCGACCCGGTCCCCCACCCGCACGCTGACGTTTCCCGCCGTTCCGACGAGCAGGCCCGCCGCTCCCAGGCGACGGCAGACGTCCGCCACCGCGGCCCGTTCCTGAACCAGCGCGGAGCTTGAGTCCGTCATGGCCGCGACGGTAACGTAAACCTGAAACAAAGTCACGTTCAGATTCAGGGGTGGTCGCGTGACCGGGCCGACCGCCGAGGAGACCGGCGCCGTACTGCGCCGTACTCCCCAACAGGCCCGCAGCAAAGCCCGGTTGGCACGGGTGCTCAAGGCGGCCGAGCGGGTGCTGATCGCGGAGGGCGTGCCGGCCCTGACCACCACCCGGGTCGCGGCGGAGGCCGGGGTCTCGGTCGGCTCGCTGTACCAGTACCTGCCCGACCGGGACGCGATCATCGACGCGCTGGCCGCGACGTACTTCGCCCGGCTCGAAGCGGTGATGGAGGGGTTCGTGCGCAGCGCGGCGACCGAGCGCTGGTCCGATCCGGTCGGCGTGCTGATCGACACCTACGCCGGGCTCTACCGCACCGAACAGGGCTTCCGGGCCCTGTGGTTCGGCAGCGGTCTGACCGACCGGACCAGGGCGGCGGACCGGGAGCACAAGCGCCGGATGGCGGACGGGGTGCGCCGGGTGCTGCTCGCGCTCGGCATCGCCGGCGACACCGAGGGGCTCGGCCACGCCTGCCAGGCGGCCGTGCTCGCCGCCGACGCGCTCGCCCAGGAGGCCTTCCGCCGCGACGCCGAGGGCGATGCCGCCCTCCTCGACGAGGCGAAGGTGATGCTGCGCGGCTACCTCACGGCCCTCGCCGCGAGGTAGCCGCAGCGCAACGGCGGCGCGGTGGGCACCGCTCCGGTCAGCGGGCCCGTTCCCAGACCGGCTGCACTCCTGGAGTCAGTGCGGTGAAGTCGGGCAGTTCCCGCAGGGCCTGCTCGGCGCCGCCCGGCGTGTAGATCGCGATGACGCGCAGCTGCCGCCAGCCGGTGTTGAAGGTGGAGTGCGGCGTTCCCCTGGGCACGTAGACGAAGTCCCCCGCCGTCACCGGGAACTCCCCCGAGTCGCCGACGGTCTGGACACCCTCGCCGTCCACGAAGTACAGCACCTCGTCGGAGTTCGGGTGGGTGTGCAGGTCGTGCCCCTTGGTGGGGTTGATGACCACCTCGCCCGCGGTGAGGGGCGCCCCGGGGAACAGGCCGGCACTCACTCCCCACTTGATGCTTCCCCAGTCGAAGACCTCGGTCGGGAGTTCGGCGGGCACGGTACGGGTCCTGGGCTCGGGTGCGCTCACGGTTGCTCTCCTCGTCGTCCTTCGGGCCGGATTCGTCCGGTTCACCGGAAGCTGATCGCCTTGAAGTCCTCGGTCTGCCGCCGGATGCCGCTCTCCGTGGGCAGGCGCTCGATCGAGCTCGCGCCGAAGAAGCCCACGACGCCCTCGGTCCGTGCGAGGACGTACTGGGCGTCCGCGGGTTCCGCGATGGGGCCGCCGTGGCACAGCACCAGGATGTCGGGATCGACCGCGATCGCGGCGTCCCGCATCGCCTGGACGCGCGCCACGCACTCGTCCAGGGTGAACGCGGTGTGGGCGCCGATGGTGCCCTTGGTGGTCAGGCCCATGTGCGGGACGAGGACGTCGGCGCCGGCCTCGGCCATGGCGGTGGCCTGCTCGGGGTCGAACACGTACGGCGCGGTCAGCAGGCCGCGTTCGTGCGCGGCCGCGATCATCTCGACCTCCAGTGCGAAGCCCATTCCGGTCTCCTCCAGGTTCTGGCGGAAGACCCCGTCGATGAGCCCGACGGTGGGGAAGTTCTGCACACCGGTGAACCCGGCCTCCGCGACCTGGTCGAGGAAGCGGCCCATCTGCCGGAACGGGTCCGTGCCGTTGACACCGGCGAGCACGGGGGTGTCCCTGACCACCGGGAGCACCTCGTCCGCCATCTCCATGACGATGGCGTTCGCGTCACCGTAGGCGAGCAGGCCCGCGAGGGAGCCCCGGCCGGCCATCCGGTACCGACCCGAGTTGTAGATGATGAGCAGGTCGATGCCACCGGCTTCGGCGGACTTCGCGGAGAGGCCGGTGCCGGCACCGCCGCCGATGACCGGCCGCCCTGCCGCCACGGTCTTCCGCAGCCGTTCGAGTGCCGTGCTCCGGTCCATGGTCGCGTTCCTTTCCATCCGCCCGCGGGCGCCGTCGGTGTCCGCCGCGGGTGCGAGTCGGGGTCCGGGGTCCTCACCGGCCGGAGCTGATCAGCCGGTGCAGCTGCCGGGCGGCGTCGCGCCCGAACCCGGGGTCGTTGATGTGCCGGTCCACCTCGATGATCTCGGCCGGCGACCCGTCCAGCGCGCCGCGCAGCGCCGCGAAGAGCTGCGCGTCCGCCGCCGCGTCCCGGAACGGGCCGTCCTCCTTGTCGATGCCGCTCACCCCGCGCAGCGGGAGGACCACCGCGACCGGCCCGTGGGCGCGGGACAGCTTCGTGCCGATCCGCCGGCCGAGTTCGGCGTTCTCCTCCGGGGTGGTCCGCATCAGCGTGACCGTCGGGTTGTGGACCAGGAGGCTCCGGGCGTCGAACCCGGCGGGCACGGTCTCCCGCGGCCCGAAGTTGACCATGTCGAGTGCGCCGACCGAGACGACCTGCGGGATGCCCCGCTCCCCGGCCGCCTCCAGCCGGTGCGGGCCCGCGCTCAGCACACCGCCCACCAGGTCGTCGGCGAGTTCCGTGGTGGTGAGGTCCAGCACGCCGGCGAGCCGGCCGTCGCGGGCGAGTTTCTCCAGCGCGCGGCCGCCGGCGCCGGTGGCGTGGAAGACGAGCGGCTCGTAGCCGAGTCCGGCGAGTTCCGCCCGTGCCTCGTCGGCGGCGGGCGTGGTCAGGCCGAACATCGTCACGCCGACCAGGGGCCGCTGCTCGCCGGCCGGTGCGGTGCGGCGGGCTTCCTGCGCCGCGGCCATCGCGGCGATCGCGGCGGCGGCATTGCCGAAGACCTGTCCGGAGACGGAGTTGATCCCGGCGACGTCCACGACCGAGTGCATGAGCGTCACGTCGCTCTCGCCGACGTACGGCGAGACATCGCCCGAGGCCATCGTGGAGACGAGCAGCTTCGGCACCCCGACCGGCAGGGCGCGCATCGCCCGGGACGCGACCGACGAACCGCCCGAGCCGCCGACGGCGAGCACACCGTCCAGCCGGTTCTCGGCGTACAGCGCGAGGACCACCGAGGCGGCGCCGGAGGCCATCGCCGCCATGGCCGCGCCCCGGTCGCCGCCTTCCCGCAGCGCCGTGAGATCGGCGTCGCCGGCCCGGGCGACCGCCGAGGCGGTGACGTCCGCGGGGTACTCGGAGAACACGCCGACGTCGACGGTGACGGTGCTCGCCCCGTGGGCACGCACCCGGTCCGCGATCCAGGCGTACTCCTCGCCCTTGGTGTCCATCGTGCCGATGAGAACGACCGTGGCCATCGTGCGTGCCTCCTGCTCCTCTTCGAGCCCTGTGCCAGGAATTGTGGCGGGGCGGGAGCCCGGTGACTGGTCCACTTGGGGCCGAGTGGACCAAGGTGGAGCGACCGGAGTGGACGAAGGCGGGGTAGACCGAGGCGGAATGGACCGAGGCCGAGTGGACCAGGGCGGTATGGACCGACGCCTGGTGGTCCGAGGCCTACTGATCCGAGCCGGAAGGTGGGCGGTCGATGCGGACGGACGAGGACGCCGAGCGGGTGGCGCGGCTGCTCGGTGTGTGGCGCGGCGAGGCGTCGGTGAGCGTGCCGCTCCGGGACGCGCTCGCCGAGCTGATCGACGGCTCGTACCTGCCCGCCGGATGGCGCATGCCCGGCCAGCGTGCGCTGGCGGCCGCGCTCGGCGTGGCGCGAGGCACGGTCGCGCGGGCGTACGCCGAGCTGACGGCGAGCGGCCGCCTGGCCGCGGCGCGGGGGTCGGGCACCTACGTCCGGGGCGCCGTGGGTCTCGTCCGGCCGGACGAGGGACGGCTGACCTCGTTCGGCGCCGGACAGGTGGTCGTCGATCTCTCCTCCGGGGCGCTGCCCGGCTCCGAACTGGTCGCGGAGGTCATGCCGGAGGTCGGCAGGCAGCTGCGCAGGCACCACCTCCGGGGGACGGGCTACCACCCCGCGGGGCTGCCGGAGCTGCGGGCCGCGCTGGCCGCCCGGATCACGGCGCAGGGTCTGCCCACGCGTGCGGACCAGGTCCTGGTGACCGCCGGTTCCCAGCAGGCCGTCTGGCTGATCGCGACGGCCCTCGCCGGGCCGGGCACCCGCACTCTCGTCGAGGATCCCAGCTACCGAGGCGCGCTGGAAGCCTTCGCCGGAGCGGGCGGCCGGGTCCGCGGCGTCCCCTTCACCCCGGTGGGCGCGGACCTGGACCTGCTCGAAGCCGCCGTCGCCGACGCGGACCTCCTCTACGTCCAGACCGCGCTGCACAACCCGACCGGCGTCCATGTGCCGGAGCCGCAGCGCAGGTCCGTCGCCGGCCTCGCGGCCCGGCACGGCACCCTGGTGGTCGACGACCAGTCGCAGGCGGAGCTCGGCTGGTTCCGGTCGGACCCGCTGCCGGGGCTGGAGCGGATGGCCGACCCGGAGCGCCTGCTGATCGTGGGCACGTTGTCCAAGCTGTTCTGGGGCGGGCTCCGGGTCGGGTGGGTGCGCGGGCCCCGGGAGATCGTCGGGCGGCTCGCGGCGCTGCGCGGCGGCATCGACCTGGGCGGGCCGGTCGCCGACCAGCTGGCGGCTCTCCTCCTGCTGCCCCGGGCGGACCGGCAGCGCGTGCTGCGCCGCGAGTTCCTGGCACAGCAGTTCGCGGTGACCGAGGAGGTGCTCCGTACGGTGCTGCCCGGCTGGCGGTGGAGCACGCCCGCCGGCGGATCGGGCCTGTGGACCGACACCGGCCAGGACGCCGTGGCCCTCGCCCAGCACGCCCTGGCCCGGGGCATCCGGCTCACCGCCGGCCCGGCCTTCTCTCCGCACGGCGGGCACCGCACCTTCGTACGGCTGCCCGTCTGGCACCCGCAGGCCCGGTTCGCCGGTGCGGCCGAGCTCCTCGCCGGCCTCCGGAGCACCCACGCGCCGTGACGGGCGCCGGACCGGGCCCCCGCCCACCGCCCTTGTCCCAGCCCCGGCGCTCACCTAGCCTGAGTTTGTGCCGCTAATAAACAAAACCCGGACGCACAACGCCGTGCCCGGAAACGCCCTCACCCGACTCCGTATCGCCCTGGCCGTCTTCTTCGCCATGGACGGCTTCGTCTTCGCCGGATGGGTCGTCCGTATCCCGGCCATCAAGGAACAGACCGGCGCCTCGGCCAGTGCCCTGGGGCTCGCCCTGCTCGGCGTCTCGGCCGGGGCCGTGATCACGATGATGTTCACCGGACGGCTGTGCCGCCGCTACGGCGCCCACCCGGTGACCGTCGTCTGCGCCGTCCTGCTCTCCCTCAGCGTCGCCCTGCCCCCGCTCACCCACTCGGTCCCGGCCCTCGGCGCCGTCCTGCTCGTGTTCGGCAGCGCCTACGGCGGCATCAACGTCGCGTTCAACAGCGCAGCGGTCGACCTGGTCCGAGCCCTGCGGCGCCCGATCATGCCCAGTTTCCACGCCGCCTTCAGCCTGGGCGGCATGCTCGGCTCGGGTCTCGGCTCACTGATCGCGGGCGTGCTGACCCCCACGCAGCACCTGCTCTGCCTCACCGGCGTCGGCCTCGTGGTCACCCTGCTCGCCGGCCGCACCCTTCTCCGCACCCCACCGCCGGCACCCCCCGCCGACGACGCACCGCAGGGGACAGCCGCACCGCGCCGCCTCGCGCCCGGCACCCGGCTGCTCGTCGTCACGTTCGGCCTGATCGCCCTGTGCACGGCCTACGGCGAGGGAGCCATGGCCGACTGGAGCGCCCTGCACCTGGAGCAGGACCTGGGCGCCGCACCCGGCGTGGCCGCCGTCGGCTTCTCCTGCTTCGCGCTCGCCATGACCGTCGGCCGGCTCAGCGGGACGAAGCTGCTGGAGGTCCTGGGCCAGACGCGCACCCTGGTCCTCGGCGGCGCCACCGCCGCGGCCGGCATGCTGCTCGGCGCGCTCGCCCCGGCCCTGTGGGCGGCCCTCCTCGGCTTCGCGATCACCGGTCTCGGCCTCGCCAACCTCTTCCCCGTCGCCGTCGAACGCGCGGGCAGGCTGGCCGGCCCCGAGGGCGTCGCCATCGCCTCCACCTTCGGCTACGGCGGCATGCTCCTCGGACCGCCCGCCATCGGCTTCATGGCGGACTGGCTCTCCCTCCCCACCGCCCTCACCACCGTCGCCGCCCTGGCCGCCACCGCCGCCGCCATCGCACTGCTGACCCGGCGCACGGCAGGGCACTGACCGAACTCACCGCCGGGCCCTGGACGGCACGACGCCCGCTCAGTCCAGCAGCCCCGGCTCGCGCACCGACTCCAGCATCCCGGCCAGCCTCGCCGTGTCGGCGTCCGTCCACCCGGGCGGGTTCGTGATCCGCGCCCACGCGCTCGTCGGCAGGGTTCCGTACCGGTGGCCGAACCCGTCCGGCACGCTGTCGGCGCCGGCCAGGTCGCAGGCCACCTGCCAGAACGTCAGCAGCGGGTACCACTGCATCGCCGCCGAGACGTCCCGGGCCCGTGGCCGGTCCAGCCAGTCCGGCTTGTGGAAGGCGAGGTCGGGCGACCACCAGACGACCGGGTCGGAGCCGTTCTGGAGGTAGACCGCGCGCGGCTCGCCCCAGGGCGCGTCCGGGATCCGGTAGTCGGCCGGTACCTGCGCGAAGCGCACATGTGCTCCGTCGGCGACCACCGGACGCCACTCGGGGCTGCCCGGCTGCCGCTGCGCGGTGACGGACTTCCACAGCGGGTTGTCGTAGGTCGGGCCGACGAACAGGGCGCCGCCGGTCTCCGCGACGAGCGTGGGCAGGGAGCCGTTCAGGGCGGACTCCATGGAGAAGGAGCCGAGGCTCTCGCCGTAGACGAGCAGCCGGGGGCGGGAACCGGCGGGCAGCGTCCGCCACTTGGCGTAGACGGCGTCGAAGAGGGCCCGCCCGGTGGCGGCGGCCTCGTCCTCGGTGAGCGCGGAGACCCAGCTGGGCAGGTAGGAGTACTGCATGGCGACCATGGCGGTGTCGCCGCCCCACATGTACTCCAGGGGTCTGCTGCCCTGGTCGTTGATCCAGCCGGTGCCGGTGGTGCCCATGACGGCGAGGATCCTGCGGGAGAAGCCGCCGGTGCGTTCGAGTTCGCGTACGGCGAGGGCGGCGCGTTCGTCGAGGGTGTCGGCGGAGCGCAGGCCGACGTAGACCCGTACCGGATCGTCGGCCGGGCGGCCGGTGAAGGCGGCGATGTCGGCGCGGGGCGTGGCGGTGCCGACGAAGTCGCGGCCCTTGGCACCCAGGGTGTCCCAGTGCGCGGCGGACCCGGGGCTGCCGGAGAGGGTGGGCAGGCCTGGCCGGTACACGCCCTTGGTGGTGCCCTGGTCGGCGAGGGAGGCGCCGCTCTCGATCGCGTCCAGCGCGGCGCGCAGCAGGAAGCCCTGGACGACGCCGACGATCACGAACGCGGCGAGGACGACCCCGGTGGCGTACGCGACGGGCCGCGGGACGAGTGCGTCGAACGCGCGGGCGGCGACGCGGGTGCCCAGCCGCACCGTTCGGGCGATCAGGAGCAGCAGCACCGCGACGAACGCGGCCACGACCGGGACCAGCGCCCACTGCCACCGGACGATGTGCGGGGGCAGCGTCACCGCCCGGCGGACCTGGCCCTCCCAACGGACGCTCCAGGCGGTGGCGGTGACCACCGCGGCGGCGCCGAGCACCTCCAGCGCGGCCCACAGGGTACGGCGGACCCGCGGGCGGATGCGGGCCCCGGCCCAGCGGAGCAGCAGCCGGGCGAGTGTCTCCAGTACGGCCCCGACGGCGTAGCCGACGGCCGCCGACACGCCGGCCGCGAGTCCCTGCAGCCACCAGGCCCGCGGGAGCAGGGACGGGGTGAGGGACAGGCAGTAGCACAGGACGGCGCCCGTGGTCCCGCCCCAGCACGGCCGCCGCCGGACCACCCGGTCGGGGCCCAGGTGCCCGCGCACCCGCTCCGCCGTCCGCCGGGTCCATTCCTTCGTACGCTTCAGAGCCCTGCCCGCACCACTCACTTCGCCACCTCGGGACCACGATCGGCCACCGCACCCGCCACCGCATCCGGAAGATCCTTCCGGGCCGCGCTCCCCTCCGGGAAAAGGTGCGGAGCCGCAGGGGGTGTCCCATCGTGGTGGGCATGGCCGGGGCCCGGACGACCGAGCACGCCGCCTCGTCCGTCGCCGTGGTCGCGCCGGAGCCGGGCGCGGTCCCCGCCTGCGACCGCACCCTCCGGACCGGCGCCCTGCCGGGGAAGGCCGGGACCGGGGCCGTCACCGTCGTCCGTACCGTGCCGAGCCGTGGCCGGAACAGGAGCCGGAGCGGCGGGCACCGCGCGACCTGCCTGCCGCGTCGCGGCCCGGTCGGGTTCTGACATCGCGCCCGCCGTGCGCCTCCCCCGGCTCCCCACCCGTACCGCCGTGGCGGCGGTGGTGGCGGTGCTGGTGGCGGCGAACCTGCTGGACAACCGCTGGGCCGGGTCCTGGATCCTGTTCACCGCGGTCCTCGCCTCGGCCGTCCTGGTGGGGCTGCTGTTCTGGGCCGGGGGCAGTTGGCAGGAGCTGGGGCTGGGGCGGAACGCCCTTGCGGACGGGGTGCGTTGGGCGGCGGCCCTGATCGGGATCGTCGCGGCGGTCTATCTGTGCGCGGCCCTGCTGCCGGTCACCCGCGGGCTGTTCGCCGACCAGCGGACGGACACGCTGAGCGGTGCGGAGATCGCCTTCAAGGCGCTGGTCGCGGTGCCCGTGGGGACGGTGCTGCTGGAGGAGACCGCCTTCCGCGGGGTGCTGTTCGCGCTGCTGTGCCGTCTGCGCACGGCCACGACGGCAGCGGTCCTCTCCTCCGTGCTCTTCGGCCTCTGGCACATCCTGCCCTCGCTGAACCTCAACAAGGAGAAGCCGACGCTGGGTTCGCTCTTCGGGCAGTCGGTCGCCGGGGCGGTCCTGGTGGACGTCGGCGCCGTGCTGTTCACGGCCGTGGCCGGGTGTCTGCTGTGCTGGCTGCGCGATCGGAGCGGCTCCCTGCTGGCGCCGATGGGCCTGCACTGGGCGGTCAACGCGCTCGGGTACGCGGTGGGGTTCCTGCTGCGCTAGCGGCAGGGAACGGCCCCGCATCCGGCAGACTCGCGGCATGGAGACTGCTGAGTTCCTCGAGATCCTCGACCGGGAGGGCCGGTTGCTGGCCGCGGCCGCCACGGACGCGGGGCTCGACGCCCCGGTGCCCACCTGCCCGGGCTGGCAGGTGCGCGACCTGCTGCGGCACACCGGCACCATCCACCGGTGGGCCGCCGGTGTGGTCGCCGACGCCGAGACCTCGCCCCGCCCCGTCCCGGAGCCCCCGGACATCGACGGCACGGAACTGACCGACTGGTACACGGACGGCCACCGCCGGCTCGTCGGCACCCTGGGCGCCGCACCGCGGGACGTGACGTGCTGGACCTTCCACCCCGCCCCCGTCTCCTCACCGCTGGCCTTCTGGCTCCGCAGGCAGGCCCACGAGACGACCGTCCACCGGTACGACGCCGAGGCGGCGCGGGGCGGGCCGGCCACCCGGGTCGGCACGGGCTTCGCGGTCGACGGCATCGACGAACTGCTGCGCGGCTTCCACGCCCGCTCACGCAGCCGGGTCCGCAGCGAGCACCCGCGGGTGCTGGCGGTGCGCACGGTGGACACGGACGCGGCCTGGACCGTACGGCTCTCGGAGCGGCCGCCGGTCACGGAACTCGGCGCGCCCCAGGACGCGACGGCCGAACTCGCCGGTCCCGCCGATCAGTTGTACCTGGCCCTGTGGAACCGGGCGCCGGTGCCGAAGGTGATCGGCGACCCGGAACTGGCCGGTCTGTGGCTGACGAACTCCGGAATCTGACTCCGAACTGCCGTCGAGGGCGAGCGGCCGGTCCGGCCGGGCTCAGCCCGGCTCGGCGGCCAGCATCCGGGTGAGCACCGCGCGCTGCACCGGCAGCACCTCGCCGTGCAGCGTGCGGCCCTTGCCGGTGAGCGCCACCCGGACGCCCCGCCGGTCCTCGGGGCACATGGCCCGCTCGACCAGGCCGTCCTTCTCCAGGCGGGCGATCAGCCGGGACAGCGCGCTCTGGCTGAGGTGCACCCGCTCGGCGATCTCCTGCACCCGGAAGCTGCAGCCGCCGTCCGCCGCCGGGCCGTCGGAGAGCAGGTCGAGGACCTCGAAGTCACTGCCGCACAGACCGTGGCCGTGCAGGGCACGGTCCAGCTCGCACTGGGTGCGGGCGTGCAGGGCCAGGATGTCCCGCCATTGCTCCACGAGCGCCTGTTCGGGCTTCTTCGCCGCCATTCGCGCACCGTAGCAGAGAATCGGGATTGTTGCATCGTAATTAAATGCGTTTGCATTCGATGCATGTGCATGTAGTGTCTGGATCCATGACCTCTCCGCTCACCGCCCCCGCTTCCCAGGGACGCTGGACTCCCCGGCTCTGGGGCACGCTGCTGGTGCTCTGCGCCGCCATGTTCCTGGACGCGCTGGACGTGTCGATGGTCGGCGTCGCCCTGCCGTCGATCGGCTCCGACCTGCACCTGTCCACCTCGACGCTGCAATGGATCGTCAGCGGCTACATCCTGGGATACGGCGGCCTGCTGCTGCTCGGCGGCCGCACCGCGGACCTGCTCGGCCGGCGCCAGGTGTTCCTCGTGGCCCTCGGCGTCTTCGCGCTCGCCTCGCTCCTCGGGGGCCTCGTCGACTCGGGCCCGCTGCTGATCGCCAGCCGCTTCATCAAGGGCCTGAGCGCGGCCTTCACCGCACCGGCGGGCCTCTCGATCATCACGACCACGTTCCCGGAGGGCCCGCTGCGCAACCGCGCCCTCTCCATCTACACCACCTGCGCGGCCACCGGCTTCTCCATGGGCCTGGTGCTGTCCGGCCTGCTCACCGAGGCCAGCTGGCGCCTCACCATGCTGCTGCCCGCCCCCATCGCCCTGATCGCGCTCCTCGTCGGACTCAGGCTGCTGCCGCGCAGCTCCCGCGAACGCGACCACAACGGCTACGACATCCCCGGCGCGATCCTCGGCACCGCCTCCATGCTGCTCCTGGTGTTCACCGTCGTGGAGGCGCCGCAGGTGGGCTGGGCGTCGGCCCGCACCCTGCTCTCCTTCCTCGCGGTCGCCGTCCTGCTGACCGTCTTCGTCCAGGTCGAACGCCGTTCCCCCGGACCGCTCATCCGCCTCGGCGTACTGCGCTCGGGCAACCAGGTCCGCGCCCAGCTCGGCGCGATCGCCTTCTTCGGCTCGTACGTCGGCTTCCAGTTCCTGACCACCCTCTACATGCAGTCCCTGCTCGGCTGGTCCGCGCTGCACACCGCCCTGGCCTTCCTCCCCGCGGGCACGCTCGTGGCGGTGTCCTCGACCAAGGTCGGCGCGATCGTGGACCGCTTCGGCACCCAGCGGCTGATCGCGGCGGGCTTCGCGTTCATGGTCGCCGGATACGCCCTGTTCCTCCGCGTCGACCTGAGCCCGGCCTACGCGGCGGCGATCCTGCCGTCGATGCTGCTGATCGGCGCGGCCTGCGCCCTGGTCTTCCCCTCCCTCAACATCCAGGCCACCAACGGCGTCGACGACCACGAGCAGGGCATGGTCTCCGGGCTCCTCAACACCTCGGTGCAGGTGGGCGGAGCGATCTTCCTGGCCATCGTCACGGCCGTGGTCACCGCGGGCGCGCCCGCCCACGCGACCCCGCAGGCGGTGCTCGACAGCTACCGTCCCGGGTTCGTGGTGGTGGCGGCCGTGGCCCTCGCCGGGCTGCTGATCACGCTCACGGGGCTGCGCACCCGGCGCCCGCAGCAGACCGTCGTGATCGCCAAGTCCACCTCCCTGGAGGCGGAGCGCGTGTCCGCACGCGACTGAACGGGGACGCCTCCCACCGTGTGCCCGGCGGGGCCCGTTGCCCCGCCGGGCACACGGCTGTGAGACTGCCGGGATGACGATGCACGGGGGACGGCGAAGCCGGGCCGAGCGGGACGCGATCACCGTCGAGATCGGATACGCGCTCTGCAGCGCGGTGTTCGCGGCCGTCGTCGTCTTCGGGGCGGTGGCCGGTCCGGCCCTCCTGTTCGACCTGCCCCGGAGCCTGGAGCGCGCGCTGCCCGTCGTGGGCGCGGTGCTCGCAACCGTGCTGTTCCTCGCCCGGGTCGTCTGCGTGCTGGTCCGTCACCAGCGCTCGGCTCAGCCCAGCCAGCCCGGCCGCACCAACCCCGACTCGTAGGCCAGGACGACCAGTTGGGCGCGGTCGCGGGCGCCCAGCTTGATCATGGTGCGGCTCACGTGGGTCTTGGCGGTGAGGGGGCTGACGACCAGCCGGCGGGCGATCTCCTCGTTGGACAGTCCGATGCCGACCAGGGCCATCACCTCCCGCTCCCGCTCGGTGAGCCGGGCGAGGACGTCGGCGGCGGCCGGCTCCTTGGAACGGGCCGCGAACTCCGCGATCAGCCGCCGCGTCACCCCCGGCGACAGCAGCGCGTCGCCGGCCACCACCGCCCGGACCGCCCGCACCAGTTCGTCCGGCTCGGTGTCCTTGACCAGGAAGCCGGAGGCACCGGACCGGATCGCCTCGAAGACGTACTCGTCGAGCTCGAACGTCGTCAGCATGACCACCTTGACGTCCGCCAGCTCCGGCTCGCCGGTGACCCGCCGGGTCGCCGCCAGGCCGTCCAGACGCGGCATGCGGATGTCCATCAGGACGACGTCGGGGCGCAGTTCGCGCACCTTGTGCAGCGCCTCCTCGCCGTCCGCCGCCTCACCGGTCACCTCGATGTCCGGCTGCGCGTCGAGCAACGCCCGGAAACCGGCCCGCACCAGCGACTGGTCGTCGGCGAGCAGCACCCGGATCATCGGTCCTCCCTGTCATCCCCGCCGTCGCGGCCGTCGCGGCCGTACCGGTCGTCCAAGGGCAGTACGGCGAGCACCCGGAAGCCGCCGTCGGTGCGTGGTCCCGCCTCGATCGCGCCACCCAGGGCGGCCGCCCGCTCCCGCATCCCGGCCAGCCCGTTCCCGCTGCCGCCCGCGTCCGCGCCGGTCGCCGGACCGTCGTCGTCGATCCGCAACCGCAGCTCCCCTCCCCCGTGTTCGAGCCGCACGCGCGCGTGGCGCGAACCCGAGTGCCGTACGACATTGGTGAGGGCCTCCTGCACGATGCGGAAGGCGGCCAGGTCGGCGCCGGGCGCGAGGCGCGGCGGCTCCCCCGTCACGTCCACCGCGAGTCCGGCGCTCGCCGCCTGCTCCACCAGTTCCGGCAGCCGCCCGAGACCGGGCGCGGGCGCCCGCGGCGCGTCTCCCGGGGCGCGCAGGGTGTCCAGCACCTGACGCACCTCGCCGAGGGCCTCCTTGCTGGCCGCCTTGATGGTGGTCAGCGCCGACCTGGCCTGCTCGGGGTCGGAGTCGAGAAGCGCGAGTCCCATGCCCGCCTGGACGTTGATGACGGAGATGCTGTGCGCCAGGACGTCGTGCAACTCCTGAGCGATCCGCAGCCGTTCCTCGTCCGCGCGGCGCCGGGCCGCCTGGGCCCGGTCGGCCCGCTCCCGCGCCCACTGCTCGCGCCGCAGCCGGACCAGCTCGGCCAGCGAGACGATGATCAGCACCCAGGTGGCGACGAACACCTCCTGGCCGGGGTTCGCACCCGTGTCGCCCGGCGGCGGCAGCCACCGGTACAGCCAGAGCGAGATCAGCAGATGCCCGGCCCACAGCACCCCGAGGGCCGCCCAGGCGGCCCGGCGGTGCCCGGCGACGACGGCGCTGAAGCAGGCCACGGCGACGGCCGCGAAGACCGGTCCGTACGGGTAGCCGGCACCGAGGTAGACCAGGGCGAGCGCGGCCGTGCCGAACGCCACGGTCACGGGGTGCCGGTGCCGCCACAGCAGCAGGGCACAGGCGGCGAGGAGCAGCAGGCGGGCGTATGTGTCGAGGTGCTCGCGGTGGGGCTGCGTGTGGGCGGCGAAGTTCGAGCCGGCCAGGACGAGGACGGTGAGCAGCAGGGTGGAGCGCCAGGGCAGGCGGTGGCGGTGGGCGGTGCCGGTCGTGGTGGCTCCGGTGCCGGGGCTGCCGGTGGCTTCCGGGTGGTTCCACCACGGGGGGCCGTGGTACCACCACTGCGCGGGGCCGCGCTCCCGTACCCGCCGCTCGTCCATGACCGCCACGCTAGACGCCCTCGCCCCGCGCGGGCGTCAGCCCGGCGAGGTGATCACGCGTACTCCCCCGGTAGTAGGTGGCGGCCGACCGCCCGCGCTGGTCGGCGACCGGATCAGGGGCCTGGTCAGCGGCCTGGTCAGCGGCCGGGTGCCAGCTCCGCCACCTCGGCGTCGAACAGGCGGTCCGGGTCGAAGCCCATGCCCGTGAAGTGGCCGGCGAGTTCGAGGGAGAGCACCCCGTGCATCCGGGTCCAGAAGGCCAGCGCCCGGCGCAGCACCCCCGGCGGCGCGGGGTGGCCGCCGGCCCACTCGCGGTGCTGGGAGAGGTGCGCGGTGAACCCGGCGGAGACCGGCGCAGGCGCCTCGGGCTCGGCCGCCGCGCAGACGTCGAGCAGGGCCTCCATGATCTCCCGGGCGATGCCGGTGATGTCCTCGGGCGCCTGGTAGCCGGGGACCGGCGTGCCGTAGACGAGGAAGTAGCGCTGGGGATCGTCGAGGGCCCAGCGGCGCAGGGCGTGGGCGAGGCCGCCGATACCGGCCGCGGAACCGGCGGCGGCCCGGAAGGTGTCGGCCAGGCTGCGGTAGGCGTCCCGGATCAGCTCGGTGATCAGCTCGTCGCGGCTGCCGAAGTAGCGGTAGAGGGCCGGTCCGCTCATGCCCAGTTCCTTGGCGATCGCGTTGAGGGACAGGCCCGACGCGCCTGACTTGGCGATCTGTTCCCAGGCGCGCGCCTTGATGTCCGCTCGCACCTGGCTCCGGTACCGCTCGCGGGGGCTCACCGCGTCCGCGTCTGCCGCCATGACCGTCACGCTCCTCTCGCACACCTTCGTTTCAAGTTATCACTTTCGAGAGCACTTCTAACGGTCGCGAAGCCTCCAACCACCGCAATGACTTGACACTCCCGCGAGCGCCAGTCATGTTAGTTATAGCTTCTAACGCAAGCGAGAACCTCTCCCGCTTGTGAATGCATCTACTCGCAGCTACGCACGGAGGCCGTCGTCATGGGAATCGAAGAGACCGCAGGAACCGCCGGAAACACCGCGGGCACCGGAAGCACCCAGCTCGTCGAGGTCGTCCTGCCGGGCATCGTGGAGCCGGAGGGCCTCCGTATCGAGCGCCGCGGGATCCCGGCCCCCGCCGCCGGCCAGATCGTCGTCCGCATGGAGGCGACCGGCGTCTCCTTCGCGGAGCAGCAGATGCGCCGCGGCCGCTACTACGACCAGCCGCCCTTCCCCTTCGTCCCCGGCTACGACCTGGTCGGCACGGTGCTCACGGCCGGGGAGGGCGTCGCGCCCGGGCTCGTCGGCAAGCGGGTGGCGTCACTGGTGAAGGTCGGCGGCTGGGCCAGCCACGTCGTGCTCGACGCGGCCGACGCCGTGCGGGTGCCCGACGGTGTCGGCGCGGCGGAGGCGGAGACGCTGGTCGTCAACGGCATCACGGCCTGGCAGATGCTGCACCGCAAGGCCAGGGTGCGCAGCGGCGGCACGATCCTGGTGCACGGGGCCAACGGCGGCGTCGGCACGGTCCTCGTCCAGCTCGCCCGCGCGGCCGGCCTCCGGGTGATCGGCACCGCCTCCGCCCGGCACCACGACGCGCTGCGGGAGCTGGGCGTGACCCCGGTCGACTACCGCGCCGACGACGTCCCGGCCCGGGTCCGGGAACTGGCCCCCGGCGGCGTCGACGCCGTCTTCGACCATCTCGGCGGCCGCAGCGTCGTCGACTCCTGGCGGCTGCTCGCCCCGGGCGGCACCCTCGTCGCCTACGGCAGCGCCACCACCCGCGACGACTCCGGCTCCAAGCAGCTCCCCGTGCTGAAGATCCTCGGCCGGGTGTGGCTGTGGAACGCGCTGCCCAACGGCCGGCACGCCTGCTTCTTCAACGTCTGGGAGGGCCGCGCCCTCGGCAAGGACCGCTTCCGGGCCCGGCTGAGCGCCGACCTCACCCAGGTGTTCCATGCCTTCGAGCGCGGCGAGGTCACCGCCCGCATCGCCGCGCGGCTGCCCCTGTCCCGGGCCGCCGAGGCCCTGCGGCTCGCCGAGTCGGGGACGGTCGCGGGGAAGGTCGTACTGGTCCCGGACGGCGCCGACGGGGCTTCGCCCGACTCGGCCCGATGAGGACCGCCGGCTCAGCGGCCGCCGCCCTCCGCCGACGCGCCGCCCTCCGCCGACGCGCCACCCTGCGTGAACGCGCCCCCCTCAGCGAACGCACCGCCGTCCGCGAACGCAGCGCCGTCGCCGAAAGCCAGCCCGGCGAAGCGTTCGCCGATACGGCGGTGGGTGGCCGCGTCCGGGTGGAGGCCGTCGGGCAGCGGGAGTTCGGCGGCGTCGGCCGCGCCGTAGAGGGCACGGCCGTCGAGGTAGTGCAGGTTCGGGTCCTCGGCCGCGCGCTGGGCGACGATCCGGGACAGTTCGTCCCGGATGACGTTCAGGGTGAGCTTGCCGCTCGCGCGCTCGGCCGGGTCGCCCGCGGCCGTGAAGGTGAGCCGGCCGGCGCCGAACGCGCTCAGGTCCATGGCGGTGGGGCCCGGTGTGTCCTCGTGCATGGGGCACAGGATCGGCGAGACGACCAGCAGCGGGGTGGTGGGGTGCCCCTCGCGGACGGTGTCGAGGAAGCCGTGCACGGCGGGGCCGAAGGCGCGCAGCCGCATCAGGTCGGTGTTGACGACGTTGATGCCGAGTTTGAGGCTGATCAGGTCGGCGGGGGTGTCCCGGACGGCGCGGGCGGTGAACGGGTCGAGCAGGGCGCTGCCGCCCAGCCCCAGGTTGACCAGCTCCACCCCGGCGAGGGCGGCGGCGCGTGCGGGCCAGATGGCGGTGGGGCTCGCGGCGTCGGAGCCGTGGCTGATCGAACTGCCGTGGTGCAGCCAGACCTTGCGGCCGTGCTCGGGTGCGGCGGTGAGCGGGGCGTCGGTGCGCAGGGCGACCAGTTCGGTGGTCTCGTTGTGCGGCAGCCAGATCTCGACGGTCTTCTCGTGCCCGGGCAGGCCGGTGAAGCGGAGGGTGCCGACCGGGCCGGGGCGCAGCTCCGTGCTCCCGGCGCTCATGTCGACGACCTGGACCGTGCCGCCGGAGACGCTGCCCTGGCCGGCTAGGGTGCCGTCGACGAGCAGGTCGTAGACGCCGTCCGGGCGCGGTGGCGCGCCGACGTAGAGCCGCTTGGTGGGGAGGGTGTCCAGTTCCAGGGCGGTGGCGCGGGTGCGGAACACCAGGCGTACGCCGGAGGGCTGGGACTCGACCATGGCGAGCTGCGGGTCGGCGCACTGGGCGCGGGCCCGGGCCGGGAGCCGGTGCGGCAGGACGCCGTGCTCCGTCTGCTCCAGGTCGAGGGCGCCGCGCAGGAGGCCGGCGGTGATCGGCGTGGTGGTCCAGTGGGGGTCGGTGTTCATCGCCTCTGCGTTCCGTACGAGGGGTCAGGTCGGTGCGGGCCAGTTGCGCAGCAGTGCGTCGAGGGCGTCGAGGACGCGGGTCCAGGACTGCTGGCTGTCGGGGGCGCTGTGGCTGAAGCCGCCGCTGAGTTCCAGGTCGACGTAGCCGTGGAAGACGCTGCCGAGCATCCGGACGGCATGGGTCTCGTCCGGTTCGGCCAGGTCGTAGCCGCGCAGGATGGCCCGGCTCATCCGGGCGTGCCGGACGCCGGCGCTGGCTGCCGCCGTCTCCGGGTCGAGGGGCAGCCGGGCAGCCGCGTAGCGGCCGGGGTGGGCGCGGGCGTAGTCGCGGTAGACGTCGGCGAACGCGACGAGGGCGTCCTTGCCGGCCCGTCCGGCCAGCGCGTCGGCGGCCCGGTCGGCGAGTTCCTCCAGCGCCAGCAGGGCGATCCGGGTCTTCAGGTCCTGGGAGCTCTTGACGTGCGAGTACAGGCTGGCGACCTTCACGTCGAACCGTCTGGCCAGCGCCGAGACGGTCACCTGGTCGAAGCCGACCTCGTCGGCCAGCTCGGCGCCGGCCCGGACCAGCCGTTCCGTGCTCAGTCCCGCTCGCGCCACAGCCGCTCCTCGCATCCGCTCTTGCCTGAACCGATTATGCATTTGCCTAAAAGCTTTAGGCAAATTAGCGTGCGCTTCATGAGACAGCTGGCCGAGCAAGAGATCCGTGCCGCGTTCGTGAACTGCACCAAGGGCGCGGCGAAACGCCTCAACATCCCGCACGACCTGGACGAACGGCCGTGGGCCGACCTGGACTACTTCGGCTGGCGCGACCCCCAGGCACCCGACCGCGCCTACCTGGTGACCGCACCGGACGACGGTCCCGCGCGGGCGGTGGCACTGCGCTGCCCGAGCCCCGCCTCCTGGCAGACCCGCCGCAGCATGTGCTCGATCTGCCTGACCACGCACACCGGAGGCGTCTCGCTGATGGTCGCCGCCAAGGCGGGGAAGGCCGGGCAGCAGGGCAACTCCGTGGGCGCCTACCTCTGCAGCGACCTCGCCTGCTCCCTGTACGTGCGGGGAAAGCGGGACGCGGGCGTGGGCGGGCGGATGCCGGAGTCGCTCACGCTGGAGGAGAAGATCCGGCGGACGGCCGGGAACCTCGCCGCCTTCCTGGACAAGGTGACCGGATGACCGGACGCCGTCAGGGGAAGACCAGCCCGACGCCGTGGGCGAGTTGCGCGGCCGCGTGCCGGAAGAACCGCTCCCGCTCCGCTTCCTCCACGATCCCCTTGAACTGACCGAACAGCTCGAACCCCACCAGCCCGAACAGCTGGGCCCACGCCGCGGCCATGGCCACCGCCACCTCCGGCGGCAGTCCGGGCACCAGTTCGTCGGCCATCCGGCGGGCCTCGGGGGCGAGTTCGGCGGGTACGGGAGTGCGGGCCAGCCCGCGCCCCTCGAACGCCTCGCGCAGGATCCCGACGAGGACCAGGGCGACCCGGGCCGCCGGCGGAATCGTGGTGTCCGGCGCCGAGTAGCCGGGCACCGGGGAGCCGTAGATCAGCGCGTACTCGTGCGGGTGGGTCAGCGCCCAGCGGCGTACCGCCTCGCACACGGCGACCCAGCGGTGCGCCGGGGCCGCGTCGGCGGCGGAGGCGGCAGCGGCGTGGGCCGTCTCGGCGGCCTCGCCGAGGGAGTCGTAGGCGTCGATGATCAGCGCGGTGAGCAGGTCGTCGCGGCTCGGGAAGTAGCGGTAGAGCGCCGAGGAGACCATGCCGAGCTCGCGCGCCACGGCCCGCAGCGACAGCTTGGGCGCGCCCTCGGCCGCGAGCTGTCTGCGTGCCTCGTCCTTGATGGCCGTGGTGACTTCCATCCTGGCTCGCGCGCGGGCGCCCTGCGGAGTGCTCATGGGGCGCAGTTTGCCACGCTTGCGGAGCGGTGCACACGTTTTGGAGCAGTGCACTTGATTTGGACCAGCGATCACGCACCAGAGCGGTTCTCGCATTCAAGTGCACCGCTCAAAAAAGAGAGCACCGCTCTTGCAATGAATCACCGATCTCCCCACACTGGTCGTCAAGCGAGAGCACTGCTCTCCCAAGCAGGTGGGGGTCACCATGTCGTCGTCGAAGCCGTCCCAGCCGTACTACGCCGAGGCCAACCCGGTGGCCGTCCGCGTGAACAGCCTCGTCGGCTGGCTCGCCCGGCACGGGATCAGTCTCGCGGGCAGCGCGGAACTGTCGGTGCGTGGCCGCAGGAGCGGCAGGATGCAGCGCGTCCCGGTCAACCCGCACACGTACGACGGCACCCAGTACCTGGTCTCGGCGCGCGGCAACTCCCAGTGGGTGCGGAACATGCGCGTGGCCGGCGGCGGAGAGCTGCGGGTGGGGCGGAAGGTGCGGCAGTTCACCGTGGTGGAGCTTCCCGATGCCGAGAAGCTCCCGGTGCTGCGGGCCTACCTGGAGAAGTGGGGCTGGGAGGTCAAGCAGTACTTCCCCGGGGTGACGGCCGGGTCCTCCGACGACGAACTCGTCGCGGCCGGCGCCGACCACCCCGTCTTCCGGGTCACCGTCACGGAGTGACGGCTTCCTCGTCGGCCGCGTCCTCCGTCGGCGCGCTCTCCTTCGCCGCCGGCTCCGGGCCGAAGGCGGTGAGGGCGCGCTGGGCGAGCGGGTGGGAGCGGATGAGCTCGCCGAGGGAGGTGCGGCCCTGGGTGATCTCCTTGAACGCCCGCCAGGCGGGACGGAACCCGGTCAGCGCCGCGTGGAACAGGCCGGGCCGGCGCTCGAACGCGGCGAGCATCCGCTTGCCGACGCTCATCTCGACGCCGAGGCCGGCCTTGACGGCGAAGGCGTAGTTCAGCGCCTGGCGGCGGGTGTCGACGGCGTCGTGGGCCTCGGCGATGCGCACCGCCCACTCCCCCGCGAGCCGTCCCGAGCGCAGCGCGAAGGAGATGCCCTCGCGGGTCCACGGTTCGAGCAGGCCCGCGGCGTCACCGCAGACCAGCACGCGGCCCCGGGACAGCGGGGAGTCGTCGGCGCGGCAGCGGGTCAGGTGGCCGGAGGAGATGCTCGGTTCGAAGCCGGCGAGGCCGAGCCGGGCGATGAAGTCCTCCAAGTACCGCTTGGTGGCGGCGCCTTCGCCGCGCGCGGAGATCACGCCGACCGTCAGCGTGTCGCCCTTGGGGAAGACCCAGCCGTAACTGCCCGGCATCGGGCCCCAGTCGATCAGGACGCGGCCCTTCCAGTCCTCGGCGACCGTCTCCGGTACCGGGATCTCCGCCTCCAGGCCGAGGTCGACCTGGTCGACCTTCACCCCGACGTGGGCGCCTATGCGGCTGGCGCTGCCGTCGGCGCCGACCACCGCGCGGGCCAGCAGGGTCTCGCCGCCCTGGAGCACGACCGCGACCGTCCGCCGGTCCGGGACCGCCGAGCCGTGCTGCTCGACGCGCTGCACGGCGGCGCCCGTCCGCAGCTCGGCGCCCGCCTTCTGGGCGTGCTCGACCAGCTGCTGGTCGAACTCGGGACGGTTGATCAGCCCGAACATCATCTGCTTGGAGCGCCGGGTGCGGGTGAACCGTCCGTTGTTGGAGAAGGTGACCGCGTGCACCCGGTCCTTGAGGGGCAGCTCGAAGCCGGGCGGCAGCGCGTCGCGGGAGGGGCCGATGATGCCGCCGCCACAGGTCTTGTAGCGGGGCAGCTCGGCCTTCTCCAGCAACAGCACGCGCCGTCCGGCGACCGCCGCCGCGTAGGCGGCCGAGGCCCCTGCGGGTCCCGCGCCCACCACGACGACGTCCCACACCCGCTGCGCGTCGTCCGCCTGCACGTCGTCCGCCGAAGAATTCTCGCCGCTCACGATGGTCCGCTGCTCCGATCAAGCCGTAGAAGCCGTATCACGCCGTATCAAGCCTCAGGCCAGGTTCTGTGCGTCCGTAGGCCGACACCTGTCACCTGTCCCCCCGCATCCTACGGCGGAGATCGCCGCAGGCCACTGTGGGAGGATCGGTCCACTCACCAGTTCAACGTCGCACCCACGAGGAGCGTGCCCATGTCGTCCAATCCGGTCGCCGAGACCGTCGCCGCCCTGCTGCCCAGGGCCAAGGCGGAGCTCGCCGAGCTGGTGGCCTTCAAGTCGGTGGCGGACTTCGCCCAGTTCCCGAAGAGCGAGAGCGAGGGCGCCGCGAACTGGGTGGCCGACGCACTGCGCGCCGAGGACTTCACGGACGTCGCCGTACTGGACACCCCGGACGGCACGCAGTCGGTGTACGGCTACCTGCCGGGCCCGGCGGGTGCCAAAACGGTCCTGCTGTACGCGCACTACGACGTGCAGCCGCCGCTGGACGAGGCCGCCTGGACCACCCCGCCCTTCGAACTGACCGAGCGGGACGGCCGCTGGTACGGGCGCGGTGCCGCCGACTGCAAGGGCGGCGTGATCATGCACCTGCTGGCGCTGCGCGCGCTCAAGGCGAACGGCGGCGTACCGGTCAACGTCAAGGTGATCGCCGAGGGCTCGGAGGAGATGGGCACCGGCGGCCTGGAGCGGTACGCCGAGCAGCACCCCGAGCTGCTGGCGGCGGACGCGATCGTCATCGGCGACGCGGGCAACTTCCGGGTCGGGCTGCCGACGGTGACCACGACGCTGCGGGGCATGACCATGGTCCGCATCCAGATCGACACGCTGCGGGGCAATCTGCACTCGGGCCAGTTCGGCGGGGCCGCCCCCGACGCCCTGGCCGCGCTGATCCGCGTCCTGGACTCGCTGCGCGCCGAGGACGGTTCCACGACGGTCGACGGGCTCGCGCCGGAGTCGCGGTGGGAGGGGCTGGAGTACGACGAGGAGCAGTTCCGCAAGGACGCCAAGGTGCTGGACGGTGTCGGGCTGATCGGTGACGGTCCGGTCGCGGACCGCATCTGGGCCCGTCCGGCGGTCACGGTGCTCGGCATCGACTGCCCGCCGGTGGTCGGCGCCACCCCGTCGGTACAGGCCGGCGCCCGCGCCCTGGTCAGCCTCCGGGTGCCGCCGGGCGTGGACGCGGCCGAGGCGACCAAGCTCCTCCAGGCCCATCTGGAAGCGCACACGCCCTGGGGCGCCCGGGTGCGGACCGAGACGGTCGGCCAGGGCCAGCCGTTCCGCGCGGACACCACCAGCCCGGCGTACCGGGCGATGGCCGACGCGATGGCGGTCGCCTACCCGGACGAGACGATGCAGTACGCCGGCCAGGGCGGCTCCATCCCACTGTGCAACACCCTCGCCGGCCTCTACCCGCAGGCCGAGATCCTGCTGATCGGGCTGAGCGAGCCGGAGGCGCAGATCCACGCCGTCAACGAGAGCGTGTCCCCGGAGGAACTGGAGCACCTGTCGGTGGCCGAGGCACTGTTCCTGCGGAACTACGCGGCGGGCTGACACACCCGGGCCGGCCGGCGATCCACGCTCGGCCGGCGTACGCGGTGGGCGGAATCGCTCCGCCCACCGCGGAGGACCCTCGTCGTGGACGGGGGTCCTCGTCCGCGGGCACACGCACGGCGGCATCGCCGTCCATCTCCCGTCGGACGGTGTGCTGTTCTCACCGGTGACGCGGTGGTGGCCGGGCCGGGCACCGGTGCGGTGATGCCCGGGGTGTTCAACCTCGACCGGGAGCGGGCCGTCGCGTCCTTCCGGCGGCCGGGCGCCCCGGACACGGAAACGGCGTGCTTCGGCCACGGGGACCCGGTGACCGCCGACGCGTCGCAGGTACTGCGGGAATCCGCGGACAGCTACGGCCCGCCGCAGTGACCATGGAGGGATGACCGACACCGCGAGGACCGACACCGCGCGCCGCATCGCCCTCCACACCGGCATCGCGACCTCCCTGGCCCTGCTCGGCGACGCCGAACTGGCCGAGCTGGTCGGAGCCGGCGAACCGCTCGGCACCGGGATCGGCGGCAGAACCGTACGGGTCGCGGTGGGCGGCAGCCCGGTGTTCGTGAAGCGGATCCCCCTGACCGACCGGGAACGGGAACCGCGGCACGCCCGCTCCACCGCGAACCTCTTCGGTCTGCCGCCGTACTGCCACTACGGCATCGGCGCGGTCGGCGGCCCGGGGTTCGGGGCCTGGCGGGAGCTGGCCGCGCACGAGGTGACGACGAACTGGGTGCTGGCGGGCCGGTTCCCCGGTTTCCCGCTGCTGCACCACTGGCGGATCCTGCCCACCACGCCCGTCCCGCTGTCCGGCGAACTCGCGGACATCGACAGGGCCGTGGCCTACTGGGGCGGCTCCACGGGGGTACGGGAGCGCGTCGAGGGCCTGCGGGACGCCTCCGCGAGCCTCACCCTGTTCCTGGAGCACGTGCCGTCCACCCTGCACGACTGGCTGGACGCCGAACTACGCACGGACCGGGCGGACCCGGCCTGCGCCTTCACGGCCCGCGGGCTGGAGGACCTCACCGCGTTCCTCTCGGGCACCCATCTCCTGCACCTCGACGCCCACTTCCGCAACATCCTCACGGACGGCCGACAGCTGTACCTCACCGACTTCGGGCTGGCCCTCAGCTCCCGCTTCCGGCTGGCCGCCGACGAACGGGACTTCTTCGGCCGGCACCGGCACTACGACCGCGCGTACACCCTCTACTACCTGGTGGTCTGGCTGGTCACCGCCCTGTACGGGTACCGGGGCGAGGAGCGCGCGGAGTTCGTGCGGGCCTGCGCGGGCGGCACCCGGCCCGAGAACGTCCCGCGGGCCGCCGCCGACCTGCTGGTGCGGCACGCCCCGCTCGCCGTCGGCATGGAGGTCTTCTGCCGACGGGTGGAGCGGGAGAGCCGGCTGACGCCGTTCCCGTACCCGGACGGTCACAGCAACTGCACGCTCTCCGCGTAGTGACAGGCGACCGGGCTGCCGCCGCCCCGGTCGACCAGGTCCGGCACCTGCTCGACGCAGGCGGTGCGCTCGCTGTCGGTGAGCTGGCTCGCGAACTTGGGGCAGCGGGTGCGGAACCGGCAGCCGCTGGGCGGGCGGACCGGGCTCGGGACGTCGCCCTGGACGGTGATCCGTCTCCGGGCGCGTTCCTTGCGCGGGTCGGGCAGCGGGATGGCCGAGACCAGGGCCTGGGTGTAGGGGTGGGCGGGGCGGGCGAAGAGCTGCCGGGCGGGGGCGATCTCCACCAGGCGGCCCAGGTACATCACCGCGACCCGGCGGGCGACATGCCGCATCACGGAGAGGTCGTGCGCCACGAACAGGAAGGACAGGCCCAGTTCGCTCTGGAGGTCCATCAGCAGGTTGAGGACGCCGGCCTGGATGGACACGTCCAGCGCGGAGACCGGCTCGTCCAGCACGACCACCTTGGGGCGCAGCGCCAACGCCCGTGCGATGCCGATCCGCTGGCGCTGCCCGCCGGAGAACTCGTGCGCGAAACGGTTGCCGTGCTCGGGGTTGAGGCCGACCAGGCGCAGCAGTTCGCGTACCTCGTCGGCGGCGCCGGGACCGTAGCGGCCGTGGATGCGCAGGGGTTCGGCGACGATCTCGTGGACGGAGATCCGGGGGTCCAGGGAGGCGTACGGGTCCTGGAAGACGATCTGCAACTCGCGGCGCAGCGGCCGCATCTGACGTCTGCTCAGGTCGGTGAGGAGCCGGCCCCGGTAGTGGACGGAGCCCGAGGTGGCCGTCTCCAGGTTGAGCAGGGTCCGGGACACGGTCGTCTTGCCGGAGCCGGACTCGCCGACCAGGCCCAGCGTCTCGTTCTCGTACAGGTCGAAGGAGACCCCGCAGACGGCGTGCACGTCGCCGACCCGGCGTCGGACCACGCCCCGCGACATCACCGGGAAGTGCTTGACGAGGTCGCGGACCTGGAGGACGGGGTCGCCGGTGCCGGCGTGACCCGGCAGCGGGGGCAGCGGGGGCAGCGGATCCGTCATCGGGAATCGTCCTCCAGGTCCGCGAACCGGGCCAGCGCCTCGGTGTCGGCGCCGACGGCGTCGAAGACCTCGCCCGCCGCCGTGCCGGCCAGGTCCTCGGCGAAGTGGCAGGCGCTGCGGTGGGCGCCGGATCCGACCGGGCGCAGGGCAGGTTCGGTGCTGTCGCAGAGCTCCCGGCGCATCGGGCAGCGCGGGGCGAAGGGGCAGCCCGGGGGCAGGTTGAGCAGCGAGGGCGGGGAGCCGGTGATGGGGGTCAGGCGGTCCTCCTCGCGGTCGAGGCGGGGCAGGGAGCCGAGCAGGCCCAGGGTGTAGGGCATGCGCGGGGTGTAGAAGATGTCCTCGACCGAGCCGGTCTCGACGATCCGCCCGGCGTACATGACGGCGACCCGGTCGGTGTGTCCTGCGACCACGCCCAGGTCGTGGGTGATCAGGACGAGGGCGGCACCGGTCTCGGCGCGGGCGGCCTCCAGGGCCTCCAGGATCTGGGCCTGGACGGTGACGTCGAGGGCGGTGGTGGGCTCGTCGGCGATGATGACGTCCGGGTCGTTGGCGATCGCGATGGCGATGACGACGCGCTGGCGCATGCCGCCGGAGAGTTCGTGCGGGTAGCTGTCGACGCGCCGCTCGGGGCTCGGGATGCCGACCGTGCCGAGGAGTTCGACGGCGCGGGCGCGGGCGGGGCGCCTGCCGAGCCTGGGATGGTGTCTGAGGAGGGTCTCGGCGATCTGGTAGCCGACCGTGTAGACGGGATTGAGGGAGGTCATCGGGTCCTGGAAGACCATGGCGATGCCGCTGCCCCGTACGTCGGAGAGCCGGGCGTCGGACATCCCGAGCAGCTCGGTGCCCTCGAACCGGACCGAGCCGCGCACCCGGGCCGAGCCGGGCAGCAGCCCCATCACGGCCAGGGCGGTGACCGACTTGCCCGATCCCGACTCGCCGACGATGCCCAGCGCCTTACCCCGCTCCAGCCGGTAGCCGGCGCCGCGCACCGCCCGTACGGTCCCGTCCTCGGTGGGGAACTCCACGCTCAGGTCCTCGACTTCGAGGACGGCACCGGACTCCTCGCCCTTCCCCAGCACCCTGTCGATGCCCTTGCCGTTCCCTGTGCCGGTGTCGGTGTCGGTCACTGTCGCACCCTTTGCTGCCGGGGGTCGAAGGCGTCGCGGAGCCCGTCGCCGATGAAGTTGACGGTGAGGGCGATGGCGATGATGAAGGCGCCGGGGATGTAGAAGAGCCAGGGCCGGGTGTCGACCGCGGTCTGCGCCTGGGCGACCAGCAACCCGAGGGAGGTGTCGGGCGGTTGGACGCCGAATCCGAGGAAGGACAGGGCGGTCTCGGTGAGGATGCCGGTGGCGACCAGGATCGTGGCGTTCACGATGATCGGGCCGAGCGCGTTGGGCAGCAGGTGCCGGAAGATGATCCGGGTGTCGGAGGCGCCGAGCGCCCGGGCGGCCTCCACGAACTCCTTCTCGCGCAGGGAGAGTACGGAGGAGCGCACCACCCGGGACACGTAGGCCCAGGTGAGTCCGGCGATCACCGCGGCGATCCAGTACCAGGAGCCGCCGCTGCGGGAGGAGATGACCAGCGCGATCGCGAACAGCGGGAGGGTGAGCACGAGATCGGCGATGCGCATCATCAGCGCGTCGACGAATCCCCGGTAGAAGCCGGCGACGGCTCCCCACACGGCGCCGACCAGGGTCGAGCCGAGCGCGATCAGGATGGCGATCTTCAGGGAGGTCTGGGTGCCGCGCATCACCTGCGCGTAGGCGTCGTACCCGGAGGAGTCCGTGCCGAACGGATGTTTCCAGGACGGCGGTCGGGAGTTGTCCGGGGTGAACCTGGCGTAGGAGTAGTGCCAGAAGTGCGGGCCGGCGAAGGCCCACAGCACGATCAGCAGGAAGACGACCAGGCTGATCATCGCGGCCCGGTGGCGCAGGAAGCGGCGCAGGACGAGCTGGGTCTGGCTGCGCTGGGCGACGGTGAACTCGTGGTCGCCGCCCGGCGTCCGGGTGCCGGCCGGCCCGAGTGCTCCGATGTCAGTCATAGCGGATCCTCGGGTCGAGTACGGCGTAGAGGAGGTCGGCGAAGAGGTTGAAGACGATCACGACGACGGCGGACAGCAGCAGCCAGGCCATGGTCCGGTAGACGTCGAGGGTGGTGGCGGCCTCGACGAGCATCTCGCCCATGCCGTGCCACTGGAAGATCGTCTCGGTGATGACCGCGCCGCCGAGGATGATCGCGATGTCGAGGGCGGTGACGGTGGCGAGCGGGATCAGGGCGGTGCGCAGGGCGTGCCGGACCAGCACCCGGCCGCGGCGCAGCCCCTTGGCGCGGGCGAGCCGGACGTAGTCGCTGTCGAGGACTTCGAGCATGGAGGCCCGGGTGTAGCGGGTCCAGGAGGCGAAGGAGACCAGGGCGAGGGTGATGGTGGGCAGGATCAGATGGCCGACGCGGTCGGTGAACTCGTTCCAGGTGGTGTCGACTTCGAGGTACGGGGACTTCTCGCCGATCGTGCCGAGGAACTGGCTGCCGGTCTCCTGGTTGAACCAGATCCCGGCCTGCTTGAGCAGCACCGCGAACCAGAACACGGGCATGGCGAGGAACAGGAAGCCGAGGAAGGTGATGGTGTAGTCGGCGGCGCTGTACTGGCGGATCGCGCTGAACACGCCGAAGACGACCGCCATCACGAGGGCGAGCAGCATGGCGGCGGCGACCAGGGTGACGGTGACCCGGAAGCGGGTGAACAGGTCGTGGCCGATGTCCAGGTTGGTCTGGACGGACGGTCCCCAGTCGCCGTGCAGGACGCCGGTGATCCAGTTCCAGTAGCGTTCCACGACCGGTTGGTCGGCGTGGATGTGCCGGGCGAAGGCGGTCACGGCGGCCTTGCTGGGCGGCGGTTGCCGGGAGGTGGCGAAGTTGGCCACCGGGTCGCCGGAGTTGACGACGACCAGGAAGACGACGAACGTCGAGACGATCAGGACGGGTAGGGAGACGAGGATGCGGCGCACGGTGTAGGCGAGCATGCGGTCTTCTCTCGCGGAGGCCCGGCCCCGGGGTCTCCGGGGCCGGGAGTCGGTCCGGCCGGTCGCTGGGGGTTACTTCTTGAGGCCCCACTCGCCGACGTTGTACGGCGGTCCGACGTTGGTGGAGTTGTTGCGCATGTTGACGAACCGGGTCTGCACCGCGAGGAAGGTCGGCTTCTGGTAGAGCGGCAGCACGTAGGCGTCGTTCACCATCAGCTGGTCGGCCTGGTTGAGCAGGGCCGCGGCCTTGGTCTGGTCGGTCTCGCCGATGGCCGTGCTGATCAGGGAGTCGACCTTCTTGTTGCTGTAGCCGCCGTAGTTGCCGCCGGCCCCGGTCGTCCACAGCTGCTGGGCGCCGCTGATCGCGAACGGCGAGGCGACCCAGGCGAAGACGACGATGTCGTACTGGTGGCCGGCCAGGACCGTGCCGAGGTCGGCGGCGCCGATCGGCTTGATCGTGACCTTGATCCCGAGGTTGGCGAGGTCGCTCTGCAGGATCTGGCACTCGCTCTGCCGGATCTGGTTGCCGGTGGTGTAGCGGCAGTTGAAGGGCCCGACGGCCGTGCCGTCCGGGGTCTTCAGGGCGGTGCCGACTCCGGTGAACCTGGCGTCGGTCAGGTACTTCTTGGCCTTGGTGAGGTCACCCGAGCCCTGGCCGCTGGCGCTGACCACGTCCTTGTAACCGGCGGTTCCCGGCACGAAGTTGTGGTTGTAGAGCTGTTTCACGCCGGGATCGAACTGGGCGACCGTCTTGGCCATGATGTCCTTGACGCTGATCGCCGTGAACATCGCCTGCCTCAGGGCCAGGTACTTGCCGATCACCGGGTTGTGCAGGTTGAGGTCGAAGTGCTCCCAGGTCAGCCCGCTGCCGATGGTGTACGTGACATCGGGGATGGCCTTGACCTGGTTGACGAGGTCGACCTCGGGCTGCGGGTAGATGCCCTGGACCTCGTTGTTGCGCAGCGCGATCGGCTCCTGGGTGGCGTCCGAGATGACCTTGAAGATCAGCCGCTGCAGGGTGGCCTTCGTGCCCGTCCACTTCGGGTCGGGCTCATAGGTGGCGTGGTCGTTGTCCACCCACTCGGTCATCCTGTACGGGCCCGCGGTCGCGTACTTGGTGGGCGGGTTCTTCTGGAAGTACTGCCAGCCCTGGGTCAGCTGGGCGGCCGTCATGTGGGCCGCGTCGCCCGCCTTGGCACCGGAGACCTTCTCGGCGACGTGTGCCGGGTAGAACGGGTAGCCCGCGCCGAACAGGGACTTCCAGTCGGCGTAGGGCTTGGCCATCACCACGGTGACGGTCTTGCCGTTGTCGGAGCCGGTGACCGACTTGATGCGGTCGTAGCCGGCGGTGCTCTCCGGCAGACAGCCCTTGGTCTGGGTGGAGTCGCTGGCGGGCGGCGGCGGACAGTCCTTGCCGTCGTTGGTGCGCCAGTAGTAGACGAAGTCGTCGGCGGTGATCGCGGTCCCGTCGTTCCAGGACGCCTTGGGGTTGATCTTGTAGACGATGGTCTGCGGGGCGGCGCTCGTCTGGGTCGCCGAACTCACCAGGTCGGTGTTGAGCTTGACGCTGAAGTCCGGCTGCGGGACGTACACCTGGGGCAGCACCGGGCTCAGCGCCTCGGCGTTCTCGAAGGTGTTGCCGTTGGTGTCCTGCACGTTCCACTGCTGGATGTTCTTCTCGATGACATAGGTGAACGTGCCGCCGGCCTTGGTGGCGGCCGAGTTGCAGGTGTCGGCCTTGCCCTGGGTGGCGCAGGACGTGAGACCGGCCGAGGTGCCCTTGCTGCCGGTACCCCCGCCACCTCCCCCGCTGCTGCAGGCGGCGAGCGCCAGGACGAGCCCGGCGGTCAGTGCGAGTCCCCTTGTGAGGGCCGAAGAGTGCGCGCGCATGTCCCTCCTTCAGCCGGAGGTTTTCCGGCCTGTGCACGGCGGCCAGCGGCCGCGAGGAAGTTGAGCTGCGCACCGACGGTAGAACGTCCGTGTACCTCCTTCATGTTCTTGTTCATACCGGGACGGCGACAATTCACCCTCGTTTTCCCCCAGGAACCTTCCACCCCGCGCAAAGTCCCCTATACACACCCGGGAAACGCCGAAATCCCCGCCGACATCACAGATGCGGCGAGGACTTGACGAAACGTCAGGGAATGTCAGCCGACCGGGACGCCGGCCTCCAGATAGAGCGCGGCACCGCGCTCGCGGGCCCGCAGCGCCCAGCGGAGCCGTTCGTACCGCACCGGCGGCAGCAGGTCGGCGGCCTCCTGCTCGGTGACGAACCGCCAGTCGCGCAGCTCCGGCCCCGGCAGCACCAGCCGCGCGGCCTCGGCGGAGTCCAGCCTGCCGCCGTCGAAGAGCAGGCGCAGGCCGCCGTAGCGGGGCGGGGCGGGCTGCTCCCAGTCGACGACGAGCAGCCCCGGCAGTTCCGCCAGCCGTATCCCGGTCTCCTCCTCGACCTCCCGCACGCCCGCCCGGGCGGGGGCCTCACCGGGCTCGACGACACCGCCGGGGAACTCCCAGCCGGCCTTGTAGGTGGGGTCCACGAGGAGGACGCGGTTCTGTTCGTCGAAGAGGAGGACGCCGGCGGCGACGGTCTCGGCGGTGGGTTCGGGGGTTTGTACTATGTCACATACCGCGGCTTCGCCACTGCCCACCGCCCCCGCGATCCGCACCGCCGTCTCGTACGGACTGAGCGCGCTGGTGTCGACGAGATGGGCGTCGGCGCTGATCCACGAGGCCAGGGCGGCGCGGTAAGGCTCGATCTGGTCGTACGACCACTGCCGGACCCGCATCTCCCCGTCGGGCAGGTCGGGCGGGATCTCCCGGTCGGCTATTCGCTCGCGCAGGATCGTTTCCGCCGGGGTGAGGCACAGGTGCCGGACGGCGATCCGGCGGGCGGCGAGGCCGCCGAAGATCTCGTCCCGGTACTCTTGGCGCAGCAGCGTCATCGGAACCACCAGGCTTCCGCCCAGCTCCGCGAGCATCGCGGCCGCCGTGTCGATCACCAGCCGGCGCCAGATCGGCAGATCCTGGAAGTCGCCGGCCTCGGCGAGGTGCTTGGCCGGCAGCAGGTGTGTCAGCGCCCCGCCGATGAGCTCGGGGTCGAAGAGCGTGCTGTTCGGGATCAGTTCGATCAGTTCACGTGCGGTGGTGGTCTTACCCGCACCGAACGCGCCGTTGACCCAGACGATCACGGACTCCCCCTCTTCTGTTGGCCCCCTGTGGCTTGCCCGCTCCACACTGCCACGGAAACCAGTTCCCGTTGAGGGTGCGCAAACGGAGTGCCGGTGTTCCCTTTCCGGAACACCGGCACCGTCGTCCGCCCGGGCTCCGCCCGGCTACTCCTGCCCCAGGAAGTCCGGGTCGGTCTGGAAGCTGTCCTCGCCGACGACGTGGCCGACGTGCTCCAGGGCGTCCGAGACGTGCAGGTCACCGAGCGGGCCTTCGTCGGCCGCGTGGGACGGGGTGATGGCGGCCACGACGAATCCGGTGGCCAGGCTGGCGATGGCGAGCATGCTGCGCTTCTTCATGCCCGTCTCAACTGCGCCGGCGGCCGGGGGTCACGGGCGTACCCGCGAGGGGAGCAACGCGGACCGGCCCGGCGGCCGGGGATCCGGACCGGTCCGACGCGCACATCGTCGGCACGGTCGAGGTGGTGCACGAGTTCCACCCCGCCGACCGGAACATCGGATGACCTGGTTCATTCCGGTCTGGACCAGAAGAGTCCCACCTGGAGCGTCGAACCATCATCACCGCTCTCTATCCAACACACTCCGACGGGTTCTAACGTAACCGCACAACGCGATGACGCGTACATGGCGCCATCGCACCATTCGCGAGTCGGAGGAGCGTAACGATGCGTCACCCTCACACCCGCACGACCCGCCGAAGAGTGGTCGGAGCACTGGCCGCGGCCCTGCTGTGCACGGCGGGCCTGGCCGCACCCGCCGCGGCCGGAACGAAGACCGCGCCCCCCGCCCCGGCCGACGGCCTCGCGACGACGCCGCCGATGGGCTTCAACAACTGGAACTCCACGCACTGCTCCGCGGACTTCGACGAGGCGATGGTCAAGGGCATCGCCGACCTCTTCGTGGCAAAGGGCCTCAAGGACGCCGGCTACCGGTACGTCAACCTCGACGACTGCTGGGCCCTGCCCGAACGGGACGCGGACGGCAGGCTGGTCCCGGACCCGGCCCGGTTCCCGGGCGGGATCAAGGCCGTCGCCGACTACGTGCACGCCAAGGGCCTCAAGCTCGGCATCTACACCAGCGCCGGCACCAAGACCTGCAACGACGCGGGCTTTCCGGGCGCCCTCGGCCACGAGTACAGCGACGCCCGGCAGTTCGCCGACTGGGGCGTCGACTACCTCAAGTACGACAACTGCAACAACCAGGGCGTGGACGCCAAGCTGCGGTACACCACCATGCGCGACGCGCTGAGGGCGACCGGCCGGCCCATCGTCCTCAGCATCTGCGAATGGGGCGAGAACAAGCCCTGGGAGTGGGCCGCCGGCGTCGGCCAACTGTGGCGCACCACCGGGGACATCAGTGACGACTGGGGCTCGATGGTGTCGATCCTGAAGCAGAACCTGCCGCTCGCGCCGTACGCGGGCCCGGGGCACTGGAACGACCCGGACATGCTGGAGGTCGGCAACGGCGGCATGACCGACACCGAGTACCGCTCGCACTTCTCGATGTGGTCGGTGATGGCCGCCCCGCTGCTCATCGGCACCGACCTGCGCAAGGCCTCCCCGGCGACCTTCGACATCCTGGACAACAAGGAGGTCATCGCCGTCGACCAGGATCCGCTGGGCAGGCAGGGCACGGTGGTGTCCTCGGAGGGCGGGCGCTGGGTCGTCGCCAAGGAGATGGCGGACGGCAGCCGCGCCGTCGCCCTGTTCAACGAGTCCGGCTCCCCTCAGCGCATCGCGACGTCGGCGACGGCCGTCGGTCTTCCGAAGGCCGCCGGCTACACCCTGCGCGACCTGTGGCGGCACCGGAGCTACAACACGGCGGGCACCGTCTCCGCCCTCGTCCCGGCGCACGGCACGGTGCTGGTGCGGGTCGCGGCCGACCGGCGCTGGGCGGCCCACCCGCCGGCCGTCGAACTCGGCCTGGACGGCAGCCGGTTCAGCGAGCCCGGCAAGGCGTCCGCGCTCACCACGTCGGTCACCGACCTCGGCCGCACCACGGCGAGGAAAGTCTCCGTCTCACTCACCGGCCCGGCGGGCTGGACCGTCAGGGCGGCCTCGCCGGCGAAGGCCGCCGCCCTGCCGACCGGCCGTGCTCTGCGGACGAGTTGGCAGGTGACCGCTCCCGCGGGGACGCCGAAGGGGTCGTACGACCTTGAGCTCAGGGCGAGTTACCGGTCGCCGGCCGGAGAGCGCGCACGGAGCGCGACGACGGTCACGATGACCGTCGCGGACCCACCGCCCGCCGGCAGCTCCTACCTCAGTGACCTGCCCTGGCTGTCGGCCACCAACGGCTGGGGACCGGTGGAGCGCGACACCAGCAACGGGGAGACCGCCGCGGGCGACGGACATCCGATCACCGTCGGCGGGGTGGTGTACGCCAAGGGGCTCGGCACCCATGCCCAGAGCGAGGTCGACTACTACACCGGCAAGGCGTGCGGGAAGGTCACCGCCGAGGTCGGGGTGGACGACGAGGAGGCCGCCAACGGCTCCGTCTCCTTCGAGGTCTGGGCGGACGGCACGAAGGTGGCCTCGACCGGCGTCCTGACCACCGACATGCCCGCCCAGCCGCTCACCGCCGACGTGACCGGCGCCGAGGTGGTCCGTCTCGTCGTCACCGACGGCGGCAACGGCATCACCTCCGACCACGGGGACTGGGCGGACGCGCGGATCACCTGCTGAGGTCCCGCGCGTACGCCCGCGGCCCGGTCGGCAGGTCCTGAACACCGGCCGACCGGGCCTGAACGTTCCTGCGGGGCGTGGCGGCCCCGTCAGACGCCCGCCGCCTCCGCGTCCGGCCTCGCGGCCAGCGCGGCCGCGGCGGCGCCCACCAGACCCGCGTCCGTGCCCATCTGGGCCGGTACGACCGTCAGCCGCCGGACGAAGGAGAGGGTCGCGTAGTCGGTGAGGGCCTTGCGCAGGGGCGTGAAGAGGATGTCCCCCGCCTTGCCGACGCCCCCGCCGATCACGGCGATGTCGATCTCGACCAGGGTCGCGGTGGCCGCGATCCCCGCCGCGAGCGCCTGTGCGGCCCGCTCGAAGGAGGCCACCGCGACCGGGTCGCCGGCCCGGGCCGCGGCCGCCACCGCCGCCGCCGAGGTGTCGCCGTCGGGACCCGGCTGCCAGCCGCCCTCCAGCGCGCGGCGGGCGATGTTGGGGCCGCTCGCGATGCGCTCGACACAGCCGCGCGACCCGCACGGGCAGGGATCCCCGTCGAGGTCGACGCTGATGTGGCCGATGTGGCCGGCGTTGCCGGTCGGGCCGGGGTGCAGCCTGCCGCCGAGCACCAGGCCGCCGCCGACGCCCGTCGACACCACCATGCACAGCGCGTTGTCGTGGCCGCGGGCCGCGCCCTGCCAGTGTTCGGCGGCCGTGATGGCGACGCCGTCGCCGATCAGTTCGACCGGCAGCCCGCCGGTGGCGGCCCGGACCCGCTCGACGAGCGGATAGTCCCGCCAGCCGGGCACGTTGACCGGGCTCACGGTGCCGGCGGAGGCGTCCACCGGGCCCGCGCTGCCGATCCCGAGCGAGCGGGCGCGCCCCCACAGGGGTGAACCGGCGAGTTCGCCGACCACCTCCTCGACGGCCCCCATGACCGTCTCGCCGTCCTGCTGGGCGGGTGTCGCGCGCTGGGCTCGCGCCTGGATCCGTCCGTGACCGTCCACCAGCGCGCCGGCGATCTTGGTGCCGCCGATGTCGAGGGCCGCCACGAGGTCGGTGTGCATCAGATTCAGTTCTCCCCGTCAACCATGAGTAGCCGAGTGAAACAACGGGCCGGTCAAGCGGTGGGGGCGCAGGCCGGAGATTGCGGTGGACAGTCTCCCTTGCATCTGACAACGTTGTCCAGGCTCTATGCTCGACGCCACATCCTCATACAAACCCACGAGTCTGTGTATCCCTGATACAAACCCATGAGCCCAGACACAATCCATGGGCCCATGCACCCCGTGGACGACAGGACAGGACGCCGCATCGTGCCCGACACCTCCCGCCGCGCAGACCGTCTCCCCGGCTCCCGTTACGGGACCCGGCCGACGATGAAGGACGTGGCGGCGCGGGCCGGTGTGGGCCTCAAGACGGTGTCCCGGGTGGTCAACGGCGAGCCCGGGGTGACCCCGGACACCGAGCGCCGGGTCCAGGAGGCGATCGACGCGCTGGGGTTTCGCCGCAACGACAGCGCGCGGGTGCTGCGCAAGGGCCGTACCGCGAGCATCGGCCTGGTCCTGGAGGACCTCGCCGACCCGTTCTACGGCCCGTTGAGCCGCGCGGTGGAGGAAGTGGCCCGGGCGCACGGGGCGTTGCTCATCAACGGCTCCAGCGCCGAGGACCCGGAGCGGGAGCAGGAGCTGGCGCTCGCGCTGTGCGCGCGGCGGGTGGACGGTCTGGTGGTGATCCCGGCCGGGGACGACCACCGGTACCTGGAACCGGAGATCAGGGCGGGCGTGGCGACGGTGTTCGTGGACCGCCCGGCCGGCAAGATCGACGCCGACGTCGTGCTGTCCGACAGCTACGGCGGCGCCCGGGACGGGGTCGCCCACCTGATCGCGCACGGCCACCGCCGGATCGGGTTCATCGGCGACATGCCCCACATCCACACGGCGGCCGAGCGGCTGCGCGGCTACCAGGCGGCGATGGAGGACGCCGGGATAGCCGTCGAGCAGGCCTGGACCTCCCTGGGCGTGACGGACCCGGACCGGGTGCGCCGGGCCGCCGAGGAGATGCTGTCCGGGCCGGACCCGATCACCGCGATCTTCGCGGGCAACAACCGTGTCTCCGTCACCGTGATCCGCGTCCTCGCCGAACAGAGCCGCCCGGTCGCGCTCGTCGGCTTCGACGACATCGAACTCGCCGATCTGCTGCACCCCGGTCTCACGGTCGTCGCCCAGGACGCGGCGCTGCTCGGCCGCACGGCCGCCGAGCGGCTCTTCCGCCAGCTGGACGGCACCCTCATGCCGCCGGAACGCATCGAACTGCCGACCAGGCTGATCACCCGCGGCTCGGGCGAGCTGCCCCCGGCGGACTGAGCCGCGCATGCCGGTCAGGACGCGCACGGGGCCGAGCGGCACCGCCACCTGCCCGATGCCCGCCGGACCGCGCCGGACGACGCCCTGTCCTGCGCCCGCCGGACCGGGCCGCCCGTGACCGGCCGTACGCTCGCCGAACTGGGCCTCGACGAGGCGCCGCGCGACCATCCGCTGGCCTACCCCGGTGTCTGGCCGCCCGACTCCGGGCTGCTCGACGGCGACCGGCTGCTGCCGCTCGAACGTCTGGTGCACGACGAGGACCGGGTACCGGTGCTCGCGGTCGGCTCCAACGCCTCACCCGCCCAACTCCGGCACAAGATGGCGGAGTTCGGCGTCGACGGCGCCATCCCCATGGTGCGCGCCCGGGTGCGCGGCCTCGACGTGGGCGTCTCCGCGCATGTCAGCCGCCTCGGCTACGTGTCGGCGTCCCCGGTCGCATCCCCTTCCGCGGTACGGGAGTTGTTCGTCCTCTGGCTGGACGGGCGGCAGCTGGAGGTGGTCGACGCGAGCGAGGGCGTACCGCTGCCGAACGGCAACTTCGAGCGGGCCTGGCTGCCCGCCCCGGCCGTCCGCGCCACTCTCGCGGACGGCACGACGCTCCCCGGTGTGCACGCGTACGTCAACCGGCACGGCGTGCTGCACGACGGCACCGGCGCGCCCCGCCGCCATCCCGGCGAGCGCGCCCTCCTCACCGAACTCCTTTCCGAGGATGCCGAGTTGAGAGAGCTGTTCGGTGTCACACCCGAGCAGTTCTGCGCGCGGGCGCGATCCGACGCGGCGCTGTGCGGGCGGGGCACCCGGCTGTTCGCGGAGCGGAGGTGGGCGGTCGCGTCGGGTCTGGAGCGGTACGTCCGCGGTCAGCAGACGGGGAGTCCGGGGAGCGGCTCGTCGTTCGTGCCGCCCTTGATGTAGACGTCGCTGATGTACACGCCGGTGTTGCCCTTGTCGTCATCGGTCAGCGCCCACCAGACGTTGGTCCGCTGCCCGTGAGTCTCCCGGCGGCCCAGGTCGGCCTGGCAGTAGAACGCGTGGACGCCCTGGCGGACCTTGCCGGCCTTGACGCCGTCGGCGGTGTAGGACTTGGCGCCGCCGTTGCGCACCCGGCAGGTGTACGTGCCGTCTCCTGCGGACACGCAGACCGGGACGGGGGTGGCGGAGGCACTGGCCGTCGCGGTGGCGGGGGCGGTGGCCCCGGCGGTACCGGAACCGCCGGAGGGGCTGGGGCCGGAGGTCCGTGCCGCGGACGGTGTGACGGAGGCGCGGTCCGCCGGGCCCGCCGGTGCGCCTCCGGCGGAGCGCGTGGCACCGGAGACGGGGACGGCGCCCGTCTCCTCGCCCTGCCCCACGGGATCGGCCCCGGCCCGGTGGCCGGCACCGGAGCCGCGGCCGCTCTCCGAGGCGCCGGTGACGGTCGGGGCGGGCGGCCCCGCGTCCGGCTTCGCCGTCTGCCCGCCGTCGTTGTGCAGGGCGACGGTCAGCCCGGTCGCCGTGAGGACGACGGCCGCGGACACCACCACGAGCATCCGGGCCCGACGGCGGGTGCGGATCGGCCCGGTGGGGCTCAGCTGTTCGTCCGGTGCGCCCGGTCCGGGCGCGGCATCTAATCTTCGCGCGGCGGCGAGGAAACCGGGCTCCGGGGTTGCGGCTCCCGCGGCGGGTCCGGCAGCGGGTACGGGGACCGGACGCCCGTCGGCGGGCTCCGGAGCAGCCCCGGCGGCGGATTCCCGGGCGGAGCCCTCCACGGCCCTCGCGGCGAACCCGTGCACGGGCCCCTCCACATCCCCTTCGGCGAGCCCCTGCGCGGGTCCGGCCACCGCCCCTTCGGCGCGCTGCTCGTCCGCGCCTCCGGCGCCCCCGGCGGCCGCGGACCCCGTGGGCACCGCCGGTACGCCGGTTCCGGTCTCCGGCCGAGCGGGCTCCCGCAGGACCGTCGTCGGCTTGTCCGGGACCGGTTCCCGCGCCACCGCCCGCAGCAGCGCGCAGGCCTCCTCCGCGTCCGGGCGCGCGTCGGGGAGCTTGTCCATCAGGCGCCGCAGGACGGGGGCCAGCGGGCCGGCCCTGCGGGGCTCCGGGAGGGGCTCGTCGATGATCGCGGTGAGCGTGGAGAAGGTGGACGTGCGGCGGAAGGGCGAGTCGCCCTCCACGGCCGCGTACAGGGCGGCGCCGAGAGCCCAGATGTCGGAGGCCGGCCCGGGGGCGGCGCCCTTGGCCCGTTCGGGCGCCAGGTAGTCGAGGGAACCGACGAGTTCGCCGCTGCCGGTCAGCTGGGTGGCGGAGCCGTCGCCGGGATCTGCCATGGTGGCGATGCCGAAGTCGGTCAGGACGACCCGGCCCGAGCGGTCCAGGAGGATGTTGCCGGGCTTGACGTCGCGGTGCAGGACGCCGACCCGGTGGGCCGCGGCCAGGGCGTCCATGACCTCGGCGCCGACGCGGGCGGCCTCCTGCGCCCCGAGCGTGCCGCGCTCGCGCAGCAGGTCGTCCAGGGAGGGCCCGTCGACCAGTTCCATGACGATCAGCGGGCGGCCGTCGACCTCGGCGATGTCGTGCACGATGACCACCCCGGGATGCCGCACCCGGGCGGCGGCCCGCGCCTCGCGCTGCATCCGCAGCCGCAGGTCGGCCAGTTCGGCTCCGGCGCTGTCGGTGTAGGCGCGCAGTTCCTTGACGGCGACCTCACGGCCGAGGACCTCGTCGACGGCGCGCCACACCACACCCATACCACCGCGCCCGAGCCGGGCCACGACCCGGTACCGCCCTGCCAGCAGGCGACCGGTCCCGTCAGCCTGTCCGTACGAACCCGACACCACTGCCCCGTTCCTCAAGACACGTCCGTGAATGGCGCACCAGAGTACGGGGCAATGACAGGGTCGGTTCAAGTCGGCTGGAAAAGCTGTGACTTGACCGGTACGCGCTACTTCCCGGAGGCCGTCAGGCCGCCGCGCCGGGGCATCGCGAAGCCCTCCAGGCCGGCCCGGGTCAGACCGGTCAGCCGGGCCACCTCGGCGTCGTCGAGGGCGCCGCAGTCGAGGCCGCGCAGCAGGTAACCGCTGAGGGCCTTGGCGGTGGCGGGCTCGTCCATGACGTCGCCGCCGGCGCGGTCGGCGTACCGGGCGAGCCGGTCGGCCGCCTGTTCCAGGCCCTCCCGGTAGAAGGCGAACACGGCCGCGTACCGGGTCGGGAGGTGACCGGGGTGCATGTCCCAGCCCTGGTAGTAGGCGCGGGCCAGGGCGCGTCGGGTGAGGCCGTAGTGCAGCCGCCAGGCGTCGTGCACCCGGTCCGTCGGGCCGACCGGCAGGACGTTGGTGGAGCCGTCCGACACCCGTACGCCGGTGCCGGCGGCGGCGACCTGCATGACGGCCTTGGCGTGGTCGGCGGCCGGGTGGTCGCTGGCCTGGTAGGCGGCGGAGACCCCGAGGCAGGCGCTGTAGTCGAAGGTGCCGTAGTGCAGTCCGGTGGCGCGGCCCTCGGCGGCCTGGATCATCCGGGCGACGGTGGCGGTGCCGTCGGTGGCGAGGACGGCCTGGCTGGTCTCGATCTGGATCTCGAACCCGATCCGGCCGGGCTCCAGTCCGTGGGCCTTCTCGAAGGCCTCCAGGAGCCGGACCATCGCGGTGACCTGTTCGGGGTAGGTCACCTTGGGCAGGGTGAGCACCAGCCCGTCGGGCAGGCCGCCGGCCTCGATCAGCCCGGTGAGGAAGATGTCGAGGGTGCGGATGCCCCGGTCGCGGACCGCGGCCTCCATGCACTTCATCCGGATGCCCATGTACGGGGCCGCCGTGCCCTCGGTGTACGCCTCGGCGATCAGCCGGGCGGCGCGGGCGGCCGTCTCGTCCTCCTCGGCGTCGGGGCGGGGGCCGTAGCCGTCCTCGAAGTCGACGCGCAGGTCCTCGATCGGCTCCTGCTCCAGCTTGGCGCGGACCCGGGAGTGGACGGGCTCGGCGAGGTCGTCCGGCAGGCCGAGGACGGCGGCGAAGGCGGCGGCGTCGGGGGCGTGTTCGTCGAGGGCGGCGAGGGCCTGGTCACCCCAGGAGCGGATCGTGCCGACCGTGAAGGCGTCGCCGGGGACGTACACGGTGTGGACGGGCTGACGGGTCCCCGGATCACCCGGATAGCGGCGCTCCAGTTCGGCGTCGACGGGTGCCAGGGAGGCGCTGATCTCCTCGCTGACGGCGCCCGCGAGGCTCGTAGCCACCTTCTCCTGCCGACTCTGGCCCATCCCGCACCCTCCTGTTTTCCACTGTACGGAATCAACAATCCGTTGAATGAAGGTATCCGGGCGCCTTCGCGGCGGTCAACACCGTGTCCACAGGGCGACACGCCCCCATCTGGGCATGTTCACGCTCATCACACACCTGGGTATCAGACTGCTCAACGCCCGCCCGTCCGGCTTGTGCCCCCTGAAGGAGCCGTCGTGCCGAACCAGCGCCGAGTCACCCGCCGGCTGGGACTGCAGGCCCTGTTGGCCGCAGCGGTCACCGTGCCCCTCTCCAGTGCCGCGATCACCACCTCCTCCGCCTCCTCCGCCATGTCCCGGGTCCGCCGGGCCACCACCCGCGCGGCACAGTCCCGGCCGGCGCCCCGCCTCGACGTCATGACCTTCAACCTGCGGTACGCCAGTACCGCCGAACCCAACAGCTGGGCCGACCGCAGGCCCGTGATGGCCGAACTGCTGCGCCGCGCACAGCCCCAGGTCATGGGCACCCAGGAGGGTCTCTACCAGCAGCTGCGGGACATCGACAGCGACCTCGGACCGCACTACGACTGGGTCGGCACCGGCCGCGAGGGCGGCAGCCGGGACGAGTCGACCGCGATCTACTACGACCTCCGGCGCCTGGAACCGCTGGAGCACTACACCTTCTGGCTCTCCGACACCCCGGAGGTGATCCGCTCCAACACCTGGGGCGCCGCCTTCCCCCGCATCGTCACCTGGGTCCGCTTCCGCGACCTCGCCGACGACGGACGGGAGTTCTACGTCGCCAACACCCACTTCGACCAGAAGAGCCAGTACGCCCGCGAGCGCAGCGCCACCCTCCTGGTGCGGCGGATCGCGGAGTTCGACCCGAAACTGCCGGTCGTGGTGACCGGGGACTTCAACGCCTACGCCCACCGGAACCGGGCCTACGACACCCTGGTGGACTCGGGGCTCGTCGACACCTGGGACGCGGCGGAGCACCGCGGCCCCCAGTACGCGACCTTCCACGGCTACCACCGGCTCAAGCCGGACGGCGACCGGATCGACTGGATCCTGACCTCGCCGGGGGTGACCACGCACCGGGCGACGATGGACACCTATTCGTGGCAGGGCCAGTTCCCGAGCGACCACCTGCCCGTGCAGGTCTCGCTGAGCCTGCGGTGACACGGCGAGGCCCCCGTGACCGGAACCGGTCACGGGGGCCTCGGACAGCCTGGGGGCGGCGGTCAGCCCTTGCGGGCCTTGACCTCCTCGGTCAGCTGCGGGACGACGTCGAAGAGGTCGCCGACCACGCCGAAGTCGACCAGCTCGAAGATCGGGGCCTCGGCGTCCTTGTTGACGGCCACGATGGTCTTCGAGGTCTGCATGCCCGCGCGGTGCTGGATCGCGCCGGAGATGCCGTTGGCGATGTACAGCTGCGGGGAGACCGACTTGCCGGTCTGGCCGACCTGGTTGGTGTGCGGGTACCAGCCGGCGTCGACGGCGGCACGCGAGGCACCGACAGCGGCACCGAGGGAGTCGGCGAGGGCCTCGATGATCGCGAAGTTCTCGGCGCCGTTGACGCCACGGCCGCCGGAGACCACGATCGCGGCCTCGGTCAGCTCCGGACGTCCGGTCGACTCGCGCGGGGTACGGCCGGTCACCTTGGTACCGGTGGCTGCCGCCGAGAAGGTCACCGCGAGGGCCTCGACCGCACCGGCGGCCGGGGCGGCCTCGACGGCCGCGCTGTTGGGCTTGACCGTGATGACCGGGGTGCCCTTGGAGACACGGGACTTGGTCGTGAAGGACGCGGCGAACACCGACTGGGTGGCCACCGGACCCTCGTCACCGGCCTCCAGGTCGACGGCGTCGGTGATGATGCCCGAGCCGATGCGCAGCGCCAGACGGGCGGCGATCTCCTTGCCCTCGGCGGAGGAGGGGACCAGGACGGCGGCCGGGGAGACGGCCCCGACGGCGGCCTGCAGGGCGTCCACCTTCGGGACGACCAGGTAGTCGGCGTACTCGGACGCGTCGTGGGTCAGCACCTTCACGGCGCCGTGCTCGGCCAGCGCGGCGGCGGTGTCGGCGGCACCGTTGCCCAGCGCGACGGCGACGGGCTCGCCGATACGGCGGGCCAGGGTCAGCAGCTCCAGGGTGGGCTTGCGGACGGCACCGTCCACGTGATCGACGTAGACGAGGACTTCAGCCATGGGAATGCTCTCCTGCTTGGATCAGTTGAGGGGCGGTCGGCGACTGCGGGGCTCAGATGAACTTCTGGCCCGCGAGGAACTCGGCGAGCTGCTTGCCGCCCTCGCCCTCGTCCTTGACGATCGTGCCCGCGGTGCGGGCCGGACGCGCGGTGGCGTCCTGGACCGCGGTCCAGGCGCCCTCCAGGCCGACCTCCTCCGCCTCGAGGTCGAGGTCGGACAGGTCCCAGGACTGAACCGGCTTCTTCTTGGCGGCCATGATGCCCTTGAAGGACGGGTAACGCGCCTCACCCGACTGGTCGGTGACGGACACGACGGCCGGCAGGGAGGCCTCCAGCCGCTCGCTCGCGGCGTCGCCGTCGCGACGGCCCTTGACCGTGCCGTCCTCGACCGAGACCTCGGAGAGCAGGGTGACCTGCGGGACGCCCAGCCGCTCGGCGAGCAGGGCCGGGACGATGCCGGCCGTGCCGTCGGTGGAGGCCATGCCGGAGACCACCAGGTCGAAGCCGGCCTTCTCGATCGCCTTGGCGAGCACCAGCGAGGTGCCGATGGCGTCGGTGCCGTGCAGGTCGTCGTCCTCGACGTGGATCGCCTTGTCCGCGCCCATCGACAGCGCCTTGCGCAGCGCGTCCTTGGCGTCCTCCGGACCCACCGTCAGAACGGTGACCTCGACGTCGTCGTCCGAGTTCTCCGAGATCTGCAGCGCCTGTTCGACCGCGTACTCGTCGAGTTCGGAGAGCAGACCGTCCACGTCGTCACGGTCGACGGTCAGGTCATCGGCGAAGTGCCGGTCGCCAGTGGCGTCGGGCACGTACTTCACAGTGACAACGATCCTCAGGCTCACGCCGGCTCTCCTACTGCATCGTCTTTTCTGGGCTGCCTCTTGCAGGCAGCATAGGCGCCTCAAGCGGCTCATCCCGGTCGGGGCGGCCGCGCGCTCCGAACGAAATATTACTCACCAGTACAGCCAGTTCACGCCCGCTAAGCAAGCGCTTTGAACTGTGACCTTCGCAACGCAGCGTAACCGGAACTCGACGCGTTCGCAGAACGAGGGGCGTGTGATCCCCAGAACGGGACCTGTGTGATCAGTCCCGCAGCCCGTTGAAGGCGCCCTGGTGGTACAGGAGCGGCCGGCCGGCGCGGGAGGGGTCGCCGGCGAGCACCTCGGCCAGCACGATGCGGTGGTCGCCGGCCGGCACCCGCGCCACGATCCGGCACACCAGCCACACCAGTACGTCGTCGAGGACCGGGACGCCCTCGTGGCCGTCGCGCCAACCGGTGGGCGCCCCGAACCGGTCGGCGCCGCTGCGCGCGAAGGTGGCCGCGAGCTCCGCCTGGTGCTCCCCGAGGATGTGGACGCCGATGTGCTCGGCGGTGGATATCGCGGGCCAGCTGGAGGCGCCCGTGCCGACCCCGAAGGAGACCATCGGGGGCTCGGCGGAGACGGAGGTGAGGGAGGTGGCGGTGAAGCCGACCGGGCCGTCGGCGCCACGCGCGGTGATCACCGCCACACCGGCCGCGTGCCGCCGGAAGGCGGAGCGGAGCAGGTCGGGAGAGGCGAGCCGGGGAGTGCCGAGGTCGGGCGAGGCCGTCATGGACTTGTCCTTCTGGGGGAGGCGGTCTTCGGGTCCGGAGCTGCTCAACAGCCCGGACAGCGCGCGCTCGCGGTGCGGGCCAGGTCCACGTGGACCCGCCCGAAGAGAAGGAGTTCCTGAGGCATACGGTCAGGCTGACGATAGGTGGTACGCCCAGTCAAGTACGTTCCGGGATATGGGAGGTGCCTCACCGTCATCGGCATGGCCGTCAGACCGCCTCGCCGAGCGCCGCGATGACGTCCGCCTTGCGGGGCTGTCCGGTGGCCCGGCGCACCACCCGGCCGTCCGCGTCGAGCACCAGCACGGTGGGGGTCCTGAGGATCCCCAGCTCGCGCACCAGGTCCAGGCGGGCCTCGGCGTCGATCTCCAGGTGACTGACGCCGGGGACCATCCCGGCGACCTCGCCCAGCACCCGCCGGGTGGCCCGGCAGGGGGCGCAGAAGGCGCTGGAGAACTGCACCAGTGTGGCCCGTTCGCCCAGTTCGCCGCCGAGTTCGGCCGCCCCGAGCCGCTTGCCGTCGTCCCGCCCGCGCACCCGTACCCTCCCGCTCCGCCGCCTGTGCAGCACTCCGTAGACGCTCGCCGCCGCGAGCACCGCCACGCACACCACGAGTCCGGTCATCACCGGACAAGCATCCACGAGACGGCTCACCACAGCGAAAAGCGTTCACGAGACTGCAAAGATTCCCGGCTCCCCTGCCGGGCCGCGAGGCGGAATCCTTGGTTCATGGACATCGACGCACGTGGGCCGCGGTTCGCGGCGGCCGTGACGACGGCCGTACTGGCCGCCGCGCTCATCACCCGGAGCCCCTGGCTCCTCGCCTGGCAGACACTGGTGTTCGCGCTCGGCGCGGCCGGCGGCGTGGCCAGGTCGCCGTACGGCTGGGCGTTCCGGACGCTCGTACGGCCGCGCCTCGCTCCCCCGACGGAGTTCGAGCCGCCGGAGCCGCCGCGGTTCGCACAGGCGGTCGGACTGGTCTTCGCCGGCCTCGGTCTGGTCGGATTCGGGCTGGGCCCGGCGTGGTTGGGCCTCGTGGCGACCGGGTTCGCGCTCGCCGCGGCCTTCCTCAATGCGGCGTTCGGGTACTGCCTGGGCTGCGAGATGTTCCTGCTCATGCGGCGGTTGGCGGCCCGTCCGGAGTAAAGGTGCGTTAAAAGCGCGAGGTGGATCAAGGGGCCCAACGTGACGAGGATCTCGCCGCGCCAGGGCACCAGGGCTGGCTCCCCGTCCGTTCTTCGGGCACCATCTGCGAGACGCCGTAAACCTACGGCTCCGTAACTTCCCGCCGGGAGCCCCTTTCCCAGGCAGAGCAGAAAGGGTCCGCCCCGCCCATGGCAGAGCTGGTCTACCGTCCCGTCATCGGTTTCGCCAAGACGTTGTTCAAGGTCTGGGACCTCAAGATCGACTGCCAGGGTTCGGAGAACATCCCGCGCTCGGGCGGCGCCGTGCTGGTGAGCAATCACATCAGCTACCTGGACTTCGTCTTCGACGGCCTCGCGGCCCTTCCGCAGAAGCGCCTGGTGCGGTTCATGGCGAAGGAGTCCGTGTTCCGGCACCGGATCTCCGGCCCGCTGATGCGCGGCATGAAGCACATCCCGGTGGACCGCAAGCAGGGCGAGGCCGCCTACCAGCACGCGCTGGACTCGCTGAAGTCCGGTGAGATCGTGGGTGTCTTCCCGGAGGCCACGATCTCCCAGTCCTTCACGCTGAAGAGCTTCAAGTCGGGTGCCGCCCGCCTCGCGCAGGAGGCCGGCGTCCCGCTCGTCCCGATGGCACTGTGGGGCACCCAGCGCATCTGGACCAAGGGCCAGCCGCGCAACTTCAAGCGGAACCACCTGCCCGTCACCATCCGGGTCGGCGAGCCCGTCGACGCCCCCCGGGACCAGTACGCGGGCGCCATCACCCGCCGGCTGCGCGAGCGCGTCCAGGATCTCCTGGACGCCGCCCAGCGCGCCTACCCGGCCCAGCCGAAGGACGCGGCCGACAGCTGGTGGCTCCCGGCGCACCTGGGCGGCACGGCCCCCACGGCGGATCAGCTGAAGGCCGCCGAGGCGGTCTGAGCCTCAGCCCGCCGACTCGGGCGCGCGCACCTCGATGCGGGCGCCCGGACTGAACTTCTCCAGCAGTTCGGCGAGTTCGGCGCCCGCCGCCGCCACTTCCGGCACCGGCATCGGGGCGAGGCTCTCCAGCAGGAAGAGGGCCGAGACGGTCCGTTCGGTGAGGCGGGTGCGGGGGCCCTGGCGCCAGTTCCAGCGGCGGCAGGTCACTCCGGCGTCGTCGCACCACACGATCTCGCCGGCGTCGGGGTGCTCGACGGTCTCCTCACCCCCGGCCACAGTCGTGAAGTCCTCCTCGCCCGTGGCCCGCACGAGGCGCATACCGCCCTGGATCAGGTCGAGATCCTCGCCCCCGACCGGGATCAGGTGGGCGACGCTGATGGCGTTGTAGAGGTCCACGAGCACGTTGATCCGGGGCAGGCCGCCGTCCGCGAGGGCCCGCTTGGCCAGCGCCTCGGCCGAGTTGCGGGTGCGGGAGGGCTTGGAGCCGAAGGCCGTGTAGGCGGCCCGCCAGGCCACCATGTGCGGGTCCTCGTGCGGGGCGCGCCCCTCCAGACGTACCGCCAGCCGGCGGGCCGCGTCGTCGAGGAGGGCCGAACTCTCCTCCGTACTGGGTCCGTTGACCAGGCCGTGGGCCTCGACGACGAGGTGCGTGAAGCCGGGTACGAGGGCGCGCACCTCGTCGGACACGGTGAGCGAGAGAGTCATCTGGCTTGCCTCAGAGTGCAGTGGGGAGCGTCTTCCAGAGGTGCGGGCGGTCCGGCGCCGCTTCGAGGGCGCCGAGCACGACCGGATGAGGTTCAGCGTACAGGACCGGATAGTCCATCTCACTGGACCGAGGGTCGGGGACCCAGGCCAGTTGTTCGCCGTCGAGGGAGAACCGGGCGTCGACGCCCGGTTTGTTGCCGCGCGGGTCCTGCCGGTGCCAGGCACCGTTGAAGCGGACGGCGACCAGGCCGTGCACGACATGGCCCGCGCCGTCGTCGGCCGCCAGCCGCTGGTAGCACAGTGCCGCGGGGATGTCCTCGGCCCGCAGCAGTGCGGCCAGGGCGTGGGCCTTGGCGTAACAGATGCCGGTGCGCTGCGCCAGCACGTCCGACGCCCGCCAGGTCACGCGCAGGTCGCCGGAGTCCTGGGAGTGCGGGATGGCGTCCCGTACGAACTCGTACGCGGCGCGTGCATAGTCATACGAGTCGTCGGCACTCGCCGCCAGTCGGGCGGCCGTCTCCCGGACCAGCGGATGGTGATGGTCGATGACCTCGTCAGCGGCCAGGTAGGCGGAGAGGTCGGCGGTGTTCTGGATCAGCTCCATGTCCGCAGAGCATAGGAATGCGATCACCCGAGCGTCAATGACTTTTCAGGTGATCGCATACCTATGCATCGAGCCGGGCTAGCGCGCCATCTCCTCCTTGACCGCCGCCACGAACGCGTCCACGTCCTCCTCGGTCGTGTCGAAGGCGCACATCCAGCGCACGTCCCCGGCCGCCTCGTCCCAGAAGTAGAACCGGAAGCGCTTCTGCAGGCGCAGGCTCACGTCGTGCGGGAGCCGCGCGAAGACGCCGTTGGCCTGCACCGGGTACAGGATCTCCACGCCGTGCACGGCCCGGACGCCCTCGGCGAGCCGCTGGGCCATCTCGTTGGCGTGCCGGGCGTTGCGCAGCCACAGGTCCCTGGCGAGCAGGGCCTCCAGCTGCACCGACACGAAGCGCATCTTGGAGGCGAGCTGCATGGACAGCTTGCGCAGGTGCTTCATGTGGCTGACGGCGTCCTGGTTGATCACCACGACCGCCTCGCCGAACACGGCGCCGTTCTTGGTGCCTCCCAGGGAGAGGATGTCGACGCCGACGGCGTTGGTGAACGTGCGCATCGGGACGTCCAGGGAGGCCGCCGCGTTGGCTATCCGGGAGCCGTCCAGATGCACCTTCATGCCGTGCGCGTGGGCGTGCTCGCAGATCGCGCGGATCTCGTCCGGCGTGTAGAGGGTGCCCAGCTCGGTGCTCTGGGTGATGGAGACCGCCTGCGGCATCGCGCGGTGCTCGTCGTCCCAGCCGTACGCCTGCCGGTCGATGAGATCCGGGGTGAGTTTGCCGTCCGGGGTGGGCACGGTGAGCAGCTTGAGGCCGCCCATGCGCTCGGGGGCGCCGCCCTCGTCGACGTTGATGTGCGCGCTCTCGGCGCAGATCACCGCGCCCCAGCGGTCGGTGACCGCCTGGAGCGCGACGACGTTCGCGCCGGTGCCGTTGAAGACCGGGAAGGCCTCCGCGGTGGCCCCGAAGTGGCTGCGGACGATCCGCTGGAGGTTCTCGGTGTACTCGTCCTCGCCGTAGGCCACCTGATGGCCGCCGTTGGCGAGGGCCAGGGCGGCCAGCACCTCGGGGTGGGCTCCGGCGTAGTTGTCACTGGCGAAACCGCGGACCTGCGGGTCGTGGTGGCGACGCGCGTCGGTCCTGGGAGGGTTCACGGCTTCTCGGTCAGCCACAGACGGTTTCCGTTCACTTCGGCGGCGGTCTTGCTCCAGACGCCCTCGACGGCCTCGGCGAGGTCCTTGACGTCCGTGAAGCCCGCGAACTTCGCGTTGGGCCGCTCGGCGCGCATCGCGTCGTGCACCAACGCCTTCACCACCAGGATCGCAGCGGCGGAGGTGGGGCCCGCCTCGCCCCCGGCCTTGCGGAAGCCGTCGGCCATGGCGAGCGTCCAGGCCTCGGCGGCCGCCTTGGCGGCGGAGTAGGCGGCGTTGCCGGCGGTGGGCTTCGACGCGCCGGCGGCGCTGATCAGCACGTACCGGCCGCGCTCGCTGCGCTCCAGGGCGTCGTAGAAGGCCAGGGAGGTGTGCTGGACGGTGCGGATCAGCAGCTTCTCCAGCAGGTCCCAGTCGGCGAGGTCGGTCTCGGTGAAGGCGGCGCTGCCGCGCCAGCCGCCGACCAGGTGGACCAGGCCGTCGATGCGGCCGTGGTCCTTCTCGATGCGGCCGGCCCAGGCCCGGGTCGAGTCCAGGTCGAGCAGGTCGACCGTCTCACCGGTGACCACGGCGCCGCCGCCCGCGTAGCGGGCCGCGTCCACGGCCTCCGCGAGGCGCTCGGGACTGTTGTCGGCGCCGACGACGGTCGCGCCCGCCTCGGCCAGCCTGACCAGGGTCGCGTGCCCGGCGGGTCCGCCCGCCCCGGCCACCGCGATCACCGCACCACTGAGAGACCCGTTGCCCGCCATGTGCTTCCCCTCTTGACCAGTGTTCCGCAGCTCTTGAACAGTGTTCCGCAGCCGGTCGCTCACGCGGCGACCGGCTCGGCGCTGTCCGCGGTGATGCCCTTGGTCTCGGCGATCACGTTCTTGAGCTTCTTGGACAGGGCCTCGTAGAACATGCTCAGCGGAAACTCGTCGGGAAGCACGTCGTCCACGAGCTTGCGCGGCGGCAGGGTCAGGTCCAGGGCGTCGGGACCCTTGGCCCACTTGGAGCCGGGGTGCGGGGCGAGGTAGGTGGCGACCAGCTCGTACCCGGCGAACCAGTGGACGAGCTTCGGGCGGTCGATGCCGTCCTTGTACAGCTTCTCGATCTCGGCGCACAGCTGGTTGGTGACCTGCGGGGCACGCTCCCAGTCGATGGCGAGCTTGTTGTCGGTCCAGCGGACCACGTCGTGCTTGTGCAGGTAGGCGAAGAGCAGCTGGCCGCCGAGCCCGTCGTAGTTGCGGACCCGGTCGCCGGTGACCGGGAACCGGAACATGCGGTCGAAGAGGACCGCGTACTGCACGTCACGGGCCTGCGGGACGCCGTCGGCCGCCAGCTTCACGGCCTCCTTGAAGGCGGTGAGGTCGCAGCGCAGCTCCTCCAGGCCGTACATCCAGAACGGCTGGCGCTGCTTGATCATGAACGGGTCGAACGGCAGGTCGCCGTGGCTGTGGGTGCGGTCGTGGACCATGTCCCACAGCACGAAGGCCTCCTCGCAGCGCTTCTGGTCGTGGACCATGGCGGCGATGTCCTCGGGCAGGTTCAGGCCCAGGATGCCGACGGCCGCGTCGGTGACCCGGCGGAAGCGGGCGGCCTCGCGGTCGCAGAAGATACCGCCCCAGGAGAATCGTTCCGGCGCCTCGCGTACGGCGATGGTCTCGGGGAAGAGGACGGCCGAGTTGGTGTCGTAGCCGGCCGTGAAGTCCTCGAACTTGATGCCACAGAAGAGCGGGTTGTCGTACCGGGTGCGCTCCAGCTCGGCCAGCCAGTCCGGCCAGACCATGCGCAGCACGACCGCCTCCAGGTTGCGGTCCGGGTTGCCGTTCTGCGTGTACATCGGGAAGACGACCAGGTGCTGGAGGCCGTCCGCGCGGCCCGCGGCGGGCTGGAAGGCCAGCAGCGAGTCGAGGAAGTCGGGCACCTGGAAACCGCCGACGGCCCAGCGCCGCAGGTCCGTGACCAGCGCGTGGTGGTAGTCGGCGTCGTGCGGGAGCAGCGGGGACAGCTCCTCCACGGCCTCGACGACACGCCGTACGGCCGCCTCGGCGCCGGCCCGCGCGGGCGCGCCCTCGGCCTCGAAGTCGATGGAGCCGTCCTTCGACTGCCATGGCCGGATCTGCTCCACGGCATCCTTGAGCACGGGCCACGCCGGGTGCTCGACCACCCTGGTCACGGGAGGAACCTGCTCCTCCGAACCCACCTGCACAAGAATTTCCGTCATGACCCATCCTCCACGGGAGAAGCTTCCGTAAGGACACCGTATGCATACGGGCTTTCTCCCAGCAAGGGGGTGCTCAGGAAATTATCCTGCGGCATCCCGACTTCACCGCGCTTTTTCCTGTGTGAAACCGTGAAGGCGCTCACATTCACTACGACCGGTGACGAGGCGTCAGCTCCGGAGGACCGCACGGATCCGGCCGGTCAATGCGCGAGGGGACGCGCCCACCACCGGGTGACCGCCGACCGGGGCACGGGCCAGGCGCCGCGCACCCGGCACGCCAATCCCCCCGTGTACGTACGGGTTCATCCCGACGGGCGGCCATTAGGCTGCGCCCAGCCGCGTGGACAGCGACGTCCGTCGTACGGTTCGCGCGCCTGCACCCATCGCCGCCGTCGACGGAAGCGAGTTGAATCTTGAACTTCCTTACCATCGGTCACCGCGGAGTCATGGGCGTCGAGCCCGAGAACACCCTCCGTTCCTTCGTCGCCGCCCAGCAGGCCGGCCTCGACCTGATCGAACTCGATCTCCACCTCAGCAAGGACGGCGCCCTGGTCGTCATGCACGACGCGGAGGTGGACCGCACGACCGACGGCACCGGCCCGATCGCCGAGAAGACCCTGGAGGAGCTGCGCGCGCTGGACGCGGGCCGGGGCGAGCGGGTGCCGGTGTTCGAGGAGGTCCTGGACTCGGTGCGGACCCCGCTGCAGGCCGAGATCAAGGACATCGCGGCGGCCCGGGCGCTGGCCGAGGTCATGCAGCGGCGGGACCTGGTCTCCCGGGTGGAGGTCTCCTCGTTCCACGACGAGGCGGTCGCCGAGATCGCCCGGCTGGTGCCGGGGGTGCGCACCGCGCTGATCGCCAGCCGCTACGGCACCGACGTGGTGGAGCGGGCCCAGGAGGCGGGGGCCGCGACCCTGTGCCTGAACATCCGGCGGCTGACCCTGGAGGTCGTCGAGCACGCCCGCAAGGCGGACCTCCGGGTGCTCGGCTGGGTGGTGAACACCCAGGACGATCTGCGGCTGGTGCGCGCGCTGCAGCTGGACGGCGCGACGACCGACTACCCGGAGATCAAACGCACCGCCCGCTTCACGGCCTGAACGCCGGCCCGCGCCTCACGCCAACGGCTTGACCAGCAGCTCGAACTGCAGGTCGTCACGCTGGGGAATGCCGAAGCGCTCCTCGCCGTACGGGAACGGCGTCATCTTTCCCGTACGGCGGTAGCCGCGCCGCTCGTACCAGGCGATCAGGTCGTCGCGCACCGAGATCACCGTCATGTGCATGTCGGTCACGCCCCAGTCCTCACGTGCCCGGCGCTCCGCCTCGGCGATGACGACCTTGCCGAGGCCGGCGCCCTGGAGGGCGGGGCTCACCGCGAACATGCCGAAGTAGGCGTGGTCACCGCGGTGTTCGAGCTGACAGCAGGCGACGACCCCGCCGTCCCGCTCGACGACGAGCAGCTTGCCGTCCGGCGCCTTGATCACTTCGAGGACGCCCTCCGGGTCGGTGCGCTGCCCCTCCAGGATGTCCGCCTCGGTGGTCCAGCCGACCCGGCTGTCGTCGCCCCGGTAGGCCGACTCGACCAACGCGACCAGGACGTCCACGTCGGCGTCGGTGGCGTCGCGGAAGATCAGTCCGGCGGCGGCGTTCTCCATGGGTGGGTTCTCCGATTCTCGGGCGCGACTCGGCCGCCCACGAGCCTATCCCCGCCCCGCGGCACCGCTGACCGGCCGCCGCCCCTTCCGGCTCCCCCGCCACCCTGCCACTACGCTCCGGTGGCATGGTGCATGTACTGAGCGGCCGCACGCTGATCCACCCCACCGATCCCGAGCGGTCCCGCGCCTTCTACGGCGAGCAGCTCGGCCTGGCCGTCTACCGCGAGTTCGGTGAGGGCCCGGAGCGCGGCACGGTCTACTTCCTCGGCGGCGGGTTCCTGGAGGTATCCGGACGCTCGGACACCCCGCCCGCACCGGCCGTGCAGCTGTGGCTGCAGGTCGCGGACGTGGCGGCGGCGCACGAGGAGCTGGTGGCGAAGGGCGTCGCGATCGTGCGCCCGCCCGTGAAGGAGCCGTGGGGCCTGGTCGAGATGTGGACCGCCGATCCGGACGGGATCAGGATCGTGCTGGTGGAGGTGCCGGCCGACCATCCGCTGCGCTACCGGCCGGGGATCTGACCGCCCGGCTCGAAGCTCCGTGCCAGGCCGTCGGTCGCCTGCGGCGCCGTGGTGGCCGGTCGCGCTGTTCCTCCCCCGGCCTCCGGGCCCCGGGTCGGCGGTCAGGCCCGCAGGGCGCCCGTCCTGCCCTCCAGGCGGCCCAGCAACTCCGCAAGGAGCCCGGCGAGTTCGCCCTGTCCCTCGGGGGCGAGGACGGACAGCACGGCCGTCTCGTAGGCGAGCTGCTCGGGCAGGATGCCGTCGACGAGGTCGCGGCCCGTGTCGGTGAGGCGGAGGTGGGCGACCCTGCGGTCACGGGCGTCGCCGCGCCGCTCGACCAGGCCGCGTTCGGTCAGCTGCTTGAGGCGTTTGGTGACGGCGGCGCCGGAGGAGAAGGTCTCCTTGGCGAGCTCGCTCGGGGTCAGCTCGTGGCCGGTGCGGCGGAGCGCGCCGAGCAGGTCGAACTCGGGGCGGCTGAGACCGGCCCGGCGCAGCGGGGCGTCCTCGGCCTGCTGGAGGAGGGCGGCACAGCGGTTGATGCGGCCGATGACCTCCATGGGACCCGTGTCCAGCGCGGGATGGACACTCCGCCACTGCCGGACGACGGCCGCGACCGTGTCGTCCCTGCCGACGCCCCGGCCCGCACCCTCTCCGGGGCCGCTGCCCGCGTCGCTCCCGGCCGCCGGTCGTCCGTTGGTCGCCGTCATGGCCGTACGTCCTCCGTTGTCCTCGCGCCGTCCCAGGAGTGCGTTCCCTGGCGTCGTACCGTCGCGGCGAGCGTACGGTGTCCGGACTGCTCGGCGAGCACGACCCGCTCCTGGGGCAGCGCGCGCTGCCACCACTCGCCGGACGCGGCGTCCGCCGTGGCGCGCAGGTCGGCCAGGGCGGCGGACAGGGTGCGGCGGGCGGCCTCCAGGGCGCGCGGCGCCGGCTGCGGTCCGGCGAGCAGGCGGGCGGCCTGTTCACGGGCCCGCTCGACGGCGCCGAGTGCGTGTTCGATGCGGTCGCCGGCCCGGCGGTTGGTGACGACCACGGCGGTGCCGAAACCGACGAGCGCGCCGACCAGGGTGTCCACGACCCGCTCGGTGATCAGCTGCCCCGCGTCCTGGGTGCGGGCGAACTCGGTGACGAGCAGCGCCATCGGGGTGACGCAGACGCTGCCGAGCCAGTAGTTGCGGCCGATCAGCGCCTCGGCGCCGAAGTTGAAGGCGAGGCAGCACAGCACCAGCGCGGCCGGGTGGAGGTGGGCGAGCGGTACGACGGCGGCGAAGACAAGGACGCCGAGGAGGTTGCCGACGACGCGCTGTACGCCCCGGCTCCAGGTGAGGGTGACGTTGGCCTGGTAGAGGGAGGCGGCGGTGACCAGCGCCCAGTAGGGGCGGCCGACCCCGAGGGCGAGGGAGGCGTAGCCGGCCAGGGCGCAGCCGAGCGCGGTGCGGGCGGCGAGGGGGGCGAGCGGGCCCAGCCGGTGCCACAACGGGCGCTGCGGGAGGGAGAGTTCGGCGTCGATGCCGAGGAGGTCGTCGTCGGCGCCCGCGACGCGCGGGACGCGTCCGGTGCCGCGCAGCGCGCGGGCCCAGCCGCGCAGCAGCGCCGGGTCGGCGTCCGCCGGGGCGGCGAGGGCGACCTCGGCGCGGACGACGAGGTGTTCGAGGGCGCGGCGGGTGCGGTCGGTGCGGGCGCCGGTGGCGAGCAGGGACTGCCAGGCGGCCTGCACGGCGGCGGCCGCGGCGGCGCGGGCCCGGTCGTGGCCGGTGCCGGTGCCTGTGCCGGTGCCGGTGCCTGGGCCCGTGCGGCGGGTGTCGGCGTAGGCAGCGGTGGCGTTCAGGGCGTGGGCGGTGGCCCGGCGTTCGGGGCCGTGCGGGCGCAGCAGCCCGGGGGCCATGCCGACCAGCCAGGCCCAGGCGCCGGCCGCGAGGGCGAGGCCGACGTGGCCGGGCACCTGGCCGAGGGTCTGCGGGGCGAACAGGGAGGCGGAGCTGATGAAGGTGAGGACCACGTTCCCGGGCGGGCCGACGCGGGTGGCGTCGCAGAGGACCTTCTGCACCGCGGCCATGAGCGCGCCGACGGTGACGAGGACGACGGCGTCCGTGGTGAGCGAGGCGGCGATCAGGGCGACGGCGAGGCCGCCGGCCATGCCGAGGACCACCCGGGCCAGGGTGCGGGCGCGGGCGGGGTAGGGGCGGTTGTGGCCGTAGAGGGCGCACAGGGATCCGGCCATCGTGTACATCGCCAGGTCGAGGCGGCCGAGGGCCAGCAGGGCCAGGTTGGGCGGGGCGACCGCGGCGACCACGCTGAAGGCGGGCTTGAACCAGATGTCGGAGGGCCGGCCGAGGCGCAGCACACCGGCTAGGGGCAGACGGCGGGTGGTCGCAGGGGTCGCGGTGCTCATACCCATCAATTTAGCATGTGTTTTACTCGTAAAACATTCTCGAACGGTCCTGGTCACAGGCTGTGCTCCGGCGAATGCTCCCCGTGTACACCCTTGCGCTCGCGTGCGCGCCGTACGGCCGGGGCATCGCATCCATCGACGCGACGTCGAGCGGGGAGGTGCGCCGTGCACGGACCGGCTTCGCCCGGCTGGCTGCTGGTGGCGCTGTGCGCGGCGACCGGGGCCTACTGCCTGCTGCGGATGCGCAGCAGCGTCCGGGAACAGCGGCGCGCCGCGGGCGGCGAGGCGCTGATGGGGTTCGGCATGGCCGTCATGGCCGTGCCCGCGACGGTGTTCACCCCGCCGGGGTGGGCGTGGCCGCTGTACGCGGCGGTGTTCGGCGCGGCCGCGCTGCACGCCCTGTGGAGCGCCCGCGGCAGCGCGCACCATCTGCACCATCTGGTGGGGGCGGCGGCGATGGTCTACATGGCGGTGGCGATGGCGGCGGCCCCCGGCGCCCACCATCACGGCGGTGCCGGAGTCCCTTTGGTGACCGGGCCGTTGCTGGTCTACTTCACGGGCTACGTGCTGCTGTCGGGCGCGCGGCTCGTGCCGGGCGCGGTGGCCGCCGGGCCGGTCACGGTGGCCGCAGGGCCGGGCGCGGTCAGGTGGGGCGACCGGCCCGAGCTGGCGCGGGCGTGCCGGTTGTCGATGGGGATCGGCATGGTGGCGATGCTGCTCGCGCTGTGAGGACGTGACGGCGCGCGGCGCCGACGTTGCCTGCGTCACTTTGGCGTAATGGCCTGTACCCGTGAACGGTCCTCCGCTCATAGGGTGCTGGCCATGATGGTCCCCGCGGCACTGCTGCTGCTCGGCGCCCTGACCGCCGTCGTCGGCCCCCGGCTGCTCGCCCGGGCCGACTGGACGGACCGGGAGCCGGTGGTCTCGCTGTGGGTGTGGCAGTGCGTGGTGGCGGCCGTTCTGCTGTGCTGCGCGCTGTCGATGACGCTGAGCGCGGCGGCGGCCTGGCAGGCGGTGCGCGGGCACGTGTTCGCGACCGCCCCGAGCGGGGTGGTGGACGCCTACGCGCTCGGTACGGCCGGCCCGTGGGCGGCGGTGACCGCGGTGGCCCTCGCCTGCGCCGGGCTGTGGAGCGGGGCGATGCTGGTACGGGAGATCGCGCGGGCCAGGGCCAGGCGCAACCGGCAGCACGCCGAACTGCTGGTCCGGTCGCCGCTGTTGCCCGGCGAGGAACCGGCCGACGGCAGGCTCGTCGTGCTGGAGGGCGAGCGCCCGGATGCCTGGTGGCTCCCCGGAGCGGCGCCCCAACTCGTCGTGACGACAGCCGCGTTGCGTCGCCTGAAGGGGCGTCAGCTGGACGCGGTCCTCGCCCACGAGCAGGGCCACGCCCGGGCCCGGCACGACTGGCTGCTGCACTGCTCGGCCGCACTGGCGGGCGGGTTCCCGCAGATCCCGGTGTTCGCCGCGTTCCGCGACGAGATGCACCGGCTGGTCGAACTGGCCGCCGACGACGTGGCCTCCCGGCGCCACGGCCGTCTCACCACCGCGCTCGCCCTGGTCGAACTCAACGAGGACCGGGGGGTGTTCGGCCCGGGGCCGACCCCGCACGCCCATGTCCCGCAGCGCGTCGACCGGTTGCTCGCGGCCCCGGACCGGCTCCCCGCGTGGCACCGGCTGCGGCTGACCGCGACGGCCGCCCTGGTCCCGGTGATCCCGGTGCTGGTGGCGCTCGTACCGAGCCTGCGCGCCCTCGCGTAAAGCCGTACCCGTCAGGGGAATTGCCCTGCGGGCAATGATTCGGCAAAGATCACGTCATGTTTCCCCCGCCCGGCGACCGCCCTGCCCCCCTTCTCACGACCGCCGTTCTCGCCCTGTCCTCGGCGCTGCTGCTGGCCCTCGTCGCCGGCGAGTGGCCTCCCCTGGTCGCGGTGGACGAGGGCATCGCCGACGCCACCCACCGCTGGGCCGTGGCGGACCACGGCACCACACAGGTGCTGCGCGTCCTGGCGGACTGGGTCTGGGACCCGCTGACCATGCGCCTGCTGTGCGCCGCGGTCGCGGTGTGGCTGGTGTGGCGGCACTCGGCGTGGCGGACCGCGCTCTGGCTGACCCTGACCTGCGCGCTCGGGACGGTCGCCCAGCAGTCCCTCAAGGCCGCCGTCGGCCGCCCGCGACCGGTGTGGCCCGACCCGGTCGACTCCGCCCGCTACGCGGCCTTCCCGTCCGGGCACGCCATGACGGCGACGGTGGTCTGCGGCCTGCTGCTGTGGCTGCTGCACCGCTGCGGCGCCGGTCCCGCGATACGGCGCACCGCCCTGGTCGCGGGCGGTATCTCGGTCCTGGGCGTCGGCCTGACCCGGGTGTGGCTCGGTGTCCACTGGCCCTCGGACGTGCTGGGCGGCTGGCTGCTCGGGGCCCTGGTGGTGGCGCTGGCGGTGCTGGCGTACGAGTGGGAGCGCGACGGCCGGGAACCCCCTCACCCGTAGCCCGCGCCACGGCGGCCGTCGGTAGAGTCCGGCGCATGACTGCTGTGCTCTTCGACTTCTCCGGAACCCTCTTCCGCATCGAGTCCACCGAATCCTGGCTGCGGGCGGTGCTCGCCAGGTCCCGAGTACTGCTTTCCGAAGGCCGGTTGGCGGAGGCGGCAGCCGCGCTCGAAGTGGCCGGAGCGCAGCCCGGCGGGGCCTTCCCGGTCGCGGTGCCCGAGGAGCTGTCCGGGGTGTGGGCGGTGCGGGACGAGAGCGCGGAGCTGCACCGGGCCGCGTACACCGGCCTGTCCCGGCGGGTGCCGCTGCCGGACCCCGGCCTGCACGACGCCCTCTACGAACGGCACATGGACCCGGAGGCCTGGTCGCCGTACCCGGACGCGGCCCTGGTCCTGCGCACGCTGCGCGAGCACGGCATCGGCGTCGGCGTGGTCAGCAACATCGGCTGGGACCTGCGCCCGGTCTTCCGCGAGCACGGGCTCGACGCCTACGTGGACACGTACGTCCTGTCGTACGAGCACGGCGTCCAGAAGCCGGATCCGCGGCTCTTCACGGTGGCCCTCCAGGCCCTCGGGGCCGAGCCGGGCGAGACGGTGATGGTCGGGGACAGCAGGCCCGCCGACGGCGGCGCGGCGGCGCTCGGCTGCCGGGTGCACTTCGTGGACCACCTGCCCGTGGCCGAACGGCCGGACGCGCTGCTGCCCGTCCTGGACCTGGTGGGCGCGGCCCGCCGACCGGCCACGCCCACCCAGGCCTGATCCGTCGCGCCGTCCGCCCGAGACGCTCCCCCGTGTCGCCCCGGACGGACGGCAGCCCTGAACAGGCCCCGCGCAGGGCGGTGCCCGCTGCGTCGATTATAGTTGGCTGGCAGCCAGTCAACGCAGGAGTTCCAGGATGTCCCCGCGCAGCCCCTCGGTCAATGAAGAATTGCGCAGGCGTTCGCGCGAGCGGCTGCTCCAGGCCGCGGTCGAGCTGGTCGACGAGCACGGCTTCGAAGCGACCACCCTGGGCGCCATCGCGGACCGGGCGGGGTCGGCGCGCGGACTGGTGTCGTACTACTTCCCCGGCAAGCGCCAGCTGGTCCAGTCCGCCGTGCACCGGCTGATGCACCGCACGCTGGAGGAGGCGCTGGAGCACGAGCCGCACACCGAGGACGGGCGGGAGCGACTGGCCCGGGCCATCGACTCGATCCTGGGTCTCGCCCAGGACCGGCCGGTGCTGATGCGCCAGCACATGGCGGGCCTGCTGCAGGCCGAGGGCTTCGTGCAGTGCCCCGAGCAGCGGCGGCTGGCGGAGCTGCTGGGCGACACCGTCGCCCGGTACGGCTCGCACCACGTCGAGGCCGACTACCCCATGCTGCGCGCCATGCTGATGGGCGCGGTGTACGCGGCGCTGGTGCCGGGTGTGCCGATGCCGATCCCGGCGCTGCGCGCGGAGCTGTTCGAGCGCTACGGGCTCGGCTGGGAGCTGGGCCTGCCGCCCGAGTCGACGCCCGCGAGCGAACGGCGGGACCTCTCCCGGTTCTTCGCCACCGAGGACCGGACCGAGCCCGGGTCCGAGCCCTAGCCCAAGTACGAGCCCGAGCCCGAGTCGAAGCCCATGTCGGAACGTCCGGGCCGGCCGCCTCTGGACGGTGACAGGCATTCATGATCGGCTTCGGGCATGACTTCCCTGATACGCCATGTCACCGTCGACGCCGCCGACCCGTTCGCCCTTGCGGGCTTCTGGGCCGAGGCCCTGGACGGCTCGCTGGCCGACGACGACTTTCCCGGAGATCCGGAGGCCGTGGTCACGACCGCTGCCGCCACCCTGCTGTTCGTCAGGGTCGAGGACCGCAAGGCGGTGAAGAACCGCGTGCATCTGGATCTGCAGCCCCAGGACCGCACCCGGGACGAGGAGGTCGAGCGCCTGCTCTCGCTCGGCGCCACGCTCCAGGGGGACCACCGGCGGCCCGACGGAACCGGGTGGGTGACGCTGTACGACCCGGAGGGCAACGAGTTCTGCGTGGAACGCAGCGCGGCGGAACGGGCGAACCGCTGACCCCGAAGGCGGGCCGGACTCCCGGCTTCCGGCTTGCGGTTTCCGGCAGACGCGCAGCGTAATCACATGATCACACTCACGGCACCCGGACGCGCGTCCACGTCACCCCAGCGGCCCCTGTCTGGACGACCGGGCCGGTGGGATGCTGGAGACACCAGCCCCTCGGGCAAGGAGTCCCCCTGTGTTGCGTGTCGCCGTCGTCGGCTCCGGGCCGAGCGGGTGCTACACCGCCCAGAACCTCGTCCAGCTCGACCCCACGGTGCGTGTGGACGTCCTGGACCGGTTGCCGTGCCCGTACGGACTGGTGCGGTACGGCGTCGCCCCTGACCACGAGAAGATCAAGTCCCTCCAGGGGAACCTGCGCACCGTGCTGGAGCACGAGCGGGTGCGGTTCCTCGGCGGGGTCCGGGTCGGGGGCACGGGCGGGCTGCCCGTGGAGCGGCTGCGGGAGCTGTACCACGCGGTCGTGTACTGCGTGGGCGCGGCGACCGACCGGCGGCTCGGCATTCCCGGCGAGGAGCTGCCGGGCAGCTGGTCGGCCACCGAGTTCGTGTCCTGGTACAGCGCGCATCCGGACGCGATCGACGCCGGGTTCGTGCGGGACGCCCGGTCGGCGGTGGTCATCGGGGTCGGCAACGTCGCAGTGGACGTGGCCCGGATGCTGGCCCGCGGCGTGGCGGAGCTGAGCCCCACCGACATGCCGCAGGCGGCCCTGACGGCGCTGGCGGCGAGCCGGATAGGAGAGGTCCACGTGGTGGGCCGGCGGGGCCCCTCGCAGGCCCGGTTCACCACGAAGGAGCTGCGCGAGCTGGCCGGGTTGCCGGAGACCGAAGTCCGGGTGGAGGAAGCCGAGTTGGCGCTCGACCCGGCCTGCGCCGACCCGTCCGCGCTGCCTGCCGCCCAGCGCCGCAACGTGGAGGTGCTGCGCGGCTGGGGCGAGGCCGGCGGCCGGGGCGCGGACCGCGTCATCCGGCTGCGCTTCTTCCTGCGCCCGGTCGAACTGCTCGACGACGGCGGCCGGGTGGGCGCGGTCGTCTTCGAACGCACCGAGCCGGACGGCAGGGGCGGGGTGCGCGGCACCGGGCGGTACGAGACGGTCGAGGCGCAGCTGGTGCTGCGGTCGGTCGGCTACCGCGGAGTGCCGCTGGACGGGCTCCCGTTCGACGAGGAGAGCGGCACCGTGCCGCACGAGGCGGGCCGGGTCCTGGACAGCTGCTTCGGTGTGCCCGGCGACTACGTGGCCGGCTGGATCAAGCGCGGCCCGACCGGCGTCATCGGCACCAACCGGCCCGACGCCAAGGAGACGGTGGCCTCCCTGCTGGAGGACGCGCCCGCGCTGCTGCGCAAGGAGGTGCCGGAGGATCCGGTCGCCGCGCTGCGCTCGGCGGGCGTCGAGCCCGTCCCGTGGACGGGATGGCAGGCGATCGAGCGGGCCGAGGCGGCGCTCGGCGCCCGGCTCGGCCGGAGCGTGGTCAAGCTGGCCGACTGGGACTCCCTGCTGTCGGCGGCGCGGACCGGGGCGTAGCGGAGCCGAATCCGCCCGCGTCCAGGTGGGCATGACACGTATCGGCAACAGACCGGAAATCAACAAACTGTTCAAACCGCTTACGGTCTCGTGCTGTCCGGATGTCGTCCCCGCTCTGGAGTCCCCATGGCCACCACCAGCGCCTCCGTCCATCCCGTCGACGAGGTCCCACCCGTACGGCAGTTGACCGCGTTCGGCCTCCAGCACGTGCTCGCGATGTACGCGGGCGCGGTCGCCGTCCCGCTGATCGTGGGCGGCGCGATGAAGCTGTCGCCCGCCGACCTGGCGTACCTGATCACCGCCGACCTGCTGGTGTGCGGCATCGCCACGCTCATCCAGTGCGTCGGCTTCTGGCGCTTCGGCGTCCGGCTGCCGATCATGCAGGGCTGCACGTTCGCGGCGGTCTCGCCGATGGTCCTCATCGGCACGACGGGCGGCGGGCTCCCCGCGATCTACGGCTCGGTGATCGTGGCGGGCCTCGCGATCATGCTCCTCGCACCCGTCTTCGGCAGGCTGCTGCGCTTCTTCCCGCCCCTGGTCACCGGCACGGTGATCCTGGTCATCGGCGTCTCGCTGCTGCCGGTGGCCGGCAACTGGGCGGCGGGCGGCGCCGGTGCGAAGGACTTCGGGGAGCCGAAGAACCTGGCGCTGGCGGCCTTCGTGCTCGCGGTGGTGCTCGGCGTGCAGCGGTTCGCGCCCGCCTACCTCGCCCGGATCGCGGTCCTGATCGGCATCGCGGTGGGTCTGGCGGTGGCGGTGCCCTTCGGGTTCACGGACTTCAGCGGGGTCGGGGACGCCGACTGGCTCGGCATCAGCACGCCGTTCCACTTCGGGACGCCGACGTTCCGGGCCTCGGCGATCGTCTCCATGCTGGTGGTGGCCCTGGTCACGATGACCGAGACCACCGGTGACCTGCTCGCGGTCGGCGAGCTGACCGGCCGCCCCGTCGAGCCGCGTTCCCTCGCCGACGGCCTGCGCGCGGACGGCCTCTCGACCGTCCTCGGCGGTGTCTTCAACACCTTCCCGTACACGGCGTTCGCGCAGAACGTGGGCCTGGTCGGCATGACCCGGGTGCGCAGCCGCTGGGTGGTCGCGGCGGCCGGCGGCATCCTGGTGCTGCTCGGTCTGCTGCCCAAGCTGGGCGCGGTGGTCGCGGCGGTCCCGGCTCCGGTGCTGGGCGGCGCGGGCCTGGTGATGTTCGGGACGGTCGCGGCGAGCGGCCTGCGGACCCTCGCCTCCGTCGACTTCCACGGCAACAACAACCTGACGGTGGTGGCCGTCTCGGTGGCGGTCGGCATGCTGCCGGTGGGTGTGCCGACGGTCTACGAGAAGTTCCCCGACTGGTTCCAGACGGTGATGAACAGCGGCATCAGCGCGGGCTGCCTGACGGCGATCGTCCTGAACCTGCTCTTCAACCACCTGCCGTCGCGGGCGGATGCGGCCCCGGGGGCGGTCCCCACCGGAGCCGAGTCCGCCTAGCGCTCACCGCCCGCCGAACAGTCCCGCGGGCACCGCGGCCGCCAGCGCCCCGTACCCGGTCGGGTTGAGGTGCAGCCAGTCCCCCACCTGGAGGTCGGCCCGCAGGCGGCCCGGATCGGCCGGGTCCCGTACCGCCCGGTCGAAGTCGATCACCGCGTCGAAGTGCCCGGGCCCGCGGATCCAGTCGTTGACGCGCTGCCGGGCCGCCTCGCGTACCCCCGCGCCGTCGTCGTAGGCGTTGCCGCCGAAGGGCAGCAGGGTGGCGCCGTAGACGCGGATGCCCTGGGCGTGGGCGCGGACGACGATCTGCCGGTAGGCGGCGACCAGGTCGTCGGCGACGGCCTGCTGGGCCTGCGGGGTGGCGGCGGCGGTGCCGATGTCGTTGACGCCCTCGAAGACGATCAGCCAGGAGACCCCGCTGCGGGACAGGACGTCGCGGTCGAGGCGGGCCAGGACGTTGGGGCCGAGGCCGTCGGCGAGGACACGGTTGCCGCCGGCCGCCTGGTTGAGCACGGCGATGCCGGACGTACCGGCGCGGGACTGGAGACGGTCGAAGAACTGGTCCGGCCAGCGGTCGTTGCCGTTGGTCGTGGAGCCCCGGCCGTCGGTGAGGGAGTCGCCGAGGACGGCCACGGCCCGGGTCGCGGCGGGCGCCAGGACCTCGACGTCGCTCAGCAGGTACCAGTGGTCGACCGCGGTCGCGCCCGTCAGCTCCGGGTCCCCGGTGTGGTCACCGGCGACGAGGTACGACGTGGTGCGCGAGCCCGGGTGCGAGGTGAGCGCCAGATCGGGCTGGCCCTGCGCGGTGTACGCGGTGACCGTGAGGTTGGACCCCGGGGCCAGCTCGAAGTCCACGGGATCGGAGACGACCTGGGCCCCGACGGGTACGACGGTCGCGGCGCGCCCGGAGAACGTCACCCGGTGCAGGCTGCCCGGAACGATCGCGCCGACCCCGGCCCGTCCCCCCGCCGGCAGCGCCACGGTCACCGAGGTGAGCGGGAGCGCGGTGTCGCCGTAGGCGTTGGAGAAGCGCAGCCGGAGCCGGTGGGAACCGACGGTCACGCGGACAGTCTGGCGCAGAGTGGTGTCGGCCAGCACCGAGTGCTCCCCCGTGAAGGGTGCGGGCGGCAGGTTGCCGGTCTCGGTGAGCTGGGGCATCCCGGTCCAGGTGTTCACCCAGTGACCGCCCTGGCGGGTGGCCGGCGCGACCGGGTGCGGACTGCGCACGAGCGCGGTGACGGCCGTGGCGGTCACCACCAGGGCGAGGGCGAGGACACAGGTGCCGAGGAGCGTGCCGAGCGGCGTTCTGCCGGGCTGTGGCTTCACGGGGGCCTTCCTGGCGCGCGGGGGCGGTGGCTGATCTGTCGTCAACTGGCCGTGCGGGGAACCCTTCCGAGCGCGGCCCGGTGCGGCGGCGTGCGGGGAACTCCCGGCATGGTGGCATGGACACGGCCATCCATGGAAGCGCTCCCACGTCACTTTGCGGGACGCCGCGAACGACTGGAACGGATGGCGCGCGAGGCGTTGACTAGAAAGCGCTTGCATCCTACGTTCCGTTCAGGAACCTGACCGATGAGCCTCGAAGGGCTTCCATTCGCGCAGGTGCCAGTCCCCGATGTTCCAGAGGATGAACACGCTTCACTCTGCTGACCATCCAGACGGAACGTCGACAGAACCCCCCACCCGAGAGAAGGCATACGGGACATGACTTCACGAGCACGGAGCAGTGCACGCGCGCTGATGGGCGGCCTGGCGGTCCTGGGGCTCTCGTTTGGCATGCTCATGACCGACGGACCGTCGGCGAGCGCGGCCACCTGGCCCACAGCGACCGGCAGCCAGGCCGTCACCGCGACGATCAAGCTGTCCGGCACGAAGGACTACGGGATGAAGCGCCTGTACGGCAGCGGTGACCTGGGCACCGGCGGGCAGAGCGAGGACCAGGACCCGATCCTCGATCTGGCGGCCGGCACCGTCCTGAAGAACGTCATCATCGGCGCGCCCGCCGCGGACGGCATCCACTGCGAGGGCAGCTGCACCCTGCAGAACGTGTGGTGGGAGGACGTCGGCGAGGACGCCGCGACCTTCCGCGGCTCCTCCTCGTCCAACGTCTACACCGTCTCCGGCGGCGGGGCGAAGGAAGCCGGCGACAAGGTGTTCCAGTTCAACGGCGCCGGGACGCTGAACGTGTCCGGCTTCGCGGTGCAGAACTTCGGCAAACTGGTCCGCTCCTGCGGCAACTGCTCCACGCAGTACAAACGCACGATCAACCTCAACACCATCGAGGCGACGTACAAGGGCAGCGCGCTGGTCGGGATCAACACCAACTACGGGGACAGCGCGACGCTGAAGAACATCACGATCGTCGGGGACAGCAGCAGGAAGGTCGTGCCCTGCCAGAAGTACATCGGCAACAACACGGGCGCGGAACCGACGACGAACGGGAGCGGGCCGGACGGGACGTACTGCAGGTACGCGAGCTCCGACATCACCTACAAGTGAGCCGGAGCGGCGGGGCCGCCTCCTGCCCGGCGGCGACCCCGCCGGCCCGCGCCCGTCTCACACCTCGACGAGGCCGAGCTGCCGCAGCATGCCGAGTTCGTCGCTGCTGCCCCAGCGTTCGACGAGTCTGCCGTCGCCGTCGAACCGGCTGATCTGCATGCCCCGGTAACTGGCCTTCCTGCCGGTCGCCGGATGCCCCATCAGCGGCCCCAGGTTCGTCCCGGAGATGATGTAGGCGAAGGCCAACTCGTCGTCGGTGGCCACCAGGTGCTCCACCTGGAGAGTCAAGTCGGGAAAGGCCGTCCGCAGTTCGCCGAACATGGTCTTGTACCCTTCGGGCCCCTGCGTCTGCCCCGGGGCGGGATCGTGGTCGGTCGAGTCGGCCGCGACGATCCCGTCGAGGGCATCGAGGTCGCCGGCGACGACGGCCTCTCCGAAAGCGGTCTGCGCGGCGATGTTCGTCTGCTGAGCCATGGGCACTCCCGGAGCATCTGGGCCACTGGCCTGAGGTCGGCTGCGAAGCGCATGCACACGGTAGATCGACCGTACACCGCTCCCCCAGCACCGGCACGTCCGTGCGACGGGCCCGCGGGGCAACCGTTCTCCGCCCGGTCTCACACGTCGAGCCCGAGCCGCCGCAGTACGTCGGCGACCTGCTGGTGGTCGTCGCCCGACAGGTCGCGCAGCGGGCGGGGCAGGCTGTCGTGCGGCGTGAGGCCGAGTTCGGCGGCCGCTGCCGCGATGACCCGCAGGGATCCGTGCCGGGCGAAGAGGTCCCACAGCGGCCGGAGCCGCTCCGACTCCTCCCGGGCCCGGTCCGCCCACCCCGCCCGGGCCGCCCTGGTGATGGCGAGGGCGGGTCCGGGGAAGGTACCGGCGGTCACCGAGTACCAGGCGTCGCAGCCGGCGACCAGCCCGGCCGCTCCGAGCGCGTCCCCGCTCACCCCCACGGTCACGTGCGGCGGCAGGATCTCGCGCAGCCGCGCCACCCGGGCCCGGGCCGCGGCCGGGTCGGCGGGGACCCCGGGAATCTTGACCGACGCGACGCGGGGCAGCCGGCCCACCCGCGCGTACAGCTCGTCGGTGAAGGTGAACCGGGTGGTGCGCGGGTTGTCGTAGACCACCAGCGGCACAGAGAGGTGCGCGGTGACGTCCTCGTACAGCCCGAACACCTCGTCGTCGGTCAGCGGCTGGTACGACACCGGGGCCAGCAGCACGCCCGCGGCCCCGGCGTGCTGCGCGTCCTCGGCCGCCGCGAGCACGTCCCGGGTGCGCAGCGCCCCGATGCCCACGAGGACCGGGACGCCGTCGGCCTGCTCCACCGCGATACGGGCGGCTCGGGCCCGTTCCCGGAGCGTGAGGTAGGCGTACGACCCCGTGGAGCCCAGCGCGCCGATCGAGTCGACGCCGGCCACGGCGAGGCGCCGTACCAGGCGGGCGAACGCCTCCTCGTCGATGTCCCCGCCGGCGGCGAACGGGGTCAGCGGAAAGGCACTCAGACCGGTGAACACGGTTGACTCCAAGGGTCGTTCGGCTTATCGGGGGTTGGCACGCAGCCAGGTCAGCACCTGGCCGGCGTGCTCGTCGGGCGGGAAGACCGGGTAGAAGACGTGCTCGATCACGCCGTCCCGGACGATCAGCGTGAGCCGCTTGTAGAGCGTCTGCCCGGCGGTGTCGAACGTCGGCAGGCCGAGGGTGCGGGTCAGGCTGTGCGTGGGGTCGGAGAGCATCCGGAACGGCAGGCGGAGGCGTTCGACGACCTCCTGCTGGTAGTCGGTGTCCTGGCTGGAGAGGCCGAACACGCCGGCCGCTCCGGCGGCCAGCAGCTCCTGGTGGTGGTCGCGGAAGCCGCACGCCTCCGGCGTGCAGCCGCGCGCCCCGGGGATCGCGTTCCACCCCTCGGGCAGGTCGGTGCCCGGGCGTCCGGTGAGCGGGTAGACGTAGACGACCGTCCGGCCCGCCCCGAGCGCGTCGAGGCCGACCGTCGCTCCGCCGGTGGCCCGCAGTTCGAGGTGCGGCAGCTTCGTGCCGGGCAGATGGGCGGCGGCGCCGTCGTCCTCGGGGACGGGCAGGTCGGCGGGCAGACGCAGGTAGTCGGTCATCGGGTCCTCTCCTTCGGCACGGCCGGGCGGTGGGACACGGCTGTTGCGGTGAGCGGCCTCGTGCAGGTGCGCCAGCAGAGCGGTCCGGCGGGCGGTGAGCCCGTCGATGCGCCGGGTGATCTCGTCGATCGCCTCCCGGTACTCGGCCAGCGAGGCGGGACAGTCGTCGGCGTGCCGATGCCCGACCACGAGACAGTCCAGGAAGGGACGGGTGCGCTCCACCGGGATGCCGAGCCTGCCGAGCGCCCGGATCTCCCGCGCGAGCCGTACGTCGCCCTCGCCGTAGTCCCGGTAGCCGTTGGCCAGCCGGTCGGGCGCGAGCAGTCCCAGCGACTCGTAGTAGCGCACCGCCTTGACCGTCACGCCCGCCCGGCGGGCTAGCTCACTGATCCGCATGTCTCTCACCTCGACGCACGCTAAACCCTGCCCCCGAGGGTAAGGTCAAGCCGCCGTGCCGGAACCTGCCACCGGAACCTGCCACCCGAGCCTGCCGCCGGGGATCAGCCGGCCGGGTGCTCAGCCGGCCGGCTCAGTTCCGCGCGGTACTCCGCGTAGGCGGCCCGCAGTTCGTCGCCCGGCCAGTCGGCGGGCAGGAGCTCCGGGGGCAGGACGGGGTCGGCCAGCAGGTGCCGTACCGCGGCGGCGAAGACCGTGAAGCGGTCGGCGGGGAGGCGGGACTCCGACGCCCGGGCCAGGAGGGCGCGGGCGGTGGCCGACCAGGTGGTCAACGGCCAGAGGTCGGCGGCCAGTCCGGGTGCGGGGCGGTCGGGGCGGGCCGTGTAGGCCTGGGCGGTCGCCGCCAGGTCGGCGGGAATCGGCCTCGCCAGGTTCGCCGGACGGAGCCAGACGCCCTCGCGGAGTTCGGCCAGCCGCAAGGCGGCCAGGCGGGTGCGCAGGTCGGCCCGTGCGGCGGGGCCGCGGCCCGTGGCCGTGACGACCAGCATCTCCCAGTCGCCCCGCCACGCGCGCGTACGGGGCCGTACCGCCTCGTCCTGGCGGCGCTGGCGGGCCAGCAGCCGGTCGCTGAGGCCGTACACGGCGTCGTCGCCACGGCGCAGGTCGCCGGCCGCCGTCATGCGGCTGAGCGCGGCCCGGAGCGTGGAGCCGCCGACCCCGAAGGGCTCCACGAACCGGATCAGGTCCTTCACCGGCAGCTCCGGCGGATGCGTGCCCAGCAGCAGGCTCAGCACGACCGACCGGGCGGACAGGGGCCGCAGGCCGGCGTCGGCGGGCTCGGCGGCCTCGGCGGACACATCCTTCATGCGCATGGTCACGTACTGTACGTGCGGTGCCATGTTGCACTATTGCTGCGGTCGCAGGATTACTGCAACATGGAGCCATGGACTCGACCGCCGCGCTCCCGCAGCCGCAGTACGCCACCCACGACGTCACCAACCAGGCACCCCCGCTCGCCCCCTACGACGCCTCCGACGACCGGGCGCTGCTTGAGGGGCTGCGCCGGGAGGGCGCGGAGTGGGCCGAGGAGGGGATCCGGCTGCTCGGGGTACGCGCCGGGAGCGCGCAGGCGCAGGAGTGGGGTGAGCTGGCCAACCGGCACGAGCCGGAGCTGCGCAGCCACGACCGGTACGGCAACCGGATCGACGAGGTCGACTTCCACCCCAGCTGGCACCACCTGATGCGGACGGCGGTGGCGGAGGGGCTGGCCGGGGCCGCCTGGGCGGACGACCGGGCGGGGGCCCATGTCGCGCGGACGGCGGGCGGACTGGTCTGGGGGCACACCGAATCCGGCCACGGGTGTCCCACGTCCATGACGTACGCCGCCGTGCCGGCGCTGCGCGCCCAGCCCGAACTGGCCAAGGTGTACGAACCGCTGCTGACGAGCCGGGAGTACGAGCCGGGGCTGCGCGTGCCGGCGGAGAAGCCGGGGCTGCTCGCCGGGATGGGCATGACCGAGAAGCAGGGCGGCTCCGACGTCCGGACGAACACGACGGCCGCCACGCCCACCGCCGAGCCGGGCGTCTACACCCTGCGCGGGCACAAGTGGTTCACCTCGGCGCCCATGTGCGACGTCTTCCTGGTGCTGGCCCAGGCACCGGGCGGCCTGTCCTGCTTCCTCGTCCCGCGCGTGCTGCCGGACGGCAGCCGCAACGCGTTCCGCATCCAGCGGCTGAAGGACAAGCTCGGCAACCGCTCCAACGCGTCCTCCGAGCCGGAGTTCGACGGGACCGTGGCCTGGCTGGTCGGACCCGAGGGGCGGGGGGTGAAGACCATCATCGAGATGGTCAACTGCACCCGGCTGGACTGCGTGATGAACTCGGCGACCCTGATGCGCAAGACGCTCGTCGAGGCCGGTCACCATGTGCGCCATCGCAGCGCGTTCGGCGCACGCCTCGTCGACCAGCCGCTGATGCGCAACGTGCTGGCCGACCTGGCCGTCGAGTCGGAGGCCGCGACCACGCTGACCCTGCGGCTGGCGGGCGCGGCGGACCGCGCGGTGCGCGGGGACGAGGAGGAGCGGGCCTTCCGGCGGATCGCGACCGCCGTCGGCAAGTACTGGGTCACCAAGCGCGGTCCGGCCTTCACCGCGGAGGCCCTGGAGTGCCTGGGCGGCAACGGCTACGTCGAGGACTCCGGCATGCCCCGGCACTACCGCGAGGCTCCGCTGCTGTCGATCTGGGAGGGCTCGGGGAACGTCAACGCGCTCGACGTGCTGCGCGCGCTGTCCCGCGAACCCGGCGCCGCCGACGCCCTGTTCGGCGAACTCGCGCACGCGCGCGGCGCGGACGCCCGGCTGGACGCGGCCGTGACCCGGCTGAAGAACGAATTGGCCGAGACCGACCAGGCGGGGGCGCGCCGGCTGGTCGAGCGGATGGCGCTGGCGCTGCAGGCCTCGCTGCTGGTCCGGTACGCCCCGGCCGCCGTGGCGGACGCCTTCTGCGCGACCCGGCTCGGCGGCGACTGGGGGTACGCGTTCGGCACCCTGCCGGCCGGTACCGGGTTCGACGCGATCCTGGAGCGGGCGCTGCCTGGCCGGAACTGATCCCTGTGCGAAGCGCCGCCGGCCGCTGACCGCGGACGGATCGCGCACAGTCGCCGTCCGATTCCGCATCGTTGTCAGTCCCGTGGTGCAGACTCCGGAACAGGTGGTACTCGCCTGGGGAGGACAACGGTGTTCACGGGGATCGACGAGGTCGACTGGGCCTCGCTGCGGCACGCGTACGGCAGCGCGGCGGACGTACCCGGTCTGCTGCGCGGACTGGCCTCGGCGGACGCGGCCGAACGGGAGGTCGCGCTCGACGGGATGTACGGCTCGGTGCACCACCAGGGGAACGTGTACGACTCGACGCTCGCCTGCGTCCCGTTCCTCTTCGCGCTGGCTTCCCGTCCGGAGGTGCAGGACCGGGGCGCCATAGTGGAGCTGCTGGTCAGCATCGGTACGGAGAGCGCCGGTTCGCGGGCCGGGGCCGCCGTCCGCGCCGGCGCCGAGGCGCTGGTGCCGCTGGCCGACGACGCGTGCCCCGGGGTGCGCCGCGCGGTGCCCGGGGCGCTGGTCCGGTTCCTCGACGAACCGGAGCGGGTGCTGGCGCTGTTACGGCGGCGGATCACGGTCGAGCGCGACGAACAGGTGCTGCTCGCCCTGACCGAGGCCCTCGGGCTGTTCGTGCGGTGCCGTCCCGACCGGGCCGCCGGGGCGGTGCGGCTGCTGGCCGCGCAGAGCCGGCCGCCGTACGCCCCGACGGCGCGGCTGGCCGCCCTCGGGCAGTTGGGCCTCGGCGCGCCGGAGCGGCTGCCCGCCGATCTGGTGCCGACCGCGGTCCGGCTGCTCAGGGAGCGGTCGGAGCGGCGGCCGGCCGGTCCGGAGCGGGCGGACACGGACACGCTGGTCGGCCGGATCCGACGGCTGCGGCCCTCCGACGAGGAGGGTTCGTATCTGCTGCGCACCCTGCACCGGGCGCTGGGCGACCGGGTGGCGGACCGGATCGCGCTCCTCGTCGGCCAGTTGAGCAGCCCGGACCCGATGGACCGGTGCAACGCGGTGTGGATGTCCGCCGGGCTGTTCCGTGGCTGGCGGGCGGACTTCACGGCGCCGGTGGCGCTGATAGGCAGGCAACTGGGCCGGGAACAGGACCAGTTGCGGGACGCGGCGGTCACGGTGCTGGTGGAGCTGTTCGGGCTGGCCGCGCCGGCCGCCGACGAGCTGCACGCGCTGGTGACGGTGCGGCCCGACCTGTGGGTGCACACCTGGGAGCGCGGCAGACCCTCGCTGGGCGGTCCGCTGAAGGCGCTGGCCAGAAGTGGCGATCCGCGCGCGGTGCCGGCCCTGTCCCAGCTGCTGGCGAGACCGGTGGTGCCCGGCGGGCTGGGCTTCGAGATCGTCCACCTGGGCCCGGCGGCCGCCCCGCTCGCGCCCGCGCTGCGGCGCCGGCTCGGCCAGGTCGACCCGGACTCGCCCGAGGCCGCCGAACTGGCCGCTCCGCTGCTGGCGGCGGTCACCGCCCTCAGGGATCCGGCGGCGGTGCCGGAGGTGCTGCGGCTGCTGCGCGGCGCACCGGACGGGCTGGGGGCCCGGGAAGCCCTTGTCGGGCAGGCGGTACGGACGCTCGATGTCCTGGGTACGGCTGCCCGGGCGGCGGCACCGGTCCTGCGCGGGCTGCTGGACACCCGGCACGCCGCCCTGGCGGCGGGGGCCCTGTGGTCGGCGGAGGGGGACGCGGCCGCCGTACTCCCGGTGCTGCTGCGGGAGCTGACGCACGGCCGGACCCGCAGCGCCCGGACGGCTGCCGAGCAGCTGGGCCGGCTGGGGCCGGCCGCGCGTGGTGCGCTGCCCGCGCTGCGCCGGCTGGCCGGGTCGGGCCGGGTGTGGGAGCGGGCGGCGGCGGCCGAGGCGTGGTGGCGGATCGACGGGGATCCGGAACCCGTACTTCCGGTGTTCCGGGCCGCCTGGTCGGAGAACCCGTACACCCGGGGCGCGATCGCCGGGTGTCTGGCCGCGATGGGCCCGGCGGGTGCCCCGCTGCACGACCTGGTGACGGCCGAACTCGCCGACGCCCGGCGGCACACGGCGCGGCCGGGCGGGTACGGCAGCCACGACATCGCCCAGGACGAGCGGCTGCTCGCCGACTGCCGCCGGGCCCTGGCTCGGCAGTCCCGGTGACCGGCGGCCGGGCCGCAGGGCACCGGCGCCGGGGCCGCAGGGCGCCGGCGTCAGCCGGTCATCCGGCCCCACTGCGGTCCGAGCCGTGCCCACTCGGCGTCCCAGCGGTCCATCCGCCGCCGCTCCAGCCGGCCGCGCGCCACCAGTCCGGCGACGAACGGGACGGCGGCCGCGCTCAGCCCGACCAGGCCGCCGACCAGCGCGGAGCGGAAGTGGGCCTCGGTGGCGGTGGCGGGCCGGGAGACCAGGTGCCCCTGGGGGTCGGTCCAGACGGTGACCGGGGTGCCCACCGTGCTGCCGGCCGGGACCCGTGCCTGGCCGCTGTGCGCGGAGCCGTCGGCGACGGTCCAGCCCACGCGTGCCCAGACCCGTTCGCCGTTCGAGGAGTCCGAGGACGAGCCGGACTCGGGTCGCGCCGAGCCGGGGGCCTTGTCCATGACACGGGCCACGACCGGGTGCCATTCGACGCGCTCGCGGGCCAGTCCGCCCTCGACCGACCGGGCCGCCGCGAGCCCGGCGAGCACCCCGGCCAGCAGGGTGAGCAGCCAGGCGCCGAGCAGCACCCAGGCCTCCATCGTGTCGGCACGGCGCTTCAGCGGGTTGCGCCGCCAGCGCCACAGCCAGACCTTCGGACCACGGAACGCCTTCAAAGGCATCCTCCTCACGCGCGCACGGACAGCCCGGACCGCCCTCCCATACGGGAGCGGCCGCCCTGTTGCTCACGGCGAACTCCGAGTCGACGGTCGCACGACTGACCCCGCTCGCGCAGGCGTCTCCCGGAACGCGTTCCGCCGACTTGTCCGGCCGGCCGACACGGCGGCTGCGACCTGCGCCGATGCCGGCCCCCGGCTGACTGTCAGTGGTGGGGTGCAGACTGGCTGACGACTGAGGGCCGGCTGTGACAAGGACGTCGTGGAGGTGATCGGCATGACCGAGGTACTGCTCGCCGTGGGCACCCGCAAGGGGCTCTTCCTCGGGAGGCGGCGCGGTGGCGCCTGGGAGTTCGACGAGAGCCCCTACTTCAACGCGCAGGCGATCTACTCGGTCGCCGTCGACACCCGGGGCGAACGGCCCCGGCTCCTGGCGGGCGGCGACAGCGCGCACTGGGGGCCCTCGGTCTTCCACTCCGACGACCTGGGCCGCACCTGGACCGAACCGGCCCGGCCCGCCGTGAAGTTCCCCAGGGACACCGGTGCCTCGCTGGAGCGGGTCTGGCAGCTGCACCCGGCCGCCGCCGAGCCGGACGTGGTCTACGCGGGCACGGAACCGGCCGCGCTGTACCGGTCGGAGGACCGCGGGGAGAGCTTCGAGCTGGTCCGGCCGCTGTGGGAGCACCCGACGCGCGACAGGTGGGTGCCGGGCGGCGGCGGTGAGGGCCTGCACACCGTGGTCACCGACCGGCGCGACCCGAAGGCGGTGACGGTCGCCGTCTCGACGGCCGGCGTGTTCCGCACCGCCGACGGCGGCGCGAGCTGGACGCCGTCCAACTCCGGTGTCTCCGCGGTGTTCCTGCCGGAACCCGATCCGGAGTTCGGCCAGTGCGTGCACAAGATCGCCCAGGACGCGGGGGATCCGGACCGGCTGTATCTGCAGAACCACTGGGGGGTGTACCGGAGCGACGACGCGGGGGCGCACTGGACCGACATCGGCGAGGGGCTGCCGTCCACGTTCGGGTTCGCGGCGGCCGCTCATCCGCGCCGCGGGGAGACGGCGTACGTCTTCCCGATCAACGCGGACGCCGACCGGGTGCCCGCCCAGCACCGGTGCCGGGTCTTCCGCACGGCCGACGCGGGCAGGAGCTGGGAGCCGCTGTCGGCGGGCCTGCCGCCGGAGGACCACTACGGCACGGTGCTGCGCGACGCGCTCTGCACGGACGACGCGGACCCGGCCGGGGTGTACTTCGGCAACCGCAACGGCGAGGTGTTCGCCTCGGCCGACGACGGCGACAGCTGGCGCCAGTTGGCCTCCCATCTGCCGGACGTGCTGTGCGTGCGGGCGGCGGTCGTCTCCTGAGGCCCCCGGACACCGGTGGTGGGCCGTGGACTTCGAGACGCCGCCGCAGGGGGTCGGTGCCCGCCCGGCGCAGCCGCTAGGCAAGCAGCTCCGCCACCGCCTTCTTGTGTTCGGTGAGGAAGAAGTGCCCGCCGGGGAACACCCGCAGCTGGAAGGGGCCCGTGGTGCGCTCCTCCCAGTCCGCTGCCTCCTTGACCGTGGTCTTGGGGTCGTCGTCGCCAGTGAGTGCCGTGACGGGGCAGGTCAGCGGGGGTCCCGGCCGGTAGCGGTAGGTCTCGGCGGCCCGGTAGTCGCCGCGGATCGCGGGCAGCACCATGCGTACCAGGTCCTCGTCGTCGAAGATGCGCGAGTCGGTGCCGGCCAGGCGGCGCACCTCCGCGATCACGCCTGCGTCGTCGAGACGGTGCACCTTCTCTTCGTGGGGGTGCTGCGGGGCGCGGCGCCCGGATACGACGAGGTGCGCCACCTCCAGCGATCTGGCCTGCAGTTCGGTGGCGACCTCGAAGGCCACGGAGGCGCCCATGCTGTGCCCGAAGAGCACCAGCGGGCGGTCGCGCAGCGGGGCGACCAGGTCGGTGATGCGCCGGGCCAGGACGTGTATGTCGTCGATGAGGGGTTCGGTGTGGCGGTCCTGGCGGCCCGGGTACTGCACCACCAGCACCTCGGCGCGCGATGCCAGTGCGGTGGAGAGCGGCCGGTACCAGCTGGCGGCGCCACCGGCGTGCGGGAAGCACACCACGCGTGGCGCGGGACCTTGCGGCTCATCGTGGAAACGGCGCAACCAGAGGTCGGTATCCGATACGAGGGGCATGCTGCCTGATTCAATCAACACCCGGCCGAGGAAAGCTAGTTGGCCCTTCTCCCTGCCGCCGGGTGCGGGTGCGGGATCAGCTGCCCGTGAGGTCCCCGAAGCAGAGAGCGGGCCTCCCGGCCGGGTACCCGGGTACCGGCTCGGGAGGCGTGCGCAGGCGGATCAGTAGAGCCCTTCGACCGCGGTGCTCGCGGTCTCCAGCGGGCGGACGTTGGCGACGCCGTCCGTGGGGAAGCGGCCGCCGGTGTCGTACCGCACCGCCTCGTCGCGCTCCAGCACGTTGGGCAGGAACAGGTCCTCGTGGAGCACGGTCAGCCGGACCCGGCCCACCGAGCCGTACGGCACCGCCGTCATCGGGTCGGCCTTGTCGACGACCGCCATCGTCACCTGCGGGAAGTTCGGCAGATACGGCATGAGTCCGCCGTCCTGCTCCACCGGCAGACCGGCCGCGTTGCCGAAGGTGTTGCCGTAGCTCAGGCCGCAGATGCCCCCGTCCAGGGCGGCCACGATCTGCCGGTAGACCGAGGGGACCAGGTGGGTGCCGCTCAGCCGGACGCCGCGCAGCGCCGCGACCCGCTCGGGGGCCCGCTTGACCAGCGCCACCATCAGCGCCGGGGTGGTGTTGACGTAGTCCACCTCGCGGGTCCCCAGGACGTCCAGGATCTGGTCGAGCAGGTGCTCGGTGTAGTCCCGCGCGACGGGCATCCGCGCGGTGCGCAGCAGACGCTTCACCCAGCGGGGATCCATGTCGATCGCGTACACGACCCCTTGGTGCAGGTCCCCGGCCTCCCAGACCCCGTTGCCGATCAGGTGGGGTCCGGTGGGTGTCGCCTGGAGCCAGGTGCGGTGCGGCTCGAAGCCCTCGGTGGCGAACGACCAGCGGCGCCACACGCCCCGGTGGACGATCATGTCCGGGGTGTAGAAGACCCGGCACGGCGCGCCCGTGGTGCCGCCCGACTCCCACACCCGGCCGGCGAGCGGGCGGTCCACGGCCAGCGGCACGAAGTCCCGCGGGTCGCGCGTGCGCAGCACGTCGAGGTCGAACGGCCCGAACGCGGTCAGGTCCGCGTGGCGCTCGATGTCCCGCGGGTCGAACGGCAGCTCCTTCGCCCGCTCCAGCCAGTAGGGGCTGCCGGTCTCCGGGTCGAAGTGCCGCCGGACCACCCGCCGGGTCCAGTCGTCGGGATCCGTGTCCAGCCAGCCGTCGACGAGCTTGTCGCAGTCGGCCGCGGACAGGCCGGAGGTCAGCACGGTGCGAGTCCGGTCTCGGGGTACTCGATGCCGAGCTCGAACACGGTGGAGACGACCTTCTCGATGTGCTCGGGCTGCTCGACGTGGACCACGGGGAAGGGTATGCGCAGCAGTCCGGCGGGGATCGCGGGGCCGACCACCACGCCGAGCTGGACGCCCAGCTCGTGCATGCCGTCGTACACGTACGGCAGGCTGATCGGGGTGGTGGGGTTGCGCTTGAACAGGTCCCGCACGTCCTCGGCCGAGGCCAGCTGCCGGGGATCCAGGCAGGACAGCACCGGCAGCTTGGGGGCGCCGAAGCCGATGGCGTCGATGTGCGGCTCGACGAACTCCCGGAACGGGGCGCGCAGCGGGGTGTGCTGGGCGATGCCCCGGCCCGGCATCAGCGTCACCAGGCCCTCGGGCAGCGAGCCCGCGAGCGCGGCCATGGGCTCGTGCAGGCCGCCCAGCATGTAGATGCGGAGCGCGCCGTCGGCGGTGTCGCCCATGTCACCGGCGACGTAGACGCCCTCGGCGCCCCCGACGAACGCCTCTATGGTCTGCCCGGCCGGGACGGCCGCGATGGCGAGGGCGTGGGCCGGCTCCGACGGGTCCGGGTCGGGGCACAGGCGGGTGCTGCGGAGCAGGCCGAACAGCTCCTGACGGGTGAGGGCGCCGGCCAGGCAGCTGCTCGTCATGGCGCCCAGGCTCAGGCCGCCGAGGGCGGAGGGGTGCACGCCCTGCTCGGCGAGGATGTCGTGCACGGCCAGGGCGAGTGCGGTCTCCCTGATGGAGCCGGCGCTCTGCCGCTCTTCCTGGGCCTCCGGCAGGTCCTCCTCCAGGATCTGGCCGACGGTCAGGCCGGTCCACTCGGCGATCTGCTCGTACAGCCGCTGCATCACGGGGTAGGCGCGGTGCAGCTCGATGCCGTGCGGCTCGGTGCCGACTCCGCCGCCGAGCAAGTAACCCAGTGCCATGGGGATCTCCATACATGGTGTGCCGGACCCGGCCGGTCCGGTTGTCCGAAGGGGGAACTGCACCTCGGTGGCGCGCGGGGGCGCTGCCGGGGGTGGATCGTGGTGCGCGGGTCCCGCCCGGCCGGGCGGGACCCTTGCGTCAGAGGGCCGCCAGCCAGTCAGAGGGCCGCCAGCCAGTCCTTGACGGCCTGTGTGGTCGTCTCCAGGTGGTCTTCCATGACCGTGAAGTGGTCGCCGGGGATGTCCAGCACCTCGGTGGCGGGCCACACGGCGCGCCACTCCTCACTCGACGGGTCGTCCGTCATGCCCTCCAGGGGAACGGTGGCCCGCAGCAGCAGCGTCGGCGTCCGCACGGCGCGCGGCTCCCAGAACTCGTACATCCCGCAGTACCAGCCCATGGCCGTGAGACGGGTGCCGTCCAGGCTGACGAACCGCTCCTCGCGCTCGAACATGCCCTTGAGCAGCTGGTCCTGGACCCGGTTGATGTGCGGGCTGGTCATCGGGTAGCCGTCGATGACCACGACTCCGGCGGGGGCGACGCCGCGCCGGCTCATCCGTTCGCCGGTCGCGTGCGCGAGCACGCCTCCGGAGGAGGAGCCGAGCAGGACGAACGGGTCGTCGCCGACCAGCTCCGCGATCATGTCGCAGTACACGTCGGCCAGCGCCTCCGCGTCGGCGGCGAGCGGCTCGTCGTTCTGGAAGCCGGGGACGTCGAGCGCGGCGACGTCGTACTCGTCCCCGAAGAACGAGGCGAACCGGACGAACTGGTGGGCGCCGCCGAGGGCGACGAAGGCGGAGAGGCAGATGATCCGCGGCCGCTGGGCGCCGGTGGTCAGCCGCAGCGGTCCGGGTATGCCCTCGCGGCCCTCCGTCGCGGTGAACATGGGCCGCAGCTGGGCGGCCTGGTGCAGCATCTTGACGCCCGTCTTCAGCTGGCCCCGCTCGGCGGCGTACCGGAAGAGCTCGCCGGCCGCGTCCAGCGGGCCGGCCCGCCGGGACGAGACCGCCGGCGCCGCCGGCTCCGCCACGGGCGCGGCGAGCAGCGCGGTGCGCAGGAACCGGGCGAGTTCCCGGGGGGTGGCGCAGTCGAAGGCGACGGTGGGCCGCAGCCGCAGGCCGGTGACCGAGGTCAGCCGGTTGCGCAGTTCGACGGCGGTGAGCGAGTCCAGGCCCAGCGCGAGGAACGCGGCGGTCTCGTCGACGTCGTCGGCCGAGGCGTGACCGAGCACGGTCGCGAGGTGGCCCCGCACGATCTCGCCGAGCAGCGCGTCGCCGCCCGCCTCGTCCAGAGCGCCGAGGGTGCTCCGCAGCTCGTCGGCGCTCCGCCGCTCGGGGCCGGCCCCGGCACGCCTGGCCGGGGCGCGCACCAGGTCCCTGAGCAGGACGGGGGCCTCCTCGGGTGTGGTGTCCAGCATGGTGGCCGCCAGGGTCACCGGGACGAGCGCGGGCGCGTCCGTGCCGCGCACCAGGTCCATGATCGCCAGCCCCTGCTTGGTGTCGAACGGCACCACTCCCCCACGGGAGATCCGCGCCACGTCGGCCTCGTCCAGGTTCTGGGTGAGGCCGCCGCTGTGCTCCCACAGGCCCCAGGCGAGGGACTGGGCGGGCAGGCCCTGGGCCCGCCGGTGGTGTGCCAGGGCGTCGAGGAAGGCGTTGGCCGCCGCGTAGTTGCCCTGGCCGGGGGCGCCCAGGACGCCCGCGACCGAGGAGAAGAGGACGAACTCGCGCAGCCCGAGGCCGCGCGTCAGCTCGTGCAGGTTGAGCGCCGCGTCGACCTTGGGCCGCAGCGCGGTGCCGACCTGCTCGGGGGTGAGCGAGGCGAGGACACCGTCGGCGAGCACGGCCGCGGTGTGCACGACCGCGGTCAGCGGCGACCGCTCCGGTACGGACGCCAGCAGTTCGGCCACGGCGTCCCGGTCGGCCATGTCGCAGGCGGCGCCGACGATCTCGGCGTCGAGGTCCGCGCCGAGCCGCTGGATCTCCGCCGCGCCGGGGCCCCGCCGGCTGGCCAGCACGATGCGGCGGACGCCGTGCTCGGTGGCGAGGTGGCGGACCACCAGACCGGCCAGGCCGTCGGCACTGCCGGTGACGAGAACGGTGCCGTCCCGGTCGAGTTCCCGCTCGGTGTTCTCGTGGGTGGACCGGTGCAGCCGGGGTACGCGCAACTCGCCGCCGCGCAGCGCAAGTTGGGGTTCGTCGCAGGAGAGCGCGGCGTCCAGCAGGTGCTCGCTCTCCTCGTCGGTGTCGACGACGACGAAGACACCGGGGTTCTCCGACTGGGCGGACCTGAGCAGCCCCCACACCGGGGAGCCGGCCAGGTCGGTCACGTCCTCGTCGGGCGCGGTGGCCACCGCGCCCCGGGTGACGACGACCAGGCGGGCGCCGTCGGCGTGGTCGGCGGCCAGCCACTCCTGCAGCCGGCCCAGCATCCGGCCGGTGGTCTCGTGGGCCGCCGCCGCGGTGGGCGGGCCCGGCTCGACGCGCACCACGGTGTCGACGCGCACCACGGTGTCGGTGCGCTCCACGGCCTGCGGCAGCGGGCGCGTCACCCAGGACACCTCGTACAGCGAGTCGTGGCGGACCAGGCCGGTGAGGCGGCGCAGTGCGAGGGAGTCCACGGTGAGCACGGGCCGGCCGTCGCGGTCGGTGGCGCGCACGGACACCTCGTTCTCGCCCCGCACCGTGGTCTCGACCCGCAGGTCGCCGCCGGCCTCGCCGTGTACGACGACACCGCCGAAGGAGAACGGCAGGACGGGCCCGCCCCCGTCGCCGTCGCGGGACAGGCCGACGGTCTGCAGCGCCGCGTCGAGGAGCGCCGGGTGGACGCCGAACCGCCGCAGTCCGGACCGCTGCTGCTCGGGCAGCGTCACCTCGGCGTAGATCCGGTCGTCCAAGCGCCAGGCGGCGGTCATCCCCTGGAACGCCGGGCCGTACTCGATGCCGCCCTCGGCGAACCTGCCGTAGAGGTCGTCGATGTCGACGGGTTCGGCGCCGGCCGGCGGCCACTGGGCGCCGTCCTGGTCCGCGGCCGGGTCCTCGGCCGTGTCCTCGGCCCCGCCGGGCGCGAGCCATCCGGTGGCGTGCCGGGTCCAGGGTTGCCCGCCGGACGTGGCGTGGACGGCGAACGGGCGCCGCCCCCCGCTGTCGGGGCCCTCCACGGACAGCTGGACGGTCAGCGGCCCGGCGGGGCCGAGCAGCAGCGGGGTCTCCACGGTCAGCTCTTCGAGCAGGCCGCACCCCAGGTCCCGGCCGGCGTGCAGCACCGTCTCCACCAGGGCCGCGCCGGGCACGACCACGGTGCCTCCGACGGCGTGGTCGGCCAGCCACGGGTGGGTGCGCAGCGACAGGCTGCCGGTGTGCAGCAGGGTGCCGCTGTCGGCGACCGGCTGCGGCCGTCCGATCAGCGGGTGGCCGTCGGCCGCGGCGCCGAGGTGCTCGATGGCCGGGTCCAGCCAGTACCGCTGGTGCTGGAAGGCGTAGGTGGGCAGTTCGACCCGCCGGGCGGCGGGGAAGGCCGCGCTCCAGTCGACGGGCACGCCGGCCACGTGGAGTTCGGCGAGGGAGAGCAGGAACCGGTCCCGGCCCCCCGCGTTCCGCCGCAGCGTGCCCACCACGATCCCGCCGACCGTCTCCTCGACCGCCGAGGTCAGCACCGGATGCGGACTGACCTCGACGAACACACCGTGCCCCGCCGCGCCCAACGCCCGCACAGCGGTCTCCAGCTCGACCGTCTGCCGCAGGTTGCGATACCAGTACTCGGCATCGAGCGCCGCGGTGTCCAGCAGACCCCCGGTCACCGTCGAGTAGAAGGGGACCTCACCGCTGCGCGGCGACACGCCCTCCAGCACCCGCAGGATCTCCTCGCGGATCTCCTCCACGTGCGCCGAGTGCGACGCGTAGTCCACGGGCACCCGCTTCGCCCGCTCCACCAGGCCCAGCACCTGCTCCAGACCGGCCGGATCACCGGAGACCACGACCGACGACGGGCCGTTGACCGTGGCGACGGACACACCCTCCGGCAACAACCCACGGACCTCGTCCACCGGCAGCGGCACCGACACCATCCCACCGCGTCCCGCCAACGCCGTGATCGCCTTCGACCGCAGCGCCACCACCCGCGCCCCGTCCTCCAACGACAACGCACCCGCCACCACAGCAGCCGCGATCTCACCCTGCGAATGCCCCACCACCGCAGCCGGCTCGACACCGAACGACCGCCACAACGCCGCCAACGACACCATCACCGCCCACAACACCGGCTGCACACGATCCACCCGGCCGAACTCCCCCGACCGCACCACCCCCGTCAACTGCCAGTCGACAAACGGCGCCAACGCCCGCTCACACTCCGCGAACCGCTCCGCGAACACCGGCGACGACTCAAGGAGTTCCACCGCCATCCCCGCCCACTGCGCACCCTGGCCGGGGAAGACGAAGACCCTCTTCCCGGCGGGTGCCGTGGTGCCGCGGACGGCGTGGTCGGAGAGCTCGCCGCGGGCCAGCAGGTCCAGTTCGTGGTCGAGGGCGTGGCGGTCGGCGCCGACGACGACCGCTCGGTGTGCCAGCGCGGCCCTGGCGGTCGCGGTCGAGAACCCGATGTCGGCCGGCCGGAGGCCGGGGCGGGTCGCCAAGTGGGTGCGCAGCCGGTCGGCCTGGTCGCGCAGGGCGTCGGCCGTCCGCCCGGAGAGCAGCCAGGGAACCGCCGTGCCGGGCGCGGGCGCCGCTGCGGCGGGCTCGTCGTCGGCTTCTGGGGCCTGCTCCAGGACGAGGTGGGCGTTGGTGCCGCTCACCCCGAAGGACGAGACGCCGGCGCGCCGGGGGTGCCCGTACTCGGGCCAGTCGACCGCCTCGGAGAGCAGCCGGACGTCGCCCTCCGACCAGTCGATGTGGGTCGACGGCGCTTCCACGTGCAGGGTCCTGGGCAGCACACCGTGCCGCATCGCCTGCACCATCTTGATCACACCGGCCACACCAGCGGCCGCCTGGGTGTGGCCGATGTTCGACTTCAGCGACCCCAGCCACAACGGCCGGTCCGTCTCCCGCTCCTGACCGTACGTGGCCAGCAGGGCCTGCGCCTCGATCGGGTCACCCAACGACGTACCCGTACCGTGCGCCTCCACCGCGTCCACCTCGGACGGCCTCACACCGGCATTCGCCAACGCCTGCCGGATCACCCGCTGCTGCGACGGACCGTTCGGCGCCGACAGACCGTTCGACGCACCGTCCTGATTCACCGCACTGCCACGGATCACCGCCAGCACCGGATGACCATGGCGCCGCGCGTCCGAGAGCCGCTCCAGCAAGACCACACCCACGCCCTCACCGAAACCGGCGCCGTCGGCGCCCTCCGCGAAGGACTTGCAGCGGCCGTCGGCGGCGACGCCGCCCTGCTGGCTGAGCCCCACGAACAGGCCGGGGCCCGCCATCACGGTCGCGCCGCCGGCCAGGGCCAGCGTGCTGTCGCCCGCGCGCAGGGACTGCGCGGCGAGGTGGATCGCCACCAGGGAGGAGGAGCAGGCGGTGTCGACGGTGACGGCCGGGCCCTCCAGGCCGAAGGCGTACGCGATCCGGCCGGAGCCCACGCTGGACTGGGTGCCCATGCCCAGGAACGCCTCGACGCCGTCCGGGACGTGGTGCAGGGGGCCGCCGTAGTCGGTGCCCATCAGGCCGACGAAGACGCCCGTCCTGCTGCCGCGCAGGGTGCCCGGGTCGATGCCCGCGCGTTCGAACGTCTCCCAGCTGGTCTCCAGGAGCAGCCGCTGCTGCGGGTCCATCGCCAGCGCCTCGCGCGGGCTGATGCCGAAGAAACCGGGGTCGAAGTCGGCCGCCTCGGCGAGGAAGCCGCCCTCGCGGGCGCTGGACGTGAGCGTGCCGGGCGCCCCTTCCCCGAACAGCCGGCGGGTGTCCCAGCCGCGGTCCTCCGGGAACGGGGAGATGGCGTCCCTCGCCTCGCCGACCAGGGTCCACAGGTCGTCGGGCGAGGCGACCCCGCCGGGGTAGCGGCAGCCCATGGCGACGATGGCGACCGGCTCGTCGGTCCGCTTCGACAGACGCTGGTTGGCCTCTCTGAGGCGTTCGTTGTCCACCAGTGCGCTGCGCAGGGCAGTGATCACCTGGTCCTGAGGGGCAGTCATCATGGGCTCCACACACGTCGATCCGGATCAGGATTCGTCATTACCGAGGGCGCTGGCCCAGCGGACGAGATCGTCCACGTCCATGTTCTGGATGTGGTCGATCCGGTCGGCCGTCGTCTGCTGCCGCCCCGCTTCCGCCAGCCGCAGGATCACGTCGAGCACGCCGGCCGCGCGCAGTTGCGCCACGGAGACGGACGCGACGGCCTCGCGGATCTCGTCGTCGTCCGCGTCCCCGCCCGGCGCCGTGGAAGATGCCGGAGACACGGGAGAGGCGGGAGATGCGGGAGATGCGGCCGGGGCCAGTCCCAGCTTGTCGTAGAGGTATCCGGCGAGTCCCGATGCGGTCGGGTAGTCGAACACCAGGGTCGGCGTGAGCCGGGTGCCCACGGCGGCGGAGAGCCGGTTGCGCAGTTCGACGGCCATCAGCGAGTCGAAGCCGAGGCTCATGAACGTCACGTCCGGGTCGACGGCGGCGGGCCCGTCGTAGGCGATGACCGCGGCCACGGTCGAGCGCACCAGATCCAGCAGGCTGTCTCGCTGCGCCTCCTCCGGCAGCCCCTCCAGCCGCTGCCGGAACGTCGTCCCGTCCGCCGGTCCCGCGGCCACGGCCGGGGTCCGCCGCACGGCGGGCCGCACCAGGTGCCGCAGCAGCGGCGGGATCTCCCCGCCGCGGGGTGACAGGTCCAGGTGGATCGGCACCAGCACGGCGTCGTCCATGGCGGACGCGGCGTCGAACAGCGCCAACCCGTCTGCCGAGCCGATGGGCCGTACACCGCCACTGGTCAGCCTGGCCACCTCGCGGTCGCCGAGCCCGCCGGTCATGGCGCTGCGCTGCTCCCAGAAGCCCCAGCCCAGCGACTGGGCCGGCAGGCCCGCGGCGCGCCGCCGCTCGGCCAGCGCGTCGAGGAAGGCGTTGGCGGCGGCGTAGTTGGCCTGGCCGGCCGCGCCGAAGGTCGCCGACGCCGAGGAGAACAGCACGAACGCGGTGAGCCGCTGGTCACGGGTCAACTCGTCGAGCAGCAGCGCCGCGTCGGCCTTGGGCCGCAGGACGCGGTCGACCTGCTCCGGCGTCAGCGACGTGACCGGGGCGTCGTCGAGCACCCCGGCCGCGTGTACGACCCCGGTCAGCGGCCGGTCGGCCGGGATGCCGGCGACGACGCCGGCCATCGCGGTCCGGTCGGCTGCGTCACAGCTGACGGCCACCACCCGGGCGCCCGCGGCCGTGAGTGCCTCGACCAGTTCCGGGTCCGGCCCGGAGCGTCCGACCAGTACGAGGTCGCGTACTCCGTGCCGGTCCACCAGGTGTCGCGCGGTCAGCCCGCCGAGGACGCCGCCGGCTCCGGTGATGAGCACCGTGCCGTTCGGGTCCCACTTCGGCTCCTCGCCGCTCGGCGCGGCCCGCACCAGCCGGGCGGCGAGTACGGCACCGTCCCGGACCGCGAGCTGCGGTTCACCGCAGGCCACGGCGGCCGGCACGCACCGGGTGACGTCGTCGGCCGGACCGAGGTCCAGCAGGACGAACTGGTCGGGGTGTTCGCTCTGCGCCGTCCTGACCAGGCCCCACACCGCCGCGTGGACCGCGTCCCGGGTGTCGGGCCCGGCGGCGCCGCGGGTGACGAACACCAGACGCCGGTCGTCGTCGTGCTCCTCGGCCAGCCACTCCTGGACCCGGGCGAGCGCCCGATGCGCGACGGCGTGCACGTCGTCGCCGGATCCGGTGAAGTCCGCCACCTCGTACGGCGTCACGGCGGTGCCGTCGGCCGTCACCGGATGCCAGTCGACCCGGTACAGCGACCGCACCCGGGCGGCCTCCAGCTGCCCCGCCACCAGCGGGCGCATCACCAGCGACTCGACGGCCGCGACCGGGGATCCGGCGGCATCGGCGACGGTGATCGCGACCTCGTTGGTGCCCGTCGTCATCAGCCGCACCCGCAGGGTCGTCGCGCCCGACGCGTACAGGCTCGTCCCGCCCCAGCTGAACGGCAGCCGGACGCCACCGGTCTCGCCCGCGGACGGTCCGGCCTCGACGGCCGCCAGCCACAGGGCGTGCAGCGCCGCGTCCAGCAGCGCCGGGTGCAGGCCGAACGACCGCGCGCGATCACGCTGTGCCTCGGGCAGGGCGACCTCGGCGTAGACGTCGTCACCGCGGTGCCAGGCCGCCCGGAGTCCTTGAAAGCCGGGACCGTACTGGTATCCCTGCTCGGCGAAGCGGGAGTACAGGTCGGTGGTGTCCAGGGGTTCGGCGCCGGCCGGGGGCCACTGTCCGCCCAGGGCGTCGGCCGTTGCGGCACCGGTGGCCAGCGCGCCGGTCGCGTGCCGGGTCCACTCCTGGTCGGCGGGTGCGTCCTCCTCCCGCGCGTACAGGTTGAGCGGGCGCCGCCCCGACGCGTCGGGCGCGCCCACCGACAGCTGGACCGCGAGTCCGCCGCGGTCGGGCAGCACCAGCGGCGCCTCCAGGGTCAGTTCCTCGACCGTGTCGCAGCCGAGCTGCCCGCCCGCGTGCTGCGCCAGCTCCAGGAACGCCGTACCCGGCAACAGCACCGACCCGTTCACCGCGTGGTCCGCCAGCCACGGATGCGACCGCAGCGACAACCGCCCCGTGAACAGATACCCCTCCGCGTCCGCCAGCGGCAACGCCGCACCGAGCAGCGGATGCTCCGCGCTGCGCAGACCCGCGGCACTCACGTCCCCACGCGCCGCCGACGCCTCCAGCCAGTACCGCTGCCGCTGGAAGGCGTACGTCGGTACATCCGCGTGTGCGGGCGTCCCGCCGAACGACGGCGTGAAGTCCACCCCGACGCCCCGGACGAACAACTCCGCCGCCGACAGCAGGAACCGGCGCAGCCCGCCCTCGTCCCGCCGCAGTGTCCCCGACACCACCGCCCGGTCACCGACCGCCTCGTCGACACCCATCGTCAGGACCGGATGCGCACTCACCTCGACGAACGTGGTGTGACCGGACTCCGCCAAGTCCCGCACGGCCGCCTCGAACTCGACGGTCTGCCGCAGGTTCCGGTACCAGTACTCGGCGTCCAGACCGGTGCCGTCCGCCCACTCCACGTCCACGGTGGAGAAGAACGGGACCGCGGCCTCGCGCGGCGACACACCCTCCAGTACGTGCAGGATCTCCTCACGGATCTCCTCCACGTGCGCCGAGTGCGAGGCGTAGTCCACCGGAACGCGCTTCGCCCGCTCCACCGACGCCAGCACCGCATCCAGACCGGCCGGGTCACCGGAGACCACGACCGATGAAGGGCCGTTCACCGCAGCGATGGACACCCCGTCCGGCAGCAGCCCACGGACCTCATCGACCGGCAGCGGCACCGACACCATCCCGCCCCGGCCCGCCAACGCCGTGATCGCCCTCGACCGCAGCACGACCACCCGGGCACCGTCCTCCAACGACAACGCACCCGCCACCACAGCAGCCGCGATCTCACCCTGCGAATGCCCCACCACCGCAGCCGGCTCGACACCGAACGACCGCCACAACGCCGCCAACGACACCATCACCGCCCACAACACCGGCTGCACACGGTCCACCCGGTCGAAATCACCGGAACGCACGATGTCCGTCAACTGCCAGTCGACGAACGGGGTCAACGCCCGCTCACACTCCGCGAACCGCTCCGCGAACACCGGCGACGACTCAAGGAGTTCCACCGCCATCCCCGCCCACTGCGACCCCTGACCCGGAAAGACGAACACCGTCTTCCCCACGGGCGAGGCGACACCGGACACCACACCCGCCAACGGCCCACCGTCCACAACCGCTTGCAGACCAGCTTCGAACTCCGCCGCCGAACCACCCACCACCACCGCACGATGCTCGAACACCGACCGTCCCACCAAAGCCGCACCCACCGCAGCCCGGTCCACACCCGCCAACCCCACCAGCCGACCCGCCTGCGCACGCACCGCACCCGCCGAACGACCCGACACCACCCACGGCACCACCCCCGACGACACCACAGGCGAAGCCGCCGGCTCCCCCACCGGAGCCTGCTCCAGGATCAGGTGGGCGTTCGTACCGCTCAGACCGAACGACGACACACCCGCCCGCCGCGCACCATCCCAGGGCCGTTCCTCGGTCAGCAGACGTACCTGACCCGCGGTCCAGTCGACGTGCGGCGACGGCGCGTCCACGTGCAGGGTCCTGGGCAGCACACCGTGCCGCATCGCGAGCACCATCTTGATCACACCGGCCACACCGGAGGCGAGCTGTGTGTGGCCGATGTTGGACTTCACGGAGCCGAGCCAGAGCGGTTCCTCGCGGTTCTGGCCGTAGGTGGCCAGCAGGGCCTGCGCCTCGATCGGGTCGCCGAGTGTCGTGCCCGTTCCGTGTGCCTCGACGGCGTACACGTCGGACGGCTCAAGGCGGGCATTGGCCAGGGCCTGCCGGATCACCCGTTGCTGGGCGAGGCCGTTCGGTGCGGACAGGCCGTTGGAGGCACCGTCCTGGTTGGTGGCGCTGCCGCGGATCACGGCGAGCACGGGGTGCCCGTTGCGCCGGGCGTCCGACAGCCGCTCCAGCACCACCACGCCGGCGCCCTCGGACATGCCCATGCCGTCGGCGGCGGCGGCGAACGCCTTGCAGCGGCCGTCGGCGGCCAGGCCGCGCTGCCGGCTGAAGCCGATGAAGCCCTCCGGGTTGGCCATCACGGTGACACCGCCGGCGAGGGCGAGCGAGCACTCGCCCGAGCGCAGCGCCTGGCCCGCCAGATGCATCGCCACCAGCGACGACGAGCACGCCGTGTCGACGCTGACCGCGGGCCCTTCGAGACCGAGGGTGTACGCGATCCGGCCGGACGTGACACTGGCGGAGCCGCCCGTGACCATCTGGCCCTGGAGGCCTTCGGGCACCTCGGCGTTGGCGCCGTAGCCCTGGTAACCGGTGCCGACGAAGACGCCGGCCCGCTCGCCCCGCTGGCTCTCGGGGTCGATACCGGCTCGCTCCAGCGCCTCCCACGCGGTCTCCAGGAGCAGCCGTTGCTGCGGGTCCATGGTGAGTGCCTCGCGCGGGCTGATGCCGAAGAACACGGGGTCGAAGTCGCCCGCCGCGTCCAGGAAGCCGCCGTGCCGGGTGTACGACGTGCCGGGCCGGTCGGGGTTCGGGTCGTAGAGGCCGTCCAGGTCCCAGCCGCGGTCGGCCGGGAAGTCCGCGATGACGTCGCCGCCCGCGCGGAGCAGTTCCCACAGCTCCTCCGGGCTGTTGACGCCGCCCGGGAACCGGCAGGCCATCCCGACCAGTGCGATCGGCTCGTCCTCGGCCGCGACCACGACCGTGGCCGCCGGGGCCGCGGTGTCCTGTGTCGGCTCCGAACGCAGCTCCGAACGCAGCTCCGTACGCAGGTGGCGGGCGACGGCGTGCACGGTGGGGTGGTCGAAGACGACCGTGGTGGGCAGCCGGAGGCCGGTCGCCCCGTTGAGCCGGTTGCGCAGTTCCACCGCGGTGAGCGAGTCGAACCCGATGTCGCGGAAGGCGCGCCTGGGGTCGACGGCGTCGGCTCCGGAGTGGCCGAGGACCGAGGCGACCTGTTCGCGGACGAGCGTGACGAGTTCGGCCTCGGACAGCTGGGCCGCCACCGGCGCGGCGGCGGGGGTCTCCTCCCGGGCCAGGGCCGCCACCTCCGGTATCTCGTCCAGCAGGGGGCGGGGGCGGGCGGAGGTGAAGACCGGAGCGAAGCGCGACCAGTCCACTTCGGCGACGGCGAGGCACGTCTCGTCGTCGTCCATGGCCCGTTGGAGGGCCGCGACGGCCTGCTGCGGGTCGATGAACGGCAGGCCCTGGCGGCGCACCCGGTCCATGTCCAGCCCGCCGGGCAGGGCGGCGGACGCCGCCAGGTTCGGGGTGTTCCAGATGCCCCAGGCGATGGACGTGGCCGGGACGCCGCGGCCGCGCAGGTGCTCGGCGTAGGCGTCGAGGAAGGCGTTGGCCGCCGCATAGGCGCCGTGGTCGCCGCTGCCCCAGACGCCGGCGATCGAGGAGAAGAGGACGAACGCGTCCAGGTCGGGCAGCAGCTCGGCCAGGTGGACCGCGCCCACGACCTTGGCGTGCACGACGTCCTCGAACTCGGTCAGCGAGGTGTCGGCCAGTGACGCGATCTGGATGAGGGCCGCGGCGTGGACGACGGCGCGGGCGGGGGTGCCGTCCGCGTCCAGCCGCGCCACCAGTTCCGCCACTGCCGTGCGGTCGGTGACGTCGCAGCCGGTGTACTCCAGCCGGGTCCCCGACTCGGCGAGTTCCGCGGTGAGTTCGGCGGCGCCGGGCACGTCCGCGCCCCGGCGACCGGCCAGGACCAGGTGCTCGGCTCCCGCGGCGGCCAGCCAGCGGGCGATGTACGGGCCGACCGCGCCCGTGGCGCCGGTGACCAGGACGGTTCCCCGCGGCCGCCAGGCCCGCCGGGCCGGCCGGCCGTCGGGCAGCGCCCGGGTGAGGCGGCGTACCCGGGCGGTGTCGCCGCGGACCGCCCACTGGTCCTCGTCGCCGCCGCCGGCGAGCACGTCGCAGAGCACGGCGGCGGACGCCTCGTCGTGGTCGGCGGGCAGGTCGACCAGGCCGCCCCAGAATTCCGGGTGTTCCAGGCCGATGACCCGGCCGAGGCCCCACACCGCCGCCTGCGCGGGGTGCCGGAGCTCCTCGTCGCCGACCGCGGAGGTGGCGCCCTGGGTCAGGCACCACAGCGGTGCGGTCCAGTGCGTGTCGTGGAGCGCCTGGGTGAGCACGGTGGTGAGCGCCAGTCCGGCGGTCAGGCCCGGGTGTGCCGGGTCGGGCCGTTCGGCCAGGGCCAGGAGTGAGAGCACGCCCTGCGGCTGCGGCCGGACGGCGAGGGCCGCGGCCAGTTCCTCCCGGCCGGTGCCGGCGGGGACGACGTACTCCTCGACCCGGGCGCCGCGTTCGGTGAGCGCGCGGAGTGCACCGGCCGCCCAGGCGTCCTCGCGGTGTCCCTCGGGGACGACGGCCAGCCAGGTTTCCGGCAGCGGCCGGGCCGGGGGCGTGGCCGGGCGCCAGGTGACGCGGTAGCGCCAGGAGTCCGTGGAGACCTCCGGGGACGGCGGTGCCAGCCAGTACCGCTCGCGCTGGAACGGGTAGGTGGGCAGGGCCGTCCGCCGGCCGCCGGGGTAGAGCGCGGCCACGTCCACGTCCACGCCGTGCGCCCATGCGGTACCGAGCGAGGTCATGAAGCGGCGCAGGCCGCCGTCGTCGCGGCGCAGGGTGCCCACCGCGAGGACCGGGGCGTCGCCGTCGGTGTCCTCGGCGGTCTCCTCGATGGGCATGGTGAGGACGGGGTGCGCGCTGACCTCGACGAAGGCGCGGAAGCCGGTGGCGGTCAACGTGCGCACGGCGGCTTCGAGTTCCACGGTCTGCCGGAGGTTGCGGTACCAGTAGTCGGCGTCCAGTTCGGTGCCGGTCACCCACCCGGTGTCCACCGTGGAGAAGAAGGGGACCGACGCCTCTCGCGGCGAGACGCCTTCGAGCACGTGCAGGATCTCCTCGCGGATCTCCGCCACGTGCGCCGAGTGCGACGCGTAGTCCACGGGCACGCGCTTCGCCCGCTCCACCGACGCCAGCACCGTGTCAAGACCGGCCGGGTCACCGGAGACCACGACCGATGACGGACCGTTGACCGCTGCGACGGACACGCCTTCCGGCAGCGACTCACGGACCTGGTCCACTGGCAGCGGCACCGAGACCATGCCACCCCGGCCCGCCAGCGCCGTGATCGCCTTCGACCGCAACGCCACCACCCGCGCGCCGTCCTCCAACGACAACGCACCCGCCACCACCGCCGCAGCGATCTCACCCTGCGAGTGGCCCACCACCGCGGCCGGCTCGACACCGTACGACCGCCACAACGCCGCAAGGGACACCATCACCGCCCACAGCGCCGGCTGCACACGGTCGACCCGGTCGAAGTCACCCGAACGCACGACGTCCGTCAACCGCCAGTCGGTGAAAGGCGCCAACGCCCGCTCGCACTCGGCGAACCGCTCCGCGAACACCGGCGAGGACTCCAGGAGTTCCACCGCCATACCCGCCCACTGCGACCCCTGGCCTGGGAAGACGAACACCGTCCCGCCCAGTGGGCCGGCGGCGACCGGGCGGTCGAGGGCGGCCAGGCCGGCCGTCCAGTCGGCGGCGTCGCGGCCGACGACGACCGAGCGGTACTCGAACGCGGTGCGGGTGGCCAGGGTGTGGCCGACGTCCACCGGGTTCTCGCCGGCCAGCGGACGCAGTCGCTCGGCCAGGGCCGGCACGGCTTCCGGGGTCCGGCCCGAGAGCAGCCACGGCACGATGGCGGCGGGCGGGGCGGCGGGCGGGACGGCCGGGGGCACCGACTCGATGATGGCGTGCGCGTTGGTGCCGCTGATGCCGAAGGACGACACACCGGCCCGGCGCGGGCCGTTCCGGTCGGGCCACGCGCGGGCCTCGGTGAGCAGTTCCACCCTGCCCGTGGACCAGTCGATGTGCGGCGAGGGTTCGTCGGCGTGCAGCGTCCTCGGCAGTGTGCCCTGCTGCATGGCCAGGACCATCTTCATGATGCCGGCGACGCCGGCGGCGGCCTGGGTGTGGCCGATGTTCGACTTGACCGAGCCCAGCCACAGCGGCCGGTCCGCGTCCCGGTCCTGCCCGTAGGTGGCGAGCAGTGCCTGCGCCTCGATCGGGTCGCCGAGCGAGGTGCCCGTGCCGTGCGCCTCCACCGCGTCCACGTCGGACGGCCGGAGGCCGGCGTTGGCCAGCGCCTGCCGGATCACCCGTTGCTGGGAGGGGCCGTTGGGGGCGGTGAGTCCGTTGGAGGCGCCGTCCTGGTTGACCGCGCTGCCCCGGACGGTCGCCAGTACCGGGTGGCCGTTGCGCCGGGCGTCCGACAGCCGCTCCAGCAGCAGGACGCCGATGCCCTCCGCCATGCCGAAGCCGTCGGCGTCCGCTCCGAAGGACTTGCACCGGCCGTCCGCGGCCAGGCCGCGCTGCCTGCTGAACTCCACGAACCCGCCCGGCGTGGCCATCACCATCACACCGCCGGCGAGCGCGAGCGTGCACTCGCCGGAGCGCAGCGCCTGGCTCGCCAGATGGACGGCGACCAGGGAGGAGGAGCAGGCCGTGTCGACGGTGACCGCGGGCCCCTCCAGGCCGAAGGTGTAGGAGAGCCGGCCGGAGACGACGCTCGCCGAGTTGCCGGTGGCGATGTAGCCCTCGCCGACGTCCGGTGCCCCGGCCAGCAGCGTGATGTAGTCCTGGCTGTTGGTGCCCATGAAGACACCGCCGGGCGTGCCCTTGAGCGAGGCGGGGTCGATGCCGGCCCGCTCGAACGTCTCCCAGCTGGTCTCCAGGAGCAGCCGCTGCTGCGGGTCCATCGCCAGCGCCTCGCGCGGCGAGATGCCGAAGAAGCCCGCGTCGAACTCGCCCGCGGCGTCGAGGAAGCCGCCCTCGCGCACGTACGAGGTGCCCGGGCGGTCGGGGTCGGCGTCGTAGAGGCGGCTGACGTTCCAGCCGCGGTCGGTGGGCAGCCCGGTGATCGCGTCGCCGCCCGCGGCCAGCAGCTCCCACAGCGCTTCGGGGGTGCTGATGCCGCCGGGGAAGCGGCAGCCCATGGCGACGATGGCGATCGGCTCGTCGGAGGCCGCCGCGATCGGGGCGACCGCGGCGGCTGGGGCGGCCACGGCGCCGCGGGTGCCCGCAAGTTCGGCGAGGAGGTGGGCGGCCAGGGCCGAGGGGGTCGGGTAGTCGAAGACCAGGGTGGCCGGGAGTTTCAGGCCGGTGGCCTTCGTGAGCCGGTTGCGCAGTTCCACCGCGGTGAGCGAGTCGAAGCCGAGCTCGCGGAAGGCCTTGCCGGACTCGACCAGGTCCGGGGAGGCATGGCCGAGGACGACGGCCGCGGCACCGCGCACCAGGTCGAGGACGTGCCGCTGCCGTTCCGGCTCCGGCATGGCCGTGAGCCGGTCGCCGAGGGACGCCCCGGCGCCCGCTGCGCCGGCCGCGCGCCGCGCGGGTGCGCGCACCAGTCCGCGCAGCACGGCGGGGAGGGTCTCCTGCCTGCGCAGCGCGTCGTGGTCGACGCGGACCATGACCGGCGCGGCGAGGTCCGTCGTCAGGGCGGCGTCGAACAGGGCGAGGCCCTGCTCCGAGGAGAGCGGTGTCATGCCGGAGCGGGCCATCCGGGCGAGGTCGCCGTCGGCCAGCCGTGCGGTCAGGCCGCTGCGCTCGGTCCACATGCCCCACGCCATGGACTGTGCGGGCAGTCCCGCCGCCCGCCGGTGCTGGGCGAGCCCGTCCAGGAAGGCGTTGGCGGCCGCGTAGTTGCCCTGGCCGGGGGCGCCGAAGCTGCCCGCCGCCGACGAGAACAGCACGAAGGCGGCCAGGTCCTGGTCCTGCGTCAGTTCGTGCAGGTGCAGGGCGGCGTCGGCCTTGGCGCGGAGGACCCGGTCGAGGCGTTCGGGCGTGAGGTCGGCGAGGACGCCGTCGTCGAGGACGCCCGCGGTGTGCACGACGGCGGTCAGCGGTCGGTCCAGTGTGTTCAGTACCCGGGCCAGCGCGTCCCGGTCGGAGACGTCGCAGGCGACGGAGCGGACGTCGGCGCCGGTGATGTCCGGGGCGGCGCCGCTGCGGCTGAGCATGACGAGGTGGCGGATGCCGTGCTGCGCCACGAGGTGTTCGGCGACGAGCCGGGCCAGCACGCCGCTGCCGCCGGTGATCAGGACGGCGCGGTCGGGGTCGAGGCGGCGCGGCGGGGTGAGGACGAGCTTGCCGACGTGCTTGGCCTGGCTGAGGAAGCGCATCGCCTCGGGGGCGCGGCGCAGGTCCCAGGAACGGGTCGGCAGGGGCGTGAGCACACCCTGCTCGAAGAGGGCGAGTACCTCGGTCAGTATCTCGTGGATCCGGTCGGGGCCGGCGTCCATCAGCTCGAAGTCCCGGTAGCGCACGCCCTCGTGGGCGGCCGCCACCTGCTCGGGGTCGCGGAGGTCGGTCTTGCCCATCTCGATGAAGCGTCCGCCGCGGGGCAGCAGGCGCAGCGAGGCGTCGATCAGCTCACCGGTGAGGGAGTTGAGGACGACGTCCACGCCCCGGCCGTCGGTGGCCGCGCGGAAGACGTCCTCGAACCCGGCCGTCCGGGAGGAGGCCAGGTGGTCGGCGGCGAGTCCGGTCGCCTCCCACTTGCCGGTACTGGCCGTGCCGTAGACCTCGGCGCCGAGGTGGCGGGCTAGCTGGACGGCGGCCATGCCGACGCCGCCCGCGGCGGCGTGCACGAGGACGGTCTCGCCGGCGCTCAGACCGGCCAGGTCGACCAGTCCGCGGTAGGCGGTGAGGAAGACCACGGGCACGGCCGCGGCCTGCTCGAAGGTCCAGCCGTCGGGCATCCTGGCCAGCAGCCGCCGGTCGGCGACCGCGACCGGCCCGTAGCAGCCGGCGAACACGCCGCAGACCCGGTCCCCGACCGCGAGGCCGGTGACGCCCGGCCCGGTCGCGGTGACGACACCGGCGCCCTCGATGCCCATCGGGCCCGGCTCGCCCGGGAGCAGGCCGAGGGCGTTGAGCGCGTCGCGGAAGTTCATGCCGGCGGCGCGGATCTCGACGCGCACCTCGTTGTCGGCGAGCGGCGCGGTCAGCTCGGGTGCGGGCAGCAGCGCCAGGTTCGCCAGGGTGCCGCGTTCCGTGGTGCCGAGCAGCCACGCGGGCGTGCCGTCGGCGGGCGGCAGCAGGGTGTCGCCGGTGCCGAAGCGGGCCAGCCGTGGCCGGTGGGCGATCCCGTCGCGGAGTGCCAGTTGCGGTTCGCCGGTCGCCGCGGCGGCGGCCAGGAGGGGGGTGGACGTCTCGTCGGAGTCGACGAGTACGAACCGGTCGGGGTGCTCCGCCTGTGCGGAGCGGACCAGGCCCCACACCGCGGCGTGCGCGGGATCCACGTCCGCGCCCGGCTCGGTGGCCACGGCCGCCCTGGTCCGGACGACCAGGGTGCCGTCCTCGGCGAGGGCGTCCTGCAGCCGGGCGAGCACCTGCGCGGTCACCTCGCGCGCCGATCCCGCGCCGACGACGAACACCTCGGGCTCCGGGTGGGTGCCGTCGGTGTCCAGTGCCAGCACCGGCCACTGGAAGTGGTACGGGAGTTCGCGGGAGGTCTGGAACAGGGCGGGGTTGAGCGGGCGGACCACCAGGGAGCCGACGGTCACGACGGGCTCGCCGGACTCGTCGGCCGCCGCGACGGCGATCGACTCCGGCCCGTCCGGGCGGATCCGGACCCGGAGCGCGTTGGCGCCGGTCGCCGCCAGGGAGACCCCGCGCCAGGCGAACGGCAGCCGGGCCTCCTCGCCCGGGAAGAACGCGCCCAGTCCCGCGGCCTGGAGCGCCGCGTCCAGCAGCGCGGGGTGCAGACCGTAGGCGTCGGCGTCGTCGGCCTGCCCGTCGGGGAGGGCGACCTCGGCGAACAGGGTGTCGCCCTGCCGCCAGGCGGCCCGCAGCCCCTGGAACGCGGGCCCGTAGACGAAGCCGTTGGCCGCCATCCGGTCGTGGTAGCCGTCGAGGTCCATCGCCTCGGCTCCGGCCGGGGGCCAGGTGTGGGCGGTGAAGCCGGTGCCGGCGGCCGCCTCGGCGAGCGTGCCGCTCGCGTAGCGGGTCCACTCCTGGTCGGCGGGTGCGTCCTCGGCCTTGCCGTGGACCGTCAGCCGCCGGCTGGCGTCCGCGTCGGGCGCGCCGACCACGACCTGGATCGCGAGTCCGCCGCGGTCGGGCAGCACCAGCGGCGCCTCCAGGGTCAGTTCCTCGACCGTGTCGCAGCCGAGCTGCCCGCCCGCGTGCTGCGCCAGCTCCAGGAACGCCGTACCCGGCAACAGCACCGACCCGTTCACCGCATGGTCCGCCAGCCACGGATGCGACCGCAGCGACAACCGCCCCGTGAACAGATACCCCTCCGCGTCCGCCAGCGGCAACGCCGCACCGAGCAGCGGATGCTCCGCGCTGCGCAGACCCGCGGCACTCACGTCGCCGCTCGCGGCGGAGGCCTCCAGCCAGTACCGCTGCCGCTGGAAGGCGTACGTCGGCAGGTCCGGGTAGGCGGGCGTGCCGCCGAAGAACGGTGTGAAGTCGACCGCGGCACCCCGGACGAACAACTCCGCCGCCGACAGCAGGAACCGGCGCAGCCCGCCCTCGTCCCGCCGCAGCGTCCCCGACACCACCGCCTCGCCGCGGACGGTCTCGTCGATGCCGACGGTGAGGACGGGGTGCGGGCTGATCTCGACGAAGGTGCCGTGTCCGGTGTCCGCCAGGCCCCGCACGGCGGCTTCCAGCTCCACGGTCTGCCGCAGATTGCGGTACCAGTACCCGGCGTCGAGCGCCGCGGTGTCCAGCAGGCCACCGGTCACCGTCGAGTGGAACGGGACCTCACCGCTGCGCGGCGTCACCCCGGCGAGGGTGTTCAGCAGTTCCTCGCGGATCTCCTCCACCTGCGCCGAGTGCGACGCGTAGTCCACCGGGACGCGCCGGGCGCGTTCCACGGACGCCAGAACCTGCTCCAGACCCGCCGGGTCGCCGGAGACCACCACCGAGGAGGGGCCGTTGACCGCGGCCACGGACACACCCTCGGGCAGCAGGTGGCGGACCTCGTCCACCGGGAGCGGCACCGAGACCATGCCGCCACGCCCCGCGAGCGCCGTGATCGCCTTCGACCGCAGGGCGACGACGAGGGCGCCGTCCTCCAGCGACAGCGCGCCGGCGACCACGGCGGCGGCGATCTCGCCCTGCGAGTGGCCCACGACCGCGTCCGGACGGACCCCGGCCGACTCCCACAGCGCGGCCAGCGACACCATCACGGCCCAGAGGACCGGCTGCACGACGTCGACCCGGCCGAACTCGCCGGAGCGCACGGCCTCCGTCAGCGACCAGTCCACGAACGGCGCCAACGCCCGTTCGCAGTCCCCGAACCGGGCCGCGAACACGGGTGAGGTCTCCAGCAGCTCCACCGCCATTCCCGCCCACTGCGACCCCTGCCCGGGAAAGACGAACACCGTCTTCCCCGGCGCCGAGGACACACCGGACACGACACCGGCCGGCGACTCGTCGTCCGCGACGGCCTTCAGGCCCGCCCCGAACTCCGCCGCCGAAGCGCCGACGACCACCGCGCGATGCTCGAACACCGACCGGCCCGCCAGAGCCGCTCCCACCGCCGCGTGGTCCTCGTCCACCAGCACGCCGAGCCGGGCCGCCTGCGCGCGCACCGCGTCCGCCGAACGGCCCGACACGGCCCAGGGCACCACCCCGGAGGACACCGCGGGCGCAGCCACCGGCTCCTCCACCGGAGCCTGCTCCAGGATCAGGTGGGCGTTCGTACCGCTCAGGCCGAACGACGACACGCCCGCCCGCCGCGGACGGTCCCCGTCCTGCCAGTCCCGGGACTCGGTCAGCAGCTCCACCTGGCCCGCGGTCCAGTCGACGTGGGTCGACGGCGCGTCCACGTGCAGGGTCCGGGGCAGCACACCGTGCCGCATCGCCTGCACCATCTTGATCACACCGGCCACACCGGCGGCCGCCTGGGTGTGGCCGATGTTGGACTTCAACGACCCCAGCCACAAAGGTCGTTCCCGGTCCTGTCCATACGTGGCCAGCAGGGCCTGCGCCTCGATCGGGTCACCCAACGACGTACCCGTACCGTGCGCCTCCACCGCGTCCACCTCGGACGGCCTCACACCGGCATTCGCCAACGCCTGCCGGATCACCCGCTGCTGCGACGGACCATTCGGCGCCGACAGACCATTCGACGCACCGTCCTGATTCACCGCACTGCCACGGATCACCGCCAGCACCGGATGACCATGGCGCCGCGCGTCCGAGAGCCGCTCCAGCAGCACCACACCCACCCCCTCACCGAAACCGGCGCCGTCGGCGCCCTCGGCGAACGCCTTGCAGCGGCCGTCGGCGGCCAGGCCGCGCTGCCTGCTGAACTCGGTGAACAGGGCAGGGGTGGACATGACGGTGACGCCGCCGGCGAGGGCGAGCGAGCACTCGCCCGAGCGCAGCGCCTGGCTCGCCAGGTGCATCGCCACCAGGGAGGAGGAGCAGGCGGTGTCGACGGTGACGGCCGGGCCCTCCAGGCCGAAGGTGTAGGCGATCCGGCCGGACAGCACGCTGGGCGAGGTGCCGGTGCCGAGGAAGCCCTCGATCTCCTCGGGCACCTCGGTGAGACGGGCCGCGTAGTCCTGGTACATGACACCGGCGAACACACCGGTGGCGCTGCCCTTGAGGTCCTGCGGGCGGATGCCGGCGCGTTCGAACGCTTCCCAGCTGGTCTCCAGGAGCAGCCGCTGCTGCGGGTCCATCGCCAGCGCCTCGCGCGGGCTGATGCCGAAGAAACCGGGGTCGAAGTCGGCCGCCTCGGCGAGGAAACCGCCCTCGCGGGCGTACGAGCTGCCGCGGCGGACGCCCTCCGGGTCGTACAGGCCCTCCAGGTCCCAGCCGCGGTCGCCGGGAAAGGCGGCGACGGCGTCGCCTCCGGAGGCGACCAGGTTCCACAGGTCCTCGGGGGTGCGGACGTCTCCGGGGAAGCGGCAGCCCATGGCGACGATCGCGATCGGCTCGTCCACCGCGACGGCCTGCACGGTCGCGGCGGCCGCGTCCTGTCCCTCGCCCAGTTCGGTGAGGAGGTGCTCGGCGAGCACCAGCGGGGTCGGGTAGTCGAAGACCAGGGTGGCCGGGAGCTTCAGGCCGGTGACGGCGCCCAGCCGGTTGCGCAGCTGGACCGAGGCGAGCGAGTCGAAGCCGAGGTCGCGGAAGGCCCGGCTGCCGTCGATGACGTCGGCGGAGGCGTGGCCGAGAACCGTGGCGACGCGGGCGCGGACCAGGTCGACGACGGCGCCGAGGCGGTCCGCGGCGGGCAGGGCGGCGAGCTGTGCGGCCAGCGAGGTGGTGTCGGCGGCGGTCTCCTGCCCCGCTACGGCCCGGCGGGCCGGGGTGCGGACCAGCCCGCGCAGCAGCGGCGGGACCGGGTCGGCGGAGGCGCGCAGCACCGGCAGGTCCAGGCGCATCAGGACGAGCAGCGGGTCCGGGGCGGACAGCGCCCGGTCGAAGAGCTGGAGTCCCTGTTCGACGGTGAGCGGCGGCATGCCGGAGCGTGCGATGCGCCGCAGGTCGGCCTCGTCGAGGTGGCCGGTCATCGCGCTGGCCTGCTCCCACAGGGACCAGGCGAGGGACTGGGCGGGCAGCCCCGCGGCGCGGCGGTGCTGGGCGAGCGCGTCGAGGTGGGCGTTGGCGGCGGCGTAGTTGGCCTGGCCGGGGCCGCCGAAGACGCCGGAGGCGGAGGAGAACAGGACGAACGCGGACAGGTCGAGGTCGCGGGTCAGCTCGTGCAGGTTGAGGGCGGCGTCCACCTTGGGCCGCAGGACGGTGTCGATGCGCTCGGGGGTCTGGGCGGTGACGACGCCGTCGTCGAGCGCGCCGGCGGCGTGGATCACGGCGCGGAGCGGTCGGCGCAGTCCCCCGATCACCTCGGCCAGGGCGGCGCGGTCGGCGGCGTCGCAGGCGACCACGTCGACCTCGGCACCGAGTCCGGTGAGTTCCGCGTGCAGCTCCGGAGCGTGTCCGGTGCGGCTGAGCAGCACGAGGTGGCGTACGCCGTGCCGGGTGACGAGGTGCCGGGCCAGGTGGGAGCCGAGCAGGCCGGTGCCACCGGTGATCAGCACGGTGCCGTCGAGCGCGGCCGGCCGGCCGTCGGACCGGGCACGCTCCAGACGGGGGGCGAGGAGGCGGGCGCCGCGCACCGCGAGCTGGTCCTCGCCGGTGACGAGCGGCACCTCGGCACCGTCCGAGTCGGCGCCGGTGTCGGTGTCGGTGTCCACGAGCAGGAAGCGGCCCGGGTGCTCGGACTGGGCGGACCTGACGAGGCCCCAGACGGCGGCTCCGGCCAGGTCGGTGACGTCCTCCGCGGGCGTGGCGGACACCGCGCCGGTGGTGACGAACGCCAGCTGTCCGGGCTCGTCGTCGGCGAGCCACCGCTGCACCCGGGCGAGGGCGTGGTGCAGCACGGCCCGGACGTCTGCGCCGGGCTCGATGCGCAGCGTCTCGGCCGGTGCCGCGGTGCCGGGCGTGGCCGGCACCGGGGTCCAGGCCGGGCGGAAGACGGCGTCGGCGCCCGGCGCGGCCATGGTGTCGGCGGCGGGCGGGCGCAGCGCGAGGGACTCCACCGAGGCCACCGGCCGGCCGGCGGGGTCGGCGACGTGCACGGAGACGGCGTCAGGACCGGCGGGGGCGATGCGGACGCGGAGCGCGGTGGCGCCCTGGGCGTGCAGGACCACGCCGTTCCAGGAGAACGGGAGCCGGGCCTCGGCGGCGTCGGCGAGTCCGGTGACGTGCAGCGCCGCGTCGAGCAGCGCGGGGTGCAGGCCGAAGAGCCGGGCCGGGCCGTGCTGGTCGTCGGGGAGGGCGACCTCGGCGAAGAGTTCGTCGCCGCGCCGCCACGCCGTGCGCAGGCCCTGGAACGCCGGTCCGTAGCCGAAGCCGGCCGCGGCGTAGCGGTCGTACATGTCGGCGCTGTCGAGCGGGGTGGCGTCCCGCGGCGGCCAGACGGTGAGGTCGGTGGCGGGCCCGGTGGGCTCGGCGGGTGCGGTGGACAGGGTGCCGACGGCGTGCCGGGTCCACTCGTCCGTGCCGTCGGGGGCCGCGTGCAGGGTGACCGTGCGGCGGCCCGCCTCGTCGGGGGCGCCGACCGCGAGCTGGATGGCGGCGGCGCCGCTCTCCGGCAGCACGAGCGGTGTCTCCAGGAGGAGTTCCTCGACCCGGTCGCAGCCCACGTGGTCGCCGGCGCGGGCGGCGAGTTCCAGGAACGCCGTGCCGGGCAGCAGGATCGCGCCGCGCACCGTGTGGTCGGCGAGCCAGGGGTGGGTGCGGACGGAGAGGCGTCCGGTGAGCAGGGCGCCCTCGGTGTCCGCCAGCGCGACGACCGCGCCGAGCAGCGGGTGGTCGGCGGAGCCGAGGCCGGCCACGGCCACGTCGCCCCGCTGGGCGGAGTGGTCCTCCAGCCAGTACGCCTCGCGCTGGAAGGGGTACGTGGGCAGGTCGATGCGGGAGCCGCCGGGGAGCAGCGCGGTGAGGTCGACGGGCACGCCGGCCACGTGGAGTTCGGCGAGGGAGAGCAGGAACCGGTCCCAGCCACCCGCGTTCCGCCGCAGCGTGCCCACCACGGTCCCGCCGACCGCCGTCTCCTCGATGGCCGAGGTCAGCACCGGATGCGGACTGACCTCGACGAACACGTCGTGCCCCGCCGCGCCGAGCGCGCGCACGGTGGTCTCCAGCTCCACGGTCTGCCGCAGGTTGCGGTACCAGTACTCGGCGTCGAGTGCCGCGGTGTCCAGCAGTCCGCCCGTGACCGTCGAGTAGAAGGGGATCTCGGCGCTGCGCGGGGTCAGGCCCGCGAGCGTGGTCAGCAGCTCCTCGCGGATCTCCTCCACGTGGGCGGAGTGGGAGGCGTAGTCGACGGGGACCCGGCGGACGCGCACGTCGTCCCAGGTGTCGAGGGCGTCGAGGGCGGCGGTGTCGCCGGCGACCACGACGGACGACGGGCCGTTGACGGCGGCGACGGACAGGCCGGGGCCGATGCGGCGCCGGGCCTCCTCGGCCGGGAGGGCGACCGAGGTCATGCCGCCGCGCCCGGCGAGGGCGTTGAGGGCCTTGCTGCGCAGGGCGACGACGCGCGCGCCGTCCTCCAGTGAGAGCGCGCCGGCCACCACGGCCGCGGCGATCTCGCCCTGCGAGTGGCCGACGACGGCGTCCGGCCGGACGCCCGCGGCCTGCCACAGGGCGGCGAGGGAGACCATCACGGCGAACAGCACCGGCTGGACGACGTCCACCCGGTCGAAGTCGCCGGAGCGCAGCACGTCTTCGAGGGACCAGTCGACGTACGGGGCGAGCGCCTCGGCGCACCGGGCGATCCGCTCGGCGAAGACGGGTGAGGTGTCGAGGAGGTCGACCGCCATGCCGGTCCACTGTGCGCCCTGGCCGGGGAAGACGAAGACCAGGTCGCGGGTGGGGCGGACGGTGCCGCGCACCAGGGCGGGGTGTTCCTCGTCGTTCGCCAGGGCGGCCAGGGCGGCCTCGGTGTCGGCGTCGGGGCCCCCGAGGAGGACGGCGCGGTGTTCCAGGGCGGCCCGGGTGGTGGCCAGGGAGTGGCCGACGTCGAGCGGTTCGGGGCCGGTGAGGGAGCGCAGTTGGGCCGCCCGGGCGCGCAGTGCCTGCGGGCTGCGCGCGGAGAGCGTCCAGGGCACGACGGCCGGGGCGGTCACCGCGGCGGGAGGGCCGGCGGGCGCCTCGGCGGCGGGGCCGGGCTCGGTCTCCGCCGGCTGCTCGGGCTCCGGTGCCTGTTCCAGTACGACGTGGCTGTTGGTGCCGCTGACGCCGAAGGAGGAGACGGCGGCGCGGCGGACCCGGTCCACCGCGGGCCACGGCCGGAGTTCGGTGGCCAGCCGGACCGTGCCCGACTCCCAGTCGACCTGGGGCGTGGGCCGGTCCGCGTGCAGGGTGGGCGGCACCTGGCCGTGCCGCATGGCCTGCACCATCTTGATGATGCCGCCGACTCCGGCGGCGGCCTGGGTGTGGCCGATGTTCGACTTCAGGGAGCCCAGCAGCAGCGGCTGTTCGGGGCTGTGGGCGCGGCCGTAGGTGGCGAGCAGCGCCTGCGCCTCGATCGGGTCGCCGAGCGGTGTGCCGGTTCCGTGCGCCTCGACGACGTCGACGTCGGCCGCGGTCAGCCTGGCGTTGGCCAGCGCCTTGCGGATGACCCGTTGCTGGGCGGGGCCGTTGGGCGCGGTGAGCCGGGAGCTGGCGCCGTCCTGGTTGACGGCGGTGCCGCGAACCAGGGCGAGCACCGGGTGGCCGTTGCGGCGGGCGTCGGAGAGCCGCTCCAGCAGGAGCATGCCGACGCCCTCGCCCCAGCCGGTGCCGTCGGCTTCGGCGGCGAACGACTTGCAGCGGCCGTCCGCGGCCAGGCCGCGCTGCCTGCTCATCTCGGTGAACGCGACGGGGGTCGACATCACCATGGCGCCGCCGGCCACGGCGAGCGTGCACTCCTCGGCGCGCAGCGCCTGGGCCGCCAGGTGCAGGGCGACCAGCGACGACGAGCAGGCGGTGTCCACACTGACCGCGGGACCCTCGAAGCCGAAGACGTAGGCGATGCGGCCGGAGGCGACGCTGTCGGAGTTGCCGCCCGCGAGGAATCCCTCGACCTCCTCGGGCACCCGGCGCAGCCGGGAGCCGTAGTCCTGGTACTGCACGCCGGCGAAGACGCCGACCTGGGCACCGCGCTGGGCCTGCGGGTCGATGCCGGCCCGTTCGAACGCCTCCCAGGTGGTCTCCAGGAGCAGTCGCTGCTGCGGGTCCATCGCGAGCGCCTCGTGCGGCGAGATGCCGAAGAACTGCGGCTCGAAGCCGGCGATCCCGTCCAGGAAGCCGCCCTCGCGGGCGTAGCTGCTGTCCGGGCGGGTGCCGGCCGGGTCGTACAGCCGCTCCAGGTCCCAGCCGCGGTCGGCCGGGAACGGGGTGACGGCGTCGGTGCCGGCGGCGACCATGCGCCACAGGTCCTCGGGGCTGTGCACGCCGCCCGGGTAGCGGCAGGCCATGCCGACGATGGCGATGGGCTCGGTGTCCCTGGCCTCCAGCCTGGTCAGCTGCTGGCGCGTGCGGTGCAGATCGGTCGTGACCCGCTTGAGGTAGGTACGGAGCTTGTCGTCGTTCACTGCTGTCCCTCTACCTTGGTGGGCGGTCACGACATGCCCAGCTCGTTGTCGATGAAGTCGAAGATCTCGTCGTCGTCGGCCGCGTCGAGGAGTTCCTCGACGGAGTCGCCGCCGGCGGCGGCGCGCGCCCTGGTCAGCAGTTCGTTCAGCCGTCCGGTCAGTTCCTCGCGGTGCCGCTCGTCCTCCAGGAGGACGGTGAGCCGTGCGAGTTCGGCGAGGCCGGGCAGCTGTTCGCCGGCCGGTTCGGGCACCAGCTCGGCGGCGAGGTGGCCGGCGATGGCACGGCACGACGGGTAGTCGAAGAGCAGGGTGGCCGGCAGCCGGAGTCCGCTGGCGGTGCCCAGCCGGTTGCGCAGTTCGACCGCGGTCAGGGAGTCGAAGCCCACCTCCAGCAGGCCCCGGTCGACGTCGACGGAGCCGGCGTCGGCGAAGCCCAGCACGGTGGCCGTGTGGTCGCGGACCAGGTCGAGCAGGGCCCGGTCGCGCTGGGTCTCCGTCATCGCGGACAGCCGCTCGGCCAGCCCGGCCGCCTCGCCGGTGCCGCCCGCGGTGCCGGCGGTGCCGCGTCGTACGGCCGTGCGCACCAGGCCCCGGAGCACGGCGGGCACCTCGCCCTGTGTCTGGACCGCCTTGGTGTCCAGGCGCAGCGGCAGCAGCACCGGACGGTCCTCGGCGAGGGCGGTGTCGAACAGTTGCAGGCCCTCCGCGGGCGGGAAGGCGATGATGCCGCCGCGCGCGATGCGCTTGAAGTCGTTCTCGTCGAGGTGGCCGCTCATGCCGGTGTCGTTGGCCCACAGGCCCCAGGCCAGCGAGGCGGCCGGCAGTCCCCGGGCCCGGCGGCGATGCGCCAGGGCGTCCAGGAAGGCGTTGGCCGCCGCGTAGTTGGCCTGTCCCATGCCGCCGAAGACGCCGGCGACGGAGGAGAAGACCACGAAGGCCGACAGGTCCAGGTCCGCGGTGAGTTCCTGGAGGTTGAGGACCGCGTCGACCTTGGGCCGCAGGACGAAGTCCAGCTGCTCGTCGGTGATGGACGCCACGATGCCGTCCTGGACCACGCCGGCGGTGTGGACGACGGCGGTGACCGGGTGTTCGGAGGGGACGGCGGCGAGCAGGGCGGCGAGTGCGTCGCGGTCGGCGGCGTCGCAGGCCGCCACCTCCACCTCGGCGCCCAGCGCGGTGAGTTCCTCGTGCAGCCGGGCGGCGCCCTCGGCGGCCGGGCCGCTGCGGCTGGTGAGCAGCAGCCGCTTGACGCCGTGTGCGGCGACCAGGTGCCGGGAGACATGGGCGCCGATCGCACCGGTGCCGCCGGTCACCAGGACGGTGCCGCCGCGCTCCCACTCCTGGTCGGTGTCGGTGACGCCGACCGGGACGCGCGCGATGCGGTAGGCGTACGCCCGTCCGTCGCGCACCGCGAGCTGCGGCTCGCCGCTGGCGACGGCACGCGCGAGCGTCGTGCCGTCGTGGTCCCGACCGTCGCCACCGTCGTGGTCCTGACCGGCATGGTCCTGGCCGCCGTACTCCTGGTCGACCAGGACGAACCGGTCCGGGTGTTCGGTCTGCGCGGAGCGGACCAGGCCCCAGACGGCGGCTCCGGCGAGGTCGGGCACATCGTCCGCGGCGGTCAGCGGGACCGCGCCGCGGGTGCTGAAGACGAGCTTGGCCCCGGCCCGGTCCCGGCCGAGCCAGTCGCGGATGTCGGCCAGCGCCCGCCGGGTGGCACGGCGTACCGCCGCCGCGTCGTGCCCCGGCTGGTAGCTGCGGACCTCGAACGCGGGAGCGGTGCCGGCGGCGGGCAGCGGCACCTCGGTGAACTCGGGGCGGAACAGGGTCCGGTGGGTCCGTCCGCCGCCCGTCGCGGTCCGGGCGGGCGCCGCGGGCCGCAGGGCGAGGGACTCGGCCGTGGCGACCGGCGCCCCGGTGCCGTCGAAGAGGGCGACCGACATCGAGCTGTCCCCGGTGGGTGCCATCCGCAGCCGGACGGCGGCCGCGCCGCCGGCGTGCAGGGTGACGCCGCTCCAGGCGAACGGCAGCCAGGCCTGGTCGCTGCCGCTCAGGACGCCGAAGGCGAGGGAGTGCAGCACGCTGTCCAGGAGGGCCGGATGGAGTCCGAACCGGCCGGCCTCGGGCCGCTCGGCGGCGGGCAGGGCGGCCTCGGCGAACACCTCGTCGCCGCGCCGCCACACCGCCGTCAGTCCCTGGAAGACCGGGCCGTAGGCGAAGCCGCTCTCGGCGAACCGGTCGTACAGGCCGCTCACGTCGATCGGCTCGGCGCCCTGAGGGGGCCACTCGGTGAGTGTCCCGCCGTCCGGTGCGGCGGGTGCGGCGCCCGGCGACAGCACACCGTCGGCGTGCCGGATCCAGGTCTCGTCGGCCGGCGCGTCCTGCGGCCGGGAGAACGCCTCCAGCGAGCGGGTGCCGTCGGTGCCCTGCGGGCCGACCCGCAGCTGCAGGACGACCGCGCCGTCCCTCGGCAGGACCAGCGGTGCCGCCAGGGACAGTTCGTCGACGCGGGCGCAGCCGACCTCGTCGGCCGCCCTGACGGCCAGTTCGAGGAAGGCGGTCGCCGGGAACAGGGCCTCGCCGAAGACCCCGTGGTCGGCCAGCCACGGTGTGCCGTGCAGCGACAGCCTGCCGGTGAAGACGTAGGTGTCGGCGTCGGCCAGTTCGACGGCGGCGCCGATCAGCGGGTGCCCGGTGGCGACCAGGCCCGCCGACGTCACGTCGCCGGCGCCGGCGGTGTCGTCGAGCCAGTAGCGCTCGCGCTGGAACGGGTAGGTGGGCAGCGGCACGCGGCGTACGTCGCGGTCCGCGAGGACCCGCTCCCAGTCGGGGGCGGTCACCCGGGCGTGGAGGAGGCCCAGGGCGGCGGTCACCGAGTCGGCCTCGTCGCGGTCCCGGTGCAGCAGCGGGATCAGTTCGGCGTGGCCGTCCAGGCAGTCCTGGGCAAGCGCGGTGAGGGAGCTGTCGGGGCCGATCTCGACGAACGCGGTCACTCCGGCCCGTTCGAGGGCCCGTACGCCGTCGAGGAACCGGACCGCGCCGCGGACGTGGCGCACCCAGTAGTCCGGGGTGCACAGCTCGTCGGCGCCGGCGGGAGCGCCGGTGACGTTGGAGACGACGGGGATGCGGGGCGGGTGGAACTCCAGCCGGGCCGCGACCTGGCGGAACTCCTCCAGCATCCCGTCCATGTGCGGGGAGTGGAAGGCGTGGCTGACCCGCAGCCGTTTGGTCCTGCGGCCGTCGGCGGCGAGCCGGGCGGCGACGTCGAGCACGGCGTCCTCGTCACCGGCGACGACGGTGGCCACCGTGCTGTTGACCGCGGCCACGGTGACCCGGTCCCCGTACGCGGCGAGGTAGGGCAGCACCGCCTCCTCGGGCGCCGTCACGGAGACCATGGCGCCGTCGCCGCGCATGGCCTGCATCAGCCGGGCGCGCTCCGCGACCAGCAGGGCGGCGTCCGGCAGCGACAGCACCCCGGCGACGTGGGCGGCCGCCAGTTCGCCGACCGAGTGGCCGATGAGGTGGTCGGGGCGCAGGCCCCAGTGCTCGGCGAGCCGGAACAGGGCGACCTCGACGGCGAACAGGGCCGGCTGGGTGTAGGCGGTGCGGTCGAGCAGGCCGGCGTCCGCGGAGCCGGCGGCGGCGCCGATCACGTCGTGCAGCGGCCGTTGGAGCAGCGGGTCGAGAGCGGCGCAGACGGCGTCGAAGGCCTCGGCGAACACCGGGAACTCGCGGTGCAGCCGCAGCCCCATGCCGAGCCGCTGGCTGCCCTGGCCGGAGAAGAGGAACGCCACGCGCGGTTCGGCGGGCGGCACGGTGCCGGTCACCGAGCGCAGGGCGGCACGGACCGTGTCGCGGTCGCCGTCCGGCACGACGGCCCGGTGTTCCAGGTGGGCGCGGGCGGTGGCCAGGGTGTAGCCGACGTCGGCGGGCCGTACGTCCGGGTGCTCCGCGAGGTGCCGTTCGAGCAGGGCCGCCTGGTCGCGCAGCGCCGGGGCGCTGCGGGCGGAGAGGACCAGCGGCACCGGCAGCGGTGCCCGCCCACCGGCGGTGGTGGGCGGCTCGTGGTCGGTGGTGGGCCGCGCGCCGGCGGTGGTGGGCGGCTCGTCGTCGGGGGCCTGTTCCAGGATGGTGTGGGCGTTGGTGCCGCTGACGCCGAAGGAGGACACGGCGGCCCGGCGCGGGCGGCCGGTGACCGGCCACGGGGTGTTCTCGGTGACCAGGTCGACGCTGCCCGCGCTCCAGTCGATGAACGGCGACGGCTCGTCGACGTGGAGGGTTCCGGGCACCGTGCCGTGCTGCATGGCCAGCACCATCTTGATGACGCCGGCGATGCCCGCGGCGGCCTGGGTGTGGCCGATGTTGGACTTGACCGAGCCAAGCAGCAGCGGCTGCGTGCGGTTCTGGCCGTAGGTGGCGAGGAGTGCCTGGGCCTCGATGGGGTCGCCCAGCCGGGTGCCGGTGCCGTGCGCCTCGACCACGTCGAGTTCGGCGGGCGTCAGGCGGGCGCCGGCCAGGGCGTCGCGGATGACGCGCTGCTGGGAGGGGCCGTTGGGGGCGGTGAGGCCGTTGGACGCGCCGTCCTGGTTGACCGCGCTGCCGCGTACCAGGGCCAGTACCGGGTGGCCGTTGCGGCGGGCGTCGGAGAGGCGTTCCAGCAGGACCAGGCCGACGCCCTCGGCCCAGGCGGTGCCGTCGGCGGCGGCCGCGAAGGGCTTGCAGCGGCCGTTCTCGGCGAGCCCGCGCTGCCGGCTGAACTCGATGAACGAGGTGGGGGTGGCCATGGCGGCGGCTCCGCCGGCCAGCGCCATGGTGCACTCGCCGGAGCGCAGTGACTGCGCGGCGAGGTGGATGGCGACCAGCGAGGACGAGCAGGCGGTGTCGACGCTGACGGCCGGGCCCTCCAGGCCGAAGGTGTAGGAGATGCGTCCGGAGGCGACGCTGCCCGCGCTGCCGATGCCGAGGTAGCCCTCCACCTCCTCCGGGGCGTTGCGCACCCGCAGGCCGTAGTCGTGGTAGCTGGAGCCGACGAACACGCCGGCGCGGCTGCCCTTGACCGACCGCGGGTCGATGCCGGCCCGTTCGAACGCCTCCCAGGTGGTCTCCAGGAGCAGTCGCTGCTGCGGGTCGATGGTGGTCGCCTCGCGCGGGGAGATGCCGAAGAAGGCGGGGTCGAAGTCGGCCAGGTCGTGCAGGAAGCCGCCTTCGCGCGTGTAGGTGGTGCCGTGGTGGTCGGGGTCCGGGTCGTAGAGGGCGTCCAGGTCCCAGCCGCGGTCGGTGGGGAACGGCGTGATGGCGTCGCCGCCCTCGCTGACCAGCCGCCAGAAGTCCTCCGGGGTGCGTACCCCGCCGGGGAAGCGGCAGGCGAGGGCGACGACGGCGATGGCGTCGTCGGTGACCGCGGCGCCGGCGGTCGGCACCAGGGCGGCGGTGTCGGGGCGGGCCTCCGGCTCGCCCAGTTCGGCCGCCAGGTGGTCGACGACGGCGGTCGGGGTCGGGTGGTCGAAGACGAGGGTGACCGGGAGCCGCAGACCGGTCGCCACGGAGAGCTTGTTGCGCAGTTCCACCGCGGTCAGCGAGTCGCAGCCGAGGTCCTTGAAGACCCGGTCGCGGCCGATCGCGTCGGCGCCTTCGTAGCCGAGGGCCTCGGCGGCCACCGTGCGCACCAGGTCCAGGAGCGCCGTCCGGTCCAGGGCGGCCGGCCGTTCGGGTGCGGCCCGCCGTTCGGTGACCGCGGCGACCTCCGGCAGGTCGGCGATGAGCGGGCTGGGCCGCAGGGCGGTGAAGGCCGCGGTGAAGCGGTCCCAGGCGAAGTCGGAGAGGATCACGTGCGGTTCGCCGGAGCCGACCGCGTCCGGCAGGGCGGCGACGGCCTGTTCGGGGTCCATGGCGGGCATCCCGTCGCGGACCAGCCGGGCGGCCACCGCGTCGTCGGCGAGGCTCTTGCCGGCCCACAGCCCCCAGGACACGGAGGTGGCGGGCAGGCCGAGGTCGCGGCGGTGCAGGGCCAGCGCGTCGAGGTAGGCGTTGGCGGCGGCGTAGCCGCCCTGTCCGGTGCCGGCGAGGGTGGAGGCCACCGAGGAGAACAGCACGAACGCCGACAGGTCCCGGTCGCGGGTCAGTTCGTGGAGCACCAGGGCGGCGTCGGCCTTGGGCCGGGCCACGCCGATCGCGCGCTCGGCGGTGAGGGAGTCGAGGACGCCGTCGTCGAGGACGCCGGCCGTGTGCACCACGGCGGTCAGCGGGGTGTCGGCCGGGATGCCGGCCAGCAGCTGTGCGACGGCGTCCCGGTCGGCCACGTCGCAGGCGGCGACGGTGACCCGGGCGCCCAGCTCGCCCAGTTCGGCGACGAGTTCGGCCGCGCCCGGGGTGTCCGGGCCGCGCCGCCCGGTCAGCAGCAGGTGTTCGGCGCCGGCGGTGGCCAGCCAGCGGGCCACGTGCCCGCCGAGGGCGCCGAGACCGCCGGTGACCAGGACGGTTCCGCCGGGCTGCCAGGACCGGCGGGTGGTGGAGCCGGACCGGACGGCGTGGGCGATTCGGCGGCCGTAGACGCCGGACGGGCGGACGGCCACCTGGTCCTCGCCCGACTCGCCGGTGAGGACCGCCAGCAGGCGCTGTGCGGCCTGGTCGTCGAGGGCCGCGGGCAGGTCGACCAGACCGGCCCAGCGTTCCGGGTACTCGACACCGGCCACCCCGCCCAGGCCCCACAGGGCCGCCTGCGCGGGGGCGGCAAGGGGGTCGGCGGGGCTGACGGAGACGGCGCCGCGGGTGGCGGCCCACAGCGGGGCGTCGATGCCGGCGGCGCCCAGGGCACGGATCAGGGACACGGTCGGCGGCAGCCCGGCGGGCAGCACCGTGCCCTCCGACCAGGGCCGGTCGGCGAGGCCGAGCAGCGAGAGCACTCCGGCGGGCCGGTGCCCGTCGGCCGCCGCGCGCAGGCGTGCCGCGTCGGCCGTGCGGTCGCCGGTGTCCGCCCAGGGCACCACGAGCGTGGTGAGGCCGTGCCGGCGCAGGGCGTCGAGGTCCGCGGCGACATCCGTGCCCGCGGGGGTGACGACGAGCCACTCCCCGGTGGCCCGGCCGGCCGGCAGGTCGTGCAGGACGCGCCAGTCGACCTGGTACCGCCAGGCGTCGGTGTCCCCGGCCGGGGGCAGGGCCTGCGGGGCGAGGGGGCGCGGTACGAGCCAGTAGTGCTGCCGCTGGAACGCGTAGGTGGGCAGGTCGGTCCGCCGGCCGCCGCGGTGCACGGCGGCCCAGTCGACCGCGGCGCCGCGCGCGTGCAGTTCGCCCAGCGAGGTCAGGAAGCGGTCCAGGCCGCCCGCCTCGCGGTGCAGGGTGCCGACGACGACTCCGCCGCCTGCGGCCTCCAGGGCCTGCTGCACCCAGATCGCCAGCACCGGGTTCGGGCTGACCTCCACGAAGGTGTCGTATCCGGCGTCGACCAGCTGGTGGACGGCCTGGTCGAACTCGACGGTCAGGCGCAGGTTGCGGTACCAGTACTCGGTGTCCAGGGCGGAGCCGTCCAGCCAGGCGCTGTCGGCGGTGGACCAGAACGCGACGGTCGTCGACCGCGGGCGCACGCCGTCCAGCACGCGCAGGAGTTCGTCGTGGATGCGCTCCACCTGGGCCGAATGGGCGGCGAAGTCGGCGCCGGGGATCGGCCAGCGCAGGACGCCCTCGTCCGAGAGCGCGGCGCTCAGTTCCTCGATCGCCTCGGGGTCGCCGGAGACCGTGACCGAGGCGGGCCCGTTGACGGCGGCCACCCCGATCCGGCCGTCCCAGGCGGCGACGCGCTCGCGCAGCGGCTCGGCGGCCATGGCGACGAACATCATGGCGCCCTGCCCGGCGAGCGCGATGAGGGCCTTGCTGCGCAGTGCGACGATCCGCGCCGCGTCCTCCAGCGGCAGTGCACCCGCCACCACGGCGGCGGCGATCTCGCCCTGGCTGTGACCGACCACCGCGTCGGGCTCGACGCCGCAGGACCGCCACAGCGCGGCCAGCGAGACCATCACGGAGAACAGCACCGGCTGGATGCGGTCCACCTGTTCGTACTCGCCGCTGCGCAGCACCTCGGTCAGCGACCAGTCGAGGTGCGGTGCCAGGGCGCGCTCGCACTCGGCGAAGCGCTCGGCGAACGCCGGGGCGCTGTCCAGGAGTTCCACGGCCATGCCGGTCCACTGGGTGCCCTGGCCGGGGAAGACGAACACGGTACGGCGGCCCGCGTCGGCGGTGTGCACGGGCGCCTCACCGTCGCGCACCGCCCGCAGCCCGGCGGCGAGTTGCTCCCGGTCCGTGCCCGCGACGACGGCCCGGCGCTCGAAGGCGGTCCGGGTGGCGGCCAGCGACCAGCCGACGTCCAGCGGGTCGGCGTCGAGCAGGTCCAGCAGGGCGCGCGCCTGCTCGCGCACGGCTTCCTCGGTCCGTCCGGACAGCGTCCAGGCCACGGCCGGCACGGGGTCGCGCTCCGCGGCAGGCGCCTCCACGGGGTCGGCCTGCTCGATGATGACGTGCGCGTTGGTGCCGCTCATGCCGAACGACGACACGCCGGCCCGCCGCGGTCCCGCCCAGGGCCGCGCCTCGGTCAGCAGCTCGATGTTGCCCGCGGACCAGTCGATGAACGGCGAGGGCACGTCCGCGTGCAGGGTCCGGGGCAGTACGCCGTGCTCCATGGCCTGGAGCATCTTGATGATCCCGGCGACCCCGGAGGCGGCCTGGGTGTGGCCGATGTTGGACTTCAGCGAGCCCAGCCACAGCGGCGCGGTGCGGTCCTGCCCGTAGGTGGCGAGCAGCGCCTGCGCCTCGATCGGGTCGCCCAGCCGGGTGCCCGTGCCGTGCGCCTCGACCACCCGCACGTCGGCGGGTTCCAGACCGGCGTTGGCCAGGGCCTGCTGGATGACCCGCTGCTGCGCCAGGCCGTTCGGCGCGGTCAGCCCGTTGGAGGCGCCGTCCTGGTTGACGGCGCTGCCCCGCACGGTCGCCAGCACCGGGTGCCCGTTGCGCCGGGCGTCGGACAGCCGTTCCAGTACGAGCATGCCGACGCCCTCGGCGATGCCGAACCCGTCGGCCTCGGCACCGAACGGCTTGCACCGGCCGTCGGCCGCGAGGCCGCGCTGCCTGCTGAAGCCGGTGAACGACAGGGTGGAGCCGAGGACGGTGGCGCCCGCGGCCAGGGCCAGCGAGCACTCGCCGGACCGCAGCGCCTGCGCCGCGAGGTGCACGGCGACGAGCGAGGACGAGCAGGCGGTGTCGATGGTCAGCGCCGGCCCCTCCAGGCCGAGCGAGTAGGAGATGCGGCCGGACAGCACGCTGCTGGAGATGCCGGCGATGAGGTGGCCCTCGGCCTCCTCGGGCACCCGCTCGCCGTCACCGCCGTACCCCTGGTACCCGGCGCCGACGAAGACGCCGGTGTGGGTGCCGCGCAGCGATGTCGGGTCGATTCCGGCCCGCTCCAACGCCTCCCAGGAGGTCTCCAGGAGCAGCCGCTGCTGCGGGTCCATGGCGAGCGCCTCGCGCGGCGAGATGCCGAAGAACGCGGGGTCGAACAGGCCGGCGTCGTAGACGAAGCCGCCCGCCCGGGAGTACGTGGTGCCGGGCCGGTCGGGGTCGGTGTCGTAGACGTCGCCGAGGTCCCAGCCGCGGTCGCCGGGCAGTTCGGATATCGCGTCGCGCCCCTCGGCGAGCAGCTGCCACAGGTCCTCGGGGGTGCGGACACCGCCCGGGTAGCGGCAGCTCGCGGCGACGATGACGATCGGGTCGTCCCCGGCGGGCGCGGCGACCGCGACCGGGGCGGCCGGGGACGCCGCCGTGCCGAGCAGTTCGTCGCGCAGGTGGTCGGCGAGCGCGAGGGCGGAGGAGTAGTCGAAGACGACGGTGACCGGCAGCCGCAGCCCCGTCGCGGCGTTCAGCCGGCCGCGCAGGTCGACGGCGGTCAGCGAGTCGAAGCCCAGCTCGCGGAAGGCGCGGCCCGGTTCGATCGCGGCGCCCGAGTCGTGGCCCAGGACGGCCGCCGCCTGGGTGCGCACCAGGTCGGCCAGGAACTCGCGCTGCTCGGCGGCGGGCAGCGCGCGCAGCCGGGCCGACAGCGACGAGCCGGCCTCCTCCTCGGCCGCGGTGTCCGTGTCCTGACCGGCCAGTGCGGCGCGGACGTCGGGCAGGTCGGAGATGAGCGCGCTGGGCCGGGCCGAGGTGAACACGGGGGCGAAGCGGTCCCAGTCGACGGCGGCCACCACGACGACCGTCTCGTCCCGGTCCAGCACCTGCTGGAAGCCCTCGATGGCGAGCGCGGGGCGCATGAAGGGGATGCCCCGTCCGCGCAGTTGCTGCTCGGCGAGGTTGGCGGCCATGCCCTTGCCGTCCTGCGGGGCCCAGATGCCCCACACCACCGAGGTCGCGCCGAGCCCGCGGGCGCGCCGGTTCTCCGCGAGGCCGTCGAGGTAGGCGTTGGCGGCTGCGTAGGCGCCGTGGTCGGCGCTGCCCCAGACCGCGGAGATGGAGGAGAACAGGACGAACGCGTCGACCTCGCCGATCAGTTCGTCCAGATGCGCGGCACCGAGCACCTTGGCGTGCAGGGTGTCGCCGAACTCGGCGAGGTCGGTGTCCGGCAGCGGTACGAGGCTGCCGGCGCCCGCGGTGTGCATGACGGACCGGATGGTCTCGCCCCGCGCCTCCAGGCCGGCGACGAGTGCGGCCAGCTGCTCGCGGTCGGTCACGTCGCAGGCGGCGGTGGTCACGCGGGCGCCCAGGGACCGGAGTTCCGCGGCCAGTTCGGCGGCGCCGGGGGCGGCACCGCCCTGCCGGCTGAGAAGCACGAGGTGCTCGGCTCCGTTGCGGGCGAGCCAGGCGGCGATCTGTCCGCCGACGGCGCCGGTGCCGCCGGTGATGAGGACCGTGCCGCGGGGCCGCCAGGGTTCGGGGACGGGTCCGTCGGACAGCGGGGCCCGGGCGATCCGGCGCCCGTACGTGCCGCCGGGGCGCAGCGCGAGCTGGTCCTCGTCGCCGTCACCGGCGAGCGCGGTCGTCAGGGCGGCGGGGTCGAAGCCCGCGACCAGGTCCAGCAGTCCGCCCCAGCGGCGCGGGTACTCCAGTGCGGCGACGCGTCCCAGACCCCACACCAGGTTCTGGGCGACGCCGGTCACCGGGTCGTCGTCACCGGTGGAGACCGCTCCGCTGGTCAGGCACCACAGGGGGGCGTCGACGCCCGCGTCGTCGAGCGCCTGGACGAGGGCGAGGGTGAGGGCCGTGCCGACCGGCACGACGGCGTGGTCCGGGTGCGGCCGTTCGTCCAGGCCCAGCAGCGAGACGACCTGGTTGAGGGGGCCGGTGACGTCGGCCAGCCGCCGCGCAAGCTTCTGCCGGTCGCTGTCGGCGGCGGACAGCTCCAGCCGCGTCACGGAGGCGCCGGCGTCCTCAAGGGCCCGGCAGACCTCGTCCGCGAGCGGATGTCCGGTCTCCGGTACGAGCACCAGGCAGTGGCGGCCGGACAGTTCGGCGGTCGCACCGCCGGGCAGCGCCTTCCAGGTGACGCGGTACCGCCAGGAGTCGACCGTGGCGCGGCTGTCGTGGCGGTTGCGCCACTCCGACAGGGCGGGCAGCACCTCGCTGAGCGGGGTCTGCGGGTCCAGTCCGAGCAACTCCCCCAGTCCGCCGTCCTCGACCGTCCGCCAGAACCGGTTCTGCTCCGACTCGGCGATGCCGACGCTGTCCTCCAGCCAGTACCACCTGCGCTGGAAGGCGTACGGGGGCAGGTCCCGGTACGCGGGCGAGCCGCCGAAGAACGGCGTGAAGTCCACCCCGACGCCCCGGACGAACAACTCCCCCGCCGACAGCAGGAACCGGCGCAGCCCGCCCTCGTCCCGCCGCAACGTCCCCGCCACCACCGACTCGTCACCTACGGTCTCGGTGATCCCCGTCGTCAGGACCGGATGCGCACTCACCTCGACGAAGGCACCGAAGCCCTCGGCCGCCAAGTCGCGCACGGCCGCCTCGAATTGCACGGTCTGCCGAAGGTTCCGGTACCAGTAGTCGGCGTCCAGACCGGTGCCGTCCGCCCACTCCACGTCCACGGTGGAGAAGAACGGGACCGCGGCCTCGCACGGCGACACACCCTCCAGCACACGCAGGATCTCCTCACGGATCTCCTCCACATGCGCCGAGTGCGACGCGTAGTCCACCGGAACGCGCTTCGCCCGCTCCACGGACGCCAACACCCGCTCCAGACCGGCCGGGTCGCCCGAAACCACCACCGACGACGGCCCGTTCACGGCGGCAATGGACACCCCGTCCGGCAACAGCTCCCGAACCTCGTCCACCGGCAACGGAACCGAGACCATGCCACCACGGCCCGCCAGCGCGGTGATCGCCTTCGAGCGCAGTACGACGACCCGCGCACCGTCCTCCAACGACAACGCACCCGCCACCACAGCGGCAGCGATCTCACCCTGCGAGTGGCCCACCACCGCGTCCGGCCGCACCCCGGCCGACTCCCACAGCGCGGCCAGCGACACCATCACGGCCCAGAGCACCGGCTGCACCACGTCGACCCGGCCGAACTCCCCCGACCGGACCACCTCGGTCAGCGACCAGTCCGCATACGGCGCCAACGCCCGCTCACACTGGGCGAACCGCTCCGCGAACACCGGCGAGGACTCAAGGAGTTCCACCGCCATCCCCGCCCACTGCGACCCCTGACCCGGAAAGACGAACACCGTCTTCCCCACGGGCGAGGCGACACCGGACACCACACCAGCCGTCGGCCCGTCGTCCACGACCGCTTTCAGGCCGGTCTCGAACTCCGCCGGCGAAGCACCGACGACCACCGCACGATGCTCGAACACCGACCGGCCCACCAAAGCCGCACCCACCGCAGCCCGGTCCACACCCGCCAACCCCACCAGCCGACCCGCCTGCGCACGCACCGCATCCGCCGAACGACCCGACACCACCCACGGCATCACCCCCGAAGTCGGCGCAGGCGCAGCCACCGGCTCACTCGCGGGAGCCTGCTCCAGGATGGTGTGGACGTTGGTGCCGCTGACGCCGAAGGCGGAGACACCGGCGCGGCGCGGGCCGCCCTCGTCGTCCCACGGCCGGGCCTCGGTCAGCAGCCGTACGTTGCCCGCCGACCAGTCGACGGCCCGGCTCGGAGTGTCGACGTGCAGGGTCCTCGGGAGCGTGCCGTTGCGCATCGCCATCACCATCTTGATGACGCCGCCGACGCCGGCCGCGGCCGCGGAGTGGCCGATGTTGGACTTCAGCGAGCCCAGCCACAGCGGCCGTTCGCGATGGCGTCCGTAGGTGGCCAGCAGGGCCTGGGCCTCGATCGGGTCGCCCAGCTTGGTGCCGGTGCCGTGCGCCTCGACCACGTCGATGTCGCCCGCGGGGAGCTGCGCGTTGGCGAGCGCCTCCTTGATGACGCGCTGCTGGGAGGGGCCGTTGGGCGCCGACAGGCCGTTGGACGCGCCGTCCTGGTTGACGGCGCTGCCGCGGACCACGGCCAGCACCTGGTGGCCGTTGCGCTGCGCGTCGGAGAGGCGTTCCAGGACCAGGACGCCCACGCCCTCGGACCAGCCGGTGCCGTCGGCGGAGTCGGCGAAGGCCTTGCAGCGGCCGTCGGGGGACAGACCGCGCTGCCGGCTGAAGGCGACGAAGGCGTCCTGGGTGGCCATCACGGTGACGCCCCCGGCGAGCGCCATGGTGGCCTCGCCGGCGCGCAGGGCCTGGACGGCGAGGTGCAGGGCGACCAGCGAGGAGGAGCAGGCGGTGTTGACGCTGACCGCCGGGCCTTCGAGGCCCAGTACGTAGGAGACCCGGCCGGAGACCACGCTGTCGGCGGTGCCGGTGTCCAGCAGCCCCTGGAGTTCGGGGACATCCCTGGAGCGGTCGCCGTAGCCGTTGCCGATGGCGCCGATGTACACGCCCGTCCGGGTGCCGCGCAGCGCGTGCGGGTCGAGGCCGGCGCGCTCGACGGCGGTCCAGGCGGTCTCCAGGAGCTGCCGCTGCTGCGGGTCCATGGACAGCGCCTCGCGCGGCGAGATGCCGAAGAAGCCCGCGTCGAACAGGCCGGCGTCGTGCAGGAAGCCGCCGTTGCGGGTGTAGGAGGTGCCCGACCGTTCCGGGTCGGGGTCGTAGCGGCCCTCCAGGTCCCAGCCCCGGTTGTCGGGCCACTCGCTGATGGCGTCGGCGCCGTCGGCCACCAGTCGCCACAGGTCCTCGGGGGACTCGACGCCGCCGGGGTAGCGGCAGTCCATGCCGACGATGGCGATCGGCTCGTGCCGGGCCTGGCGGGCCTCCTGCAGCGCCGCCTTGGTCTGGCCGAGTTCCGCGGTGGCACGCCTGAGGTAGTCAAGGAGCTTCTTGTCGTCTGTCATGGTGGCCGGTCTCCTCAGGCGGTGCCGAAGTTGTTGTCGAGAAGGTCGAACAATTCGTCGGCGCTCGCCGAACTGAGTTCACCGGCGTCGGCCGGTGCGCTGCGTTCGTCCCAGCGGCGCAGCAGGGTGTGGAGTCGGGTGCTGATCTCGTCCACGACCGGCAGCCGGCCCAGGGCCCGCTCCAGACGGTCGAGTTCGGCCAGCATCGGGGCGACGGGGTCGGGCTCGGCGAGGAGTTCGCCGTGCAGGTGGTCGGCGAGGACGGCCGGTGTCGGGTGGTCGAACACGACCGTCGGGGAGATGGCCAGTCCGGTGGCCGCGGAGAGCCGGTTGCGGAACTGGACGGCGAGCAGGGAGTCGAAGCCCAGGTCGGCGAAGGACGAGTCGGGCCGGACGGCACCGGGTGTGTCGTGCCCTAGGGCGGCGCCGACCTGCTGGGTGACCAGGTCGAGCAGGGTCCGGCGCCGGTCGGCTTCGGGGAGTCCGGCCAGCCGTGCCGCGAGGTCGTCGCCGTGCTCCGCCGGTGCGGCCTCCGGGAGTTCGGAGAGCAGGTTGAGCTGGCGCGGGGTGGAGGCCGCCGAGACGACCAGGTCCCAGTCGACGTCGGCGACGATCAGCGCCGGCTCGTCGCGTTCGACGGCGCGCCGGACCGCCGCCATCACCGAGTCGGCGGGCACCGGCCTCTCGGCGGGTGCCTGTGGCTCCCAGCCGCCGACGGCGACCGTGACGGCGCGGACCCCGCGGTCCCGCAGCCGTGCGGTGAGCGCGGCCAGGCCCGCGTACCGGGCGGTGGCGGCTCCCTGGCGGGCCGCGCCCCAGACGCCGCTGAGCGGGTGGAGCAGGACGAAGGTGTCGAGGGCGCCGTCCGGTTCGGCCGGGACGGACAACACGGACAGCGCGGCCTCGGTGACCGGGCCGGCCGGCGGTTCGGCGGGCGCGATCTGGATCACGGTGCGCTCGTCGGCCTGCGGCGGGGCGGCGGGGTCGGTGCTGATCCGGACGCCCTCGGCGCCGTGCCGTTCCAGCCAGCCGGCGAGCCCGCTCGCCAGGGGCTCGGCGGCGCCACGGACGAGGACGCGGCCGGGTGCCCAGCGTTCGGCGGGCTGCGCGGCCTGCGCGGTGCGCACCAGGCGCCGGGCGTAGGTGCCGTCGGCGCGTACCCGGACCTGGTTCTCGGTGCCGGCCAGGGCGGCGCGCAGCCGCCCCACCACCGTGTCGTCGGGGTCGGCGGGCAGGTCGACGAGGCCGCCCCAGCGCTGCGGCTGCTCCAGGCCGACGACCTGGCCGAGTCCCCACAGCGCGGCCTGCTCCGGGTCCCGTTCGGCGTCGGTGGTGACGCACCACAGGGGGGCCTGGATGCCGGCGGCGTCCAGGGTGCGCACCAGAGCCGGGGTGTCGGCGGGCGGCAGCAGGGAGAGCACACCGGCGAGGGGGCCGGTGACGCCCTTGAGGTCGGCGTCGGTGGTGACGGAGCCGGGCAGGGCGGCGGCGAGCGGGTGGCCGCCGTCGGGCGCGACGACCGCCCAGCCGTCCAGCGGTACGGGCGTGTCCTGGTCCGGGAGGGCGTGCCACTCGGTCCGGTACAGCAGGTCGGGCGCCGGTGGCGGGGCGCCGGCCGCGGATCTGCCGGGTGTGGGCAGCCAGTAGTGCTCGTGCTGGAAGGGGTAGGTCGGCAGTTCGGCGTGGCGGCCGGTGCCGGTCAGGGCGGTCCGGTCGACGTCGGCGCCGGCGGTCCACGCCTCGGCGAGGGCGGCGTGCATGCGGTCCCGGCCGCCCTGGCCGCGCTGGAGGGTGCCGACGGTGGTGACCGGGAGTCCGGCGTCCGCGGCGGTGCCCTCGATGCCGGCGACCAGCACGGGGTGCGGGCCGACCTCGACGAACAGGGTGTGGCCGGTGCGCAGCAGGCGTTCGGTGGCCGCGTGGAGGGCGACCGGTTCGCGCAGGTTCCGGTACCAGTACCCGGCGTCCATCGCGGTGCCGTCGACGAAGTCCGCGGTGACGGTGGACAGCAGAGGTACGTCGCCCGGGGCGGGCCGGACTCCGGCGAGTTCGGCGAGGAGTTCGTCCCGTACCTCCGTCACGTGGGCGGAGTGCGAGGCGTAGTCGACGGGGACGCGCCTGGCGCGGACGCCGCGGGCCTCGCAGTCGGCGACGAGGATGTCGAGCGCCTCGGGGTCGCCGGAGACGACGGTCGCGGCGGGGCCGTTGAGGGCGGCGATCCCGATGCGTCCGGCGTGGCCGTCCAGGAGTGCGCGGACGGTGGGCTCGTCCGCCGCCACGGAGACCATGCCGCCCTTACCGGCCAGGGACCGGCGGATGGCCCGGCTGCGCAGCGCTACCGTCCTCGCGCCGTCGTCCAGGCTGAGCACGCCGGCCACCACGGCCGCGGCGATCTCACCCTGCGAGTGGCCCACCACGGCGTCCGGCCGCACCCCGTAGGAGCGCCACAGTTCGGCGAGCGAGACCATGACGGCGAAGAGGGCGGGCTGGACGACGTCGACGCGGCTCAGGGCGGCCTCGTCCGCGAGGACCTCGCGCAGGGACCAGTCCACGTACGGCGCCAGGGCCTCCGCGCACGCGTCCAGGCGGGCCGCGAACTCCGGTTCCGCGTCGGCCAGTTCGAGTGCCATGCCGGTCCACTGGGTGCCCTGGCCGGGGAAGACGAACACCGTGCGGCCGGGGCCGGCCTCGCCCGTCACGGCGTTCGGTGCGGTGCCGGGCGCGGCGAGCGCGGACAGCAGGGCGTCCCGGTCGGTGCCTAGGACCGCCAGGCGCCGCTCGAAGCGGGTCCTGCCGGCCAGCGTGCGGGCCACGTCGGCGGCGCTGACGTCGGTGTCGCGCAGCAGCCGGTGCAGGCTCGCGGCCTGGTCGCGCAGGGCCGCGGCGGTCCGGGCGGACAGCAGCAGGGGCGCGGTGCGGTCCGGGGTGCCGGGCGCGGGCGTCGCCCCGTCCGGCTGCGGCTGCGGCTCCGGCTCCGGCTCCGGCTCCGGCTCCGGGTACTCCAGTACGACGTGGGCGTTGGTGCCGCTCATGCCGAACGCCGACACGCCCGCGCGGCGCGGTCCCGTCCAGGGGCGGGCCTCGGTGAGCAGCCGGACGTTCCCGGCCGTCCAGTCGATCCTGGTGCTGGGCTGTTCGGCGTGGAGCGTCCTGGGCAGGGTGCCGTGGCGCATCGCCATCACCGTCTTGATGATCGCGGCGACGCCGGCGGCGGCCTGGGTGTGGCCGATGTTCGACTTCAGCGACCCGAGCCACAGGGGCTCCGCGCGGTCCTGGCCGTAGGCGGCGAGGAGCGCCTGTGCCTCGATCGGGTCGCCGAGCGTCGTGCCGGTGCCGTGCGCCTCCACGACATCGATGTCGGAGGCCGCCAGCCCGGCGTTGGCCAGCGCCTGGCGGATGACCCGCTGCTGGGCGAGGCCGTTGGGTGCGGTCAGTCCGTTGGACGAACCGTCCTGGTTGACGGCGGAGCCGCGGATCACGGCGAGCACCGGGTGGCCGTTGCGGCGGGCGTCGGACAGCCGCTCGACGACGAGCACGCCGACCCCCTCGGACCAGCCGGTGCCGTCGGCCTCCTCGGCGAACGACCGGCACCGGCCGTCGGCGGACAGCCCGCGCTGTCGGCTGAACTCGACGAAGACGTCGGGGGACGCCATCACGGCGGCGCCGCCGACCAGGGCGTACGCGCACTCGCCGGAGCGCAGCGACTGGCCGGCCAGGTGCAGCGCCACCAGGGAGGACGAGCAGGCCGTCTCCACGGTGACCGCGGGGCCCTCGGTGCCCAGCGTGTAGGCGATGCGGCCGGACGCCACGCTGGTGACGGTGCCGCTGAGCAGGTGTCCCTCGACGCCGTCGGCGGACCCGCTGCCGTAGCCCATCGTGGCCGCGCCGACGAAGACACCGCCCTGGGTGCCGCGCAGCGACGCCGGATCGATGCCCGCCCGTTCCAGCGCCTCCCAGGAGGTCTCCAGGAGCAGCCGCTGCTGCGGGTCCATGGCAAGTGCCTCGCGCGGGGCGATGCCGAAGAACGCCGCGTCGAAGGCCCCGGCGTCCCGGAGGAAGCCGCCGCCGCGGGCGTAGAAGGTGCCCTCGTGGTCGGGGTCGGGGTGGTAGAGCCGCTCCAGGTCCCAGCCGCGGTCCGCCGGGAGGCCGCCGATGGCGTCCGTCCCGTCGGCGACCAGCCGCCACAGGTCCTCCGGCGAGGTCACACCGCCGGGGAACCGGCAGGCCATCGAGACGATCGCGAGCGGTTCACCGGCGTCCGGCCGCGCGGTGGCCGCCGTGGCCGTGCGGTGCTCCGTTCCGGAGGCGGTGCCGTCGAGTTCGGCGTACAGCCGGTGCGCCAGGTCCCCGACGGTGGGGTGGTCGAACACCTCGGTGACGGGCAGCCGTATCCCGGTGGCCTCGACCAGCCGGTTGCGCAGTTCGACGGCGGTCAGGGAGTCGAAGCCGAGGTCGCGGAAGACCCGGTCGACGGCGACCCCCTCGGCGGAGTCGTGGCCCAGGACGGCCGCGACGTGGTCGCGGACCAGGTCGCGCACCGCCTCCTCGCGGCCGGCCGCGGGCAGTCCGGCGAGGTGTGCGGCGAACGTGGACGCCGCGGGTGCCGGGTTCTCCGGGCGGGCCGCCAGGACCGTCCGGACCTCGGGCAGGTCCTGGACGAGGGGGCGCGAGCGCGCCGCGGTGTAGGCGGGGGCGAAGTCCTCCCAGCGGACGTCGGCGACGGCGACCGTGGCGTCCGGCCCGGCCGGCAGGGCCCGCAGGGCGGCGGCGGCCGCGGCGGGCGCCAGCGCGGTGAGGCCGCGGCGGTTCAGCCGGTCCAGTGCCTCGTCGTCGGCCATGCCGCCGCCTGCCCAGGGACCCCAGGCGACCGAGACGGCGGTGAGCCCGCGGGCCCTGCGGCGGGCGGCCAGCGCGTCCAGATGGGCGTTGGCCGCGGCGTAGCCGCCCTGTCCCCCGCTGCCCCAGACGCCGGCGACGGAGGAGAAGAGCACGAACGCGTCCAGCGGGGTGTCGCCGAGCAGTTCGTCGAGGTGCCGGGCGCCCAGCACCTTGGCCGCGCCGACCTCGGCGAGTGCGGCCACGCTGTCCTCGGCGACGGCCCCGAGGCCGAGTGCGCCCGCGGCGTGCACGACGGCGGTCGGCGGGTGTACCGCCAGCAGGGCGGCGACCGCCTCGCGGTCCGTCATGTCGCAGGCCTCGACGGTGACGCGCGCGCCGAGGGCGGTCAGTTCGTCGCGGAGCGCGTCGGCGCCGGGCGCGGCCGGGCCGCGGCGGCCGGTGAGCACCAGGTGCTCGGCGCCGTCCCGGGCCAGGCGGAGCGCGACATGGCGGCCGAGCGCGCCGGTGCCGCCGGTGACGAGGACCGTGCCGCGCGGCTGCCAGAGCGGACCGGCCGCCGGCGCGTGCTCCAGGCGGCGGGCCCGGACACCGCCGGCCCGGACGGCGAGCTGGTCCTCGTCGCCGCCGCCGGTGACCGCGGCGGCCAGCAGGGCGAGGGCGGTGTCGTCGATGTCGGCGGGCAGGTCGACCAGACCGCCCCACAGCTCGGGCTGTTCGAGTCCGAGGACCTGGCCGAGGCCCCAGACCTGCGCCTGCTCGGGCCGTGCGACGTCCCGGTCCGGGTCCACGGTGACCGCGCTCTGCGTCACCAGCCACAGCGGGGCGCCGAGCGCCGCGTCGGTCAGTGCCTGGGCGGCGGTCAGGGTGCCGGCCAGGCCGACGGGTACCGCAGGGTGGTCGGGATGGGGCCGCTCGTCGAGTGCGAGCAGCGACAGGACGCCCGGGACCGGGTCCGGTCCGGCCGCGTCCCGCAGGAGTCGCGCGAGCGCGCCCCGTTCGGTTCCGGCGGCGACCGGGACGACGGTCGTGCCGAGTTCCCGGAGCCAGGCGAGGCAGGCGGCAAGCGCCGGGCTGCCACCGTCCTCGGTGCCTGGCACCAGGGCGGTGCCGGGCACCAGGGCGAGCCAGGTGCGGTCGGGCGCGCCCGTCCCGGCGGGCTGCGCCGCCTCGGTCCAGCCGATCCGGTAGCGCCACCGGTCGGCGGTCTGCCCGGCGGCGCCGGACGTGGCCGGTACGTTCGGCCAGAACCGCCTGCGCTGGAACGGGTAGGTGGGCACCGCGCGGCGGACGGCTCCGGTGGGGGCGAACAGCGCCTCCCAGTCCGGTCCGGCTCCCACGGTGTGCAGGCGGGCCACGGCGGCCAGCAAGGTCTGCTCCTCGGGCCGGCCGTCACGCAGCAGGGACACCACCAGCGGGCTCTCCTCGGGCAGGCAGTCGGGCACCATGCCCGAGAGCACGCCGTCGGGGCCGAGTTCCACGAACGTGGTGGCGCCGGTGGCCCGCAGAGTGCGTACGGCGTCGGCGAACCGGACGGTGGCCCGGGCCTGGCGCGCCCAGTAGGCCGGCGAGCACGCCTCCTCGGGGGTGAGTTCGGCGCCCGTGACGGTGGAGACGACGGGGATGCGCGGCGCCGCGTAGGAGAGGCCGGCCGCGATCCGCTCGTAGTCGGCGAGCATGCCGTCCAGGTGTGCGGAGTGGAAGGCGTGGGAGGTGCGCAGCAGCTTGGTCCTGCGGCCGCGGTCGCGCCAGTGCCGTGCGAGGCCGGCGATCGCGTCGGCGTCACCGGAGAGCACCACGGACCCGGGGGCGTTGACGGCGGCGACGGCGACCCGGTCCCCGTACCCGGCGAGCGGGCCGGCCGCCTCGTCGGCGGAGGCCTGGACGGCGAGCATCGCGCCGTCGGCGCGCTGGGCCTGCATCAGCCGCCCGCGCGCGGTCACGAGGACGGCGGCGTCGGCCAGGGTGAGGACGCCGGCGGCGTGCGCGGCGGCCAGTTCGCCGACGGAGTGGCCGGCGAGCCACTGCGGGTGCACTCCCCACTCCCGCAGCGTCCGGAAGAGGGCGACCTCGACGGCGAACAGCGCGGGCTGGGCGTACTCGGTGCGTTCCAGTGCCTCGGCGTCCTCGTCCACGACCTGGCGCAGCGGCCGGTCCAGGTGCCGGTCCAGCTCCGCGCAGACCTCGTCGTAGCCGGCGGCGAACGCGGGGACGCGGGCGCGGAGTTCGGCGCCCATGCCGCGGCGCTGGCTGCCCTGCCCGGTGAACAGGAAGGCCACCGGCCGGGCGGCGTCGTCGCGGGCCGTGCCCTCGAAGACCCCGGCCGAGGGCCTGCCGTCGGCGAACGCGTCGAGCGCGCGCACCAGGGCGTCGCGGTCCTCGGCGAGCACGACGGCCCGGTCGGGCAGCGCGGCGCGGGTGGTGGCCAGCGAGTACGCCACGTCCGTCAGCCCGTCGCCGTCCACGGACCCGCCGCCGAGGAGCGCCGACAGGTTCGCGGCCTGGGCGCGCAGGGCGGACCGGCCCTTGGCGGCGAGCGGGAACAGCCGGGCACCGGGGGCCGGGCGGTCGCCGGGCCGTTCCGCGGTGGGTTCGGCTGCGGGTTGCTCGGCCGCAGGTCGCTCGGCCGCGAGTCGTTCAACTGCGGTTCGCTCGGCTGCGAGTTCAGCGTCCTGTTGTCCGAACTCCTCCAGGACGGCGTGCGCGTTGGTGCCGCTGATGCCGAACGCGGACACCCCGAACCGGCGGGGCGCTCCGGGCCGCGGCTGCCAGGGCCGCGCCTCGGCCAGCGGCCGTACGGCTCCCGCGGTCCAGTCCACGACGTCGGAGGGTGCGTCCAGGTGCAGGGACTCGGGGAGGACACCGTGCCGCATCGCCATGATCATCTTGATGACGCCGGCGACGCCGGCCGCGGCCTGGGTGTGCCCGATGTTCGACTTCACCGAGCCCAGCCACAGCGGCCGGTCGGCGTCGCGGTCCTGCCCGTACGTGGCGATCAGCGCCTGGGCCTCGATGGGGTCGCCCAGCCGGGTGCCGGTGCCGTGGCCCTCGACCGCGTCCACCTCGTCGGCCCGCAGACCGGCGTCGGCCAGGGCCGCCGTGATGACCCGCTGCTGCGACGGACCGTTCGGGGCGGCCAGGCCGTTGCTTGCGCCGTCCTGGTTGACCGCGCTGCCCCGCACCAGGGCGAGCACCTGGTGCCCGTTGCGCCGGGCGTCCGAAAGCCGCTCCAGCAGCAGGAGTCCGGCGCCCTCGCCCCAGGCGGTGCCGTCGGCGGAGGCGGCGTACGCCTTGGCGCGCCCGTCGGGGGCGATGCCGCGCTGCCGGCTGAACGAGAGGAACAGACCCGGTGTGGACATCACGGTCACACCGCCGGCCAGGGCCAGGTCGGCCTCGCCGCGCCGCAGCGACTGGCAGGCCAGGTGCAGGGCCACCAGTGCGGAGGAGCAGGCGGTGTCGACCGTGACGGCGGGCCCCTCCAGGCCGAGGGCGTAGGAGACGCGGCCGGAGACGACGCTGGCCGCGGCGCCGGTGCTGCCGTAGCCCTCGCTGTCGGCGTGGTCCGCGGGCGCGGTGGCGAGCAGCGCCGGGTAGTCCTGTCCGTTGGTGCCCGCGAAGACCGCCGTACGGCTGCCGCGCAGCGTGGTGGGGTCGAGTCCGGCGCGCTCCAGCAGCTCCCAGGACGTCTCGAGGAGCACGCGCTGCTGCGGGTCCATGGCGAGCGCCTCGCGCGGCGAGATGCCGAAGAAATCGGCGTCGAAGTCGGCGGCGTCGTCGAGGAAGGCGCCCTCGCGCACGTAACTGGTGCCCGGGTGCGCCGGGTCGGGGTGGTACAGCCCGTCCAGGTCCCAGCCGCGGTCGGCGGGGAAGGCCCCGACCGCGTCGGTGCCTTCGTCGACGAGGCGCCAGAGGTCCTCGGGGGTGCGTACACCGCCGGGGAAGCGGCAGCTCATCGAGACGACGGCGATCGGGTCGTCGTCGGCCGCGACCGGCACGACCGCACGGTCCGGCGCGGGCGCGCGGTCCGGCCCGGGTGCGGCGGTCGCGGAGCCGGTCAGTTCGGCGCGCAGGTGGCGGACCAGGGCGGCCGGGGTCGGGTGGTCGTAGACCACGGTGGCCGGCAGCCGCAGTCCGGTCGCGGCGCTCAGCCGGTTCCGGATCTCCACGCCGGTCAGCGAGTCGAGGCCGAGTTCCCTGAACGTGCGCTCCGCCGGTACCGATCCGGCGCCGGAGTGGCCGAGCACGGCGGCGACGTGGCCGCGCACCAGGTCGAGCAGGATGCGGCCGCGCTCCTCCTCGCCGACGCCGGCCAGCCGCCCGGCGAGTCCGGTGCCCGTCGCGCCGGGTTCCCCGGCCGCGGTGGCCGCCGCCGCGCGGATGCGCCGTACCTCGGGCAGGTCGTGCAGCAGCGGCCGGACGCGGGAGGCGGTGAACGCCAGGAAGAACCGGTCCCAGTCGACGTCCGCCACGGTCAGGCAGGTCTCGTCGTCCGCGACGGCCCGCTCCATCGCGGTCAGGGCGTCCTCGGGGTCCATGCCGGGCAGGCCGTGCCGGGCCAGCAGGTCGCCGACACCGTCGCGGCCCGCCATGCCCGCGCCCGCCCAGGGGCCGAAGGCGACGGAGGTCGCGACGAGCCCTTCGGCGCGGCGCTCCTCGGCGAGAGCGTCGAGGAAGGCGTTGCCGGGGGCGTAGTTGCCCTGGCCGGGTATGCCGAAGGTGGCCGCCACGGAGGAGAACAGCACGAAGGCGTCGAGGTCCAGCGTCCGGGTCAGCTCGTGCAGGTGCCGCGCGCCGGCCAGTTTCGGGCGCAGTACCCGGTCGATCTGCTCCGGGCGCAGCGCGGCCACCGTGTCGTCGTCCAGGACGGCCGCGGTGTGCACGACGGCGGTGAGCGGGTGCTCCTGCGGGATGGTCGCGAGCAGCGCCGCGAGGGCGTCGCGGTCGGCCACGTCGCAGGCGGCGACGGTGACGCGGGAGCCGAGTTCCGCCAGTTCCCGGCGGAGTGCGTCGGCGCCGGGCGACCCGGGCCCGCCGCGGCCGACGAGGAGCAGGTGGTCGGCGCCGCGGCGGGCGAGCCGGCGGGCGACGTGCGCGCCCAGGGCGCCGGTACCCCCGGTGACGAGCGTGGTGCCGCGGGGCTCCCAGGTGCGAGGGGCTCCGGAGCGGGTACCCCGCCTGGCCCGGGTCAGGCGGCGCACGGACACACCCGTGGCCCGCACGGCCAGTTGATCCTCGGTACCGCGGTCCGGGTCCGCCGCGCCGTCCGCGGGCAGGCCCGCGAGGACGGCGGCCAGCCGGCCGCGGGTGTCCGCGTCCAGGGTGGCCGGGAGGTCGACGAGACCGCCCCAGCGGTCGGCGTGCTCCAGGCCGACAACCCGGCCGAGCCCCCAGACCGGGGACTGGGCGGCGGCGGTGAGCCGGTCGGCGGCGTCCACGGCGACGGCGCCCCGGGTGGCCAGCCACAGCGGTGCGGTCAGTCCGGTGTCGCCGAGTGCCTGGACGAGCGCCGCGGTGGACACCAGGCCGCCGGGTGCCGCCGGGTGCCCGGGGCACGGCCGTTCGTCCAGGGCGAGCAGCGAGAGCACGCCCGCGACGGGGCCCGCCGCGGCCGCGGTGCGCAGCCGCCCGGCGAGGGCCGCCCGGTCGCCGTCGGCCGGCACGGCCACGGTGTGGACGTCAGCGCCATACCCGGCGGGGACGGCCGCCACCGCGGCGGTGTACGGGTCCTCGGCGAGGTGTTCGGGCAGCACCGCCAGCCAGCGCCCGGACAGGGCGTCCGGAGCCGGTGCCCGGTCGGCGTCGGGTCGTGGGGTCCAGGTGACGCGGTAGCGCCAGGTGTCCGGTCCGGAGCGGGCGGGCGCGGCGGCCCGCGAGGTGTCCAGCCAGTACCGCCGGCGCTCGAAGGGATAGGTCGGCAGCTCCGTGCGCCGGGCACCGCTGCCCGCGTACAGCGCCGCCCAGTCCACCGGTGCCCCGTGCACGTACGCCTCGGCCAGGGAGGTGAGGAACCGTCCGGGGCCGCCGTCGTCCCGGCGCAGTGTGCCGAGCGCCGCCGCCGGGCGGTCGGGGGCCTGGTCGAGGGCCGCGGAGACGCCCTGCGTGAGCACCGGGTGCGGGCTGACCTCGATGAAGAGCGCGGAGCCCTGGGCGAGCACGTCCGCGACGGCCGGGCCGAAGCGGACCGTGCCGCGCAGGTTGCGGTACCAGTAGCCGGCGTCGAGTTCCGTGCCGTCGAGCATCTCGCCGGTGACCGTGGAGAGGAACGGCACCGTGGCGCGGCGGGGTTCGATGCCGTCCAGCGCCCCGACGACCGCCTCGCGGATCTCCTCGACGTGCGCCGAGTGGGAGGCGTAGTCGACCGGGACGCGGCGGGCGCGGCAGCCCTCCTCCTCGCACGCGGCGAGGAGTTCGTCCAGTGCCTCGGGGTCGCCGGAGACGACGACCGCTCCGGGTCCGTTGACGGCGGCGACGGACAGCCGGTCGCCCCAGCGGGCGAGGCGGCGCACGGCCGCCTCCTCCGGCTCGGCGACGGAGACCATGCCGCCGCGTCCGGCAAGGGCGCGCAGCGCCTTGCTGCGCAGCGCGACGACGCGCGCGCCGTCCTCCAGGGTCAGCGCGCCGGCCACCACGGCCGCGGCGATCTCGCCCTGCGAGTGGCCGACGACCAGGTCGGGCCGCACGCCGTGGGAGCGCCAGAGGGCGGCCAGGGAGACCATGACGGCGAACAGGGCGGGCTGTACGACGTCCACGCGCTGCAGTCCGGGGGCTCCGGGCTCGGCCAGGACCTGGGACAGCGACCAGTCGACGTGCGGCGCGAGGGCGTCCTCGCAGGATCGCAGCCGGTCGGCGAAGGCGGGTGCGGACCGGGCGAGTTCCAGGGCCATGCCCGCCCACTGCGAGCCCTGTCCGGGGAAGACGAAGACCGTCCTGGCGCCGGGCAGCGCGGTGCCGCGGACCACTCCGGGCAGCGGCAGTCCGTCGCCGGGCGCCGCCTCGGCGAGCGGACGCAGCCCGGCCGGCCCGCCGAGCAGCACCGCCCGCTCGTCGAACGCGGTCCGCTCGGCCGCCAGCGTGTAGCCGACGTCCAGGGGGCGCGGTCGCGGCGCGACGGCCAGGTACGCGGCGAGCCGCTCGGCCTGCCGGTGCAGGGCGTGGGCGTCCCGGCCGGTCAGGATCCAGGGCGGGGAGGCCGGTCCGGTTCCCGGGGCGTGCCCGGCCGTCGCGGGGACGGCGTCGGGTACGTGTTCCGCAGGCCGGGAGACGGCATCCGCGGCGTGCCTCGCCGACTCGGGGACGGCATCCGCGGCGTGCCTCACCGACTCGGGGACGGCGTCCGCAGCGTGTTCCGCCGCAGGCTCGGACACGGCGCCCGGCATGTGCTCCGCCGTCGCAGGGACACCCCCCGCGGCGTGTTCCGCACACTCGGACACGGCGTCCGCCATGTGCTCCGCCGCCGCGGGGGCACCCTCCGCGGCGTGTTCCGCACGCTCGCACACGGCGTCCGGCGCGTGTCCCGCCGTCGCGGGTACGGCAGGCGGGGCCTCTTCGAGGATGACGTGGGCGTTGGTGCCGCTGACGCCGAAGGACGAGACGCCGGCCCGGCGCGGACGGCCCGCGTCCGGCCACGCCGACTGCTCCGTGAGGAGCCGCACCGCGCCCGCGGACCAGTCCACGCGGGACGACGGTGTACTGACGTGCAACGTCGCGGGCAGCGTCGCGTGCCGCATCGCCTGCACCGTCTTGATGACTCCGGCGATGCCCGCGGCGGCCTGGGTGTGTCCGATGTTCGACTTCAGCGAGCCCAGCCACAGGGGCTGTTCGCGGTCCTGGCCGTACGCGGCCAGCAGCGCCTCGGCCTCGATCGGGTCGCCCAGGACGGTTCCGGTGCCGTGCGCCTCGACGGCGTCCACCTCGGCCGCGGTCAGCCGCGCGTCGGCCAGGGCGTCGCGGATGACGCCCTCCTGCGAGGGTCCGTGCGGCGCGGTCAGCCCGTTCGAGGCGCCGTCCTGGTTGACGGCGCTGCCGCGGACCAGCGCGAGCACCGGGTGGCCGTTGCGCCGGGCGTCCGAGAGCCGCTCCAGCAGCAGTACGGCGACGCCCTCGGCCCAGCCGGTGCCGGCGGCGTCATCGCTGAAGGACCGGCAGCGGCCGTCACGGGCAAGGCCGTTCTGCCGGCTGAACTCCATCAGCATGCCGGGGCCCGACATCACCGTGGCTCCGGCGGCCAGGGCCAGGGCGCACTCGCCGGAGCGCAGCGCGCGTGCCGCCATGTGCATGGCCACCAGCGACGACGAGCAGGCGGTGTCGACGGTCACGGCCGGGCCGTGCAGGCCGAAGGTGTAGGAGATACGGCCCGAGGCGACGCTGCCCGCGCCGCCGACCAGGCCGTACCCCTCGGCCTCGGCGGGTATCTCGTGCAGCCGGGGCAGGTAGTCCTGGTTCATGGCGCCGACGAAGACCCCGGTGGCGCTGCCCCGCAGCGTGGCCGGGACGATGCCGGCCCGCTCGAACGCCTCCCAGCTGGTCTCCAGGAGCAGCCGCTGCTGCGGGTCCATCGCCAGCGCCTCGCGCGGCGAGATGCCGAAGAAGCCCGCGTCGAACTCGCCCGCCCCGTCGAGGAATCCGCCGAAGCCGGTGTGGGAGGTGCCCCCGCCGCCGCCCCCGCCGTCGCTCTCGCCCTCGCCGCCGAGCAGGGCGTCCAGGTCCCAGCCCCGGTCCTCGGGCAGGGGCCCGATGGCGTCGGTGCCGGACTCCACGAGCCGCCACAGGTCCTCGGGGGAGCCCACCCCGCCGGGCAGCCGGCAGCTCATGGCGACGATCGCGACGGGCTCGTCCACCGGACCGTCCGCCACCGGGCCGTCCACGGTGCCGTCCGCCATCGCCCCGTCCACGGCCCCGTCCGTCATCGCCCCGTCCGCCGGCGCGCCGACCGCCGCGGCGCGGTCCGTGCCGTGCAGAGCGCGGTGCAGGAAGGACGCGACCTCTTCGACGGTGGGGTGGTTGTAGACCAGGGCGGCGGGCAGCCGCAGGCCGGTGGCGGCGGCCAGCCGGCCGCGCAGTTCGAGCGAGGAGTGGGAGTCGACACCGAGAGCCTTGAAGGCCAGCCCGGTATCGACCTCGTCGGCGCTCGCGTGTCCCAGGACGGCGGCGGCGTGCGATCTGACCAGGTCGGTCAGTGCGGGCAGTCCGGTGTCGGCGACCTCCGTCACGGCGGGAGCGGACCCGGCGGCCCGGTCGAACCAGTAGGACTGCCGCTGGAACGGGTAGGTGGGCAGGGTGACCCGGGTGGCCCCGCCGAGCACCGGGGACCAGTCGACGTCGACGCCCTGGACGAAGAGTTCGGCCGCCGAGCGCTTCAGCCGCTCCCCTCCCCCGTCGTCCCTGCGCAGCGTCCCGCCCGTGATCACGTCACCGGCGGTCTCCGCCACCGCCGCGGTCAGCACCGGATGGGCGCTGACCTCGACGAACACGCCGTGTCCCGTGTCCGCCAGGGCCCGTACGGCCGCCTCGAACTCGACGGTGCGGCGCAGGTTGCGGTACCAGTACCCGGCGTCGAGTTCCGTGCCGTCCGCCCAGTCCACGTCCACGGTGGAGAAGAAGGGGACGCTGCCCGCGCGGGGGGTGACGTCCCGCAGGGCGTCCAGCAGTTGCTCCTCGATCTCCGCCACCTGCGCGGAGTGGGAGGCGTACGCCACGGGGAGCCGGCGGGCACGGATGCCTCGCGCCTCGGCGCGGGCCTCCAGTTCCGCGAGTGCCTCGGGGTCGCCGGCCGCGACCACCGACGCGGGGCCGTTGACCGTGGCGATCGAGAGTTCCGGCCCGATGAGCGCGCGGGCCTCCGCGGCGGACAGCGCCAACGATGTCATGCCACCGCGTCCGGCCAGGGCGCGCAGGGCCCTGCCGCGCAGGGCCACCACCCGCGCGCCGTCCTCAAGCGACAGGGCGCCCGCCACCACGGCGGCCGCGACCTCGCCCTGGGAGTGGCCGAGCACCGCGTCGGGCACGACGCCCCAGGACCGCCACGTCGCGGCGAGGGACACCATGACGGCCCACAGGACGGGCTGGACGACCTCCGTGCGCGACAGCGCGTCCGCGTCGCCGAGCACGTCGGCCAGGCGCCAGTCCGTGAACGGTGCCAGGGCCTGTTCGCACTCGGCCATGCGGGCGGCGAACACCGGTGAATCGTCGAGGAGTTCACGTGCCATCCCGACCCACTGCGAGCCCTGCCCGGGGAAGACGAACACCGTCTTGCCCACGGGTGCCGCGGCGTGTCCGGTGACCACGTCCTCCGCGGCTCCGCCCGCCGCCAGCGTGCGCAGCCCGGTACCGCCCACGCACACCGCACGGTGGTCGAAGAGGGTACGGGACGACAGCAGGGAACCGCCCAGGTCGACGGGGTCCGTATCGGGGTGGCCGTCGATCCAGTCGGCCAGCCGCGCCGCCTGTGCGCGCAGTGCGGCCGGCGTACGCCCGGACACCACCAGGGGGGTGGCGCCGGGTGCTGCGGGCCGATCGGGAGCGGCCGGCGCCGCGGACCCGTCCGGTTCGTGACCGGCCACCACCACATGGCAGTTGGCACCGCCCAGGCCGAAGGAGCTGACGCCTGCGATCCGGCGGTTCCCGCGCCAGGGGCCGCGTTCGGTGGCCACCTTGAGGTTCAGTTCGTCGAGGGGGATGCCGGGCGGCGGTGTGTCGAAGTTGAGGCTGGCCGGGATCTCGCCGTGGCGGACCGCCAGGACGGTCTTGAGCAGGCCGACGACACCGGCGGCGCTCTCCAGGTGGCCGACGTTGGTCTTGGCCGAGCCGACGACCAGAGGTGAGCCGGCCGGCCGCGCGGAGCCGATCGAGGCGCCCAGCGCGGCCGCCTCGACGGGGTCGCCGACCCTGGTGCCCGTGCCGTGCAGCTCGACGTAGTCGACGTCGGCGGGCGACACCCCGGCGGCCCGCTGGGCCAGTTCCACCACCTCGCGCTGCGCGTCGGCGTCGGGCACGGTCAGCGCGCTGCCGTCGCCGTCGTGGTTGACGGCGCTGCCGAGGAGCACGCCGTGGACGGTGTCGCCGTCGGCGACGGCCCGGTCGAGCAGCTTCAGCAGGACCAGGGCGCCGCCCTCTCCGCGCACATAGCCGTCGGCCCGGGCGTCGAAGGTGTGGCAGCGCCCGGTCGGGGAGAGGGCGCCGACGCCGGCGGCGACCAGTGCGGTGTCGAGGGCCAGGTTCAGGTTGACGCCGCCGGCCAGCGCGGTGACGGACTCGCCGCTGCGCAGGCTCTGGCAGGCCAGGTGCACCGCGACCAGGGACGAGGACTGTCCGGTGTCGACGAGCTGGCTCGGGCCGCGGAGACCGAGGGCGTGCGAGAGCCGGTTGGCGATCAGGGCGCGCTGGGTGCCGGCCAGTGTGTGGTGGGTGATCTCGTCGGCGGCCTGCCGCCGCAGCGTGGCGTAGTCGTCCCATCCCGCGCCGACGAACACGCCGGTGCGGGTGCCCGCGAGCGCGGCGGGCAGCAGGTCCGCGCGTTCGACGGCCTCCCAGCCCAGTTCCAGGACGAGCCGCTGCTGCGGGTCCATCGCGGCGGCCTCGCGGGGCGAGACGCCGAAGAAGGCCGCGTCGAACGCGTCGGGATGCTCGATGAACCCGCCCCAGCGCGCGCCGGCGGCGTTCGGCGTTCCCGCGGCGTCGATCCGGGCGCGGGTCCAGCGGTCGGCCGGCGCCTCGGTGATGGCGTGCCGTGCGTCGAGCAGCAGCCGCCAGAAGGCCTCCGGGTCGGGCGCGCCGGGCAGCCGGCACGAATAGCCGACGACCGCGATTGCAGCCTGCTGCAGGTCCGTCGTAGTCAACGCGTACTCCTCAACGTGCCGGACCTTTTCCGCATTGTTTCCGTGCTGTTCAGCAGGTTCACAGGTACAGGTATCCAACGCGATCGCACGAGGCACCGCCGGTCAATCCAACCCAATGCCGCCCGACCTCACGGCCTCCATAAGAGCAGAGACCAAAGCCCAGCGGTCAGAGTTACGCATGCAGCAGGCAACGACCATTTGATGCTAGCGCACAGCATGGACACGATTCACGCCAGAATTTTTGAGCCACACCTGGAATGCGAGCCCTTCTCCGCTTTATATCCACCGCCAACTGGACAGACCCCGCGTATCGGGATGAGAGGGCCCCGAGCAGCAGGTTCGCGCCAGTCCGGAAACCGCCCACAGTGCTTCAGATCACCTCCGCAGCAAGGCACTTGAGATCTCTGCCGGGCTGGACAAGCCGATCGCACGCAGGGTAGACAAGCAGGGTATGGCCATTCACGGCAGGCGACCCGGAGGTTTCACCGGAACCACTCGACGACAAAGCCGCGACAGGAGGCCCCGAGGCACTCCGCTTTTAACTCGGCCGCAATCCGGGCGCCCCTCCCCCGTCAGACCGGAGCCATCAGCAACTAAATTCAAAATAACCCTTCGTATATTCAACGCGGTAATCACCCGGGGCCATTCACCACCACGACACCGAAGGCCGCCGCGGTCAAACCCCACTTCACTCCGCGCAAAACGGACGTTTGCCGACGGGATTACACGATGGCCGAACAACTCGCTTTCTCCGATACATTGCATGCGTATCTCCGCGAGGTCTCGCTCAGGGAGGATCCGGTACTGACCGCCCTCCGCGAGTTCACCGCGCAGCTGCCCGGGGGTGCCGCGATGCAGGTGTCGCCGGAGGAGGGACAGCTCCTCGCCCTCCTGGTCGGCCTGACCGGCGCGGTCAACGTCCTCGAGATCGGCACCTTCACCGGTTACAGCACGCTGTGCATGGCGCGTGCCCTTCCGTCCGGGGGCCGCCTGACGACCTGCGACATCACCGACCGCTGGCCCGGCATCGCGGTCGACCACTGGCGGAAGGCGGACGTCGAGGACCGCATCGAGCTGCGGATCGGCGACGCCGGCGACACCCTCGACGCGCTGCGCCAGGAGCACGGCGCCGGCCACTTCGACCTGGTCTTCATCGACGCGGACAAGACCGGTTACCTGCACTACTACGAGAAGTCGCTGGAGCTGCTGCGCCCGGGCGGTCTCGTGGTGGTGGACAACACCCTGTTCTTCGGGCGGGTGGTGGATCCGGAGGCCCAGGACGCCGACACCGTCGCGATCCGCGCGTTCAACGCCTTCCTGCGCGAGGACGAGCGGGTCGACGTGTCCCTGCTCCCGATGGCCGACGGCATCACCCTCGCCCGCAAGCGATCCGCCTGACGACGCCCCGCCGCCGCGGCCCGATCCGCGGCGGCGGGACGGCCGTGCGGGGCGTCCCGGCTCCCGCCGGACCCCGGCGGCCGCCTGTCCGTGTACTCGGCCGGTACTCGGCCGCCGAGTACGAGTCATGCCCAGAAAGCAGGAGCGACGATGACGACCGAGCCGATCGCGGTACTCGGTGCCGGTGTGATGGGCGTGGGTATCACCACGCTCCTGGCGGGCCACGGCCTGCCGGTACGGCTGGTGGACAACGACCCCGGGAAACTGACGCGCGCGCCCGGCAGGATCCGTCAGGAACTGCGCATGGCCCAGCTGATGGGCGCCCTGCCCCCGGACCGTGCCCAGGGCGAGGTGAGCCCGCACGGCGAGGTGTCCGCGGTCCGCGGCGCGCGGCTGGTGATCGAGGCGATCACCGAGGACGCCGGCCTGAAGAACGCGGTGCTGTCCGAGGTCTCCGCGCTCGTGCCTCCGGGGACCCCGATCGTCTCCAACACGTCCTCGATCCCCATCGACGAGCTGGCCGACGCCGTACTCCGCCCCGCCGACCTGATCGGCACGCACTTCATGAACCCGCCGGCCCTGATCGGCACCACCGAGGTCATCCGCGGCGTGCGCACCGGTGAGACGGCCCTGGAGGCGGTACGCGGCCTGCTCCACGAGGTCGGCCGCAGGCCCGTGGTGGTCCGCGACGCACCCGGCTTCGTCACCAGCCGTCTGCTGCACCCGATGATCAACGACGCGGCACGGGTGGTCCAGCAGGGCACGGCGTCCGCCGAGGACGTCGACGCGCTGATGCAGGGCTGCCTGGGCCACCCCACCGGACCGCTGCGCACGGCGGACCTCATCGGCATCGACAACCTCGTCGACTCCCTGTGGGTGCTGCTCAAGCGCACCGGCGACGAGGGCTGCCGCCCCTGCGACCTGCTCCTGCAGAAGGTCGCCGACGGCCACCACGGCCGGAAGACCGGACGCGGTTTCTACGAGTACGAGGAGAGCACGACATGACCGTCCCGACAGACCGGCCCGCGGACGTCCAGGCGGCCGTCCTGGCCTTCGTCGAGGCCAGGACCAAGACGAGCTGGGACCCCGGCGCCGACATCTTCGCGACCGGTGGGCTCTCCTCACTGTTCGCCATGGAGCTGGTGGTCCACCTGGAGAAGACGTTCGGCATCTCCATCGGCGGCGCCGACATGCGCCTGGAGAACTTCCGCACGGTCGACTCGATGGTCCTGCTCGTCACCCGGCTGGGCGGGAACACCCGTGCCTGACCAGCTGGCCGCCGAGGTCACCGAGCTGGTGGGTGACCGGGCCGGCCACTGGGACCGGACCGGGCTGATCCCGCACGAGTTGCTGCGGAAGATGTCCGCACGCGGCATGCTCTGCGCCCAGGTCCCGCAGGAGTACGGCGGTCTCGGCCTGAACAGCGCCCGCGGCGGCGAGTTCACCGCGCACGTCGGGAGCCTGTGCAGCTCGCTGCGGAGCGTGATGACCTCCCAGGGCATGGCCGCCTGGGCCGTCCAGCGCCTCGGTGACGCCCGGCAGCAGACCGAACTCCTGAGCGGCCTGGTCGGAGGCCGGCTGGCGGCCGTCGGCTTCAGCGAGGCCGGGGCGGGCAGCGACGTCTCCGCCATGACCACCACCGTCCGCCCCGACGGGGACGACGTGGTGGTGAACGGCACCAAGGTGTGGATCACCGCCGCCCACTACGCCGACGAACTGGTGGTCTTCGGACGGTACGGCGACGGCGGCGCGGCCGTCGTGATCCCCGCGGACACTCCCGGCGTCACCGTCGAGCGGGTTCCCGATCCGCTCGGCTGCCGGGCCGCCGGACACTCCACGATCCGCCTCGCGGACGTCCGGGTACCGGCACACCGGCTGCTGGGCGGGGCGGGAATGCCGCTCCCGATGCTGGTCACGCTGGTCCTGGCGTACGGGCGGATGTCCGTGGGCTGGGGCTGCGTCGGCATCCTCCGGGCCTGCCTGGCCGCGGCAGGCGCGCATGCCCGCTCCCGCCGGCAGTTCGGCAAGCCCCTCGGCGAACACCAGCTGGTCGGCCGGCACCTCGCCGAGCTGCTGGTCTCGGAACAGACCGCCACTCGGGCGTGCGAGCACGCGAGCGCCCTCTGGGACGCGAACGCCACCGACGCGGTCACCGCCGTCGTCCTGGCCAAGCATGTCGGTGCCACCCAGGCGGCACGCGGGGCCGCCGCGGCGGTGCAGGTCCTGGCATCCGCAGGCGCGGACAACAGCGGCCTGGTCGCCCGGGCCTACCGGGACGCCAAGCTGATGGAGATCATCGAGGGCAGCAGCGAGCTGTGCCAGGTCATGCTGGCCGAGCACGTGCTGTCGCACTCGTAGAGACGTCGGACTCACGAAGGAGACGGCCCATGGCCGAGCGGCCGACGACGGTGAAGTGCCTCGTCTGGGATCTCGACAACACACTGTGGCAGGGCATCCTGCCGGACGGGGACGACGTCCGGATCACGGACGCGGTCAGGCACGTCGTCGCCGAGCTGGACCGGCGGGGCATCCTGCAGGCGGTGTCCAGCAAGAACGACCACGACCTCGCGTGGCAGCGGCTGGAGCAACTGGGCGTGGCCGACTACTTCGTCCTCCCGCACATCGGCTGGGGACCGAAGTCGGACTCGGTCCGGTCCATCGCCGAACGGCTCAACTTCGCGCACGGCACGGTGGCGTTCATCGACGACACACCGACCGAGCGCGCCGAGGTGTCGTACCACCTGCCGGAGGTGCGCTGCTACGACGCCGGGCAGGTGACGGACCTGCTGAGCCTGCCGGAGTTCAGTCCGGCCACCGTCACGGTGGACTCCGGGCGGCGCCGTGAGATGTACCAGGCCGGTTTCCGCCGGGACGCCGAGCGCGAGGAGTACAAGGGAGCGGACGAGGACTTCCTGCGCTCGCTCGGTCTGTGGATGTCGATCAGCAGGGCGACCGACGACGAACTGAGCCGCGTCGAGGAACTGACCCTGCGCACGAGTCAGATGAACGCGACCGGCGTGCACTACGACGACGCCGCGCTGCGCCGGCTGATGGCCGACCCCGAGCACGAGGTGCTGGTCGTCACCATGGGCGACCGGTTCGGGCCGCACGGCGCGGTGGGCCTGGTCCTGCTGCGCCGGCTGTCCGGGGCATGGCACCTCAGGCTGCTGGCGACGTCGTGCCGCGTGGTGTCCTTCGGTGCCGGCTCGGTCGTCCTCAACTGGCTCATCGACCAGGCCGCCGCGGCCGGAGTCCATCTGAACGCCGACTTCCGGGGCACCGCCCGCAACCGCATGATGGAGATCGCCTACCGGTTCGCCGGCTTCGGCGACCAGCCCTGCGGATGTCTCGACGGACAGGAGTCACCGGCCGACGCCGACGCGGCCGTCGAGGTCCAGCGCCTGCACCTGGTCCCCGCGCCACGCCCCGGCCCGGCCACCATGTCGCTCGACGCGCCCGACCTCGCCAAGGGGGTTTCCCGGTAGGACCGCTGCTCCTGAACCGCTCCCGACCCGGCCGGATGTCCGGCTCGCTCGTCGACCCGGTCCCGCGCCCGGAGGCAAGCCGCCCGTCAGCAGCGCTGCGGGGCGGCACAGGCGCGCAGGGTGTCCAGTTTCCGCGCGTCGGCGGAGTCGGCCCCGGCGGTGCAGGTGACGATCCTGAGGTCGGTGCCGGCGGCGGTCAGGATGTCGAGGTCGAGGACGATGTCACCTGGGGATCGCCGACCGTGGCGGACCACATCCCGTTCCAGCCGACGATGGTCCAGTCGGCGGCGAAGACCGCGGTGGGGATGTCTCCCAGCCGGCCCACCAGCCGCTGCACCCGCGCGGGCACCTGCCGGGACACGTTCCCCGTGGCGGGCGGTGCGAGTCGGGCGCAGCGGAACAGATGGTCACGCTCGGACGGGTCCAGGCGCAGCGCCCTGGCCAGGGCGGCGACCACCTGGGCCGAGGGATGCCGGGCACGGCCCTGTTCCAGCCGGACCACGTAGTCGGCCGACTGACCGGCCAGCCGGGCGAGTTGCTCACGGCGCAGCCCGGGGATGCGCCGGATCTCGCCCGTCTCCAGCCCGACGTCCTGCGGTGACACCCGCTCACGCCGGCCCCGCAGCGCGATGCCGAAGTGGTTCGTCGGTTCCATGCAGATCATCGTCGGCCAACTGCCGTGACCCGCAGGGTGGTTCGGCTGCCGCACAACGGACTCTTCACTTCCCGGCGGGCAGCGGCAGGGAGGTTTTCATGCCGTCGAAGACGGCGCGGAGTCGCGGGCGGTCAGCGCGGCGGCCCGACGATGATCTGGCCGTACATGTCCGCGGCTTCGGCCATCAGCTCCCGTGCGATCTCGAAGCCCTCGGGGCGCGGGGTGGCCAGGTCGCGTCCGGCGTGCCGGAACATGCCCTCGATGCCGCCGGGGGTGCAGATCATCAGCAGGTCGGCCGTGTCGGACGTGATGCGGTAGCCGTGCGGGACGTTCCGGGGCAGGAAGACTATGCCGCCCTCCGACAGTTCCATCTCCTGGTCGTCGCACCACAGCAGCGCACTGCCCTTGATCAGCATGAAGACCTCGTCCTCACGGGTGTGCGTGTGGTACGGCGGCGCCTCGCCCCTGCTGACGGAGAACCGTCCGACGGTCAGCTGTCCGGCGGTGGCCGCGCTGTCCAGGAGCACGGCGAATTCGCCGCCGTCGAGCCATTCGAGGCGCTGCTGCTGGTCGGGCTGGGCGAGGTAGGCCATGGTCATGCCGGTGTCCGTTCTGAGCGGCCGGAGGACTCGACAGGTGCCGTGCCCGGTGACGAACTCCGCGGGCCCCGGCCCCGGTTCGCCTGCTCGATCATCCGCCGGGCGATCGGCCTGCCGCCAGTCGCGAGGGTAGGAACAGCGGTACCAGTCCAGGGCACGGGCCATGGCGCCACCGGTCCCCCTGCCCCAGGAGAGCCTCCGTCCCGGGCAGGGGCCGCCGCCCTCCGGGCCGTCATGCGCACCGGGGCCTACGGCAGGCGCCAGTCCACCGCCGGTGCCCCCTGCTGGACCAGCAGGTCGTTGGCCCGGCTGAACGGCCGCGAGCCGAAGAAACCGCGGTCCGCCGACATCGGGGACGGATGGGCGGACTCGATCGCCGGGAGCTCGCCGAGCAGCGGGCGCAGATTCCGCGCGTCACGCCCCCACAGGATGGACACCAGCGGCTTGCCACGCGCCGCGAGCGCCCGGATCGCCTGCTCGGTGACCTCCTCCCAGCCCTTGCCCCGGTGCGCGCCGGGACTGCGCGGCGCCGTCGTCAGCGCCCTGTTGAGCAGCAGCACCCCCTGCTCCGTCCACGGCGTCAGGTCGCCGTTGGAGGGCCTGGGCAGTCCCAGGTCGGAGTTCAGCTCCCGGAAGATGTTCTCCAGACTCCCCGGCAGCGAACGCACCTCGGGCGCCACCGCGAAGCTCAGCCCGATGGCCATGCCCGGCGTGGGATAGGGGTCCTGACCGACGATCAGGACGCGCACGTCGTCGAAGGGCTGCTGGAAGGCGCGCAGGACGTTCGCCCCGGACGGCAGGTAGGTCCGGCCGGCCGCGACTTCGGCCCGGAGGAAGTTCCCCATCGCCGCGATACGTTCGGCCGCAGGTTCAAGAGCCTTCGCCCAGCCTGCTTCGACAAGTTCATACAAGGGTCGTGGTGCCACAGCGCGTCACCCTACTGGCACACACCGGGTTCCACACAGGCGCACCGGACCCCGCGCATGCACGACGCCTCCGGCGCTACCCTTCCTCCTGATCAAGGTCGTCGAACCGGTCCGGTGCCGCGCGCGGCCGGTCACCGCGAAGGAGGGGACCCCACTGCGTCCGCTGGTCAAGCCGCTCCGCCGTCGTCCTCGCACCCTGCCGGGCGACCTGTTCGGCATCAGCGTCGACCGGGGGCCGGACCCCGGTTCGGGTCTGCCGTGAGCGAGGGGGACGGCGGACCCGGGGCCGCGGGATTCGTCGCCGTCGACTCCGGCGGCAGCGGGGTGCGGGCCGTCGTGGGCATGCCGGGCCGCGAGCCGTCGGCGCCCCTGGAGTCCCGGGAACCGGTGCGGACCGGGGCGCAGGGCATCGACCCCGGCCACCTGATGGCCCAACTCCTGCCCATGACAAGGGCATTGGCGGACTCGTACGGACTGGGGCAGGTGACGTCAGCCGTCGTCGGCGCCGCCGGGCTGGCCAGTCTCGGCGACGCGCTGCGGGCCGAGCTGCCGGGCGCGCTCGCCCGCGAACTCGGGGTGCGGACGGTCGTACTGGCCGCCGACGCCGTGACCGCGTACGTCGGCGCCCTGGGCCCGCGCCCCGGCGCGGTGGTCGCCGCCGGGACCGGGCTGATCGCGATCGGCACCGATCTCGGCCGGTGGCGGCGGGCGGACGGCTGGGGGCACCTGCTGGGCGACTGCGGCAGCGGCGCCTGGATCGGCCGGGCCGGGCTGGAGGCGGCGCTGCGCGCCTTCGACGGGCGGGACGGCGGCTCGGCCGCGCTGCGGGCCGGTGCCGAGGACCGCTTCGGCCCGCTGCCCGAGCTGCCGGGACAGCTCTATCCACGCGCCGACCGGCCCGCCGTGCTGGCCTCCTTCGCCCCGTGCGTCGCGGACTGCGCCGGGGCGGGCGACCCGGTCGCCGCCGCGATCCTGCGCGCCGCCGCCCGGCACCTGGCCGAGTCGGCCGCCGCCGTCTGCCCCGCGGAAGGCGAGCCCCTGGTCGCCCTCACCGGCGGCCTGGTCAGGCTGGGCGACCCGCTTCTCGTACCGCTGGCCGAGGAACTGCCGCGGCTGCTCCCGCAGGCGCGGCAGGTGCCGGCGGAGGGCGATCCGCTGTACGGGGCGGTACGCGTCGCGGGTGACCTGGCCACCGGGCGGCTCACTCTGCCGGGTGATGAAAAACTGCTCTCCGTCGTACACATAAAACGTGTACAGAAAAAAGGCTATTGATCCCACTGAGCCACGAAGTGTCCGACAGATGACGGGATCACCTCCGAATCATGCGTAACTCATCAGACAAAACCGGACGGATACCGCTCACCTGCACCCTCCCCGAACAAGGGAGCCCAGATAGCCAGTAACATGCGGCGCCATGAGCTCCCCCACTGGGCCCGCCGGCCTGCCTGTACGAATGCCGCGCCCCCGCCAGCCCGGACGGCACCGCCGCCCCGAGCCGCTGGTGGCTCCCGAGGACGCGCCCGCGCTCGTCCTCGCGGTGCCGGGTACGCCCAGCGCGGCCACGCGCGGCCTCGCCGAGGAGGTCGTGAGCATCGCCCGCTCCGAGCTGCCCGGTCTGGACGCCCGCATCGGGTACCTGGACGGGGAGGACGCGGAGTTCCCCACCCTCCAGTCCGTGCTCGCCCGTGCCGCCGAGGAGCGCACCGCCCGCTACGAGCAGGCCGTCGCCGCCGGCGTCGAGGGGATCAAGGCCCCGGACGGCCCGGTCGCCGTCGTCGTACCGCTGCTGGCAGGTCCGGACAGCGCGCTGCTGCGCCAGGTCCGCCACGCGGTCATGGAGAGCCGGGTCGCCGCCGACCTGACCGACGTCCTCGGCCCGCACCCGCTGCTCGCCGAGGCGCTGCACGTGCGCCTCTCGGAGGCGGGGCTGGCCCGTGCCGACCGTGCCAGGCTGTTCACCGTGGCGACGGCGGCGGACGGCATCGTCCTCGCGTCCGTGGGCGGCGACGAGGCCGTGCAGGCCGCCGGGATCACCGGCATGCTGCTCGCCGCGCGGCTGGCCGTGCCGGTGATGGCCGCGGCGCTGGACCAGGAGGGTTCGATCGCCTCCGTCGCCGAGCAGCTGCGGGGTTCGGGCTCGCAGCAGCTGGCGCTGGCGCCGTACCTGATAGGGCCGGAGATCGACGCGGCGCTGCTGGCCGCGGCCGCGGAGGAGGCCGGTTGCGCCACCGCCGAGCCGCTGGGAGCGTACCCGGCGATCGGGAAGCTGGCGCTGGCCAAGTACACGACGGCGCTTGGGATCGCTCCGCAGCAGCCGCAGGGTGCGCCGGTGCGTTGATGCGCTTCGCGCGTCGGCCGACATGAGGTGAGGGCCCGTTCCTTGAGGGGAGCGGGTCCCTTTTCTTGCCGGGGGATGCGGTCGGTGTCCGGCTGCGGGGAGGCGGGGGCCGGCCGCGCGGTGCCCCCCGCCCCTTGCGGGGCGCTGAAGACGGGGCGCTGAAGACGGGGCCGCCTCAGTCGAAGACGATGCAGGAAGGTGCCGGGATCTCCACCGAGCCGTCGTAGCGGGGCTGGCCCGTCCGCCGGTCGAGGGTGAACCACGTGATGTTGCCGGAGCGCTCGTTGGCGGCGTAGAGGAAGCCGCCCGACTCGGTGATCGCCCGCGGCCAGTGGCCCCCGCAGGGGACCGTGGCCGTCAGGTGCAGCTGGTCCCCGTCGACCGTGAACGTGGTCAGGACGTCCTCGCCCCTGGTGGCCGTCCAGACGAAACGGCCGTCGGGCGAGACGGCGATGCCGGACGGGTAGGCGTCGCCGGCCGGGGCACCGGGCAGGACCGGGGTCTCGGTGAGCGGTTTGAGGATGCCGGAGCCGGCGTCCCAGCGGCAGACGGTCACGGTCGGGGTGAGTTCGTTGACGACGTAGGCGTACCGCCCGCCCGGGTGGAAGGCCAGGTGGCGGGGGCCGGAGCCGGGGCGCAGGGCGAACTCCCGGTGCAGGGCGGGGGTGCCCTCGTCCAGGGTGCAGACGCGGACCGAGTCGGTGCCCAGGTCCACGCTGACCGCCCAGTGGCCGCTGGGGTCGGGCTGCACCTGGTGGGCGTGCGGGCCGCGCTGGCGCCGTTCGTGCGGCCCCGAGCCGGTGTGCTGGAGCAGCCCGGAGGGGGCGGGGGCGAGGGTGCCGTCGGGGCGGACGGGGACGGCGGTGACGCTGCCGGAGCCGTAGTTGGCGGTCAGGACATGGCCGTCGAAGACGCTGAGGTGGGTGGGCCCGCTGGCGTCGACCGGGACCGGCGGCCCGGCGAGGCGCGGCTTGTCGTCGTGGACGTGGTACGCGGCCACCGCGCCGTCGGCGGTCTCGCTGACCGCGTACAGGGTGCGCCCGCCGGGCGCCAGCGCCAGATACGACGGGTCGGGGACACCGTCGACGCTCTCCAGGAGGGCCAGGGCGCCGCTGTCCGGACGGACCGCCGCCGTGACGACCCCCGGGCCGCCCGCGGCCGTGAACGACCCGATGAACGCCCTCCGCCGCCTGTCGCCGTCTGCCACCGCTGTCCCCTATCGCTGCGAGCCACCACGAGCCGGTACGAGCCGGTGCGAGTCCGTACGAGCCCGCCCGGGGCCGACGGTAGCAGCTTGCGGTCTAGACCAGGGCGTGCGGGGCGGCGCGTCTCAGGCGCCGACCAGGGGTGAGCCCGAGGGGGTGCGCAGCGGCTCGGCGAGTTCGGACAGGGCGCGCTCCAGGCCGTGCAGATGGGCGAGGGCGGGTTCGGCGGGCGGCTCGGTGGGAGCGGTGATGTGTTCGGAGCCCCTGGTGAGCGCCTCGACGGCGGCCTCGACGCGCCAGCAGGCCGCGGCCAGCCGGGCGTCGTGCGAGGCCTCCGGGTCGGCGGCGACCGCGGCCAGGCCCCGGATCTCGCGGGCGCAGTCGTCCAGCAGGGCGAGGACGCGGCGGGCGCGGCGCTTGCGGCCGCGCATCGGGTTGAGCGGGTGCACGAGCGGCGCGACCGAGAGCCGTACCCGGGCGAGGAGCTGCTCCAGTTCGGCCACCCGGGGTGCCGGGTCGGCGGTGGCGGAGCCGGCCAGCCGGGCGGCGGCCTCGGCCGTGCCGGCGTGCACGCAGCGCAGGGCGCGCCGGATCCAGGCGTCGGTGGTGAGGTGGGTGGTGACCGGCAGCACGAACAGCACGGCGAGTACGGCACCGAGGGCGCCCACCGCGGTCTCGGCCAGCCGCAGCGCCAGCAGGCCGGGGGTGAGGACGCCGAGGAGGCCGTAGAGCAGTCCGGCGAGGAAGGTCACCCAGAGCATCATCCAGGTGTAGGAGACGGCGGCCGTGTAGAAGATGCCGAAGACGGCGACGGCGACCAGGGCGGCGGTGGGGACCGGGGCGCCGTGCACCGGGGCGGCGACCAGCAGGCCGAGCGCGATGCCGATGAGGGTGCCGAGGACCCGGCGGAAGCCGCGCACCAGGGTCTCGCCGCGCGAAGCGGTGTTCACGAAGATCCACCAGGTGGCTCCGACCGCCCAGTACCAGCGCTGGCCGGACACCAGCTGGCCGGCGACCAGCGCGAAACCCGCGCCCGCGGTCGCCTGGACCGCCTGCCGGGTGGTCACCCGGGCCAGGCCGGTGCCGGCGGGCGGAGCGGGAACCGGCGGCGTGGGCAGCCGGCGCTCGTAGCACCAGAGGCCGAACCGGACGGCGGCGGCGCCGAGCACGGAGAGCAGGACGGCGGCGTACAGCTCGGGCAGCTGTCCGGGGGTGGCGTGCAGGAACTGGGCGACGAAGAAGGTCATGAAGGCGAACACGCCCAGGCTGTGGCCGCGCGGCCCCCAGCGGCGCGCGTACACGCCCGCGCCGACCACGGCGAGGAAGACCAGGTCGCGGACGACCGGGAGGTCGTGCAGCTCGGCCGCGGCCGCGAGCACCGGCAGGCCCACGGCGGGCAGCAGCGCGGTGGTGACGGCCTGTCCGCGCACCGTGGTGTCGGCGACGGTGAACAGCGCGAGCAGCGCGGCGAGACCGCCGGTGACGGCGCCGGTGAGGGAGTGCCCGGCCAGTGCGCAGACCACGACGGCGAGGCCGATGCCCAGCACGGCGCGCGCGGCGAACCGCAGCCGCACCCGCCCCGGGTCCGGAGCCACGAACACCCTCTTCAGCACTGCTTCCCCTCCCGCGGACGGCACGGAAAAGGCGCCGCGGGGATCCGCAGCGCCATCGACCCACCCATGAGAGCACCGGAGGGGCAGCTGGCTCAAGTGACGTCGATTCCGCTGTGCCAATGGTCCGATCCGGCGAGACTCCTGATGGCAGCCGAAATGCCAATGGTCCAGGTCGGGCGGGAACTCCGCTGAGCCATTGGTACAGTCGTGGGCCATGACCGTGGACGAGCTCGACACCCGCATCCTGCGGCTGCTGCTGGAGCAGCCGCGCACCAGCGTGCGCGAGTACGCCCGGATCCTCGGGGTCGCCCGGGGCACGCTCCAGGCCCGGCTGGACCGGCTGGAGCGGGACGGTGTGATCACGGGCACCGGTCCCTCCCTCTCCCCCGGCGCACTCGGCCACCCGGTGCTGGCCTTCGTGCACATCGAGGTCACCCAGGGACATCTGGACGACGTGGGGGACGCGCTGGCCGCCGTACCGGAGATCGTGGAGGCGTTCTCGATCACGGGCGGCGGGGATCTGCTGACCCGGGTGGTGGCCCGGGACAACGCGCACCTGGAGGACGTGATCCAGAAGCTGATCAGCCTGCCGGGCGTGGTGCGCACCCGCACCGAGGTGGCGCTGCGCGAGAGGGTTCCGCACCGGCTGCTGCCGCTGGTGGAGTCCGTCGGCCGGGCCGCACGCGGGTAACGGCATCCTGGTCCCATGAGCGATCTCGGCGGCCTCGCGGTCATCTTCGATCTCGACGGAACACTCGTGGACAGCGAGCCGAACTACTACGAGGCGACGCGGCAGCTGCTGGCCGGGCACGGCGTCACGGAGTACACCTGGGCGGAGCACGAGCGCCTCGTGGGCATCAGCACGCTGGAGACGGTGGCCCTGCTGCGCGACCGGCACGGACTGCGGCCCCCGGTGGCGGAGCTGCTCGCGGAGGCGAACCGGTGCTATCTGGAGCTGGCCCGGTCCCGCACGCGCGTGTACCCGGAGATGCGGAAGTTCGTGGAGCTGCTGGCGGCCGAGGGCATCCCGTCCGCGGTGGCCTCCGGCTCCTCTCCGGAGGCGGTCGAGGCGATCCTGGCCGGCACGGGCCTCGGCACGTATCTGCGCACGGCCGTCTCCGCCGACGAGGTGCCGCGCGGCAAACCGGCACCGGACGTCTTCCTGGAGGCGGCCCGCCGCCTCGGCGCCGCACCGGCCGAGTGCGTGGTGCTGGAGGACGCCGCTCCGGGCGTGGCAGCGGCGCACGCCGCCGGGATGCGCTGCATCGCAGTGCCCTATGTGACCGCCCAGGCCGACCGGTTCGGCACGGCCGACCTTCTGCTGCGCGGCGGCCAGGCGGAGTTCACCGCACGCGCGGCCTACGACTGGCTCACGTCGTCCTGAACGGCGGCCGCCCGGCGGCAGACGCCCGGCGACGGACACCCGGCTGTGGACGCCCCTCGGCAGCCGCCCGGGCCGTCACCCGGAAGGACCAGTCCGGCCATCCGTTCGCTCCGCCGGTCGTGCGATGCCCGGAATGCCTGCTTAGCGTGGCCGCATGACCACGACCTGGGCAGACCCGCAGCAACCGGCCACCGACGACCGGCGGTGGAAGGCGCTCGGGGTCTGTCTCGCAGCCGGCTTCATCTCGCTGCTCGACACCTCGATCGTCAACGTGGCGCTGCCCTCGATGGAGCACGGCCTGGGCGCCACGGAGGCCGCCCAGGCCTGGGTCGTCTCCGGGTACGCGCTGGTCTTCGGGCTGGCGCTGGTCCCGGCCGGGCGGCTCGGCGACCTGCGCGGGCGGCGCCAGGCCTTCCTGGTCGGGCTCGCCGTGTTCACGGTGGCCTCGGCGGCCTGCGGGCTCGCGACGAGCCCCGACCGGCTGGTGGTTTTCCGGCTGATCCAGGGCGCGGCCGCGGGCATGGTCGCGCCGCAGACCTCGGCACTGATCCAGCAGATGTTCCACGGCTCCGAACGCGCCAAGGCCTTCGGGCTGCTCGGCAGCGTCATCGGGGTCTCGACGGCGGTCGGCCCGCTGGCGGGCGGAGTGATCATCGACGCCGTGGGCACCGACGACGGCTGGCGGTGGGTGTTCTTCGTCAACCTGCCCATCGGCGTCGCCGCGTTCGCCGCGGGCCTGCGGCTGCTGCCCCGTTTCCCGGCGTCGGCGGACCGGCGGGAGCGGTTCGACCCGCTCGGGGTGCTGCTCCTCGGCTGCGGCGTGCTCGCGCTGATGCTGCCGCTGGTGCAGGAGCAGCAGTGGACCGGACGGGAGAAGTGGGCGCTGCTGCCGCTGGGCGCGGTGCTGCTCGGCCTGTTCTGGGTGTGGGAGCGGCGGCAGGGCCGGCTCGGACAGGCGCCCCTGCTCGATCTGAGCCTGTTCTCGATGCGGTCCTTCACCCTCGGCGCGCTGATCAGCCTGTCGTACTTCGCCGGCTTCACCACGGTCTTCTTCGTCCTCGCCCTGTTCCTGCAGAACGCGGCCGGATACAGCGCGCTGGCGGCCGGGGTGGCGGTGCTGCCGTTCGCGGTCGCCTCGGCCGTCGGCGCGGCCCTGGGCGGCCGGCTGGTGGTGCGCCACGGACGCAAGGTGGTGGTCGTCGGGCTCGCCGGGGTGGCGCTGGGGCTGCTCGGCATCATCGCGGTGGTGCGGCTGGTGCCGCTGGACAGCTTCGGGTGGGCCGCGGCGGTGCCGATGATCGTCGGCGGCCTCGGCTCCGGCATCACGGTCTCCCCCAACACCACGCTCACCCTGACCCGCGTCCCGGTGAAGCGTGCCGGTGCGGCCGGCGGGGTGCTGCAGACCGGCCAGCGCGTCGGCTCGGCGGCCGGGATCGCGGTGGTGGGCTCGGTGTACTTCGCCCACCTGGCGCACCACGGCCCGGCCACCGAGGCGCTTCAGCTGGGCCTGCTCACCTCCGTCGGGTTCATCCTGGTGGCGCTGGGCCTGGCGGTGGCCGATCTGGGAGAGCATGCGAAGGCGCCGCGGACGCAGGAGACACAGGAGATGCCGGAGGCCGAGAGCCTGGCGCCCTGACCATGGCCAAGCAGGTCCGATGCAGCGTCCGAAGGGGCGCTGGGGTACCCCCCGGCCGAAGGCTGGGGGGAACTGCGCGACCAGCCACGACGGCGCCGCAGTGGACAAACGGCAGACGGCAGACGGCAGACGGCGGCGCTTCCGGCGGAGCGCTCACGCGGCCACCGCCTCCACCACCGAGAGCACGGTCGGCGTCGGCACCACCCTCGACAGCTTCAGACCGGCGGACTCGAACAGGGCCGCGAACTCCGCCTCGGTGCGTTCCCGGCCCACCAGGCACGCCATGAGCAGCAGGTCGAGCGCCTTGGCCTGATGGGGTGCGTTGCCCGGCGGGACCACCGCGTCGACGACCAGGACGCGCCCGCCCGGCGCGAGCGCGGCGCGGCAGCGGTCCAGGACGGTGACGCACTGTTCGTCCTCCCAGTCGTGCATGATCCGCTTCAGTACGAGGACGTCGCCCTCCGGTACGGCCGTGAAGAAGTCGCCGGACTCGGTGGACCAGCGTCCGGCGGTCCCGGGCGTGTCCAGCCGGTGTCCGGCCAGCACGTGCGGGCGGTCGTACAGCACGCCGTGCAGACCCTGGTGGCGGTCGAGGACGGCCAGCAGCAGCCCGCCGTGGCCGCCGCCGACGTCGACGACCGTCCCGGTGGGCGGGAGGTCGCAGGCGGCGGCGATGGGCTCGTTCTCGGCGTCGGACATCGCGGCCATGCCGCAGTGGAAGACGTCGGCGGTGTCCTCGTCCTGCCCGAAGTAGTCGAAGAACGGCAGCCCGAAGAGGTGCTCGAACGCGGAGGTCCCCTCGGTCACGCACCGGCTCAGGTCGGCGGTGGGCAGCCACATGCTGCGGTCGGTGTTCATCAGGACGGCGGAACGCGCCGAACAGGGTGCGTCGGTGCGCAGCGCGTCCCCGGCGGCGGTGAGCCGGAAGCGGCCGCCCGCGTCCTCCTCGAAGACACCGCGGGTGGCCAGCAGCCGGAGCACCCGGTGGAGGTTGCGCGGGTCCGTGCCGGTGGCCTCGGCCAGTTCGGCCGGGGTGCGCGGGCCGTGGGCCAGGTGGTCGGCCACGCCCACGACCGCGGCGGCGCGCAGGGCGGCCGGGAACAGGTAGCCGAGCGATTCGTCGACGAGGAACGCGGACGACGCACGGGGGTCGACGAATTCGTCCGGGGCGGCTTGCGGGCTCACGGGCGCCTCCAGCGGTGGATGTCCGGGATGTCCGCAGGCATCGTGACACCGCGCGGGACCGTTATCACGGAACGTGATCGGGGCGCGCGGGAGCAGATCGGGAGCGGGTGTGAGGCAGGGCGGGGCCGGTCCGGCCGCCGCCTACGAGCGACGGCGGGGCTTGCCGCGTTTCGCGGGCTTGGCGGGGTTGGCGGACTTCGCGCCGGTGGCACGCGCGCGTGCGGTGCGGGCGCCCGGCGTCGCCTTGCCCGTGGCGGCCGGCTTCCGCGTCCGTCCGGCCTTCTCCGGTGCGGCCCCCGCCGTCTGCGCCGGCTTCGGGGTCCCCGCTGCCTGGCGGCCGCGGGTGCTGTTGACCGTGCGGCCGCGGACGATGCCGATGAAGTCGTCGACCAGGTCCGTGGTGGCCTCCTCGGGCCAGGACAGGGCGACGGTCGACTCCGGGCCGTCGGTGAGCGGCCGGTAGGTGAGGTCCCGGCGGTGGTACAGGCGGGCCAGGGACTGCGGGACGACCAGGAGGCCGACACCGGCGGCGACCAGCTCGACGGCGTCCTCGGTGGTCGCGGGGCGCTCGAAGGCGGGCTCGCCGGGCGGGGCGTCCCAGTCGAAGACGTCGTCGAGGGGGTGGAAGAGGACCTCGTCGGCGAGGTCGGCGACGGTGACCTCCTCGGCCGCCGTGATCACGTGGTCCTTGGGGACGACGACCACGGTGGTCTCGCTGTAGAGGGGGATCGCGCTGAAGAACGTACGGTCCACCGGAAGCCGCAGGAGACCGGCGTCCGCGTCACCCGCGCGCAGCAGGCCGGGCGCCTCGGCGGCGGGGACCTGGAGGAGGGTGAGGGGGACGCCGGGCAGGCGCTCGTTCCAGATCCGAACCCATTTGGCGGGCGTCACGCCGGGGACGTACGCGAGCCGGAACGACGGTGTTTCCTCCGAGCCTGTCACCAGCCCAGGTTAACGGGCGGCGGACGGCCGCCCGGCACCGGCCGCGCCCGGACCCTCGGCAGCGGGCGCGGAAGCCCCGGCTCCGCCCGGGGGCGGGCTGCCCCGGGGCGGTGCGCGGCCCGCGCCGTCGGCCGTGGTCGGGGCTGCCGCGCCCGGCCGATACCCTTGACCTCATGAGTTCGCACCAGACCGCCCAGACGATGAAGCCCGCGACCGCGGCGAAGAAGCTGGGCGTGTACCTGCCCGCCACGCCCGCCGCCTTCCAGGAGGGCGTCGTCTCGCGCGCCGAGCTGGCCGAACTCCAGAGCAATCCGCCCGAGTGGCTGCGCGAGCTGCAGGCCGACGGGCCGCACCCGCGTCCGGTGGTCGCCGCCAAGCTGGGGGTGTCCATCGCCGGACTGGCGCGCGGCGGGGTGACGGAACCGCTCACCACCGAGCAGATCGAGGAACTCAAGCGCGAACTGCCCGAGTGGCTGGAGAAGGAGCGCGCCACGCAGGCCGAGGTCCGCAAGGAGACCGTGCGGCTGAAGAACCTGAAGCGGGAGCAGGAGTCGGGTCAGGGCTGAGGCCCCTCCCGCCTGCCTCCTTACGGCCCCGGACCCGGCAACCCCGCCTGCGGACCGGGGCCGTCGCCGTGCCCGCCCGGTCCCGCTGCCGGCCCTCCTGCCCTCGCCGAGCTGCGATTTCCCCAACCGGCACAGACCGCGGCGGGCGTTGTCAGTGGTCTCCCCTACAGTCGCCATCACTTGATCACTGCGGTGCGGGGAGGCACGCATGGGGTGGGTGACGGCCGGGGACTACGAAGTGGCCCTGGACGACGGGAAGGTGGTCTGCCGCAACGCGGCGGGGCGGCGGCTGAAGTCCGTGCCCGCGAAGCTGGCGGACGATCCGGCCGTCCTGGGGCTGCGGCAGCTCGCCGAGTGGCTGGAGCGGCACGAGCGGCAGTGCCTGGCCGACGTGGAGCGGTGGATGACCCGGTCCCTGCCGGTCCCGCTCGCCGTCCTCACGCAGGTCTGGCCGGACCCCGCCTGGCAGGCGGCGCTGCGCGACCTGGTGGTCACCGGCGCCGACGGCGAGGTCGCCGGATTCCTGCGGGACGCCGGCGCCGGACGCGGGCTCGGCCTGGTCGACCTCGACGGCGACACCGTGCGCATCGCCCCCGAACTGGTCCGGCTGCCGCACCCGGTGCTCCTCGAAGACCTGGCGGAGCTGCGGGAGTTCGCCGTCGAACTCGGCGTCGAGCAGAAGGCCCAGCAGCTCTTCCGGGAGGTCTGGCACCGCCCGGCCGCGCCGGACGCGGAGGGCACCCAGATCGAGGAGTACGCGGGCGGGGTCTTCAAGGAGCTGCGGTTCCTGCACGGCAGGGCCACGCAGCTGGGGTACCGCGTGCGCGGCGGGTACGCGGTGTGCTCGGTGCTGGAGGAGGGCCGCGGGGTCGAGGCCCGGGTCTGGATCGGCGACTACGACAGCTACTTCGAGACCGAGACCGGCCCGCTGGCGTGGACCGATCCGGCGGGCCGGACGCTGCGGCTGGGTCAGGTCGGCCCGGTCGCCTGGTCGGAGGGGATGCGGATGGCCGCGGCGCTGTACGCCGGGCGGGACGTCGAGGACGAGGAGCGGGCGGCATGACCGGGTACGACGACACCACCACGACCGCGCTGCTCGACGCCGGCGCGATCCTGCCCCCGGGCACGACCGCGCGGGAGGACGCCGACGTCCTGACCGCACGCACCTACACGCACCCCGCCCTCGACGGCCGCGCGGTGGTGCGGCTGGTGCCGGGCACCCTCGGTGCGGCCGAGGACCTGGCCCTGGAGTTCCTCGGCCTGGGCCGGGAGCCTGAGGCGCCCGAGGTCGGTCAGGTGCGCCGGGAGACCCTGGGCTTCCCGGCCTGGGCGCTGGTGCACGACCCGGCCAACGGCCATCACGCCCTCGCCCTGGTCAAGGACGTCGAGCGGCTGGCCCGGCAGGCCAAGTCCAAGCCGGGCAACGCGAAGGAGGGCTTCGAGGCGCTCGGCGAGCGGCTCGGCCGCGCGGTCCCGCACTTCCTGCCGACCTTCTACGAGCAGGCCGCGCGGATCTTCCTCCAGCACGAGAACACGACCTACGCGGCCGCCTTCTTCGGCAAGGCCCGCGAGGCCGAGCGGGTGCACGCGCTGACCGTGGACGAGGAGCGGCAGCGGGCGGTGTTCCTGGAGTTCGCCTTCGCCGGGGCGCTCACCGTCAAGGCGCTGAAGGAGTACGTGAGGGACCTCGCGCGGCGGCTCGAACCGGCTGTCGCCTGGGCCCAGTTCCGGCAGCTGACGGTGGAGCGCTGCGCGGCCGGCATGCCGCCGTACGCCTCGCTGCCGCAGGACGCGCGCGGGCTGATCAGGGCGGCGGGACTGGACCGGGTCACGGAGGAGTGCGCCCTGGTCGCCGACCTGCTCGCGTCCCCGGCCGCGGTACGGGCGCCCGCCTCCTTCTGGAACGCCTACCGGAGCGTGCTGGCCGTCCTCGCCGAGCGGCGGCCGGAGATCCGGGTACGGCTGCTGGAGATCATGCCCGCCGGCCTCGGCCGGGAGGTGGCGGACGAGGAGTTCTGGCTGGCGCTGCTGGCGGAGTGCGGGGCGGACCTGCTGCTCACCGAGGACGGCCGCGCGGAGGTCGACGCGGCGGACTGGCTCAGCCGGTGGGCCCAGTACCGCAAGCACGGGGCGGGGTACTCGCACCGCTCCCTCGCGACGCTGGCGCTGGTCGAGCGGATGGCGCCCCGGCTGCGGGCGGGCGGCCGGCCGGTCGACCTCTTCACCGGGCGGTGGCAGGCGGGGGCGGACCTCGACCTGCTGGACCTGTGCGTGGCGGAGGGCGTCGCGCTGACGGTACCCGACGCGGACACGCAGGTGCATCTGCCGCTGGCCGTCTGGCTGCGCGACCAGCGGCCCGGAGAGCGGGACCTGAAGGCCGTCGCCGCCGAATCGCGTTACCGGGCCATGCTGTCCGAGGCCGTCGAGGGGCTCGGACGGGGACAGGGACCGGCGGAGCTTCCCAAGGTGGCCGCGCATCCGGTGCTGGGCGTCGTGCTGCGCGAGTGGCTTGAGGAGGCGACCGCGGAGTTCGCCGCCGGCGCCGGACTGCCCGGCGTCGACGCGAAGCTGGAGCGGCTGCGGCCCTTCCGGACGGTGGTGCAGGAGAGCCCGCAGGCCGTGCGCCGGCTCACGGAGTACGACATCGTCCCGGTCCTCGGCCGTACGCTGCGCGCCGGGATCCTGGACGAACTGGGCTGGCCCGCGCTGGACGAGGCGCTGGCGCTGCTCGACGGCGAGGTGCGCAAGGACCGCGACAACACCCTGTCGGTGACCGAGGCATGGCCCGCGCTGATCCTGGTGCGGGGTCACAAGGCGATCGTCGTCGGCCCCGAGGGGATCCTGCTCACCCACGACCTGCGGCTGCCCGCGGAGCTGGACCGCTGGCAGCGGCCCCGGTTCCGGTACGCCGACGGCGAGTTGCTGGTGATGTGGCGGGACGGCTCGAAGCAGCACGGCTACTGGTCGAACCGCCCGTCCGAGGTGGTCCCGCTCGGCGGTGAGCAGATCCCGAGCTGGTGGTCCGGCATGGACGCGGCCAACGCGTCGATCCCGCTGCCCGGCGGCGGCCGGGCCACGGGCGGCCGCACGCTGCACGCGGGGGACACGGTGCTGCCGCCGAGCCGCCCGGTCATCGGCGACGGCACCACGTACTGGCGTCAGGGCAGGCAGGGCCGGCAGTCGCTGTGGCTGGAGTACGACCCGGCGACCGGGGAGCACGGCCGGGCCTCGCTGCCCGCGCTGCTGGCGTCGGCCGTCCGCGAGGACGCCTCGCTGCTGCACGGCTCCTGCGAGGTGCTGCCGCTGCAACCCGGTCTGGAACACAGCCCGTTCGGCACCGACGGCACGGTCCTCGGGCGGTGGGTGCGCACGGAGGGGGAGGGTACCGAGGCGCGGACGACCGCCGGTACGCCGGACGGGCGGACGGCGACCCTGCGGGCGGCCCGCAACGGCCGGGTGCCGGGGGTGCCGCTGGGCGCCCTGCGGCTGCCGGGCGGGGCCGAGCCGGTCGCCGCGCAGATGTACCAGAGCGTCGCCCTGCACGCGGACGACGGCACCGAGCTCGGGCGGGTGTCCTTCGGCGAGTCCGGCGGGGCGTACGCGGCCGGTACCCGGCTGGTGCCGCCGGTCGCGTTCTGGCACGCGCTGCGCCCCCGCGACGAACGGGGGTCGGCCGTACTGCGCGCCCTGACCGACGCGTCGGCCGGTGAGCTGATGCGGGCGACGGCGACCGCGCTGGACGAACGGCGGCAGGCGCTCGCCGCGGCCGGGAAGGACGAAGGGGCCAGGGCCGCGGTGCCGGCCGTGCACGAGGTCACGGTGGCCGCGCTGGCACGGGCGCTGCCCGGAGTGACCGACCGGCGGCTGCTGGCCGGTGTCGCCTCCCTCGTCCATGCGGCGCTGCGGGTCGCCGAGACGGCCGGGTCCCTGGCCAGGCCCCCGCAGGAGCGGCCGCGGCAGCCCCGGCAGCGGACCGAGGGCATGTTCGCCGACTACTCCCCGCCCCACGGCGACGACCGGGCGCTGCGCGACGCCTCGGCCGGGGTCGTGAACCTGCAGAACGCGTGGCACGGCGGCTGGGCCGCGCTGCGCCAGATCCGCGCGGTCAACCACGTGCTGTCCGGCAGGCCCGCCGACGGCAGACCGCTGCCGGAACGCGAGCGGCTCGCCACCGTCGGCGGCGGCTGGCGGAGCGACGAGCACACCGTGCCCACCATCGGCGCGGAATGGACGCCCGTCCTGGGGGCCCTGCGGCCGCTCGCCTACCGCGCCGCCTCACCGGCCCTGACCGATGCCCAGCGCGAGCCGCTGCTCCTGCTGTTCGAGGCGCTGACCGAGGGACCGCTCGCCGGGCTCGGGACCACACTGCGTGTGGCCGTGCTGAGCGAGCCGCACGACGAGCAGCAGCGGGTGGGGCAGGTGCTGCGCCGGGACGGCCGTACCGTGGCGGTGCTCGGCTGCCACAGCGTCGACGACCGGCCGGGCACGGTCGAGTGGCTGGCGCTGGACCACGACCCGTCCGGGGCGTTCGGTGCCGTCGGGCACTTCACGCTGGTCCGGGAGACCCGGTGCGCCATCGGGATCGCGGCGGACCGGCTGGCCGAACTGACCCGGCTGGTCCGGGAGAAGGGGGCCGCGCCCTGGCGGCCCGAGGCCCCCGAGGCGCTGGCGACCGCGACGAACGGCGCGCTCGGCCCGCTCCAGGCCGCCGTGCTGCTGGCCGGTCATCCGGACGCCCCCGATGCCGGGGCACTCGCCGCCGTCGGCCTCAAACCCCGTCAGCGGAGCTTCGGCGCACAGCTGCTGAACTCGCTGGGCCAGGACGAGCAGCGGGCGCTCCTCGGCGTGCTGCTGCCGGACGACCCCGCCGAGCTGTGGACGACCGGCCCCGACACGGGTGCCGCGGTCCGGCTGTGGGCGGAACGCCTCGGTTCCCTGGTGCGCCTGCCGGAGGACCTCAGCACCGATCTCGCCGGCACGGGCGCCGGTCATGCCGAGGCCGTGCTCAACCCCGCGCGCACCCCCTGGCTCGCCCGCACCACGGTGTTCCGGCCCGACAAGGACGGCGACCTCGCGCCCGCCGACCCGTCGGCGGTGCCCGGTTCGTACACGCTGGCCGGAGCCATGGAGAGCCTGGCCGCGCTGGCGTACGTGCTGCCGTACGGGCATCCGCTGCGGGCCGGGCTGCCGGACGGGCTCGGCGCGCTGCGCCGCCGGCTGGCCGACCCCGAGCTGCTGCTCGACCTGGACCTGGAGTGGACGGAGAAGGGCGGCCCGACCAGCGTGCAACTGCGCAAGGTCTTCGGCCTGCCCGAGACCGGCGGCGCCGACGCGCACGGGCTGACGAGGGCCGGTGACGCACTGGTGCTGCGCCCCTGGTACGCGGACACGGAACACGTGCTGCTCCGGCCGGGCGCGCTGAGCGGAGCCGACGACCCCGTCTTCGGGCTCCTGGAGGGCCTGCTCGGCGAGGGGCGGGCGTCCCGGCTGCGGGCCGTGCGCACCCTCCTCGGCGACGACCTCGCCCGGGCCGTGGCGGCACAGGGCCCCGCAGGATACGCCCAGGACCCCACGGTCTCCGTGCCCGCGCTGGTCGCGGAGGTCGCCGCGGCGCACGGTCTCGGCGCGGACGCGGCCGCGCTCTATCTCCAGCTGCTCGCGCTGCCCGACCCGACCGACCGCAACTGCGCGCGCTGGACCGGCTGGAAGCCCGCCCGGATCAAGAAGGCGCGCACCGAGCTGGCGGCGACCGGCCTCGTCGTCGAGGCGAAGCGCCCGCGGGCCGGCCGTACCCTCTTCCTGCCCGGCGGCTGGCGCGAGTTCAGGGCTCCGGCCCTGCCGTCGGAGACCTGGAAGGAAGCCCTCTACCCGGTCTCCGACGGCCACCGGACCCTCCCGCTGGTCCCGGTGCCGGAGCTGTTCGCCCGCGCCTGGGAGCGCGTACGCGCCGGGGACGCCCCCGCGTACGAGCAGCTGACCACACGGGCGACCCGCGGGGGCCGCCGCCGATGACCACGATCCGCACCACCGCCCGAACCGCTCCGAAGGACGACCGCCGATGACCGTCAGCACCGCGCCCCTGCGCCAGATCGTCCCGCCCGAGGACCGGTACGCCACCGAACTGGCCTTCCTCGCCGCCCACGACGCCGGTCCGCGCCCGCCCGCCTGGCGGCTCACACCCCGGGCCGTCGTCACCTTCGTCATGGGCAGCGGCGGCCGGGCGCTGCGGCTGCCCGACGACGCGGAGGCACCGGACGGGGTGCCGCGCCGGCTGGTCGTGGCGGACAAGTTCGTCGGCGACCGGGCCCTCGTCGAGCGCTGTGTGGTGACCCTCGCCGGTGAGCGGGGGCTGCTGCTGGTCGGCGAGCCCGGCACCGCCAAGTCGATGCTGTCCGAGCTGCTGTCGGCCGCGGTGTGCGGCACCAGCGGCCTGGTCGTGCAGGGCACCGCGGGCACGACGGAGGACCAGCTCAAGTACGGCTGGAACTACGCCCTGCTGCTCGCCCAGGGCCCGACCCGCCAGGCGCTCGTGCCCTCGCCGGTCCTCACCGCGATGTCCCGGGGTGCCGTCGCACGCGTGGAGGAGGTCACCCGCTGCCTCCCCGAGGTGCAGGACTCGCTGGTCTCGCTGCTGTCCGAGCGGCGCATCGCGGTGCCCGAACTGGCGGGCACGGACGACGCGTTGGCGCATGCCGCGCCGGGGTTCACCCTCATCGCCACGGCCAACCTGCGGGACAAGGGCGTCTCCGAGATGTCCGCCGCGCTCAAGCGGCGCTTCAACTTCGAGACCGTGGGCCCGATCGCGGACCTCGACGCCGAGACCGCGCTGGTTCGCGGCCAGGCCCGGGCGTCGGTGGAACGGGCGGGGGCGCCCTTCCAGGTCGACGACGCGGTCCTGGAGGCCCTGGTCACCGCGTTCCGCGACCTGCGCGAGGGACGGTCGGCGGAGGGCTGGGAGGTGGAGCGCCCGTCCACGGTGATGAGCACCGCGGAGGCGGTGTCGGTGGCGGGCGCGCTGGCCCTGGCGGCGGCCTACTTCCCCGGGGACCGCGACGTCCTCGGCCTGCTCCCGGGCCATCTGCTCGGCGTCGTGCGCAAGGACGACCCCGCCGACGCGGCCCGGCTGCGCGGCTACTGGGACGGTCCGGTGCGACGGCGCGCGGAACAGGGCTCGGCGACCTGGCGCACGCTGTGGGACCTGCGTACGGTCCTGGAGGCGTGACGCCGTGTCCGACTTCCCCTCCCCCGAGGCGGCCCTGGCCGCTCTCACCGACCCGGCGGGGCCGTACCTGATCGGCGTGCGGCACCACGCGCCCTCGCTGGCCGCCGCCGTCCCTGCCCTGCTGGACACGGCGGACCCGGACGTACTCCTCGTGGAACTGCCCGCGGAGCTGCAGGAGTGGCTGCCGTGGCTGGCCCACGAGGAGACCCGGGCCCCGGTGGCCCTCGCCGCGGCACCGGCCGACGGCAGCGGCGGCCCGGCGTTCTACCCGTTCGCCGACTTCTCCCCGGAACTGGCGGCGGTGCGGTGGGCGGCGCGCAGCGGGGTGCCGGTCGTGGCCTGCGATCTGCCGCTCGCCGATCGGGGCCAGCGGGAAGGGGAGCGTGCCGCACAGGGGCCGGGCCGGCTGTCGGACGCCCTGCGTTCCCGGCTCACCGGGCGGCCGGGCGACGACCTGTGGGACCGGCTGGTGGAGGCCGCCGCACCCGGTTCGGCACCGGAGGCACTGCGGCGGGCGGCCCTGCTGACGGGGTGGGCGCTGCGGGAGGAGTCGGCCGTGCCTGAGGTGGATCTGCGGCGGGAGGAGTGGATGCGTTCCCGGCTGGCCACCGCAACGGCGAACGGCGAGCGAGCAGCTGTGGTGGTCGGCGCCTTCCACACCCCGGCTCTGGCAGCCGACCCGAGGGGCGCTGGGCCGAATTCGATGTCCGGCTACGGCCGCGCGGGCGCGCCGAACCCCCACCTGCCTGCACCCGAATGGACAACCTCCCTCATCCCCTACACCTACGCCCTCCTGGACGAGCGTTCCGGCTACCCGGCCGGCATCCGCGACCCCGAATGGCAGCACATGGTCCTGGCGACAGCGGGAGACCCCAGCGCTCTGGAAGCTGCTCTGACCAGCGCGGCAGTCCGCATCTGCGCCGAACTCCGCGGCCTCGGCCACCCCTCCGGCCCCGCCGACGCCAGAGAGATCACCCGCCTGGCCGGAGACCTCGCCCGCCTCCGCAACCTCCCCGCCGCAGGCCGCGGCGAGCTGGTTGAGGCGGCACAGACCGTGCTGGCACAGGGCGAGCCGTACGGCCGGGGCCGAGCCGTCGCCAGGGCGATGGAGAACGTCCTGGTCGGCACCCGCGTCGGCCGTCCCGCGCCGGAGGCGCCCCGCAGCGGTCTCGCCCCGGCCGTGGAGGCCGAGCTCGGCGAACTCGGCCTGCCCGGTCCCGCTGACGGCGGCCCCGACGCCGCCCGGGACCTGCGGCTCGATCCCCTCCGCTCGGATCTCGACCGGCGCCGCGAACTGCTGCTGCGCCGCCTGACGTTGTGCTCCGTGCCGTACGCCGAGCCCAGGCCGGTGACCGGGACCGGCGGGGCCGACGCCCTCACCTCGCGCTGGGAGGTGCGCTGGACCCCGGCGACCGCCGCGATGCTGACGGCGGCCGGTGTCCGCGGGGTCACCCTCGCCCAGGCGGCCGAGGGCCTGCTGCGCGAGCGGAGCCGCAAGGAACGGGACGCGGGCGGCCCGACGGCCGCGCAGGTGCTCGACGGCCTGAAGCAGGCGGCGCTCTGCGGCCTGCCCGGTCTCGTCGAGGAGCGGCTCGACGACACCGCCGAAGTGCTGCCGGACGCCGGCACCCTGCCCGAACTCCTCGCCGGACTGGCCCTGTTGGACCGGCTGCGGACCGGGCACATCGCCGGCCCGGACGCGGGCGGGGACCGTACCGCCAGGGCCGTCGCCGTCGCCGGACTGCTGACGGCGGCCGCGGTGCGCCAGGTCGACGGCCTGACCGGTTCCGAGGACCCGGCCGACGCCCGCGCCCTGCTCGAACTCGCGCACCGTGCCGACCTGTCGGGCGGAATCCGGCTCACCGACGCGCTGGCCCGGCTGGCCACCGACGGCTCCCCCTTGATGCGGGGCGCCGCCGGGGCCGTTCGCGTCCTGCTCGGCCAGGAGGATCCGGGGGCGTTCGGCGGCCGGGTCGCCTCCTGGGTGGACGGGGCGGCCGACGCCGGGTCCCGGTCCGCGCTCACCGCCCGGCTGACGGGACTGCTGACGGCCGCCGGGCGGCTGCTGGAGGCGGCGGCACCGGCGTTGGAGCCCTTGGTCGAGCGGGTGTCGGAGCTGTCCGACCAGGACTTCCTCGACCGGCTGCCGGCCCTGCGCGGCGGTTTCGACACGCTGAGCCCGGCCGACCGCGAGCGTCTGCTGACCGGGGTCGAGGAGCGGCTCGGCGTCGACCGGGTGGCCGACACCGGAGCGGTCGACCCGGCCGCGCTGGCCACCTGGACCCGCGCCGACCTCACCGCTCGCGAAACCCTGCGCACGCTCGGCCTGCTGCCGCCGCCGCGGGCGCACCGGGAGTCCGCGCCGGCCCACGCCCCGGTGGCCCTGCCGGACCGCCGGCTGGCCCCCGCCGACCGCTGGCGGCTGCTGCTCGGCCGCCGCGCCGATCAACTCCCGAAGTCGGCGGGTGCCCTGGCCACCGCGCTGGACGAGCTGTACGGCCGCGGGCGCGGCGAGGGCAGCCGGAGTGACCTGGGCGGCACGGGCGGCGGGCGCGAGGCCCCGTATCCCGGGGTGCGGGAGTGGTCGGAGGAACTGGCGGCGCTGTTCGGGCCGGGCATCCGGGAGGAGGTGCTGGCGGCGGCCGCCGCGACGGGACGGCAGGACGTGCTGGCCGAGCTGGATCCGGACCGCGTGCGGCCCTCCGTGGACCTGCTCCGCTCGGTGCTGCGGCACGCGGGCGGACTGCCCGAGGCCCGGCTGGCCGCGCTCCGCCCTCTGGTCCGGCGTCTGGTGGACGCGCTGACCCGGGAACTGGCGACGCGGCTGCGCCCCGCGCTGCACGGCACCGCCCTGCCCCGGCCGAGCCGGCGCCCGGGCGGCGGCCTGGACCTGGCGCGTACGCTGCGCGCCAATCTGGCCACCGCCCGCCGGACGGCCGACGGCACGGTCCGGGTGATCCCGGAGCGCCCGGTCTTCCGGACCCGGGCCCGGCGCACCGCCGACTGGCGGCTGATCCTGGTCACGGACGTGTCCGGGTCCATGGAGGCGTCGACGGTCTGGGCGGCGCTGACCGCCTCGGTGCTGGCCGGGGTGCCGACCCTGTCCACGCACTTCCTCGCGTTCTCCACCGAGGTCGTCGACCTCACCGGGCACGTCGACGACCCGCTGTCGCTGCTCCTTGAGGTGAGCGTCGGCGGCGGCACCCATATCGCGGCCGGGCTGCGGCACGCGCGCGAACTGGTGACCGTGCCGTCCCGCACGCTCGTGGTCGTGGTCAGCGACTTCGAGGAGGGCTATCCGGTGGGCGGACTGCTCGCCGAGGTCAGGGCGCTGGTCGGGGCGGGCTGCCAGGTCCTGGGCTGCGCGAGCCTCGACGACTCGGGGCGCCCCCGTTACTCCACCGGAATCGCGGGACAGCTGGTCGCCGCCGGGATGCCGGTCGCCGCCCTCAGCCCGCTCGAACTCGCCCGCTGGGTAGGGGAGAAGATCGCATGAGCACGGAACGGGAGCTGCCCGCCGTCGCCCCCGCCGTGACCGCCGAACTGGTCGCGGCCCTCTCGCCCCGGTTGCGCAGGCGACTGGACGCGGGCATCGCCAAGCTGGCGGACCGGCCGTTCGTACGCGACGGCGACACCGTGCGCGTCACCGTCGACGACGAGGGCTCCGAGCTCGAACTGCACGCCCCCGGGGGCGTGGTGGCCGACGCGGCCGCCATCCGCTGCGGCTGCCTGCTGGCCCCGGACTGCCTACACCGCGCGGCGGCGGCCTCGGCGGCGCCGGTGGCCGACATGGCGGAGGCCGCGGAGACCGCGGAGACCGCGGAGACCGCGGAGAACACTGCGGGAGCTGGGACCACCGGCACCACCGGCACCGCCGGCACCGCCGGCACCGCCAGCACCGCCAGCACCGACGGCACCGACGGCACCGGCTTGCAGGCGACGCCCGCCCCGGGCAGCCGTGTGGCACCCGTCCCCGACGAATCGCCGACGCTCCCCCAACACCGCGCCGCCCACGCCGTCTTCGATGCCGTGGCCGCCGTGCTCGACGCCGGCACGGACGGTTCCGGTGCCGTGCTCCAGGCGGAGTTGCTGCGTGCCGCGCACACCGCGCGGCTCGCGGGTCTGCCCCGGGCGGCCGCGGCGGCGGTCTCCGTGGTCACCGCGTTGCGCGCGGCCCGCGCGGCCGATCCCGCGTTCCGGCTCGCCGAACTCGTCGGCGCCGTGTCGGAGGCCCTGTTCGTGGCGCACCGTGTGCCGTATGCCACGGATGCCGAGCTGACCGGGCTGCGCGGCACGGCGCGGCAGCCGTACACACCGGACGGTTCGCTGCGGCTGTACGGCCTGTTCTCGGAGCCGGTGCTCACCGCGAGCGGCTACGCGGGAGCCGTCACCTGGACCGCCGATGCCGCGGGGCGGCTCTACACGGTCTCGGACGTGGCGCCGGGCGGCGCGGGCCGGGCGGTGGGCGCCGCCGACCGTGCCGTGCGGATCGGGGACACGGCGCTCACGCACCGCGAGTTGGCCCGGGCCGGGCTCGCGGTGTCGGGGGCTACGGTGTCGCCGACCGGCCGGCTGGGGGCGGGCGCGGCGGTACGGGCGGTGCGCGCGTCGGGGGCGGAGTGGCGGGCCGATCCGCTGGACCGGCTGTGGGCGGTGCCCGTGGCCGAGCAGGTCGGGCGTGCCCTGGGCGGCGGCCACGATCTGCTCTTCCTGGAGGTGACGCTGGTGGGCGCGGTGCGCGAGGCGGCCGGCGACTGCCTGCTGGCCGACTGCGGCGGTGTGCCGTTGCGGCTGACGGCGGCGCACGACCATCCGGCGCTCCCGCACCGCGACAACCTGCGGCTGCTGGCCGCAGCCGGGGGCAGCCGACTGCGGGTGGTCGCACGCCTCGCCGCGGCTCCGCACGCCCGCGCCCAACTCCTCGCGACGGAGCACCCCACGAGCGCCGGGAACCGCGTCGACCTGGGGCTGGACCGCCTCCAGCGCGCGGACCTGCCGGCTCCGGCGGCTGCGTCGCCGTCTCCTGCTGCGGCGAGCGACGCGGTGCACACGCCCGACGAGGCGCCCCTGCACCTGCTGCGCCGCCGGATCGAACAGGCGGTTTCGGGCGGGCGACGGGTGCTGGCCTTCCCGGGTGACTCCGCGGCCGACGCCCGCCGACTGCACCGGCACGGTCTGGGCACGGCCGGCGATGTCCTCGACGAGTTGCTCGCCGCGGCCGCGGAACGCTCGCGCGACACCTTCGGCCGTCTCCTTCCGGCGGACACCGGCCGCTTCGCCCGCGCCTGGCTGGCCGCGGAGCGCTACGCGGACGAGATCGACCGGGTGCTGTGCGCGGCCGCCTGGGGCGGGTGACCGGATACGAGGACAACCGGATACGGGGACGATCGGATACGACGACGACCGGATGCGGGCCGCCGCTCCCCCGTGCCGGCGGCCCGCGTGACCGGAGTCGTCCGATCCGGTGCCGGTGCCCGGTTGAAGCATGCGGCACCCGGCCGCCGCCTGGGTATGCGTATAACTGCGTAGGGGCACGAGCGGAGAGGAACACGTGGTACACGGGCTGGACAGGGCCTACGAACGCCTCACCGGACTGGCCGTCGCCGCGCTCAACGAGCGCGAGCCGGAACGGCTCTGGCCGCTGCTGGCCGACGCCGTGACCGGCCTGTGCGGCGGGGAGACGCTGATCTACAAGCTGGACGACTGGAGCGAGGGCAAGGGCACGCTCGGCCTGTCGCCCGCCGCCGCGGACGCGCTGGACCGGCTCGGCGGCGAGGCGCTGGAGGTGCTGCGGTCCGGCTATCCGTTCGCCCACCACTACGCGGCCGGCCTCGGCCGTACCCCGGTGACGGCCCGTCGGCTGGCGGGGCGGGCCTGGCCGGTGAGCGAGACCGCTCGGGTGCTCGGTGCCGGCCTGGACCTGAACGAGGTGCTGGCGCTGCCGCTGCCCGGCTCGGTCGCGCCGATCACGGGCTGCCTGGTCTACCGCTCCGGTGCGGACTTCACCGACGACCACGTGCGGATCGCCGAGCGCGCGCAGCCGCTGCTGGCCGCCGTCGAGCAGCAGCGCCGGCTCCTGGAGCAGTGGCGCCGGTCGTCGGCGGCGCCCGGCGAGGCGGAGCAGAACGTGGCGGACTGTGCGCTGACGCCCCGGGAGCTCACCGTTCTCCTCCTGCTCACCGACGCCCTGACCGCCGACGCGATCGGCCGCCGGCTGGGCATCTCGGCGCGCACGGTGCACAAGCACGTCGAGAACATCTACCGCAAGCTCGGCACCCGCGACCGCCTCGGCACGGTGCTGCACGCCCAGCGGCTGGGGCTGGTTCCGGCGCCCGGCCGGGCGCCGGCCGGGAAATCCCGTGGACAGCGTCGCCGCCCGCCGGGCACAGTGGCCGCCCGTGACGAGCAGTGAGCTGTGGAGCCAGGCCGAGGCCGACCGCTACGACGGCGAGGAGACCGAGATGTCCTCGGCCGCGGTGCTGGGCCCCACCCTCGACTTCCTCGCGGAACTCGCCGGAGACGGGCGGGCGTTGGAGTTCGCCATCGGCACGGGCCGGGTCGGTGTGCCGCTCCGGGAGCGCGGGGTGCCGGTGGCGGGCATCGAGTTCTCCGAGCACATGGTGGCGATCCTGCGGCGGAAGGCCGGCGAGGAGACCCTGCCGGTCGTGGTCGGGGACATGGCCACCGCCACCGTGCCCGGCGAGTTCGCCCTGGTCTACCTCGTCTACAACACGATCTCGAACCTGCTCACCCAGGACGAGCAGGTCGAGTGCTTCCGCAACGCGGCCCGGCATCTGCGGCCCGGCGGCCGGTTCGTGATCGAGCTGGGGGTGCCGCCGCTGCGGCTGCTGCCGCCCGGCCAGGTCGCGGTGCCCTTCGACGTGTCCGCGGGGCATCTCGGCTTCGACACCTTCGACCTGGTCGAGCAGATCCTCGTCTCGCACCACCTCACCCGCGACGGCGAGGACGGCCGCTACCGGCGGGGCGCCTCCCGGCACCGGTACGCGTGGCCCGCGGAGCTGGACCTGATGGCCCGGATCGCGGGCCTCGCGCTGGAGCGCCGGGTGGCCGACTGGGACGGCTCGCCGTTCACCCAGGACGCCACGAAGCACGTCTCGGTGTGGCGCAGACCCGAGTGACCACCCCGGCCGGGCCGCCGGTCAGCCGCTCACCGGGGTCCACTGGATCCGCGTGCTGCACAGGGAGACCACGACGGCCGCCGCGGCGACGACTCCGAGGCCCCACACCAGGCTGCTCGAACTCGCCACGAATCCGATGAGCGGTGGCCCGGCCAGCAGGCCCGTCGTGCCCATGGCCGCGACGAGGGCCAGCGCCTCCGAACCCTGTTTGGCCGCGGCGACGTAGACGCACGGGGTCACCGCCGCACAGCCCAGTCCGACACAGGCGAACCCGACGAGCGCCGCCGCCACTCCCCCGCTCAGCAGGGCGAAGGCCAGCCCGGCGGCGGCGAGGGCGCTGCCGAACAGCACCACGCGGCCGTCGCCCCAGCGGCTGCGCCAGCCGTCCGCGAAGAGGCGGGCCAGGACCATCATGCCGGAGAACACGGCGATGCCCATCGGCGCCAACTCCGCGGTCGCCTTGGCGACTTCTCGCAGGTAGAGGGCGGACCAGTCGTTCATGGCACCCTCGGTCACCGTGCCGAACGCCATGGCGCAGCACATCCAGAGCGTCACCCGGGACGGCAGGCTCCACCCTGCCCGGCTCCTGCTCTGCTTCTCCGCCGCGGGAGCCTCGTCCTCAAGCAGACCGGGGCGCGCGAGAGCGGTCAGCACGACGAGGACGACGGCGGCCACGCCGAAGTGCGCCGTGACCGAGGAGGTGGCCGCGTTCATGCCGGAGGCGAGCAGCGCGGCGAGCAGGGAGCCGGCGCTGAACGTCGCGTGCAGCCGGGCCATGGTGTTGCGGCTGTACCGGGTCTCCAGGGCCGTTCCCTGCGCGTTCATGGCCACGTTCAGGCACCCGACGAACACCCCGTCGGCCACCATGACCAGCAGGGCGACCGGATAGTCCGGGGCGAGCGCGAGTGCCAGGAGCAGCAGGGTCAGGCAGAGGGCCGACAGCAGCGCCAGCCGTGCCGAGCCCAGCCGCTTCATGAGCACCGGCACCAGCGGGAACGACGCCACCGCGCCGATCCCGGCCGCCATCAGCAGCACCCCCACCTCGGCCGCGGTCAGATCGAGGTCCGCCTTGACGGCGGGGATCCTGGAGGCCCAGGTGGCGTACTGGAAGCCGAGCGAGCAGAACAGTGCGGCGATCGCCAACTGGCTGCGCTGGAAGGGGTCACGGACAGGGAACACGCACATCAACTCGCTTCGTAGGCACGGCCGCCGCCTTGGACGTGGCGGTCTCGGACATGCACGCCCCGGTCGTACAGGCCCGGGTCCTGCACGCCTGGGTCCTGCACGCCTCGGTCCTGTTGGTCCTGCACGCCTGGGTCCTGTTGGTCCTGCACGCCTGAGTCCTGCATGTCCGGGGCATGCGGGCGGGACATGTAGACGGCGTTCGCGCCGTATCCGCCCGGGGAGATCCCCGGGTACGCGGTGAACCCTCGCTTCGACCAGAACGGCTCGCTGCGGCCGACGGCGACCAGCGAGATCCGTTCGAACCCGCGTGCGCCCGCGGTGCGGGTGAGGTGGGTCAGGAGGCGCTGCCCCAGTCCCCTGCCGCGCTGCCGCTCCGCCACGACGATGTCGTGCAGGTGCAGGTTGCGCGGCGGGTCCGGGGCGACGACCGCGGGCTCCTCCGCCCGTTCCAGGTCCGGGTATCTGAACGGCGGATACGGCAGTGCCAGCACGTATCCGGCGGGCTCGGAGCCGACGTCGAGGACGAAGCAGGTCTCCGGAGAGGCGTCCGCCCTGGCGCGCAGGACCGCGCGCCCCTCCGTGAGGCCGAGTTCCGTATAGGCCCGGGACTCCATCGCGGTGATGGCGTCCCAGTCGGCGTCGGCGATGTGGCGTATGCGTACGCCGTCGCCGCTCACCGGTGTCCTCCGTCGACGCAGGTGTACGGGAGCGGGGCGAAGCCGTTGAAGCCCTGGGTCGTGTAACTGATCGCGTAGGCACCGCTGGAGAGCACCCAGACGGGGTCGCCGGAGGCCAGGTCCCGGGGGACGCGGACGAGGGCGTGCCCCTGGGGGTAGGCGTCGTCGCTGTCGCAGCTGGGCCCGGCCAGGACGGCGGGGACGTACTCGGTCCCGGCCTCCGGACGGGTGGGGAAGACGAGCGGGTACTGCAGCGCGTCCATCTCGTAGAGGCCGTTGAACTTGCCGCAGCTCAGGTAGAGCCAGTGCTGCCGCTCGCCGTCCGGTCCGCGCCGTTCGGACAGGCGGGCCACGTGGGCGCGGATGGCCCCGTGGTCGGCGACGAGGTGCCGCCCCGGCTCCATGACGAACGAGAGGTGCTCGCCGTGGACCTTCCTGAGGTGGCGCATCCCCTCCCGGACGACGGCGAAGATCTTGTCCAGCGGCGGTTCCAGGGGCAGGCCGTGCCGGTCGAGGTAGCCCAGGGCCGGCAGCCCGCCGCCGAGGTTGACGTGGTCCAGGACGATGCCGCGCCGCCCCAGGACGGCGAGGACGTCCGCCAGGCACTCGACGGCGCTGTGCCAGGCGTCGGCCGTCATCTGCTGGGAGCCGACGTGCACGGACAGACCGGAGGGTGTCAGCCCCAGTTCCCGGGCCGTCTCCAGGATCCGCACCGCGTCCGCGGGCGAGCAGCCGAACTTGTTGCTCAGTCCCCACAGCGCGCCGTCGCCGCTCGTCGCCAGCCGGCAGAACACGCGGGCTCCCGGGGCGTGGGCCGCGATGGCCGCCAGGTCCTCGGCGCTGTCGGTCGCGAAGTCCCGGACGCCGAGCCGGTGCGCCTCGGCGATGTCCCGGTCGGACTTGACGGTGTTGCCGTAGTGCGTCCTGCCGACCGGCACGCCCGCGCGCAGCGCCTGCTCCAGTTCGCCGGGGCTGGCCCCGTCGACCCCCGCGCCCTCGCCCGCCAGGCAGCCGAGCACCTCGTCCACCGGGCAGGACTTGAGGGCGAACCGGACGTCGATGCCGGGCAGTTCACGCCGAAGGGTGGCGTAGCCGCGCCGGATCCCGGCCAGGTCGAAGAAGATCCCGTCCTCGGTGGCGTCCGCCAGTGCGGCGAGCAGGGGCGCGGAGGCGTGGGCCATGGCCGCCGTCACCGCCGCTGCCCGGACGTCGGGGGTACGGAGGTACGGCGGGCCGCGCCGACCAGCGGCTCCCATGCCTCCGTGAGCAGGGCGAAGTCCTCGATGTCGCCGCGCGCTTCGGCCAGGAGGCGTTCGCGGCGCCCGGCCAGCAGGTCGGCGAACTCGGCGTACCGGCCGCCGAGTTTGCGGTAGGCGGTGTCGAGGACGTCCAGCCGGTGGACGTTCTCGCTCCGGTCGAGCCCCGCGCTCTCCCTCGCCAGCCGGGCCACCACGGACGCGCGTACCTGCCCCTGCCCGTCGAGCAGCGACTCGCCCGCCCGCGCCATGTCGTCGTAGACGGAGTTGAAGTAGAGCATCGACAGCAGGAACTTCACGAAACGCAGCTGGTACGCGACGAACCCGGAGTCGGTACGGCGTTCGCCGGTGTAGTAGTTGACGATGTTCCGGTTGTGCAGGACGCCGGGCTGTGCGGCGTCGTGGACCAGGTGGATCAGGAAGTAGTCGCTGCCGATGGTGTCGGTCGCCGGCGGCAGGGGCACGCGTTCGTGCACGCCGTGGAAGGCGATGTTGCACATGTCCACGCGCATGGGGTCGACCAGGGTCAGGGTGGAGTGGTCCGCGGTGAAGGCGTCCGTGCCCGCGCCCCGGAAGGACTCCTCGACGAGTTCCCGCTTCTGCTCGGGCGACCAGTGCGCGGGCGCCCACAGACCGACCATGTCGTGGTAGACGTCCGGGTCGATCCGGAGTATCTCGCCGATGTCCACGGACAGTTCGCCGACGAAGGAGCTGCCGACCATCGCCACCCGCCGGTCCATGCGGTCGGCGGCGAGTGCGGTCTCGGTGACATGGCGGGCGGCGTCGGCCGCGCGCCTGCCGAGCGAGAGCAGTTCGTGGTGGACGGGGAAGACCGGCTCGCCGTCCACCACCTGGTACCGGCTGTCGGAGTCCCTGCGGTGCACGGACTCGCAGCCGAGCGCGGCGGCGAGCAGGAAGGCGCGGTTGGTGCAGGCGCCGTAGGAGACGCCGGCCGGGAGCATGAGGTCGAGCAGGAGGTCGGGCTTCACGGCCGCGGACCGGTCGATCACGGTCCGCAGGAAGTCCCGCTGCCGTGCCTCGTCGAGATGGTGGACGGTGATCCGGGGATCGCCGGGTATCCGGGCCACGGCCGCGGCGTGTTCGGCGTGGGCCGGTGCGGCGCTGGAGTCCAGGATCAGGAGGTGCACCTCGGCGTCGAAGTGCCGGGCGGCGTAGGCCGCTTCCTCGGCCACGGCCGTGATCGTCGCCGCGCAGGGCCTGTTGGTCGGCAGGGTCAGGCAGATTCGGCGCATGTCTCTTCTCCGGCCGGCCGCTCCGCACCGTCGAGATCCGCCCCGCTCCAGGACGTGCTGCCCAGCAGCCTGGCGCCGAGTTCGTCGAGCGTGGCCCTGCCGTAGCGCAGGGACTCGTGCCGCGCGGCGTCGCCCAGCAGCGTCGCGTTCCAGTCGGGCGTGGCGAGGGTGCGCCACGACTCGACCCGGGAGCGCCTGAGCGCGTCGTGCGACTCCAGCGCCGGCATCATCGACAGGTACTGCACCGCGCGTACCGACTGCTCGGAGGTGTTCGGTGCCACGCCGTGCGCCAGCAGGCCGTTGAAGATCAGCAGGTCGCCGGCTTCGAGCTCCGGGCGCACCACGGGGAACTCGGCGCGGTCGATCCTGGGCCGGATCGGGTCGCGGTCCTCGGGCTGGAACGCCTTCCACTGGTCGAAGCGTTTGAACAGCTCGGGGCAGCACTGGAAGCCGCCCAGCTCCGGCCTGGTGTCGGTCAGGGCGATGATCCCCTGGACCCGCTGCGGCAGGATGCCGAGCGTGGTGTCGACGTCCCAGTGCAGCTCGATGTCGAAGCCCTCGGCCGTGCCCGGGATCAGGGCCCGGTCGCGGTTCCTGATGTTGGGCGGGTTGAGGTTGAGCCGGTCGAGCGTCACCCACAGCTCTTCGCAGTCCCAGACGTCGACGAAGGCGTCGTAGACCCGGCGGTTCTGGCGGCTGTCCCAGATGAGCTGGTGGTGGTAGGCCTCGACGAAGCCGTAGATGTGCAGGTCCCGGTCGAGGTCGGAGCGGTACTCGCGCTCCTCGTACCAGGTCTCCGGGCGTTCGGGGTCAAGGCCCTGGAACTCCCAGGCGAAGTCCAGCAGTTCGCGGGCCGAGGCGGCGGGGATGGCCTGCTTCACCACCACGTAGCCGTACGTCTGCCAGTGGGCGAGGTCCTCCTCGGAGAGGACTCGCAGCGGGCGGGTCTTCGTCAGGTCCCGCAGGGGTGTCTGGGCGAGGTAGGTCTCGCCGTCCGAGCTGAAGTAGGGGATGTCCGAGGGGGCTCGATGGAGATAACGGTCAGTCGTGGGCATGCGGTGCTCCACACCTCGATATCAGGTACCGGCGGCCCGACCGGGTCGCCAACTGCGCGGAGTGAGGGGCGGGGACCGCACCGGCAGGGTCACTGCACCACGGGCCGCACCAGCCCCTCTTCGAACTCGCGTACCTCCAACTTGGACTAGACCAACTCATCCTGTCAAACACCCCAGTTGAGGGCGCGTTTCGCCAACAGGGCGCGATCCGGGCCCCCTTGACAGGGGCGGCTAGCCTGGCGGAGACGCATTGGTCTGTACCAACAGGAGGGCGCACGCTATGGTCTCCAGCAAGCACAGCCAGGAGTTGCGACGACTGGCGCGCTCCGTCCTGCAGCCGGGGTTTGTGGGCACCGAGGCCCCCGACTGGGTGCTGCGCGAGATCGGGGACGGGCTGGCATCGGTCGTGCTCTTCTCCCGCAACATCGCCACGCCCGACCAGGTCGCCCGCCTGACCGGGCAACTACGCGCGGAGAACCCCGAGTTGATCATCGCGATCGACGAGGAGGCCGGCGACGTCACCCGGATCGAGTCGGCGACCGGCTCCACCCGGCCGGGCAACTTCGCACTCGGAACCGTCGACGACACCGAGCTGACCGAGGCCGTCGCCGCCGACCTGGGCCGACAGCTGCGCACGGCCGGGGTGAGCCTCGACTACGCGCCGAGCGCGGACGTGAACTCCAACCCCGACAACCCGATCATCGGGGTCAGATCCTTCGGCGTGGACGCCAAGGTGGTGGCACGGCACACCGGCGCCTGGATCCGGGGGCTCCAGTCGGCCGGCGTCGCCGCCTGCGCCAAGCACTTCCCCGGCCACGGCGACGTGGCCGTCGACTCCCACCACGGGCTGCCCGTCTACGAGGCCGACCGCGACCGGATCGCCGAGCAGGCCCTGCCGCCGTTCCGTGCCGCCCTCGACGCGGGCGTCCGCGCGGTGATGAGCGGCCATCTGCTGGTCCCCGCCTACGACCCCGACCTGCCCGCCACGCTGAGCCGCCGCATCCTGGAGGAACTGCTGCGCCAGGAGCTGGGGTTCGACGGCATCATCGTCACCGACGCCATCGAGATGGGCGCCGTGACCAGCCGTTACGGGATCGGCGGGGCCACGGTCCGGGCCGTCGCGGCCGGTGCCGACGCCGTCTGTGTCGGCGGCGAGAACGCCGACGAGGCCACCGCCGCGCTGCTCGTGAACGCCCTCGCGGACGCCGTTCTCGCGGGCGGCCTGCCGGAGGAGCGGCTCACCGAGGCGAGCCTTCGCGTCCGGGAGTTCGCGGCCTGGTCGGCGGGGCTCGACCCGGCCGGCGCGGCCGTCTGGGACGCCGACGGCATCGGCTTCACGGCGGCCCGCCGCGCCATCCGGCTGACCGGAGCCGTGCGGCACGCCCTGCCCCTGGTCAACGCGCCGCACGTGGTGGAACTGGTGCCCACCACCAACCTGGCCATCGGCAAGGAGACCCCCTGGGGCGTGGCCGCCCCGCTGGGCGAGCGGCTGCCGGGGACGACCTCCGTCCGGGTGGGCCGCGCGGAGCTGCTGGGCCAAAGCGGCACGCTGGAGACGCGGGCGCTCGCCCCCGCCGCGGGACGGCCCCTGGTCGTGGTGGTGCGCGACGCCGCCCGGCACACGTGGATGGCACAGGCCCTCACGGAACTGGTCGCCGCCCGGCCCGACGCGATCGTCGTGGAGATGGGCCTGCCGGGCACCGTCGTGCCCTCGGCCGCCCAGATCTTCACGCACGGCGCCACGGCCGCCTCCGGGGTGGCCGCCGCAGAGGTGCTGGCGGGTGCCCTTTAGTGCAGACCTGAGTGCACATTGGTACGGACCTGGGTGCAACGTCCGTACCCGTGCGCCACGTTGACGCCTCCCTGCCGCTTCCCTACGTTCCGAGAGCGCTCTCACATCCGTCCCCGAAGCAGGGAGGCCCCATGCCCTCCGTGCGCAGACCGAGCAGCCGCCTCCTTCGCCGACTGGCGGCGGCACTCGCTCCGGCACTGTTCACCGTCCTCGTGCCCCTCACGCCCCCGGCGGCCGCCGCCGACACCGGCGCGACGGCCGCCATCTGCAACAAGTACTGCGACACCCGGGACCCCGCGCTCTCCCCGGGTGACCGCACCCCGGTCACGGCGGGCATCTACTCCCGGTCGATCGTCCTGCACTTCGACGACACCGACGCCATGGGCTGGGCCTCCATCGACAACGGCAGCCCGGGCGACGAGGTGTGGCTCGACCGCTCCTTCGACGGCGGCCGCACCTGGAGCTCGGGCAGCAAGCTCGGCGACACCACCGTGCCCACCGGGCAGCGCGGCTGGCGCACGCTCATGTACAACGTCGACGACTGGAACAACCTCGGCGTCGGCGCCCTGCGCGCCTGCGGAAAGGCCGGCGACCGCGCCGAGATCGCGTGCACCCCCTGGGCCCGCACCACCTGGAACGCGGGCGAGCCGCGCACCGCCGCGGCCACCGGGCTGATGACCTTCTACAACTACGGAACCGGCCTCTTCGACACCACCGGCTGGTGGAACTCCGCGAACGCCCTGACCGCGGTCATCGACAACATCCGGGTGACCGGCATGGGCAGCTACCGGTACGCGATCGCCCGCACCTACGACCTGAACGTCAACGCACAGGGCGGCCGGTTCCGCAACGACTACCTCGACGACACCGGGTGGTGGGGCCTCGCCTGGGTCGCCGCCTACGACCTGACCGGCGACAGCCGCTACCTGGACACGGCCCGCGCGGACGCCGACCACATGGCCGCCTACTGGGACTCCACCTGCGGCGGCGGGGTGTGGTGGAGCACGGCGAGGACGTACAAGAACGCGATCGCCAACTCCCTCTACATCCAGCTCAACGCGGCTCTCCACAACCGCGTCCAGGGTGACACGACCTACCTCGGGCGGGCCCGGGCCGGCTGGACCTGGTTCCAGGGCACCGGCATGGTCAACGGCTCGCACCTGGTCAACGACGGCATCGACCTGTCCACCTGCGGCAACAACGGGCAGGCCGTCTGGTCGTACAACCAGGGCGTCGTCCTCGGCGCGCTCGCCGAGCTGTACCGGGCCACGGGCGACGGCCAGCTGCTCACCAGCGCACGGCAGATCGCCGACGCCGCCACCACGACCTCGCTGCTGCACACCTCCGACGGCATCCTGCGCGATCCGTGCGAGGGCGGCGACTGCGGAGCCGACGGCCCGTCCTTCAAGGGCGCCGACGTGCGCGGCCTCGGCAGGCTCAACTCGGTGCTGCCGGACCACCCTTACACCGCCTACCTGAAGCGCCAGGCGGACCGCGCCCGCGCGAGCGACCGCAACGCCCTCGACCAGTACGGCCTGCGCTGGTACGGGCCGCTCGACCAGGTGGACGCGGCCCGTCAGCAGAGCGCCGTCGATCTGCTCGACGCGGCGTCCTGACCGTCCGACGGCGTTGCCTGCTGCACGAGCCACGGAGGTCAGGGGAGGTCAGGAGCCCGCGAGAAACGTGACCCGGACCTTTCGCCGCGGATTGTCACGGTTCGTGTCGACCAGGCACACCGACTGCCAGGTGCCCAGGGCCAGGCGGCCGTTGATCACCGGGAGGGTGGCGTGCGGGGGGACGATCGCCGGGAGGACGTGGTCGCGGCCGTGGCCCGGGCTGCCGTGCCGGTGCTGCCAGCGGTCGTCGGCCGGGAGCAGGGTGTGCAGGGCGGCCAGCAGGTCGTCGTCGCTGCCGGCGCCGGTCTCCAGGACGGCGATGCCGGCCGTCGCGTGCGGGACGAAGATGTTCAGCAGTCCGTCGCGGCCGGCGGCGGCCTCGCGGAGGAAGGCCTCGCAGTCGCCGGTCAGGTCGACGACCCGCTCCCGGCTACCGGTGGCGACATCGAGCTCTCGTGTGGTGAAGGCGTCCGACATGGCTCCATCCTGGCCCATGCGCCGGACTCCGGGACGGGCGGCCGGACCGGGCCGGGCAGGGCCGGGAAGATCCACGGGCATCCACGCTGTTGGTAGAAGCGTGAACAATGCGCATGAGGTCGAGGTAGTCGTCATCGGCGCCGGTCAGGCGGGCCTGTCCGGCGCCTATCACCTGCGTCGCACCGGCTTCGAGCCGGACCGCGACTTCGTGGTGCTCGACCACTCCCCCGCACCCGGCGGCGCCTGGCAGTACCGGTGGCCGTCCCTGACGTACGGCAAGGTGCACGGCATGCACGCGCTTCCGGGCATGGAGCTGACCGGGGCCGACCCGGCGCGGCCGTCCGCCGAGGTCATCGGCGAGTACTTCGCGAACTACGAGCGCACCTTCGACCTGCGGGTGCACCGGCCGGTCGACGTCCGCACGGTGCGCGAGGGCGAGGGCGGGCGGCTGCTCGTGGAGACCGACCGGGGCGACTGGTCGACGCGGGCGCTGATCAACGCCACCGGCACCTGGGACCGGCCGTTCTGGCCGCGCTACCCGGGCCAGGAGACCTTCCGCGGGCGTCAGCTGCACACCGCGCAGTACGCCGGGCCCGAGGAGTTCGCCGGCAAGCGGGTCGTGGTCGTCGGCGGTGGCGCCTCCGGCACCCAGCATCTGCTGGAACTCGCCCCGTACGCGGCCGCCACCACCTGGGTCACCCGGCGTCCGCCGGTCTTCCGCGAGGGCCCGTTCGACGAGGGCGTGGGCCGGGCCGCGGTGGCACTGGTGGAGGAGCGGGTACGGCAGGGGCTGCCGCCGCGGAGCGTGGTCTCGGTCACCGGGCTCCCGCTCAACGACGCGATCCGGCAGGGCCTGGCGGACGGGGTCCTGGACCGGCAGCCGATGTTCGACCGTGTCACGCCCGACGGTGTGGCGTGGAACGACGGGCGGCACGTCGACGCGGACGTCATCCTCTGGGCCACCGGCTTCCGGGCGGCCCTGGACCACCTGGCGCCGCTGCGGCTGCGCGAGCCGGGCGGCGGGATCAGGATCGACGGGACCCGCGCGGTCGCCGACCCGCGCGTCCACCTCGTCGGCTACGGCCCGTCCGCCAGCACCATCGGTGCCAACCGCGCGGGGCGCGACGCCGTACGGGACATCAGGCGGCTGCTGGCCGGGGACCCGGTCGCCGCGTGACGCACCGGCGCCTCACCGCGGCGGTCGCGTGACCCGCGGCGACCCCTGGGTCCTGGCCTTCTGCACGGCGTTGAAGTCGGCGACGTTGCGCTGGTGCTCGGCGAAGTCGGCGGTGAACCGCGTGTCCCCCGGCTTGACCGTGACGAAGTACAGCCAGTTGCCCGGCGGCGGGTTGAGCGCGGCACGCATCGCGTCCGTGCCCGGGTTGTCGATCGGGGTGGGCGGCAGGCCCATGCGCTGGTAGGAGTTGTACGGGTTCTCGATGCGGGTGTCGTTCACCGTGGTGTTGAGGGTGCTGCGGTTGAGCGCGTAGTTGAGGGTGGAGTCCATCTGGAGCGGCATGCCGCGTTGCAGCCGGTTGAGGACGACACGCGCCACCTTTCCCATGTCCGTCCTGTCGGCGGCCTCGGCCTGCACGATGCTGGCGATGGTCACCGCCTGGTAGACGTTCATCGCGTCGCGCTGCGCACCGGCCGCGACGGGTGCCCAGCCGAACCGCTGGTTGGCGGTGTCGACCATGAACCGCAGCACCGACTGCGGGGTCGCTTCCTTGTCCAGGGGATAGGTGGCCGGGAAGAGATAGCCCTCCGGGTTGCCCCCGGCCTCGCCGGGGAGCTTCAGGCCCGCGCCGCCGACCGAACTCTTGGTGCTTCCGGCCGGGAGGGCGAGGGCCTTGTCGACGGCGGCGTAGACCTGGGACGCGCGCCAGCCCTCGGGAATGACCAGGGTCTCGGCACCGGACCTGCCCCCGGCCAGGACCAGCAGGGGCACCACCACGGCGGCACCGGCCACGACGGCGCCGGTCACGACGAGGACGAGCCTGCCCCGACGGGTCAGCCGGACCGACTTGCCGCGTGTCGAGGCGCCTCGGCCGGCGGGCGTCCGTCGACTCGGGTCCCGTGGCGGAGTGTTCATCTGCATGCGGGCACGTTAGCTCTCATACCGCCACAAACCCGACATATCTTCTGCTTGTCGGCCACGCTGTGTCGGCCGCGCCATACCGACCGACACGAATCGCCCACGCGGGGCCGGACTCACGGATCGGGCCGGCTCCGACGCGTCCGCCCCGACCGGTGGGCTCCGGCTGGCCAACTCCGTCCAGTCGGCCCCGGCCGGTCAGCCCACCCGGCCGGTCAGCCCCGGCCGGTCAGCTCCGCCCGTCGGCGTCGGCTTCCGCTTCAGCTGGTCGGCGGTGTCGCGTGCCTGCGTCCGCGGTCGCCTCGCCTGCGTACCGGCCGTGCGGCCGCTTCCCGCTGAGCCACCTCGACGGCTCCGCCGTCGTCCGGTGCCGGCTCCCCCGCCGTCTCCAGCCGGGCGTCCCGCCGGACCAGTGCCGCGTACCGGCCGTCGAGTCCGAGCAGTTCCTCGTGCGTGCCGCGTTCGGCCACCCGGCCGGAGTCGAGGACGACGATCTGGTCGGCACCCTGGATGGTGGAGAGCCGGTGGGCGATGGTGATGGTCGTCCGGTTGGCCGACAGGGCGTCGATGGCGTCCTGGACCGCGTGTTCGGTGCGGGTGTCCAGAGCACTGGTCGCCTCGTCGAGGATGAGGACCGGCGGGTCGCGCAGGATGGTGCGCGCGATGGCCAGCCGCTGCTTCTCGCCGCCCGAGAATCGGTGTCCGCGTTCGCCGACGACGGTGTCGTAGCCGTCGGGCAGCGCGGCGATGTGCTCGTGTATCTGGGCCGCGCGGGCGGCCGCGTGCAGTTCCTCGTCGGTGGCGTCCGGCTTGGCGAAGCGCAGGTTGTCGGCGACCGAGGCGTGGAAGAGGTACGTCTCCTGGGAGACGACGCCGACCGCGCGCGCGAGGGTGTCGAAGTCGAGGTCGCGGACGTCGACGCCGTCCAGGGTGACCCGGCCGCCGGTGACGTCGTAGAGCCGGGGAACCAGGTAGCCGAGCGTGGACTTGCCCGCCCCGGTGGGGCCGACGACGGCCAGCCCGGTGCCGGCCGGGACGGTGATGTCGATGCCGTCGAGGACGGGCCCGCCCTTGTCGTCGTAACGGAACTCGACCCCCTCGAAGCGGACCTCGCCCTTCACGCGGTCGAGGTGGACCGGCTCGTCCCGTTCGGTGATGTCGACGGGCAGGTCGAGGTACTCGAAGATGCGCTGGAAGAGCGCGAGGGAGGTCTGGATCTGGACGCCGGTCGCGAGCAGGCTCACCGCGGGGCGGAACAGGCCCTGCTGGAGGGAGACGAAGGCGACGATGGTGCCGAGCGAGATCTGCGGGCCGCCCGTCTGGAGGGCCATGCCGGCGGTCCAGTAGATGACGGCGGGCATCGCGGCCATCACGATCGTGATCACGGCCATCCGCCAGCGGCCGGCCATGTTCGACCGCACTTCCAGGTCGACCAGTTGCTCGGACTCGTCGGCGAAGGAGGCGGTCAGCGAGTCGGCGCGGCCCATGGTGCGGCCGAGCAGGATGCCGCTGACGGAGAGCGACTCGGTGACCGTCGCGGCCATCGCGGCCATCTGCTTCTGGCGCTGGGTGGTGATCTTCTTGCGCTCGTTGCCGACCCGGCGGCTGATCCACACGAAGAGCGGGAGCAGGACCATCGAGACGATGGTGAGCCGCCAGTCGAGGGCGATCATCGCGACGATGGTGGCGACGACGCTGGTCAGGTTGGAGACCAGGGAGGTGGCGGTCGAGGTGACGGTGGCCTGCATGCCGCCGATGTCGTTGGCGATGCGGGACTGCACCTCGCCGGTGCGGGTGCGGGTGAAGAAGGCGAGCGACATGCGCTGCAGCCGGCCGTAGACGGCGGTGCGCAGGTCGTGCATGACGCGCTGGCCGACGGTGGTGGATATCAGCGTCTGCAGGACGCCGAAGACGCTGGTCAGGACGGCACTGAGGATCATGCCCAGCGCGAGCAGGCTGAGCAGTCCGGTGCGGCCCTGCGGGATCGCGGTGTCGAGGGTCGCCTTCAGCAGGAACGGGGTGGCGACGGACACCAGGGAGGCGGCGCCGACCAGCAGGCCGACGATCGCGAGGCGCCCGCGGTAGGGGCGGAAGAGGCTGAGGATGCGGCGCACCTGGCGGGGTTGCCCGGCCGAAGCGCCGTCGGGGGTCCAGTTGATCTCGTCTCGGGGCATGGCTCCTACGGATGGGTATGGTGTGCACGGACTCACGGAGCATAGCTCACTGTTACCTATGTTCACAATGAACTAGGTCCTGATATTATTCCCGTATGAGCACCCCCGACTCCGACGGCCCGCTCGCCGAACAACTCCTGCGCCTCACCCGCCGGGTGTGGCGTATCCAGAAGCGCCACCTGGCGGCGCGCGACCTGGGCATCACCCCCGCCCAGTCTCGGCTGCTGCGCACTCTCGCGCACTACGAGGCACCCCCGCGCATGGCCGACCTCGCCGCGCGCCTTGAGGTGGTGCCGCGTGCCGTGACGACGCTGGTCGACGGCCTGGAGGCGAGCGGCAAGGTGTGCCGGGTGCCGGATCCGACGAACCGCCGGGTGACCCGGATCGAGATCACGGACGAGGGGCACGAGACCCTGCGCGAGCTGCGGGCGGCGCGCCGGTCCGCGGCCGAGGAGATCCTGGCTCCGCTCTCGGAGGAGCAGCGGGAGGTACTGGGCGGGCTGCTGGACACGCTGGTCGACGGGCCGGTGCCGGCGAAGCGCTGCTGAGGCATGACGGAGCGGCTTCCCCCTCCGGAGAGGGAAGCCGCTCCGGCGTAAGGTCACCCCTCGGGCACCAGCTCCTCGGCCGGCGTCCCGGCAGGCTCCTCAGCCACGGCCGCGGCCTCGCCGTCCAGCACCTGCTTCGCCCGCACGACGTCCAGCGCGCCCTCCCAGCGGGAGACCGCGAAGACGGCCACACAGTTGCCGAGCAGGTTGGTGACGACGCGCATCGAGTCCATGATGCGGTCCACGCCGAGCAGCAGGGCGACGGCACCGGCCGGAATCGCCCCGAGCGAGGAGGCGGTCGCGGACAGGGCGAGGAAGGCCGAGCCGGGGATGCCGGCCATGCCCTTGCTGGTGAGCATCAGCACCAGGACCACGGTGATCTGCTGACCGAGGCTCAGGTCGACGCCGACGGCCTGGGCGATGAACAGGGTGCCGATGGAGAGGTAGAGCGAGGCGCCGTCCAGGTTGAAGGAATACCCGGTGGGCAGCACAAGACCGACGGCGTCATCACGTGCCCCCGCCTTGCGCAGCTTCTGCATCACGCGCGGCAGCACGGACTCCGTGGAGGCGGTGCCCAGCGCGAGCAGCAGCTCCTCGCGGATGTAGCGGACGAACTTCCAGAGGCTCAGCCCGGTGACCACCCTGAGGGCGACCGCCAGCAGGGCGATAAAGAGCGCGGCGGCCACGTAGCACAGGACGATCAGCTTGGCGTAGGTCTCGATGACGCCGAGCCCGTACTGGCCGATCAGGACGGCCATCGCGCCGAAGACGGCTATCGGGGCGAGGCGCATGACGAAGCCGACGATCGCGAAGATGATCTCCTGGGCCTGCTCGATGGCCGGCAGCACCTGCGGCACCCTGGTGTTCCCGAGGTGGAGCAGCGCCGCGCCCACCAGGCAGGCCAGGACGAGTACCTGGAGCAGGGAGTTCTCGGCGAAGGCGCCGATGAAACTGGTGGGCAGGGCGTTGAGCACGAACTCGGTCGTCGTGGGCAGCGAGCCGCCGCCCGTCTTCGCGTCGACCGCCTTGCTGCTCAGGGTGGCCGGATCGACGTGCATCCCGGCGCCGGGCTGCACGACGTTGGCGGCGACGAGGCCGATGACCAGCGCCAGCGTGCTCGCCACCTCGAACCAGACCAGCGCCTTGAGCCCGATCCGCCCGAAGGCCTTCAGGTCGCCGGCCTTGGCGATGCCGACGACGACCACGCAGAACACCAGCGGCGAGATGATCGTCTTGATGAGCCGGGTGAAACCGTCGCCGAGCGGCTGGAGGTCCGAGGCGAACCCGGGCCACAGCCGCCCGACGACGATGCCGAGCACGAGCGCGCAGGCGACCTGCGCGAAGAGAGAGGTACGCAGTACGCCTGCGACGCGACGCGGCAGGGACGGTGGGGACGGCGGCACGGGCACTCCTGGTGGGGGGATCGACTCGCCGAAGCCGAGCGGGACTTCTGCGATGCGGAAAGCGGTTTCCGTGTCGATCACTGTGGAGGTGTTCTTGATCCCGTTCGAGACCGTCGTGTCACAGCCGTGTAAACAACCTGCCGGGTGACGCGTCCCCCACACCTCGGTTCCGCCCGCGTCGACCGCCCCGAGCGACTGCTCAGCAGCGGCTTCGATCCACCGTCAGCACCCCCTGTTCGGTCGCCAGCGAGCGGTCGTAGCAGCCGTCCGAGCCGTACAGCCGGTAGCGCTCGCTCGACGTGCCGACCGCGTGCCGCTGGTCGCGCGGCACGTTCAGGGTGTAGGTCGCGTCGCCGCGGTAGGTGTCGTCGAGGCGTGACCAGCCGCCTCCGGACCGCCTGACCGCCGCCCGGTCGCCGAGGGTGAGTTCGGTGCGCAGCCGGTCGTCGGTGCCGATGGTGGTGGCACCGGCCATGGTGTACGTGCGGTGGGTGCGGGTCGTGCGGGACGCGCCGCCCTCCCGGACCGTGACGCTCTGGTCGTCCGTCCAGGTGGCGTCGAGCGCGTCCGTCGTCTCACCGTCGTTCCAGCGGTGCACGGAGGTGTTGGCCAGCGTACGGCTGACGGTGGTGGTCACCCGGCCGTGCGAGGTGTCGACGTATCCGGAGACGGTGAGCCGGTGCCCGGCGTCGGTGTCGACCCGGTACTCCCCCGAACCCGGGGTGTACACCGAGGAGTTGACGGGCTCGGAGGCAGTGGCCCCGGTGAGCCCGCCGGTGACCCGGGCCCGGTGCGCGTCCTGCCAGACCAGCACGTTCACGGGGGCGCTCCAGCCGGCCTGCCCCTCGGGCACGCCGGCGACGGAGACCTCGACCCGGTGCGGGCGGCCGTCGTCGAGGATCCCCGCGAACGGCGTCAGGTCGTATTCGATCGGCTTGACGTCGAAAGCGCGCGGACCCGGCACGACGTACCAGAGGAACGGGTTGGACCAGCCGCCCGTCCACACGTTCGGGAACGGCGCGGCGATCCCGGCCAGTCGGCCGTCGACCTTGATCTGCACCTCCCGGTAGGGCCCCTTGTCCGCCTTGCAGGAGTACGACGCCGGGTCGGCCACCGTCAGGTACCAGAACTCCTCGCAGCCGCCGCCGGATCCGGTGGCGTACACCTCGGCGACGATGCGTTCGCTGTTGCGCGGGGTGGTGAGGGTGGTGCCGTCGTCGGCCAGGGTGAGCACCTTGTCGGGGACCGAGGCCTCGGGGCGTCCCGCGTAGAAGGTGAGGGTGGCCCTGACGTCGATGACACCGGTGTAGGTGTCGTCGACAACGTTGCCGATGAGCATCTCGACATCCTGGGTGGAGCGGAAGGTGTCGCTGTAGCGGGTGACGTCCTTCTCCACGTGCCACTCGATGCCGTCCGGCGAGGGTTCGGGGGTGGAGGTGCGCAGCACCTCGACGCCGCCGACGTGCAGGTAGCCCAGGCGGTCGTACTGACGGCCCTTCACCTTGCCGTCCAGCCGCAGGACGACCTTGCTCCAGCGGTCGCCGCAGCCCTGCGGGGGTGTGAACGTTCCCCGGTACGGGGTGAAGTCGCGGAACTGCGCCTCGGCCAGGGTGACTTGGCAGGTCCTGGCGCCCTTGGGCACGGACACCGGCGGGGCCGCGGTCACCGGGTCGTGCCAGTCGGTGCCGAACTCGGCCGGGACGTCGGCGGCGCGGGCGGCGGGTGCCCCCGTACCGAGGAGGGCACTCGCCAGGAGGGTCGCTCCGGCGAGCATGGACATGACTATCCGTCTTCTCATGGCCGGTGTTCTACGGGGAGTTGGCCGCCGACCGCAACGGCGGGACCGACCGACAGCAGGCCGTTCGGCCATCCCGGCCCGGACGGGCGCACACCATTGCCACAAATGGTGCTATAAGCGGATGACACTGCCACAGTGCTGCCATGGAGATCACGACCGCTCGCGCCCTGCGCGCCGCCCTCGCCCTCACCGGCGCCGTCGCGCTCACCGGCACCGGCTGTGCGGGCGGTGTCCCGCACCCGGGCCACGGCTCCGCCGCCCCCGGCGCCTCGGCGGCCCCGGCCGGGCCCGCCCCTTCCCCCGGCGCCCCCGGCATCGGCGACCCGCTCATGCCGCTGGACGGCAACGGCGGCTACACGGTCCGCCGTTACACGCTCGACCTCGACTGGCGGGCCCCCGGGACACCCTTCCCGGCCGGTACCACCATCAGCGCCACCGCCACCCAGGCCCTGTCCCGATTCGACCTGGACTTCGCCGGCAACACCCTGCACCGGGTCACCGTCGACGGCGCGCCGGCCACCGCCGTACGCGAGGGCGACGAACTCGTCGTCACCCCCGCACGGCCGATCCCGCGCGGCAGGACGTTCACCGTCCGCGTCGCCTACACGGCCGACCCGACCCAGCGACGGCACCGCAGCGACGCGATCCGCGACTACGGCTGGGTGCCCACCCCCGACGGCACCCTGATCTGCGGTCAGCCGGACGGCGCCAAGATGCTCTTCCCGGCCGACGACCACCCCAGCCTCCGGGCGCCCGTCACCTTCCACATCACCACCCCGCCCGGTCTGAGCGCGGTGGCCAACGGCCGGCTCGTCGAACGCGTCCGGCAGCCCGACGGGCGGGTGCAGTGGACGTACGACTCCGAGGATCCCATCGCGACACAGCTGGTCCAGCTGGCGATCGGGAAGTTCACCTTCGTCGCCGGCCGGGGGCCGGGCGGGCTGGCCGTGCGGGACGTGGTGCCGGACGACCTGGTCACGGACACCGAGGAGGCACGCTCGCACACCCCGGAGCACCTCGCCTGGCTGGAACAGCGGCTCGGCCCGTACCCGTTCCGCCGCTACGGCGTGCTGGTCGGGGACACCGAGCTGCCGGTGGCGCTGGAGACGCAGTCGCTGTCCCTCGTACCGAAGGACGACCTGCTGGGCGACCCGGTCGACGCCGAACGCAATCTCGTCCACGAGCTGACACACCATTGGACGGGCGACAGCGTCGCCGTCCGGCGCTGGTCCGACCTGTGGCTGAGCGAGGGTCATGCCCGTTTCTACGAACGGCTGTACTCCGCCGAGCACGGCGGTGTCAGCATGGCGGACGCCATGCGGGCGGCGTACGAGCAGCACGACCAGTGGCGCCACGACGACGGCGCCCCGGCGGAGCCCACGGAGCCGACGCTGTTCAAGGTGATGCGCTACGACGGCTCGGCGCTGGTGCTGTACGCCCTGCGGGAGAAGGTCGGTGACGAGACGTTCGACCGGATCGAACGCACCTGGGTGACCCGCTACCGGGGGCGCGCGGCCGGTACCCGGGACTTCGTCGCGCTCGCCTCCGAGGTCGCGGGCCAGGATCTGACGCCGTTTCTGACGGCGTGGCTGTACGGGCCCGACACGCCGCCGATGCCGGGGCATCCCGACTGGCAGGTGGACCCGGTCGAGGACTGAGACCGCCCGGTGCACGGCCGGCGCACGGCCGGCGCCGGCCGCCGGGCCGTTGCCCGCCGACCGGGTGGCCTCTGCCGGAGCGCTGGGCCACCCGGTCGACGCTCGGCGCGCCGTGTCGCGCCGGGCACGGAAACGTACGAGGGGTGACGTGAAGGGCAACCCCCTTGCCCTGGTTGCGACGAGCGTTCTTGGAGACCCTCAGCAAGCGGTTGGAGACCCTCTGGTATGAGAAGAACTGTCGCTCCACGTGTGCCCAGTGCCCTCCGGACGTGCCGTCTGACGGCCTGCCTGATCGCGACGGCCGCGCTGCTGCCACCCCTGCTGGTCCTCCATGCGTCCGGCGCCCACGACGCGGAGGACCAGCGTCTGCAGACCGCCTTCACGGACGCCGCGCGCGAGTTCCACGTGCCGCGCAGCGTGCTCATGAGCGTGTCCTACATGCAGTCGCGCTGGGACACCCACTCGGGCACCCCCAGCGTCGCGGGGGGCTACGGTCCGATGCACCTGATGGACACCACCCTCGCCCGCACCCCGGCACAGTCACCCGCACCGGGCCCGGCGGCGCCGGACGGCGGCCGGGCCGACCCGCTCGCCGGAACGGCGTTCACCGCGGACGGTCACGCCGTGCAGCCCGCGGACCTGCAACGCGCCGCACGGCTGATCAAGGTCCCCGCCGGACAGCTGCGGACGGACGCCACCGCCAACGTACGCGGCGGCGCGGCACTGCTGGCCGCCACGCAACGGCATCTCGGCAAGCCGCTCAGCGCCGACCCGGACGACTGGTGGCAGGCGGTGGAACGTTTCCCCGGCACCCGTGACATCACGTCGGCGACGACCTACGCCAACGACGTGTTCGGCCTGATCCGCCGGGGCGCCCACCGGACCACCGACGAAGGACAGGAGGTCACCCTCCCCGCCACCCCGGGTGTCAGCCCGCACCACGGCCCGCAGGCCCCCAAACGGCCGAAGGAGGTCGAGTGCCCGCCCGACCTGACCTGCGACTGGCTCGCCGCGCCCTACGAGCAGATCGACGACGACGGCGACTACGGCAACCACGACCTCGCCGACCGGCCCCGGGACCAGCGGATCGAGTACATCGTCATCCACGACACCGAGTCGACGCTCCCGAACATGTTCCAGACCGTGCAGGACCCGACCGAGGCGTCCTGGCACTACTCGATCCGCTCCAGCGACGGCCACATCACCCAGCACGTCAGGACCAAGGACGAGGCCTGGCACTCCGGCAGCAAGTTCGTGAACGCCCGCTCGATCGGCATCGAGCACGAGGGTTTCCTCAGCCACCCCGGGACCTGGTACACGGAGCAGATGTACCGCTCCTCGGCCCGCCTGGTGCGCTACCTGGCGAAGAAGTACGGCGTCCCGATGGACCGGCAGCACATCTTCGGCCATGACAACGTGCCGTCCCCGACCGGCGACAGCATCCCCGAGATGCACGAGGACCCGGGACCGTTCTGGGACTGGCGGCACTACTTCGACCTCCTCGGCGCACCGCTGAAGGCGACGGCCGGACCGGACAGCCCCATGGTGATGATCCTGCCGGACTACGCCACCCACAAACCGCGGTACACCGGCTGCGAGGGCGACGGCAAACCCTGCCGGCCGCACGGCTCCAGCGCCGTCCGCCTGTACACCCGGCCGGACGAGAAGGCTCCGCTGATCCAGGACCCCGGCCGCAGGCCGGACGGCGACCCGTCCACGGAGGACGTGAGCGACCTGGGCTCGCGGGCCTCCACCGGCCAGACCTTCGCCGTGGCCGACCGCCGCGGCGAGTGGACGGCGATCTGGTACCAGGGCAACAAGGCGTGGTTCAAGAACCCCGCCGTGCACCCGACGGCCGTCGGTGCCGCCGGCCGCATGGTCACGCCGAAGGAGGGCCTGGACGAGATCCCGGTGTTCGGACGGGCCCTGCCGGAGGAGGAGGCCTACCCGGACGGAATGGAGGAGGAGGACGAGTCGCCGCTGCCGTACAGCCTGCGGGCGGGCCAGCGGTACGTGACCCAGTCCGGCCTCGGCGGCTCCTACGTCGACCGGTCCACCTTCTCCGCCACGCCCCAGCCCGTGGTGGTGGGTCAGCAGAGGTACTACGAGATCCAGTTCGGCCACCGCCTCGCCTACGTCCGGGCGGACGACGTGGACGTGCTGGACTCGCGCAGCACCGGCACGACCGGCACGGCGGGTTCGACGGACTCGGCGGGTTCGGCGGACTCGGCGGGTTCGGCGGACTCGTCGGGCTCGGCCGGGAGCGAGGCCGTCCCGGACGGACAGTGACCGCCGGACCGGGGCGCGGTGCCGCGCTAGGAGAGCAGGCTCGGCCGGTCCCCCATCACCACGACGGGATCGAGGGCCGGGTCGAGGGTGCGCAGCAGGTGCGCCATGGCCTCCTTGGGCAGTCCGATGCAGGCCGAGGTGCCGCTGCCGTGGTCGAGGTGCAACCAGATGCCGCCGCCCCGGCTGTTGCCCCAGGGGTGGGTGGTGTCGTGCGGCGGTGTGCCCCGCAGGCGGTTGTAGTCGATGGCGATGACGTAGTCGAAGTCGTGCCGGTACGCCGGGCGCCAGTAGTGCGGGGGTGTGTAGAGGGCCCGGCCCTGGGCGTAGGAGAGCCGGGTGCCCGGGTCGGGAAGGACTCCGCCGGCATCGGTGACGGTGAACACGCCGACCGGACTGCGCCCGTCACCCGCGTGATGGTCGATGCTCCATCCGGACCGCCCGTTGTGGGCGGGCCAACTGGCCACCGGCCGCCAGCCGCGGTCCTCCCGGGTGTACAGCACGACCGTGGAGTCGGCCGAGTCCGCGCCCTCCCCGTACACGGCGACGGCCTGGCGGGAGTCCGCGGGGATCTCCGCCTGGAACAGCTCACCGACGCCCGGCAGCCGGACCCGCTCCCCGACGGTCCCGGCCCGGTCCGGCTGCTGCCAGTCCGGGCCCGCCGCGGCGGTCCGCGCGGCTGACGGGCTGCCTGCTGACCGGGGGCTTGCTGACGGGGTGCTTGCCGACGGGCTGCTTCTCGGGGCTGTGGAGCGCGGCCCCGGCAGGCCGTTCTTCCCGCCACCGCCGGGTGGCGCCTGACAGGCGCTCAGGGTCACCAGGACGGTCCCGACGACCGCCGCCGCCGTGACGGTCGCCCGCCGGACGCTCTTGATCTTCACCCGGCCATCCTGGCATCACATACCGAGCAACTAGTTGAATTTCATGACATAAACCGCGTGTTGGACAGTGCGCCCTGGCCTGAAGGGAGCGGATTTCGACGGCCGGCAGGAAAAACCGTTTGATTTCGACGACGCTCCGACGCGAACCTTTCACGGCTTGTCGCCACCTCCCCCGACCCGAGCCGCTGGGACGTCATGCAGATTCAAGATCTTCCGTATTCCGATCCGGGCGTGCCGGACGCGCGATCGGGTCCCCGGTTCCTGTGGTGGCTGGGGCGGAACCAGCTGGGCGGTCAGCTCAAGGCACTGGCCTGGGGACTGCTGCACTTCGTGTCCGTCTCCGCGCTCCCGTTCTGCGTCGGCCTCGCCGTCCAGGCCGTGGTCGACCGCTCCGGCACCCGGCTGGCCCTGACGGGCGGTCTGCTGGTGCTGTGCGGCACGGCGATCGCCGTCGGCGACACCTTCCTGCACCGGGCCGCCGTCACCAACTGGATCACCGCGGCCGCCCGGGTCCAGCAACTGCTCGCCCGCAAGACCGCCCTGCTGGGCTCCGCGCTGACCCGACGGGTGGCGGCCGGCGAGGTGGTGGCGGTCTCCACCGGCGACGTCGAGAAGATCGGCTGGTTCGTGGAGGCGGTCTCCCGCTTCACCGCCGCCGCGCTGACGGTCGTCGTGGTCGGCGTCGCCCTGGTCTTCTACCAGCCGGACCTCGGCTGGGTCGTCGCCGCCGGCCTGCCCCTGGTCGCGCTGTCCGTGCTGCCGCTGCTGCCCCGGGCCACCCGCCGGGCCGACTTCCAGCGCACCAAGGCCGGCCGGGCGACCGAGCTGGCCTCGGACACCGTCGCGGGACTGCGCGTGCTGCGCGGCATCGGCGGCGAGGACCTCTTCCTCGACCGCTACCGCCGCGCCTCCCAGGAGGTACGGCACGCCGCCGTGCGCAGCGCCCGGATGTGGTCGCTGATCTCCGCGATCCAGGTGCTGCTGCCCGGGCTGCTGCTGATCGCGGTCGTCTGGCACGGCGTCCACCTGGCCCGGCAGGGCCGCGTCACCGTCGGCGAACTGGTCACCGTCTACAGCGCGGTCATGATCCTCAACTACCCGCTGCAGCACTTCACCGAGATCGCCATGGCCTACTCCTTCTCCCGCCCGTCGGCGAAACGGGCGGCTCGCGTGCTCTCCCTGGACCGGGCCACGGACACCGGCGGCTCGCTGCCGGACACGGTGCCGGACGGCGACCTGTACGACCCGGCCACCGGTCTGCTCGCGCCCGCGGGCCGACTGACCGCCGTGGTCTGCGGCGACCCCGACACGGCCGGACGCCTCGCCGAACGGCTGGGCGGCCACCCCGCCGAGGCCGGCACCTCGGTGCTGCTCGGCGGCGTACCGCTCGACGAAGTCCCCCTGGAGGCCGCCCGTACCGCGGTGCTCGTGCAGGACAAGGACCCGGTGCTGCTGTCCGGTTCGCTGCGGGAGCTGCTCGACGTGCCGGCCTCCGGGTCCGTGCGCGCCGAGGACGCGCTGGCCGCCGCCCAGTGCGCCGACGTCCTGGAGGCTCTGGTCCAGGGCTCGCTGGACGTCACCGACCCGCTCGACGCCCGGATCAGCGAGCGCGGCCGGTCCCTGTCGGGCGGGCAGCGCCAGCGGCTCGCGCTGGCCCGGTCGCTGATCACCGACCCCGGAGTGCTCGTCCTCGACGAACCCACCTCCGCCGTCGACTCGCACACCGAGGCCCGGATCGCGGAGGGCATCCGCGCACTGCGGTCCGGCCGGACGACCGTGGTGTTCACGTCCTCGCCGCTGCTGCTCGACCTGGCCGACCGGGTGGTCCTCGTCCACGAGGGCGAGGTCGCGGCGGTCGGCGTGCACCGCGAACTGGTACGCACCGAGCGGCGGTACCGGGCGGTGGTGACACGTGAGACGGACGACGAGGCCGTGCTGCAGGACACGGCACCCGAAGAGAACGAAGCCGCGCTGCGAGGCAGGGCGGACGAGAGCGAAGCCGCGCTGCGGGGCCGCAGGGCACTGGAAGAGATCGAGGAGAGCGCATGATCGGCGTCGCGCCACCGGCCTACGACCCGGCGGCCCCGACCACGGCCACCACCCTCCCCGTCGGCGCCACCGCGACCGTGCGTGCCTACGTGGCCGAACTGTTCCGCCGGCACCGCCGGGCCTTCGTCCTCCTCATCGCCGTCAACACGGTGGCCGTGGTCGCCTCCATGGCCGGCCCCTACCTGCTGGGCGGGCTCGTCGAGCGGGTCTCCGACGGCGCCCGCGAGCTCCATCTGGGCCTGACCATCGGCCTGTTCCTGCTGGCGCTCGCCGTGCAGTCCGTCTTCGTCCGGGAGGTGCGGCTGCGGGGCGCCGTGCTCGGCGAGCGGATGCTGGCCGATCTGCGCGAGGACTTCCTCGTCCGGTCGGTCGGGCTGCCGCCGGGCGTCCTGGAACGGGCGGGCACGGGCGACCTGCTGTCCCGGATCACCACGGACATCGACCGCCTCGCCAACGCCATGCGGGAGGCGGTGCCGCAGCTGTCGATCGGCGTGGTGTGGGTCGTGCTGCTGATCGGCGGCCTCGTGGTCACGGCTCCGCCGCTCGCCGCGACCGTGCTGCTCGCCCTGCCGCTCCTGGTGATCGTGTGCCGCTGGTACTTCCGGCGGGCGCCCTCCGGCTACCGCTCCGAGGCCGCCGGGTACGCGGCCGTGGCCGCCGCCCTCGCGGAGTCCGTGGACGCCGGGCACACCATCGAGGCGCACCGGCTCGCCGCCCGCCGCATCGCCCTGTCCGAGCGCCGGGTCAAGGAGTGGACGGCGTGGGAGCGCTACACCCTGTGGCTGCGGTCGGTGCTGTTCCCGGCGGTCAACGCCACCCACACCACGGTCCTCGGCTCGGTGCTGATGATCGGCGGCGTCTTCGTCCTGAAGGGCTGGATCGACGTCGGCCAGCTGACGACGGGCGCACTCATCGCCCAGATGCTCGTCGATCCGGTGAACCTGATCCTGCGCTGGTACGACGAGGTCCAGGTCGCCCAGGTGTCGCTGGCCCGGCTGGTCGGCGTCCGGGACATCGAGCCGGACGCCGGGGACGCCGCGCTGGCCCCGGCCGGCCGGGAGGTGCACGCGGACGAGGTCCGCTTCGGCTACCTGCAGGGCGTCGACGTGCTGCGCCAGGTCTCCCTGGAGGTGGCACCCGGCACCCGGCTGGCCCTGGTGGGCCCCTCCGGCGCGGGCAAGTCGACCCTCGGCCGGCTGCTCGCCGGGATCTACGCGCCCCGGGACGGCCGGATCACCCTGGGCGGCGCGGAACTGTCCCGGATGACCGCCGAGCGGGTCCGTTCCCACGTCGCCCTCGTCAACCAGGAGCACCACGTCTTCGTGGGCTCCCTGCGCGACAACCTGCTGCTCGCCAGGACCGGAGCCGAGGACGCAGAGCTGTGGGCGGCGCTCGGGGCGGTCGACGCGGACGGCTGGGCGCGGGCGCTGGAGGAGGGCCTGGACACCGAGGTCGGCTCCGGCGGGGTCGCCCTGACCCCGGCACAGGCGCAGCAGATCGCGCTGGCCCGGCTGGTGCTGGCCGACCCGCACACGCTGGTCCTGGACGAGGCGACCTCGCTCCTGGACCCGCGCGCGGCCCGCCATCTGGAGCGGTCCCTGGCCCGGGTCCTGGACGGCCGGACGGTGGTCGCGATCGCGCACCGGCTGCACACCGCCCACGACGCGGACGTCATCGCCGTGGTCGAGAACGGCCGGATCAGCGAGCTCGGCAGCCACGACGCGCTGGTGGCGGCGGACGGCGCCTACGCGGCGCTCTGGCGGTCCTGGCACGGGTGACGGGCCGGGGCGGCCGGGGCATGGGCTCCACCGGCCCGGGCACGGGGTGCTGCGGCCTGAGCACGGGGTGCGGCGCACCGCAGGTCGCGCCCCGTGCCGTTGCGCGGGTGCGAGCAGGGGTGGAAGGCTGGAGAGCGGCACCGGTTCGGGGGCCGGCCGGGAACCTTCCGGTTCTCGGCGCACGCGCCCGTCGGCCGGAATGCCGGCGGCCCGCCGTACGGACCGCGTCCTCACTCCCTGGAGGTAGCCGTGACCACCGCCGACGGATGGGGGGACGACGTCTACCAGCCCGACGGATCCGAGATCCGCGAGGACACGGGGCTGCTCGACGTGGAGGACACGCTGGAGTCCGACGGCGTCAGCGATCCCCTGGACCGTGGCTGGTCCCCGCCCGAGCGGCCGTGGGCGGTGGAGCACACCGGGGTGACCGCGGCGGAGCGCCACCGGGGCGAGACCCTGGACCAGCGGCTCGCCGAGGAGCTGCCCGAACCGGCGGTCCCCGACGGCGACGGCATCGGCGACTGCCAGGGCAGCGACGGCGAGCTGCTGGACAACGAGGTCGGCGACCTGCGCTCCGGCCGGCTCGTGGCCCCGAACGAGGGGGCGCACGAGGACGACGAGAGCGGCCTGGTCGCGACCGACATCGGCATCGACGGCGCCGGGGCCTCCGCTGAGGAGGCCGCGATGCACATCGTCGACGAGGACACCGCCTACGGCTGAGCCCGCCCGTCCCCGCCCCACCGCCCCGTCCTTCGAGGAGCCGCCATGCAGCAGGACAAGCAGCCCGACTACCACCCCGTGGTCTTCCGCGACCGCGCCGCCGGATACGCCTTCCTGACCCGGTCCACCGCGACCAGCGACCAGACCATCGAGTGGGACGACGGCCAGACCTACCCGGTGGTCGACGTGGAGATCTCGTCCGAGAGCCACCCCTTCTACACCGGGAAGGCCCGCACGGTGGACACCGAGGGCCGCGTCGCCGCGTTCGAGCGCCGCTACGGCGGTGGCTCGGGGACGACGGGCTGACCCTCGGGGCACACCGGGCCCGTGGCCGGCCGGGCCACGGGTCAGATCACGTTCAGAGCCGCCGCGCAGCCTATGCCGCCGAGCACCATGAACACCGGCATGAGCACCTTCAGCTCGACCCAGCTGCCCGCGCGGAACCGCATCACCTTCGGCGGGCCGATCGGGTACCAGCGCTTGCGGCCGATCGGGATGGGCCACAGCACCGGGCAGCCGGAGACGGTCAGCGCGTCCCCGAGGTCGTGCACCAGCGCCCCCAGCACCACCGGCAGTCCCAGCCACAGGTACTCCTGGCCGGGCTGGGTGAACAGCCAGTCGGAGCCGTTGCCCGGCTTGTCCAGGGTGCCGGCCAGGATCCAGGCGCTGGTCGCCGCCAGCAGCCACACCAGGATGTCGCTGCTGGAGCCCCGCGCCGCCCGCCACAGCAGGCCCTCGATCGCCAGCACCATGTGCGCGAAGAGGATCGCCAGCACCGCCCAGCGGCCGCCGAGGATCGCCGCGGCCGAGCAGCCGCCGCCGATCAGCGCCGCCCACACCCAGGTGTGGGTCAGCGTCCGGTGCCCGCCGTTGCGGCGCGGGTCGCCCGACATCCGGGTCGCCTTGTAGACGGCGTAGGAGAGCTTGTCGACGATCTCGCAGACCCAGCGCGACAGCGGTCCGAAGGCCCGCGAGATGGTCGCCGCCTTGTGGTCGAGGTCCGGGGCGAGCGCGGCGCCCGCGCAGATCAGCGCCCCTACCAGGAGCACCGGCCAGGGCATCGTATGCCCGGTCGCTGCCGCCGCGGCTCCCACGCCGAGCCAGGCGGCGGCTCCCGACAGTGAGTGTGCTGGTCCCATCATGGCCGTTCCCCGCCCCATTCCTCGTATCCCGCTGTCCAGTTGACCGGGTGCGTTGACGCTCCGTCGGCGACACAGCGTAGCGGCCATGATCTTCGTGCTCGAAGCCGATTCCCCCCTGGGCGGGTGGGGCAGGCAAGATGGGGGCGTGACCCTCATCGATCAGCTGCCGCCGACCGCCGACCCCGACGCCCTGTACGAAGCCTTCGAGGCCTGGGCGCAGGAGCGCGGTCTCACGCTCTACCCCCACCAGGAGGAGGCGCTGATCGAGGCGGTCTCCGGGGCGAACGTGATCGTGTCGACACCGACCGGCTCCGGCAAGAGCATGATCGCCGCGGGTGCGCACTTCGCCGCGCTGGCCCGGGACGAGGTCACCTTCTACACCGCCCCGATCAAGGCGCTGGTCTCGGAGAAGTTCTTCGAGCTGTGCAAGCTCTTCGGCACCGAAAACGTCGGCATGCTCACCGGCGACGCCTCCGTGAACTCCGACGCGCCCGTCATCTGCTGCACCGCCGAGGTGCTCGCCTCCATCGCGCTGCGCGACGGCAAGCAGGCGGACGTCGGCCAGGTCGTCATGGACGAGTTCCACTTCTACGCGGAGGGCGACCGCGGCTGGGCCTGGCAGATCCCGCTCCTGGAACTGCCCCAGGCGCAGTTCATCCTGATGTCGGCCACCCTCGGCGACGTCTCCTTCTTCGAGAAGGACCTGACCCGCCGCACCGGCCGCCCCACCGCGGTGGTCCGCTCGGCGACCCGCCCGGTGCCGCTCTCCTACGAGTACCAGCTCACCCCGATGACCGAGACGCTCACCGAGCTCCTGGAGAGCAGGCAGGCGCCGGTGTACATCGTGCACTTCACGCAGGCGCAGGCGGTGGAGCGGGCGCAGGCGCTGATGAGCATCAACATGTCCTCGAAGGAGGAGAAGGAGCAGATCGCCGAGCTGATCGGCAACTTCCGCTTCACCACCAAGTTCGGCCAGAACCTCTCCCGTTACGTCCGGCACGGCATCGGCGTCCACCACGCCGGCATGCTGCCCAAGTACCGGCGCCTGGTGGAGAAGCTCGCCCAGGCCGGCCTGCTGAAGGTCATCTGCGGCACCGACACCCTGGGCGTGGGCGTCAACGTGCCCATCCGCACGGTGCTGTTCACCGCGCTCACCAAGTACGACGGCAACCGGGTGCGCACCCTGCGCGCCCGCGAGTTCCACCAGATCGCCGGCCGCGCGGGCCGGGCCGGCTTCGACACGGCCGGTCTGGTCGTCGCGCAGGCGCCCGAGCACGTCATCGAGAACGAGAAGGCGCTGGCCAAGGCGGGCGACGACCCGAAGAAGCGGCGCAAGGTGGTGCGCAAGAAGGCGCCGGAGGGCTTCGTCGGCTGGACGGAGAACACCTTCGAGAAGCTGATCGCGTCCGAGCCGGAGCCGCTGACGTCCCGGTTCCGGGTGACGCACACCATGCTGCTGTCCGTGATCGCGCGCCCGGGCAACGCCTTCGAGGCGATGCGCCACCTGCTGGAGGACAACCACGAGCCGCGCAAGCAGCAGCTGCGGCACATCCGCCGGGCGATCGCCATCTACCGCTCGCTGCTCGACGGCGGCATCGTGGAGAAGCTGGACGAGCCCGACGCCACCGGCCGCATCGTCCGGCTCACGGTCGACCTCCAGCAGGACTTCGCGCTCAACCAGCCGCTGTCCACGTTCGCCCTCGCCGCGTTCGAACTCCTCGACCCCGAATCGCCGTCCTACGCTCTCGACATGGTGTCCGTCGTCGAGTCCACCCTGGACGACCCGCGCCAGATCCTGGCCGCCCAGATGAACAAGGCGAAGGGCGAGGCCGTGGCCCTGATGAAGGCGGACGGCGTCGAGTACGAGGAGCGCATGGAGCGCCTCCAGGACATCACCTACCCGAAGCCCCTGGAAGAGCTGCTCTTCCACGCGTACAACACCTACCGCAAGAGCCACCCCTGGGTCGGCGACCACCCGCTGTCGCCGAAGTCGGTCATCCGGGACATGTACGAACGGGCGCTGACCTTCACCGAGTTGGTGTCGCTCTACGAGCTGGCCCGCACCGAGGGCATCGTGCTGCGCTACCTCGCGAGCGCCTACAAGGCCCTCGACCACAACATCCCGGACGACCTGAAGTCCGAGGACCTGCAGGACCTGATCGAGTGGCTGGGCGAGACGGTCCGCCAGGTCGACTCCAGCCTGCTGGACGAGTGGGAGCAGCTCGCCAACCCGGAGGAGATGACCGCCGAGGAGGCCCAGGAGAAGGCCGACGAGGTCAAGCCGGTCACCGCCAACGCGCGCGCCTTCCGGGTCCTGGTGCGCAACGCGATGTTCCGCCGGGTGGAGCTCGCCGCCCTCGACCAGGTCGACGAGCTGGGCGAGATGGACGCGGACTCGGGCTGGGACGCCGAGGCCTGGGGCGAGGCGATGGACAAGTACTGGGACGAGTACGAGGACCTGGGCACCGGACCGGACGCCCGTGGCCCCAAGCTGCTGGTGATCCAGGAGGAGCCGCAGAACGCGCTGTGGCGCGTCCGGCAGATCTTCGACGACCCGAACGACGACCACGACTGGGGCATCAGCGCGGAGGTCGACCTGACGGCCTCCGACACCGAGGGCCGCGCGGTGGTCCGTGTCACCGACGTCGGCCAGCTCTGAGCACGAGCCCCGGAACAGGTCCGAGCACAGGTCCGCGCACAGGTCCCAGCACAGGAGAATCCAACCGATGACCAACCCGGCCGAGAGACTGGTCGACCTGCTCGACCTGGAGCAGATCGAGGTCAACATCTTCCGCGGCCGCAGCCCCCAGGAGTCCCTCCAGCGGGTCTTCGGCGGCCAGGTGGCCGGCCAGGCGCTGGTCGCCGCCAGCCGCACCGTGGAGGGCGACCGTCCGGTGCACTCGCTGCACGCGTACTTCCTGCGCCCGGGCCGGCCCGGCGTGCCGATCGTGTACCAGGTCGAACGGGTCCGGGACGGGCGGTCGTTCACGACGCGCCGGGTCACCGCCGTGCAGCAGGGCCGCACGATCTTCAATCTGACCGCCTCCTTCCACAAGCCTGAGGTGGGTGCTTTTGAGCACCAGCTGCCGCCCTTTCGCGAGGTGCCGCACCCGGAGTCGCTGCCGACGCTCGCGGAGGAGATCCGCAAGCATCTGGGCGAGCTGCCCGAGCAGTTGGAGCGGATGGCGCGCCGCCAGCCCTTCGACATCCGCTACGTCGACCGGCTGCGCTGGCATCCCGAGGAGATAACCGGCGCCGAGCCGCGCAGTGCCGTGTGGATGCGCGCGGTCGGCCCGCTGGGCGACGATCCGCTGGTGCACACCTGCGCACTGACCTACGCCAGCGACATGACGCTCCTGGACGCGGTCCGTGTCCCCGTCGAACCGCTGTGGGGGCCGCGGAACTTCGACATCGCCTCGCTGGATCACGCCATGTGGTTCCACCGTCCGTTCCGCGCGGACGAGTGGTTCCTGTACGAGCAGGAGTCCCCCATCGCCACGGGCGGCCTCGGCCTGGCCCGCGGGCGGGTCTACGACCTCGAAGGGCGGCTGCTGGTGTCGGTCGTCCAGGAGGGCCTGTTCCGCTCGCTCTAGCCGTCGCCGACGCCGAACCGAACGGGGACGGGGACGGGGACAGGGGTGCCGGTGTGGGTGCGGTTCTGGCCGTCGGTCAGTGGGCGGGCCGGGGGCTTCTGCGCAGCAGCCAGCCGCGCAGGCCGCGGGCGGGTACCGACCGGTCGGGCGCGGGGTGCCGGGCCGGTGTGGCGGGGCGGGGCGCGGGCCGGCCTGTGCGGGCCTGGGCCGCTTCCCGCGCCAGGTCGTGCCGGAACCAGTCGATCTCGTCCGGGTCGGCCGCCGTCATGATGTCCTCGGCGAGCTGCGCGGCCGGCGAGCCCGGTGCGCCGTGGGCGGGCGGGGCCGGCCGCAAGGCCGTCACGTGGGCACGCTCGTGCGGGTCGGGGAGCACGTCGTCGATCTCGCCGGGGTCCAGGAAGCCGGCCACCACCCCGGCCCGCTCCCAGGGTCCGGCCGCCTGCCGCAGCAGGAAGCCGCAGTGGCGTCCGCGCCAGTTCCTGGCCCGCTGGTCCGCGCCGGCCCTCAGCCGGTCGGCAAGCTCCGCGGGCGTACGGCCGGTGAGCAGCCATGTGTTCTTCTCGTCGGCCGCGAACCGCCTCAGCTCCTCGGCAAGGTAGAGCCAGACCACGGCCCGGTAGCGGTTCGGGTACCACTTGACCGGAGTCACCAGGCCGAGTTTGGCGACACGGGTGAACCTGCCCGCCGGGATCCCCATCAGGGCCGCGCCCTCGGCCGTCCCCACGACCCGCACGCTCTCGCCGAGGGATGCGGATCGGCCCCGGAGCCGGTCGATCTCGGTCCGCGGGACACGGCGGCCTCCGCCGCCTCCCTCGTCGGGCACGGTACGGATCCGTCCGAGATGTACCGCGAGGTCGAACTCACCCCGCTTGAGGCCCAGTTCGCGGGCGGCGCGGCTCGGCGCGCAGGTGGGCTGGCGGTTGTGGGCAAGGGTGGTGCCGGACATGGTCGTACTCCCCCGTGGAGCGGGTGGCTCGCGCCGGGTGCGCTCGCCGTGGAAAAACCGTAGCCGGTTCGGCGAGACCCGTGGCGGGCCTGTGGATAACTCCACGGCAGGGGTGAATCCGCAGGTCAGAGGTCTATGGCGGAGGAACGCTCCGGTTGCCGGGCGTCCACTGCGAGGTGTTCGCCGACCCGGTTGACCAGCAGGGTCATCTCGTAGGCGATCTGGCCGATGTCGGCCTCCGCACCGCTGAGCACGCACAGGCAGCTGCCGCTCCCCGCCGCGGTGACGAACAGGACCGCCTCGTCGTACTCGATCATCGTCTGGCGGACCTGGCCCGCCCCGAAGTGCCGTCCGGAGCCCTTGGCGAGGCTGTGCAGCCCGGAGGCGACCGCGGCCAGATGCTCCGCGTCCTCCCGGCGAAGGCCGGTGCTCGCTCCCGTGACCAGCCCGTCGTTCGACAGGACCAGCGCGTGCCGTACGTGCTCCACGCGCTCGGTCAGGTCGTCGAGCAGCCAGCCGAGTCCCTGGTTCTGGGCCATGTCGTAGCGTCTCCCCGTGTGCCGTCTCCCCCTGGCTGGAGGATCTCCCCGCCAGCCTTCCCCACCACCGGCGTCCGGGCAAGGAGGATGGGGACATGGCAGAGAAGATGACCGACGAGGAATGGCGGGCGTTCGTCTCGCACGGCACCCGCACCGGCAAACTGTCCACCGTCAACGCAGACGGCAGCCCCCATGTGGCGCCCGTCTGGTTCCTGCTGGACGGTGACGAACTGGTCTTCAACACCGGCAAGGACACGGTCAAAGGGCGCAATCTCGCCCGTGACGGGCGTGTCGCCCTCTGTGTGGACGACGACCGGCCCCCTTTCCACTTCGTGGTGCTGAACGGGCGCGCCCGGCTGTCGGAGGACCTGGGCGAACTGCGCGATTCGGCCACCCGGATCTCGGCCCGTTACATGGGGCCGGAGCGCGCGGAGGAGTTCGGCGCCCGCAACGGCGTCCCCGGCGAGCTGCTGGTCCGGGTCACCGTGGAGAAGGTGGTGGCGCTCAAGGACCTCACGGGCTGAGGCTCAGCCCACCGAGTCGAGGAGCCGGGCGGTGTGCATCCGCCCGGCGTACTCGACGAGCCGGATCAGCACCTCCTTGCCGGAGTCCCGGTCCCGGGCGTCGCACAGGACCACGGGCGTGCCCTGGTCCAGGTCGAGGGCGCGGCAGACGTCGTGCGCGCCGTAGGAGCGGGCCCCGGTGAAGCAGTTGACGGCGACGACGAACGGGATGTGCCGGTGCTCGAAGTAGTCGACCGCCGGGAAGCAGTCCTCCAGGCGGCGGGTGTCGGCGAGGACGACCGCGCCGAGTGCTCCCTGCGACAGCTCGTCCCAGAGGAACCAGAAGCGGTCCTGGCCCGGAGTGCCGAAGAGGTACAGGGAGAGGCCGGAGCGGATGGTGATCCGCCCGAAGTCCATGGCGACGGTGGTGGTGACCTTCTGGTCCACGCCGTCCGTGTCGTCCACCAGCTGCCCCGCTTCGCTGAGCATCTCCTCGGTGCGCAGCGGTCGGATCTCGCTGACGGCGCCGACCAGGGTCGTCTTCCCGACGCCGAAGCCGCCGGCGACCAGTATCTTGAGCGCCATGGCCGACGTGTCGTCGGCGGTGGACTCGGGGTGCTCGGAGACCATGATCACTTCTCTCGGGAGTGCCTGCGGGAGGGCCGGGTGGACCTGCTGCGGCGGACGTCGGGACGCCGGCGGAGCGGCACGGGATGATGTGAAGCCAGCATCATGACAACTGCCGTGCCGTCGCGGGCCGTCCGACCGGAACGCGTCTGTTCCGACCGGCTCGTGCCCGGTTGGTTCCGGATGCTCATCTACAGTGCCCGCAATCCCTCGATGACCTCGCGCAGAATCCGTTCGTCGGGCAGCTGGGCCGGTGGCACCGGGCGGCTCACGGTGACGCGGCCCAGTTCCAGCAGGTCGCCCAGGAGCACCCGGACCACACCCACCGGGAGGTCTGCGCCGGCGGCGAGTTCGGCGACGGACTGCGTCTCCGGCCGGCACAGGTCGACCAGCGCCCGGTGTTCGGGGCCGAGGGGGGCGTCGTCGTCCGTGCCGGGCGCGCCCGGGGCGAGGGTGACCAGGGCGATCAGGTCGAACTTCACGCCGGTGGGGCCGGGTTCGGTGCGGCCCCCGGTCATGGCGTAGGGGCGGACCAGGGGCCCGGCCTCGCTGTCGTACCACTGGCTGCCCGCCTCGTGCGGGATGCCGGTCATGTACTCGGTCATGGGTGGCGGCCTTCCGGCTCAGCCGGCGGCGGGCGGCCGGGCGGCGACGCGTGGCGCGGTGTAGAGGTGCTCACCGACGCGCTTGACCAGGCGGGCCATCTCGTAGGCGACCAGGCCGATGTCGGCGGTCACGTCGGTGAGCAGGGCGAGGCAGGAGCCGTCGCCCGCGGCGGCCACGAAGAGGAAGGCGTCGTCCATCTCGACCATGGTCTGGCGCACCCCGCCCGCCCCGAAGTGCCGTCCGGCTCCTTTGGCGAGGCTGTTGAATCCGGAGGCCACGGCGGCGAGATGCTCGGCGTCCTCGCGCTTGAGGCCGGTCGAGGCGCCGACGGCGAGGCCGTCGTTGGAGAGCACGACGGCATGCCGTACCTCGGTGACGCGCAGCACCAGGTCGTCCAGCAGCCAGTCGAGTTCGCCGGAGCGCCGGTCTGCCCTCGGGCTCGGGTCCTGGATCATGTGCGGTCTCCTTCGGTGCGGTCGGTGCCCTCGTGGGGTTCCGGGGCGGCTCCGCGGCCGGGTTGTCTGCCCCCGCCGCGCGCCCAGCCGTCGCGGTAGGCGGCCATGCGGTCGCGGACGAGTTCGGGGGTGCGCTCGTCGCCGCCGCGAGCGGGCGCCGGCTCCTCGGCGCGGGGATCGCGCAGTTGGGGGGCGAGGCTCGCCTGCCGCACCCGGCGTGGCAGGTCGTCGTCGGAGGGCTCGGAGTCGTGCGGTGGGCGGTGCGGCCTCAAGGTGGTGACTCCGGGGGGCGGCGGTTCGGGCGCGGGGCGCGGGGCGGTGGGGGTGGCGGCGAGGACGGGCCGGCCGATGGGGGCGGGTTCCGGGAGTGCGGGCCCCGGCACGCGTGCGTAGGCGCGTGCCGGTGCCTGTTCGGTGTCGGCCGCCGGGCGGACCGAACGTTCCGCCGGGCCGCCGTGCAGCAGGGCCTTCGGCAGCAGGACCACCGCGGTGGTGCCGCCGTACGGGGAGGTGCGCAGATGCACCTTGATGCCGTGGCGGGCCGCGAGCCTGCTGACCACGAAGAGGCCGAGCCGGTCGCTGTCGAACAGGTCGAGGGCTTCGGACTGCTCGATGCGCCGGTTGGCCTCGGCGAGGGTCTCCTGGCCCATGCCGAGCCCGCGGTCCTCGACCTCCAGGGCGTAGCCGTTGCCGACGGGCTCTCCGGTGACGCGCACGCGCGTGTGCGGCGGCGAGAACTGGGCGGCGTTCTCCACGACCTCGGCGAGCAGGTGGGTGAGGTCGGCGACGGCGGCGCCGACGACGGCCGCCTCGGGGAGCTGCCGTACCTCCACGCGTGCGTAGTCCTCGACCTCGGACACGGCGGCCCGTACGACGTTGGTCAGGGACACGGGCATCCGCCAGGCCCGGCCGGGGGCCGCTCCGGAGAGGATGATCAGGCTCTCGGCGTGGCGGCGCATCCGGGTGGTGAGGTGGTCGAGACGGAAGAGGTCGCTCAGTTCGCTCGGGTCGTCGGAGCGGCGTTCCATGCTGTCCAGCAGGCTCAGCTGGCGGTGGACCAGGATCTGGCTGCGGCGGGCGAGGTTGACGAAGACTCCCGAGATGCCGCTGGCGAGTTCGGCGCGTTCCACCGCGGCGCGCAGGGCGGCGCGGTGCACGGTGCCGAGGGCCTCGGCGACCTGTCCGGTCTCGTCCTCCGCGGGCGGCCCCGGGGGCGCCTCGGCGCGGACGTCGATCTCCTCGCCGGCCCGCAGCCTGCGCATCGCCTCGGGGAGTTTGCGGCGGGCGATCTCCAGGGCGCTGTTGCGCAGGCTCACCAGCTCGACGACGAGGCCGCGTCCGATGCGTACGGAGATGACGAGCGAGGCGACCACGGCGAGCAGACCGAACAGGACGGCGGCACCGGCCGGGGTGAGCAGGCCGCGCGCGAACGGGTCGGCCCGGCCGGCCACCGCGCGTGCCGTGCCGGCCTGGATGCTCCGCATGCCGTCCTGCACGCGCGTGTGCGCGGTGTTCCAGGTGGCTTCCGGGGCCGCGCCGACCGCCTTGGCCCCGGGTGGGCTCGCGAGGATCCTGTCCTCGGCGGCGCCCAGCGCGGCGTAGTCGTCGCCGTCGGCGAGGCGGTGCCATGCGGTGCGCTGGGCACCGGGCAGATCGGCGACGGCCGCGTCGGTGAGGACACGGCGGGTGCCGACGGCGCCGGTGAACAGCCGCAGCCGCTCGCCGTCGAGGCCGCCGGCCAGCCGGGCACCGCCGAGGACCGCGTCCTCCTGGGCCAGCGCCTCGCCCGCCCGGGAGAATTCGAGCAGCACGCGCGCGTCGGAGCCCATGTCGTCGGCCTGGATGCCGGTGAGGGCGCCGTCCACGGCGAAGGCGGCGGCGATGGTCTGCGTGTACTGCCCGTAGGCGGCGTCCCAGCCGGCACCGCGGCTCTGCACCGCTCTGCGCAGGGCGCGCAGTTGCTCGGCGCCGGTGACGAAGGCGTCCAGCCGCCGGCCGACGCCGGAGGGCAGCTCCTCGCCGTCGGCGACGGTGCTGTCCTTGCCCAGCCGCAGTGCGGCCACGGCCTGATCGGTGCCGGCGCCCAGCCTCTTGAGGTCCGCGGCCTGTTCGGCGGTGGGGTCGGTCGCGTACCGGACCGCGGCGGCCCGCTCGGCCTGGAGCGCGGCGACGGCGTCGGCGACCGGAGTGCGCAGCGCGGCGTCGACGCGCTGGGACTGGCGCAGCCGGGAGACGTCCTGCGCCGTGGTGACCGTGGCGTACGCCCACAGGGCGAGCAGGGACATCACCGGCACCATGAGCAGGCAGACGACCTTGGCCCGCACGGTCCGCGGGCGGATCCGCCAGCCTCCGGGCCGGTCGGCCGGGTTGTCCGCCACGGCGCCGACGACGTCGTCGACCGGCTCGTCGGCGGGCGGTCCGGCGTGCGCGCGACGGCCGCGCGCCGGCCGCGGTGACGGTGTCTCCGGGCCTGCTGTCGGGGTCCTACGGGGTGTACGCATGGCCTCCTCGCTCGGGGAAGGTGGGTCGGACCGGGTCAGCGCGCGGCGCCCGCGACGGGCCGCTGGGCCGAGGCGGACGCCTCGCGCTCCCCGGCCGTGGGCGAGAGCGCGACGAAGGCCGAGGTGAGGAACAGGTAGGACCCGAGGCCGACGGCGAGGGGGAAGATGAACTGCATCGCCGTGGCCCCGGGCAGGGGGCTGCCGGAGGGCGTGACGTGCACGCTGACCGCGAACATGCCGGTGTAGTGCATGCTGCTGACGGCCGCTCCCATGACCAGGGAGGCGACGGTGACCGCGACGGGCGACCGGATGTTGAGCGCCGCCCACAGGGCCGCGGTCGCGGCGACCACGGCGATGAGGACGGAGAGCCCGACGAGCATCGGGTCGTAGCGCACGCTGCCGTGCAGCCGGACGGCCGCCATGCCGAGGTAGTGCATGCTGGCGACGCCCAGCCCGGTGGTGAGTCCGCCGAGCAGGAGTGCCCGGTTGCGGTCGCGGCTGTAGCCGACCGCGAAGACGCCCACGCTGACGACGACCACGGCGACGAGCAGGCTGAGAACGGTCAGCGGCACGTCGTAGCGGATGTCGGTGCCGCTGACGCTGAAGCCGAGCATGGCCACGAAGTGCATGGTCCAGATGCCGGTGCCGAGCGCGGAGGCCGCGGTGAGCAGCCAGTTGCGGCGCGAGCGGCCGGTGCTGCCGAGCGCCCGGACGGTACAGCGCAGCCCCAGTGCGGCGCCTATGCAGGCCATGGCGTACGACAGCACGGGGGTCAGCCAGCCGAAGGTGGCGTGGTGCAGATGTCCCATGGCCCAGGGACGCTAGGGGGCACGGGCGCACAAAGGGGGCGCATTTCGAAAGGTGTTGCAATATGACTCAGAGATGTGCCGGAACGATCGCGTCCAGCTCGAACGTGCGCGCAGGGTCGTCCTCCCTGGCGGTGAGGGATCATGCGGACCATGAGCGACGACCACACACATGTCCGGGAGTTCTTCACCGCGCGGGCGGACGACTGGGACAGCCGGTTCCCCGACGACGGTCCCGCGTACGCGGCCGCCGTCGCCGATCTGGGGCTGCGCGCGGGTGACCGGGTGCTCGACGCGGGGTGCGGCACCGGGCGCGCCCTGCCGCCGCTGCGCCGGGCCGTGGGCCCCGCCGGCACGGTCCTCGGCATCGACCTCACCCCGGCGATGCTCCAGGCCGCCCGGCGGGCCGGCCGGGACCGCGACGGTTGGTTGCTGCTCGCCGACGTCGCCGCGCTGCCGTTGCGGTCGGAGTCCCTCGACGCCGTGTTCGCCGCGGGCCTGATCGCCCATCTGCCCCGTCCGGCGGAGAACCTGCGGGAGCTGGCACGTGTGGTCCGGCCCGGCGGTGCCCTCGCCCTGTTCCACCCCATCGGCCGGTCCGCCCTGGCGGCGCGCCAGGGACGGCAGATCACACCGGAGGACCTGCGCGCGGAGGGCAACCTCGCCCCGTTGCTGGCCGGTTCGGGCTGGCACCTGACGTCGTACGTGGACGAGGACGCCCGGTTCCTGGCGCTGGCGGTCCGCGACCGTTAGCCGGCGACCGCCGCGGCGAAGGCGTCGGGCTGTCCCCCTCTTCGCCACGCCCTCTTCTGTTGCCGGAGGTTCAACCCTACGTTCGACGGAGGAAGGCAGACGTTCGCAGGCGAAAGCCGGCCGGGGGGAAGGAGCCCGTGTGTTCGACCGGATCCGCAGGTACGTAGGCAGACGGCGTGGCGCCGAGGGCGGAGCGGTGCCGGAGCGGCGTGCGAGCCGTGCGCGGCGCGCGCACAACTTGTTCGAGGCCGCGGCCGTCTATGTCGTGGCCCGGGCGGAGGACGACCAGGACCTGACCGAGGAGGCGGCGGGCTGGGTGTCGCCGGAGGCGCTGTCGTTCGGGGTGAGCGAGCTGGCGTGCCGGGCCGTGGTCGCCCTGGCCCGGGAGCGCGACGAGCCCCCGGCGAAGGTGGCGCGCGACCTTCTCGGTCTGCCGGTGTCCTGACCCTTCGGTACCGCCGAGGTCGTGGGTCTTCCGTGCCTCCTGAGGTCGTTTCGTCCCGTCCCGGTGGAAACCTGCAGCTCGCATGTGGCGGCCGGTCGTGACAACGGGCTTCCCGTCGCACTAGGGTGCGCGCCGTTGGACGAACCACTGGGGAGGCAGGGATGGCCGGGACCGACGAGGAGGCCGTCGCCGCGGACGAGGCACTGTACGTGCTCACGGCGGTGCTGCTGACGCCGGCGAAGTTTCCGAGCGTGCTGGGCGACGACTACCCGGAGGCGTGCGCGGCACTGGAGCTGGCGCCGCTCGCCGGCGGGTACGGACTGGTGCTCGGCCAGGACGGCGAAGGGGCGCGCTGGACGGTCGTCGTCGACGACGTCTCGCTGGTCGCCGTCGCGATCGCGTCCTGGGACTGCGGCATGGAGTACGACCTGTCGCCGGACGAACGCACGGTGGTCGCCGCCCTGCCCGGCTGGCCGCTGGCGGTCGCCGTGGCGGCTCCCAACGTGCCCGCGCCGCACGACCCCGGCCCGGAGGTGGCGGACCAGGCTCCGCTGACCCCGCCGGACACCAGCACCTGGGGTCCGGCGCAGCGGCGGCTCGGCGCGGACGAGATCGCCCTGCAGTGGGCGATCTGGCGGGAGCAGATCGGCGAGGACCACTTCCCCGCACCGGCGGCGGCCGCCAAGGCCTCGGAAGCGCCCTCGGAGACACCCGCGGAGGGCTCGCCGGACGCCGAGGCGGCCCCGAAGGGGCACGCCGGAGTCCGGCGGGTCCTGGCCGAGGCGTGGGCCTATGTGGACACGCCTCCGCCGCTGGGCCGGGTCCGCTCCTCGTTCGCCCCGGGCGACGCCCGCACCCTGCGCGCCGACGGGCCCGGCTGGTCGCTCGTGGCCCGGACCGACGACATCGCCTTCGTGCTCCTCGACGAGGAACCCGGCGAGGTCCTGCCGGTCGGCCGGGGGCCCGAACTCCCCGGCCTCCTGGAAGCCCTCGACAAGGTCGCCGTAAGGCCCCTGTGAGCCCTCCCGGGCCGCATCCCGCCCAAGGCCTGCACAGGGCCTGTCAGGGGCGGGGCGCGGTCCCGGGCAGGCGGCTCAGCGGCCTATCTCCTTGCGCGTGACCCGGCGCAGCCTGCGCCGCTGCGAGGGGTCGAGGGCGAGGTACGCGGCCACCGGGACGCCCACCACGATCAGGAACGTCACCCACCAGGGCAGCCATATCAGCAGGATGAGCCCGACCGCCACACCTCCTGCGGCGATCTTCGCGTTCTTCGACATCAGCGTCGCCTCCTTCGCGGCCCTTGCCGCTCTCTGATCTGAAAACGGGCCCGCGCCTCCCGCGGTTCCGGACCACGACCCTGAGACATCCCTGACGAGCACCCCTACTGGCCCCGGAGCACCGGCTCGAACAGATTGTGAAGCAGCCCCGATCCCAGCGTAACCACTCCCGGCCGGTTGCCGTCCCGGGCGTCCGGGGGCGACTCGGTCCTGCGGAAAACCCCACCCCTACACGCCGGTTGGCCGGATGGCCGGTGGCTGCACGGGTTCGTACGGTCACCGTATGAAGCCAACGAGCATGAAGCGAATCAGCAGGTTGGTCGCGATTTCGGCGGTGGCGGTGGCCCTGACGGCGAGCAGCGCGACGGCCGTGGTCGCGCAGGGATCGCGTGCGCCGACGGCCGCCGCTGCCCCGACAGCCGGGGCACACGCGTCGCGGGGCACGGTGGTGTCCGTCGAACATCTGCGGACGCTGACCGCCCGGCAGGCCGCGGCCGAGCTGGCGGGGGACGAGGACGGGGCCTGGGACACCGGCGCCGTGCGGTACGGCCTGGACACCTTCAGGATCGTGTACCGCACGGTGGATCCGCACGGCCGGCCCACCACCGCCAGCGGGCTGCTGGCCCTGCCGCGCAGCGGTGAACGGCAGCTGCGGGCAGTGTCGTTCACGCACGGCACGGAACTGTTCAGGGGCGACGTCGCCTCGGTCTCGGCCGAGGTCTGGGACCAGGCACCTGCCCTGACCTACGCGTCCGCCGGGTTCGCCGCGGTGCTCCCCGACTACCTCGGGCTGGGCCTGGGCCCCGGCCCCCACCCCTGGATGGACGTGCCCTCGGAGACGACGGCCGCCCTGGACATGCTGCGGGCCTCCCGCACCGTCGCGGCGCGGCAAGGCCGGGAGCTGCGCCGGGAAGTGCTGGCAACCGGCTTCTCCCAGGGCGCGTCGGCGGCCCTGGGGCTGGCCCGGTCGCTGCAGGGGGGTGCCGACGCCTGGTTCCGGTTCGGCGCAGTGGCACCCGTCAGCGGCGCCTACGCCTTCCGGGACGCGGAGATCCCCGCGCTGCTCGCCGGGCACACGGATCCGAAGGCGAGTGTGATCTACACGGCGCTGGCCCTGGTCGCGTTCAACCGTCTGCACCACCTGTACGACACGCCCGCCGAGGTGTTCCGGGCGCCGTACGACCGCACGGTCGAGGACCTGCTGGACGGTACACACACCGGCCAGGAGGTCGTGGCCGGCACCCCGGACTCCCTCGACGCGCTGCTCACCGCCCGCGGCCGGGCGATGCTGGCCCACCCCACCGGACGGCTGGCGGCAGCCCTGCGGACCACGGACGGCGTGTGCACGGACTGGGTGCCGCGGGCTCCGGTCAGGCTCTATTACGCCGACGGGGACGAGCAGGTCGTCAACACGAACACGGCCCGCTGCCACGCCGCCCTGCGCGCCCACGGCGTCGTCGCGCCACAGGTCGACCTCGGCACCCCGGACTACGGCGGTTCCCGGCATCTCGGTTCCCAGCAGGCGGGAACCGCCGCCGTGGTGCGCTGGTTCCGGACGCTGCGGTAGGCGCACCGCAGGCCGGATCTAGCCCAGCAGTGAGGGCAGCAGGGAATCCAGACCGCTCGGCAACTCGCTGGGCAGCCCCGAGGGCCATTCCGAAGGAAGTCCGCTCGGCAGGCTCGACGGCAGGCTGCTGGGCAGCCCAGTCGGGAGGCTGAGCGAAGGCCGGGCCGGACCGGAGGGGCTCGGACTGGCGGCGCCGGGTTTCTCCTCGGTCGAGCCGTCACCGCCGGACCCCATCAGGAAGACGACGGCGACGGCCACCGCGACCGCCAGCAGGGCCAGAACGGCGAACAACGGGCCCCTTCGCCGCCGGGGCGGCTCCGGTGGACGGGGTGGCATCCACCCGACGGCGGTGGGCGGGTCCTGGTCGCCGGGTGGAGCACCGGAGCCGGCGTGCGGGAGCGGTCCGAAACCCCCGTGCGGGTCCGGGCCGTAGCCCTGGTACGGAGGCGGGTCGTAACCTCCGTACGGAGGCGGGTCGTAGCCTCCGCCGGACGGCGGAGTGCCGTCCGGGGGGCCGGGCGGTCGTGGCGGTACGGGCGGCATGGCCATACCGCCAAGAGTCACCGCGTTCCGGTCACCGCGCGAGCCCGGCGCGGGAGTTGACACGGACTCATGCCATGGACCGCACGATTCCGGAGTATTTCCGGTGCGAACCGGCCGCGCGGGCACAGAATCCGGGCACGGACGACGACACGCGCGCGTGCGGGGGCCGCTGCGAGAGCGGCCCTCACGCGCGCGTGCGTGTTCAGCCCCGGGCGCCGAGCAGGTGGTCCATCGCCAGCTGGTCGAGCTGCTCGAAGGCCATCCCGCGGGCGGCGGTCGCGTCCGCGTCGAACTCCTCGAAGGCCGTGCGGTCGGCGAGGAGCGACTGGAGGCCGTCCGCGGCGGTCGGCTGGGCCAGCTGGTCAAGCCGGGAGGCGCGCAGGGCCTCCTGGACCTCCGGGTCCGCACGGAAGGCGGCCGCGCGCTCCTTGAGGATCAGGTAGTTGCGCATGCAGCCGGCCGCCGACGCCCACACGCCGTCGAGGTCCTCGGTCCGCGGCGGCTTGAAGTCGAAGTGCTTCGGACCGGCGTAGCCGGCGCTCTCCAGGAGGTCGACCAGCCAGAAGGCGGCGCGCAGGTCACCGGCGCCGAAGCGCAGGTCCTGGTCGTACTTGATGCCGGACTGGCCGTTGAGGTCGATGTGGAAGAGCTTGCCCGCCCACAGGGCCTGGGCGATGCCGTGCGGGAAGTTCAGGCCGGCCATCTGCTCGTGGCCCACCTCGGGGTTCACGCCGTACAGCTCGGGGCGCTCCAGGCGCTCGATGAAGGCGAGGGCGTGGCCGACGGTGGGGAGCAGGATGTCGCCGCGGGGCTCGTTCGGCTTGGGCTCGATGGCGAAGCGCAGGTCGTAGCCCTGGGAGGTGACGTACTCGCCGAGGAGGTCGAAGGCCTCCTTCATGCGGTCGAGGGCGACCCGCACGTCCTTGGCGGCGCCGGACTCGGCCCCCTCGCGGCCGCCCCAGGCGACATACGTCTCGGCGCCCAGTTCGACGGCCAGGTCGATGTTGCGGATGGTCTTGCGCAGCGCGTAACGGCGCACCTCGCGGTCGTTCGCGGTGAACGCGCCGTCCTTGAAGACCGGGTGGGTGAAGAGGTTGGTGGTGGCCATCGGCACCTTCATGCCGGTGGCGTCGAGCGCCTGGCGGAAGCGCTTGATGTGCGACTCGCGCTCGCTGTCGGAGGACCCGAAGGGGATCAGGTCGTCGTCGTGGAACGTCACACCGTGGGCGCCCAGTTCGGACAGGCGCTGGACCGTCTCGACGGGGTCGAGGGCGCGGCGGGTGGCGTCGCCGAACGGGTCCCTTCCCTGCCAGCCGACGGTCCACAGGCCGAAGGTGAACCTGTCCTCGGGGGTGGGCTGGAAGCTCATGCCGCGGCTCCTTGCTCGGGGGCTGTGCTCGATGACTGCGGTGGTTGACCGATGGATGACTGTCGTGCCGACTATTTCGTCATCGCGGTTTACAAATTAGTATGCCGACGCGTCCCTGGGAAGGGTCACCCTGTCCCCGAAGGACGAAAACCGGGTCGCGACACCCCGACGAACCGGGAAAACTGCAGGTCAGGTACACCGCGAGCCGCGGAAAAAGGGAGAGCCCGATGTCAGCAGCCGAGGGTCCGCTCGTCGTCGGCGTGGACACGTCCACCCAGTCCACCAAGGCGCTGGTCGTCGACGCCTCCACCGGCGAGGTCGTGGCGAGCGGCCAGGCACCGCACACCGTGACCACCGGCGCGGGCCGGGAGAGTGATCCGCGCCAGTGGTGGGACGCGCTGTGCGAGGCGCTGCGCCAGTGCGGGGACGCCGCGCACGAGGCGGCGGCCGTGTCGATCGGCGGGCAGCAGCACGGTCTGGTCACCCTGGACGGGCACGGCGAGCCGGTGCGGCCCGCGCTGCTCTGGAACGACGTGCGTTCGGCGCCGCAGGCACAGCGGCTGATCGAGGAGCTGGGCGGCCCGAAGGCCTGGGCGGAACGCACCGGCAGCGTGCCGGGCGCGTCGTTCACGGTCACCAAGTGGGCCTGGCTGGCGGAGCACGAGCCGGACGCGGTCCGGGCGACCAGGGCGGTACGGCTCCCCCACGACTACCTCACCGAGCGGCTGACCGGGCAGGGCACGACCGACCGCGGCGACGCCTCCGGCACCGGCTGGTGGGCGTCGGCGACCGAGTCGTACGACGCGGAGACCCTCGCCCATGTGGGCCTGGACCCGGCGTTCCTGCCCCGGGTGGTCCGGCCCGGCGAGGTCGCCGGCACCGTCCGGGACAGTCACGACCTGCCGTTCTCCAAGGGCACCCTGGTGGCGCCCGGCACCGGTGACAACGCGGCGGCCGCGCTGGGGCTCGGACTGCGTCCGGGCACCCCTGTGCTGAGCCTCGGCACCTCGGGCACGGTGTACGCGGTCTCCAGGCACCGGCCCGCCGACCCCACCGGCACGGTGGCGGGCTTCGCGGACGCGCACGGCGACTGGCTGCCGCTCGCCTGCACCCTGAACTGCACCCTCGCGGTCGACCGGGTCGCGGCGCTCCTCGGCCTGGACCGCGAGGCCGTCGAGCCCGGCACCTCGGTGACCCTGCTGCCCTACCTGGACGGCGAGCGCACCCCGAACCTGCCGCACGCCTCCGGCCTGCTGCACGGCCTGCGCCACGACACCACCGCGGGCCAGCTCCTGCAGGCCGCCTACGACGGCGCCGTGCACGCCCTGCTGGGCGCCCTGGACCTGGTCCTCGACGAGGACGCGGACCGGACCACCCCGCTCCTGCTGATCGGCGGCGGCGCCCGGGGCCGGGCCTGGCAGGAGACGGTACGGCGGCTGTCGGGGCGGCCGGTGCAGGTGCCCGAGGCGAAGGAGCTGGTCGCCCTCGGCGCCGCCGCACAGGCGGCCGGGCTGCTCACCGGCGAGGACCCGGCATCCGTGGCGCGGCGCTGGAACACGGCCGCGGGGCCCGTGCTGGACGCGGTGGAGCGGGACGCCGCGACGCTGGCCAGGATCTCCGGGGTACTCTCCGACGCGGCGCCGCTGCTGGAGCGGGCGCCGGAGAACCGCTGATCGGCAGGGGACTGTCCAGAGGATCCCAGAGGGTTGATGGAGGCATGACCGCACCGCTGCACGAGGCCCGCCCGACGGCGACCGGCCGTGCCCTGCCGGACACCCAGCAGGGCATGCGCCGGCGCAACCTCGCGCGCGTGATGCACGCGGTCAGCGCGGAAGGCTCCCTGTCGCGGGCCGCGGTCGCCTCACGCATCGGCCTCACCCGGGCTGCCGTGTCGACCCTCGTCGACGAGCTGGTCCGCTGGGGGCTCCTGGAGGAGCTGGGCCCCGAGCGGCCCAGCCGGGTCGGGCGGCCGGGCTCGGCGCTCGCGGTGAGCGGGCACGGTCCGGCCGGTCTCGGGGCGGAGGTCGGGGTCGACCATCTCGCCGTGTGCGCGGTGGACCTGCGCGGCGAGGTACGCGCGCGTGCCGTGCGGCACGGCGCGAACCGGGGCCGGGATCCGCGCCCGGTGGTGGCGGAGCTGACCGGGCTGGTCCGGCGGGTCGCGGCGGACGCGGAACGGCACGGCCTGTGGCCCGCCGGTCTCGCGGTCGCCGTCCCCGGTCTGGTGGCCCGCGACGGGCACACGGTCGTCCACGCCCCGAACCTCGACTGGCACGACACCGACCTCGCCGCGCTGCTGCCCGCCGACCTCCCGCTGACGGTGGACAACGAGGCCAACTTCGGCGCCCTGGCCGAGCTGTGGCTCGGGGACGCGACACCCCACGACTTCCTGCACGTGTCGGCGGAGATCGGCATCGGCGCCGCCGTCGTGGTGGACGGGCAGCTGCTGCGCGGGAAACGCGGTTTCGCGGGCGAACTCGGCCATGTGCCGGTCCACCCCGACGGGCCGCGCTGCGCCTGCGGCGGACGCGGGTGCCTGGAGCAGTACGCCGGCGAGGAGGCGGTGCTGCGCGCGGCCGGCCTCGAATCCCGCGAGGACGCGGTGGGACTGCTCGCGCAGCGGGCCGGCGCGGACCACGAGGGCGTACGGCGCGCCCTGGAGAACGCCGGTACGGCCCTGGGCATCGCCCTGACCGGTGCCGTCAACCTCCTCGACCCCGAGTCCGTGGTCCTGGGCGGGGCACTGGCCGGTCTCGCGCCCTGGCTCCTCCCGTCCCTGGAAGCGGAACTGGCAGGCCGGACCACGGGCCCGGCCTGCCCGGTCTCCGTCTCCCGCCTCGGATCCGAAGGCCCTCTCCTCGGCGCGGCCCACTCGGTGGTCCGGGCCGTCCTGGACGATCCGGCGATCGTGGCTGAGCGGGTCTGACCGGGACGCGGCCGGAAGTCTCCGTCTTCGGGCCCGGTGGTTCGGGACGGCCATGCCGTGGGGAGTCACCCTGGAGTTCCGTCGGACTCCGGGAGGTTGGCGTGGCCGAGTGGGTTCCCCGCGAGGAGTGGATCCGGACCCAGCCCCAGGCACTCATCGCCTCATGCGTGTTCATACGGGACGAGCGTGATCGGGTGCTGCTGTTGCGCTACGGCCCCGGCCAGCCGGTGGCGGGCGAGTGGTGGCTGCCGGGCGGGATGCTGGACCACGGCGAGGACCCCCTGACCGCGGCCCGGCGGGAGATGCTGGAGGAGACCGGCATCGTTCTCGGTCCGGAGCTCAGGTTGCTCGGTATCGACCACCGGGCCGATGTGGACGGCACCGGCCCCGTGCTGGACTGCTTCTTCGACGGCGGGATCCTCGCCGAGGAGACGGCGGTACGGCTCAGCGACGAGCACGACCGGCATGCGCTGCTCTCCCCCGGGGAGTTGGCGGCGACGCCGCTCGTCGCGCCGCTCTCGGCCCTCGTCGCGCTCCATGCGGCGGCGAGTTCGGGGACCTGCGTCTGTCTGCGGGAAGGCGAGCCCGTGTAGTGCTCGCCCTCGCCGGGGCCCTGTGAGGCTCGCCCTCCCTTCACCCGTCCGGGTGGCGCGGTTGTCCACAGTCGCCGCTCCGTCCACGGAACCCCTGGGCGCTCTTCTGCCCAACCCGCAAGCGCCGTACCGTGATTCACGCGAGGCATCCGCTGGACCGAGGGGAACACGCACGTCGGGGGGACGTATGTCGGGAGAGGCGGCCGCGGGACTGCGGCGGGACGCGGTGGGGTTGCGGGAGGTGCTGTTCCAGAGCATCACGGCGATGGCGCCTGCCGCCGCCGTCGCCGCGTCCATTCCGGCGGGGGCGGCGTTCGCCGGGGGCAGTCTGCCGCTGGCCGTGGTGATCGCATTGGTCGCCTGTCTGTTCACGGCGTCGTGCGTGGCCGAGCTGGCGCGTGAGCTGCCCGCCGCCGGCTCCGTGGCGACCTATGCGGCGCAGGGGCTGCATCCGGCCGTGGGGTTCCTGGTCGGCTGGGGCTACGTGTTCGTGGAGGCGCTGGTTCCGCCGCTGCTGCTCCTCCAGCTCGGGTTCACCGCGGCCGGGACCCTGCACGACGAGTGGGCCTCCTTTCCGGCGGATCTGTGGTGGCCGTGGGCGCTGGCCGGTGCGGCCGTCATCGCCGTCGCCGGGTATCTGGGGGTGCGGGCCTCGGCCGGTTTCGGGACGGTCCTCGGGATCTTCGAGATCGCGGTCTTCCTCGTCTTCGCCGGATGGCTGATCATCCGGGCCGGCGGCCACAACACCCTCTCCGTGTTCGGGACCTCGCACACGGCGGACGGTTACGGCGGGGTCAGCGGGGTCTTCGCCGGTTCCGTCTACACCGTGCTGGCGTTCGCCGGCTTCGAGGCGGCCGCGCCGCTCGCCGAGGAGACCCGCGACCCGCGCCGCACGATGCACCGCGCGGTGCTCGGCGCGGCCCTGGGGATCGGCCTGTTCTACGTGGTGACGACCTATGCGATGACCGTGTACTTCGGCCCCGGCCGGTTCGCCTCCTTCGGGGCGGCGGGCGAGGCGTCCTGGGAGGGCGTCGCCCGGGCGTCCTTCGGGCTCTTCTGGGTGCTGGTGTTCCTCGCCATCGTGAACTCGACGATCGCCAACGCCAACGCCTGTGCCAACGTGTCCACGCGGACGGCCTTCGCGCTGGCCCGCATCCGGGTCCTCCCGCGCGTCCTCGCCACGCTCCACCCCCGCTACCGCTCCCCCGTCGCCGGCATCGCGGCACAGACGGTCGTGGCGCTGGGCGCCGTGCTGGGGCTGGGCTTCGGCTACGACCCGGTGACCGCGTTCCTGCTGCTGGCCACGGTGATCGTCACGGTGGTCATCGGCGTCTACATCGTCGTCAACCTCGCCTGCGCGGGCTACTTCCTGCGCCGCGGCCGTGCGTCCCTCAAGCCCGTACGGCACCTGCTCCTCCCGCTGCTGGGCATCGTGGCCTTCGTCCCCGCCCTGCTCACCGCTGCCGGGCTGCCCGTCTTCGACTTCGTGACGAAGCTGACCGCCCCGGTGTCGTACGCCGGTCCGGTGGTCGGCGTGTGGATGGCGGCCGGAGCGGTCGTCCTGCTGGTGCTGGTCCGGCGCCATCCCGAGCGCATAGCCGAGACCGCGCGGGTCCACCTCGAAGACGACACCTCAGCAACCCTCGCCGCACAGAACGGAGCACCACCGCGATGACCGACCCCCGGATCCTCACCGTCCGGCCCGGACCGGACGACTACGCCTGGACGTTCGGCGGGGCGCCGCCGGTGGCGCGGATCGCGCCCGGCACGGTCCTCGACCTGTACACGGAGGACTGCTTCGCCGGGCGGGTGCGGTCCGAGAAGGACCTGGTGTCCGAGGTGTGCGAGTTCCCGTTCCTCAACCCGCAGACCGGGCCCTTCCACATCGAGGGCGCGGAGCCGGGCGACACCGTCGCCGTGCACTTCGTGTCGATCGAACCGGCCCGGGACTGGGCGGCGTCGACGACGGTCCCCCTGTTCGGCGCGCTCACCTCGACGCACACCACGGCCACCCTCCAGCCGCCGCTGCCGGAGACGGTCTGGATCTGGCAGCTGGACCGCACCCGGCGCACGGCCCTGTTCCGCGCGCACGAGGGCGGCATCGAGCTGGAGCTGCCGCTGGACCCGATGCACGGCACGGTCGGGGTGGCCCCCGCCAACCTGGAGGTGCGTTCGGCCCTGGTGCCGGACGCGCACGGCGGGAACATGGACACGCCCGAGATGCGGGCCGGCGTCACCTGCTACCTCGGGGTCAACGTCGACGGCGCGCTGCTCAGCCTCGGCGACGGGCACGCCCGGCAGGGCGAGGGCGAGACCTGCGGGGTGGCCGTGGAGTGCGCGATGAACACCGTGGTGATCGTCGAGCTCCTCAAGGGGATCGCGACGCCGTGGCCCCGGCTGGAGTCGGACACGCACATCGTCTCGACGGGCTCGGCGCGTCCGCTGGAGGACGCCTTCCGGATATCGCAGCTCGACCTGGTGCAGTGGCTGGTACGCGACTACGGGTTCGGCGAACTCGACGCCTACCAGTACGCGACCCAGACGGTGGAATCGCCGTTGGCCAACGTGTGCGACACCAACTACACGTGTGTGGCCAAGCTCCGCAAGGAGTGGCTGCCCGCGCGCGAGACTTACCGCGGACTGCATGCGCGACTGCGCGAGACGGCGGCGGCCCTGCGCCGCTGACCGCCCTCGACTCCCCGTGCTTCGAGCACGCTTCCGAAAGGCACCCCATCCATGGACCGGGCACGACCGCTCCCCAGCAGGCGACGGCTCCTGAAGGGCGCGGCCCTCGCCGCCGTCCCGTACGCGCTGCTCCCCGCGGGCCGGGCGGGCGCGCAGACCGGGGTCGTCGACTATCCGCCGGCCGAGTGGCAGGCGGCGAGCGGCGAGAACCGGACACCGGCCCAGCGGCCCGACGAGTACGCGATCGACCGAGTGATCATCCATGTCACGCAGCAGTCGTACGCGGGCACGCTGTCCATCTTCCAGAACCCGAAGAAGCGGGTGTCCGCGCACTACCTGGTCCGCTCGGCCGACGGGCATGTCGCGCAGTGCGTGCGGGAGACCGACGTGGCCTGGCACGCGGGGAACTGGGACTACAACACGCGGAGCATCGGCATCGAGCACGAGGGCTGGGTGGACAGGCCGGAGTACTTCACCGACGCCCTGTACACGGAGTCGGCACGGCTGACGGCGTCGATCTGCGAGAGATACGGCATCCCGAAGGACCGGGAGCACGTCATCGGCCATGTCGAGGTGCCGGGGACCGACCACACCGATCCGGGGAAGCACTGGGACTGGGTGCGCTACATGAGGCTGGTCGGCCAGGCGGAGTGAGGCCGGTCGGCCGGCCGCGCAGTGAGGTCGGTCGAAACGGTTGTCGGCGCGAACACCCCGCGTGACGATGTCCCCAGCCGCATCGCCGTCGGGAGGCCGAGTTGACCGATCCCTGGGTGGCCCTGGAGCCGGGGGCCGACCCTGCCGAGCGCGTCCGGGTGCTGCGCCGGGCACACGAGACGTTCACCACGGCGGGGACCGTGCCGCGCCCGGTGCGGTCCGTGGTGGCCGAGTCGTGGCGGCGTTCCGCGCGGGCCGGGGTGGGGCCGGACGGCGCGGCGCGCGTGGAGCTGACGGACGGTGACCTCGGGGCGTACCGGGCGGAGCATCCGCTGGCCCGGGTGATGCCGCTGTTCCGGGAGCTGATGGGTACGTTCGCGGCGGACGGCGAGCATCTGCTGGCGGTGTGCGACGCGGACGGCAGACTGCTGTGGGTCGAAGGGCATCCGGCGACCCGGCGCCGGGCGGACCGGATGAACTTCGTGCCGGGCGCGCGCTGGTCGGAGACCGCGGTCGGGACCAACGCGCCGGGGACGGCGGTGGCCGTGGACCGGCCGGTGCAGGTGTTCGCCGCGGAGCACTTCATCCGCCGGGTGCAGCCGTGGACGTGCGCGGCGGCACCGGTGCACGATCCGCGCACCGGGCGGGTGCTGGGTGCCGTCGACATCACCGGCGGCGACCGGCTGGCGCATCCGCACAGCCTGGGCTTCGTCCAGGCGGTGGCGCGGGCCGCCGAGTCCCAGCTGGCGCTGCTCGATCCGCCGGCGCCCGCCGAAGAGGCGCCCGCGCTGACGGCGCTCGGCCGTGACGAGGCCGAGCTCCGCCTGGACGGCCGCGGTCTGCGGCTCGGCCGCCGGCACAGCGAGCTGCTGGTGCTGCTGTCCCGCCATCCGGAGGGGCTGACCGGTGACGAGCTGCTGTGCGCGCTGTACGAGGACGAGTCGGTGACGCCGGTGACGCTGCGGGCCGAACTGGTCCGGCTGCTGGGCCCGGGGCTGCTGGCCTCCCGGCCGTACCGGCTGACCGCGCCGGTCGAGTCGGACGCGGCCGTGGTGGAGCGGCGGCTGGAGGCGGGAGCGGTGACGGCGGCCGCAGGGGCGTACACCGGCCCGCTGCTGCCGGGTTCGCAGGCGCCCGCCGTCGTACGGCTCAGGCGGCGGCTGGCGGACGGGCTGCGGGCCGCGCTGATCGGATGCCAGGACCCCGACCTGCTGGCGGACTGGGCGCATGCGCCGTGGGGCGAGGACGACGTCGAGGTGTGGCGGGCGCTGGCGGCGGTGCGGCCGACGGCGGTCGTACGGTCCCGGCTGGCGGCCCTGGAGGCGGAGTTCGCGGCGCCGGTCGGCTGACCTGCGGCGCAACGTGTTCGCAACGTCCGCTCCCTTAGCCTCCGCGCCGGGAGCTGCCCAACGGCGGGCAGCGCACTGCAAGGAGGCAGGCCACCATGACCCGTTACACGGCGCCCGGCACCGAGGGCGCGATCGTCTCCTACCAGGCGCGCTACGACCACTTCATCGGCGGCGAGTGGGTGCCGCCGGTCCGGGGGCAGTACTTCGAGAACCCGTCGCCGGTGAACGGGCAGCCGTTCACCGAGGTGGCGCGGGGCACCGCCGAGGACGTGGAGCGGGCGCTGGACGCGGCGCACGCGGCGGCGCCGGGCTGGGGCCGTACGTCGGTGACGGAGCGCTCGGACATCCTCCTCAAGATCGCCGACCGGATGGAGGCCCACCTCGAACCGCTCGCGGTCGCCGAGAGCTGGGAGAACGGCAAGCCGGTGCGCGAGACCCTGGCCGCGGACATCCCGCTCGCCATCGACCACTTCCGGTACTTCGCGGGGGCGATCCGTGCGCAGGAGGGTTCGCTGGGCGAGGTCGACGACGACACGGTGGCGTACCACTTCCACGAGCCCCTCGGGGTCGTCGCGCAGATCATCCCGTGGAACTTCCCGATCCTGATGGCCACCTGGAAGCTCGCACCGGCTCTCGCGGCCGGCAACGCGGTGGTCATCAAGCCCGCCGAGCAGACCCCGGCCTCCATCCACTACTGGATGAGCCTGATCGCGGACCTGCTGCCGCCGGGCGTGGTGAACATCGTCAACGGCTTCGGCGTGGAGGCGGGCAAGCCGCTCGCGTCCAGCCCGCGGGTGGCGAAGGTCGCCTTCACCGGCGAGACCACCACCGGGCGGCTGATCATGCAGTACGCCTCGGAGAACATCAAGCCGGTCACGCTCGAACTGGGCGGCAAGTCCCCGAACATCTTCTTCGACGACGTCTGGGCGCACGACGACGACTTCCGCGACAAGGCCCTCGAAGGCTTCACGATGTTCGCGCTCAACCAGGGCGAGGTCTGCACCTGCCCGTCCCGCGCCCTCGTCCAGCGCGGCCACTACGCCGAGTTCATGGAGGCGGCGGTCGCCCGCACCCGCCTGATCAAGCCGGGGCACCCGCTCGACACCGACACGATGATCGGCGCCCAGGCCTCCAACGACCAGCTGGAGAAGATCCTCTCCTACCTGGACATCGGCCGGCAGGAGGGGGCCAAGGTTCTCACCGGCGGCGAACGCATCGACTACGACGGCGAGTTGAAGGGCGGCTACTACGTCCAGCCCACCATCTTCGAGGGCGACAACCGGATGCGGATCTTCCAGGAGGAGATCTTCGGCCCGGTCGTCTCGGTGACGTCCTTCGACGACTTCGACGACGCGATCAAGATGGCCAACGACACCCTGTACGGCCTCGGCGCGGGCGTCTGGACCCGCGACATCAACACCGCGTACCGCGCGGGCCGTTCGATCCAGGCCGGCCGGGTGTGGACCAACTGCTACCACGCGTACCCGGCACACGCCGCGTTCGGCGGCTACAAGCAGTCGGGGATCGGTCGCGAGACCCACAAGATGATGCTGGACCACTACCAGCAGACGAAGAATCTATTGGTGTCGTACTCGCCGAAGAAGCTGGGGTTCTTCTAGAGACACACGAGAAGGGCGCCTGAGCTGGGAAATCTCCCGTCAGGCGCCCTCCTCGGTCACTACCTCAGGCAGCAAAGCGAAACGATGCCTTGCTCCCGATTTGCCCCACTGGTGTCCCAGTGTTGCCCACCTGGTCCGGAATATTTCCGGACCAGATTCCGGTCACCCAGCCTCGCCAGGAGATGGGGAACCCTCCCAACGATTCATCGACGCCTCGATCAACTGGTTGGCATGGTCTCGGGTCCCGGCCAGGAACTTCGCGTAGTAGCGGAAGAGAACCTGGATGCTCTGGCCCGCTCTGCGAGCGCACTCGGCGGGATCCACGCCGGAGGCAAGCCAGAAGGAAATTCCGGCGTGGCGCAGGTCGTAGGGCCGCTTGGCGAGGTTCAGCGCGTGCTCGTCCAAGGTGAGTGTGGCTTCCCTGGCGCGTCCCCAGGTGACGCAGTAGGCCGCGTTGTCGATGTAGTTGCCGGCCGCGTTCTGAAAGATCCTGCCGTCGGCGGCGACACCGAAGCGGGCGATGTGGTCTCGGAGGATACGCACGAGTACCGGCGGGATGGGAACCGGGCGCGTGGCCTTGGCCGCACGGCGCTTCAGGGAGTGGATCTCGTGGACCGCTCCGTCGTCCGTCCATTCCTTCCCCGCAGTGACGATGCCGCCCTTGAGGTTGAGCAGCCCCCAGCCGCTTGAAGGCAGGCGGCACTGAACCTTCTTGAGGTGGATCACCTCTGCCGGGCGCATGCCGGCGTAATACATGCATGCGAAGAAGGCGTAGAGGTGGGGTCCACGTCCCGGCAGCCGGCGTACTGCTTCGAGCAGGCGCGCCACTTGAATGGGGTTGGGCACGCAGTCGGGGTCGACGATGTCGTCCACCTCGGGTGCCGTCCACCGCAGACCGGTGAGTGGGTTGTGGGTGAAGTACCCCCGCTCCACCGCGTCAGCGAACACCTCACTGACGGCGGCTCTCTTGCGCTTCGTCGTCTTGGCCGCGGCGACGGTCCCATCGAGCTTCCGGCACAGCGCATCAAGGCCCCGCCGCAAGACGTCAGGATCCTCAAGTTCCGCAACGGGCAGTGACTTGCTTTCGAGCCAGTCCAGAGCAGCCTGCCACTCCACCCGCGGCTCTGCCTCCCAGGCCTTCTTGTTGAATGCCCAGGAGTACAGCGCCCTGCGCAGCACGCGGGGCTCACGGTAGACGGCACCCTTCTCCACGAAGGCGAGGGTGACGGTGGCCAGCCCATCAGCAATGGTTCGCCGGGTGCCTCCCGGAGTCCGGTCCCAGCGTGTGTCCACGTACTCCCGCGCCACCGCATACCAGGTTGTGCGCTGCCGCAGTGCGCGCAACTCGGACGCCGGCAAACCCGTCTTCGGGTCGAAAGGCTCACCGTCACGCGCGGCACTCATGAGCTTGGACCTACGGCTGTCCGCAAGGCCCCGGGTCAGGAAGGACTCAGACTTTTCACGCCCGTTGACCGTCCAGCGCACATCGAACGCCTTGGCCCGGCCAGACCGCTCTCGTATCTCCCAGAACCTGACCTTGTAGCTCAGTACCATTCAGGCGTGTCCCTTTCGCACGCTTCCCACCAAGCATCCAAGTCAGCTCGACGGCAGCGCAGTTCTCCATTTGGCAGCTTGGTCATTCGGGGTGCCTGACCACGGGCACGTAGTCGATAAAAGGCCGACGGACTCATGCGGATCTCGGCCAGGACCTCAGCAAGTTTCAAGGCAGGGGGGCGGGGCAAGTATCAAGTTCCTTGAGATCAGAGGACACCGCGCTGTCTCCGACCCCCCTCACACTGCGGCAACGGGAAGGAACAGGCACGCGTACACATGTGACGACTCCACCGTCAGCGCAGCCGAGCAGCCATGCCCACAATGATCTCTGCGATTGCCGGTTTGGCCAACCGGCAATCATGGTCTATGTTCCCTTCGCTGCCAGCAGGGATCCACGGTCAGAAATCATCCACGTCGGAAGGATCTCGAGCATTACTCCGCTTTACTGACTCAGACACCTGAATTCACGTCGCGGATGCCGCGACGCCCTGCCAGCCTTCTGTCGGACGGTGAATCGTCTCCCCATAACTTTCGACGCCTGACGTTCTCACCGACGGGGCAGGACACGCACACTCCAGGATGCGCCAGCAATACAAGTCGCCCATCCGGGATTGCCGTCTCGACAACGGGTGAAACGAGGGCCACGGACGGCGGATGAAAAGTGAGCCACTCTGCGATCTCTTGATCATTCTGACTTCACTGGTTCTGA
>NZ_JBIBHY010000010.1:0-27195 GCF_042957285.1 Streptomyces sp. NPDC008092
TCAGAACCAGTGAAGTCAGAATGATCAAGAGATCGCAGAGTGGCTCACTTTTCATCCGCCGTCCGTGGCCCTCGTTTCACCCGTTGTCGAGACGGGGTGCCCGACCAGGCGGGACTCCCAGGTGCCACCCGGCCTTCGTCCCGTCCGGCACCTGTTCCCCCGCGACACCGAACCCGGCCGGCCCTGGCGGCCGCTGCTCGAAAGCGAGTGACCCGCAAGCCACCGAGGGCCCGGGTCCGTCCGCCGCCGGCGTCAGACCAGCGGCTCGGGGCGCTTGCCCGCGTAGTTCCAGACCAGGGCGCCGAAGACCGGGGCGTGGAGCAGGAACAGCAGCCAGAGCCACTTCGGGACGTACCTGACCCGCTCCGCCGGTGTGCGGACGCAGTCGAGCAGTGCCGCCACGACGATCACGATCAGCAGGGTGACGAGCCCGAAGGCCATCGTCGTCATCAGCATCTGTGCTCTCCCTCTCGACTCCGGTTGACCCGGGTTCGCCTCGGTTGCCTCGCCCCTTCATCGGAGCGGGCCCCGCGATCGGTTCACGCGACCGGTGCGCGCTTCGGGGATTCGGGGATTCGAGGAGTCCGGGATTCGGAGATCGGGAGATTCGGAGAAAAAAATCCGGCACGCATCGCGCCGTTGGTCATACAAAACGATCGGAGGGTTACACTCGCGCCCGGCAACCGGGGGAACCCGGGGGAGTGACAGGGGAGAGGCCAGGTGGCGGTGAACGCCAAGAAGATCGCCGTCTACGTACTCGTGATCTTCGCGCTCTACGTGATCATCACGGACCCGCCCAGGGCGGCAGACTGGGTCCAGATAGTCTTTCAGGGCATATCGGACGCCGCAAAGGCCGTCGGTGACTTCTTCACCTGGCTGGCCAACGGGGCGAAGTAGACGCACCGGGAGTACTCATGATCCGCCACCTGGTCCTCTTCAAGCTCAACGAGGGCGTCGGGCGCGACGATCCGCGGGCCGTCGCGGGTGCCCAGGCCTTCTCCGCCCTCCGCGACCAGATCGAGGAGCTGCGCTTCTGGGAGTGCGGCTGGAACATCACCGACCGCCCCATCGCCTACGACTTCGCCATCAACTCCGCGGTCGAGGACCGGGACGCGCTCAAGCGGTACCTGGAGCACCCGGCCCACCAGGCGGCCGCGGCGCAGTGGCGGGAGTTCGGCACCTGGGTGATCGCCGACTACGAGTTCTGAGCCGCACGGCGGCTTCCGGATCCCGAGCCCCTCGCCTGCCGGGCGGGGGGCTTTGCTGCGCCTTATGCCTCAACTTGCCAGTATTAATACCCAACACGACGTTACCAGGTGCTTGCACACAGTGCACATGTCTTGTGATGCTATGACCGCTTTTGACGGATGATTGACCGATGAAGAGGTGGCGTTGACCGTGTCGGCCAGTTCTGCGCCGCCCCAGGAAGAGGCGCCCGCCCCGATCCAGACCCCCGTCCAGACCCCCGTCCAGACCCCCGTCCAGAACCCCGCTCAGACCCTCCCTCAGCCCCCCGCTGCCCCCGTCGCCCCCGCCCAAGCCGCCGCCCCCGCCCCGGAGAAGCGGCGGGGTGCCGACACCCGGGCGCTGACCCAGGTGCTCTTCGGCCAGCTGAAGGACCTCAAGCCGGGCACGCCGGAGCACAACCGGGTGCGCGCGGCGCTCATCGAGGCGAACCTCCCGCTCGTGCGCTACGCGGCCGCCCGCTTCCGCTCCCGCAACGAGCCGATGGAGGACGTCGTCCAGGTCGGCACCATCGGTCTCATCAACGCCATCGACCGCTTCGACCCGGACCGGGGCGTGCAGTTCCCGACCTTCGCGATGCCGACCGTCGTCGGCGAGATCAAGCGCTACTTCCGGGACAACGTGCGCACCGTGCACGTACCGCGCCGGCTGCACGAGCTGTGGGTCCAGGTGAACAGCGCGACCGAGGACCTGACCACCGCCTTCGGCCGCTCCCCCTCCACCTCCGAGATCGCCGAGCGGCTGCGGATCAGCGAGGAGGAGGTGCTCTCCTGCATCGAGGCCGGCCGGTCGTACCACGCGACCTCCCTGGAGGCCGCGCAGGAGGGCGACGGACTGCCGGGCCTCCTCGACCGCATCGGCTACGAGGACCCGGCCCTGGACGGCGTGGAACACCGCGACCTGGTCCGTCACCTGCTTGTCCAACTCCCCGAGCGGGAGCAGCGGATCCTCCTGCTGCGCTACTACAGCAACCTCACCCAGTCCCAGATCAGCGCGGAGCTAGGCGTCTCCCAGATGCACGTCTCGCGCCTCCTGGCCCGCAGCTTCCAGCGCCTGCGCTCGGCCAACCGCATCGAGGCCTGACCGAGGCCCTGACCGAGGCCCAGCCGAGGTCCGGCCTAGGTCCGGCCTAGGTCCGGACCGGGTCCGGCCGAGCGCCGGGGACCGCCCTCCAGGGGCCCGTTACCGGTCCGAGACCCGCCCTCGGCGACTTGGCGAGACCGTAACCGCAAACAGGATCGAGCCATCACCAGCGCGAGCGAATCGCTCACCAGCGCACTTCCCGACAGTTGAGGGTCGAAAATGCGTCAGACCCCCTTCTTCCAGGGCGGATTCACGTCTCGCATGTCGACATGTCACTACAGCGTGTTGCCGACATGTGACATTCTGCGGGAAGCGCGTTTGCCGGGGCTCCGGCTCCGGTATTCAGGTGAAGGCATCGTTCCTAGCAGGGAACGCCGCCGCGACCGTCCCGCGACCCAAAGGGGGTGGCATGTCCGCAGACCAGGGCAGCTCGAAGGTGCTCACGCCCACGAAGAGCGAGGCAGCGCCCAAGGAGCTCGACGCCATCGACGTGCTCGACAGCATCGAAGGCACCATCGAAGGCGCCCCGGCGCTGGAGGCCCCTCCGACCCCGGAAGTCCCGGCGGTCTCGGAGAACCTCGACACCCGCACCCTGTCCCGCTCCCTGTTCCTGCGCCTTGCCGCACTCGAAGAGGACAGCCCCGAGCGTGCCTACGTCCGGGACACCCTGATCGAACTCAACCTCCCCCTCGTGCGCTACGCGGCGGCCCGCTTCCGCAGCCGCAACGAGCCGATGGAGGACATCGTCCAGGTCGGCACCATCGGCCTGATCAAGGCGATCGACCGCTTCGACTGCGAACGGGGCGTGGAGTTCCCCACGTTCGCGATGCCGACCGTGGTCGGCGAGATCAAGCGGTTCTTCCGCGACACCTCCTGGTCGGTCCGCGTCCCGCGCCGCCTCCAGGAGCTGCGCCTGGCCCTCACCAAGGCCAGCGACGAGCTCTCCCAGAAGCTGGACCGTTCGCCGACGGTGACGGAGCTGGCGGCCGTCCTGGGCGTCTCCGAGGAGGACGTGGTCGACGGCCTCGCCGTGGGCAACGCGTACACCGCCTCCTCCCTCGACTCCCCGGCTCCCGAGGACGACGGCGGCGAGGGTTCCCTGGCCGACCGCCTCGGCTACGAGGACACGGCCCTGGAGGGCGTCGAGTACCGCGAGTCGCTCAAGCCGCTCCTCGCCAAGCTCCCCCCGCGCGAGCGCCGGATCATCATGCTCCGCTTCTTCGCGAACATGACCCAGTCCCAGATCGGCGAGGAGGTCGGCATCTCCCAGATGCACGTCTCCCGCCTGCTGACCCGCACCCTGGCCCAGCTCCGCGAGGGCCTGATCTCGGACTGAAGTCGCGCCTACGGGTTCCTTACTGACGGAGTGTCAGCCACACTGGCGCGATGCCTCTCCGCAGGACGCAGACCCGTAGGACGCAGATCCGTCGGACGCAGATCCGCAGGACACCGACCCTCAGGACACCGGGCGGCCGCGGGGCCGACGCCCCCGCGGCACCGGCGGCCGGTCCCGTGCGTCCACGCCGGGCGCCGGGCGGCCGCTGGGGCACCGTCACGGCGGCCTCGGCGGTCGCCGTCTGCCTGGCCTCGGCGCTCACGGCGTGCGCGGGCGGCGGCAACGGCGGCTATACGGCGGTGGGTGCCGCGGGCGGCACACCGAGCGCTTCGGCACGGCCGACGGGGTCGGTGACGCTCGTCCCGCTGGACGGGGCGAAGGGGACGGAGGGGACGGGCAGTCCGACGGTTCCGGCGGACGGGCCGACCCCGGCCGGCACCGTTACCACCACGACGGCCACGGCCACCTCGCCTTCCCTCACGGCAAGTTCACCCAGCCCCTCTTCCCGCAGCGGCGGCACCCGGCCACCGCGCAGCGGTCCGACGGCATCGAACTCACCGCGCCCCGGCGCCTCTTCGGCCTCCCCCTCGCCCGCCGCCCTCACCTGGAGCGCCCCCACCCGCGAGGCCACGGACCGGCGCTGGTGCGAGAAGGTGACCGTCGCCTTCGCCAACTCCGGCGGCACCGCGGTCCGTTCCGGCACGGTCACGCTCGGCACGCACATCATCGATCTGCTGGGCATCGACTGGTCGACGGTCACGTCGACGGAGCCCCTGCCGGCCCCGGTCGGCCCCGGCTCCCACGTCAGCAGGACCTGGACGGTCTGCGTGGACGACTGGCGGGTGCCGCTCGGCATGCACGTGGAGACCCGGGTCGCGACCGTCGACTGGAGCTGAGCACGACGAAAGCCCGGGGCGCTCGACCCCGGGTTCCCTTCATCGGCCCGCCAGACCCGCGGCCCGCCAGACCCTCGGCCCGTCGTACCGCCGTACCGTCGGCCGTCGGCCGTCGGCGTGACCGCCGTACCGGTCGGCGCGGCCGCCGTCCTACATGAACGCGAGCCAGGCCACCGCCGCCACCACGACCACCACGGCGACGACGCCGAGGATCAGGCCGAGGCGCGGGCCGGAGGAGGAGGAATAGGTGGTCGCCGTCTGCTGAGGAGTCTGCGGGGCCTCGTCGACGAACGCGCGGAACATCTGGGTGCTGCCGGCGGGGTCGTAGTTGCCCTGGGGGCCCTGGGTGTTAGCCATGGCCCGAGACACTAGCGAATCCGTGGGTCCGGCCCAAGTGGGGGGCCTCCCGTGCACCCAGCTCGCCCCACCTGCATGTTTACGTTCGCAATACTTGTCTTTGCCAAGTTTTTATACCCACCCCCGCCGATTTATTTGCCTGTGGCAACCAAGCAGTTCTATGGTTGCCCCAAGCAACGAATACGGTCGTGAGGAGGTGTGCGGGATGGCGAAGCAGGCGCAGTTCGAGGAGCTGGCGCGTCAGCTCAGCGCCGTCGGAGCCGTGAAGCGGGACCTGGGCCGCATTCTGCCGCCCGAGTGCCCGACCGGCTCGGCCGCGGTACTGACGCTGCTCGGCCGCCACGGCTCCATGCGCATGAGCAAGCTCGCCGAGCTGCTCGCCGTGGACATGTCCGTGACCAGCCGGCACGTGGCGCACGTCGCCGAGCGCGGCTGGATCGAGCGCTCCGCCGACCCGGCGGACAAGCGCTCCCGCATCCTGCGCCTCACCCCCGCGGGCGAGGCGACCCTCGTGGACCTGTCCCGGCGCAGCACCGAGCTGCTCGCCGAGCGGCTGGGCGACTGGAGCGACGAGGAGGTCGACCAGCTGATCCGGCTGATGACCCGGCTCCGGGACAGCTTCGGCGACTGCCGGGCCACGGCCCCGCATCCCCGGCCCGCCGTCGGCACGGCGCCCGCCCCGGGCGCCCCGAAGGCCACGGCAGAGGCCGGGGACAAGGCCACGGTCGCCTCCGCCGCCCGCGCCCCCACGGCCGTACTCGAACCGACGACCACCCGTACACCCGCATAAGACGTAAGAAAAGGAAGCCCATGGCAACGACCACACCAGCCGGTGTGCGGGCTCACGCCAAGCACGGGGGAGGCGGCGCCGTCAGCCCCGCCGAGCAGGCCCCGATGTCCCACCGGCAGATCATGGAGGCCATCTCCGGCCTGCTGCTCGGCATGTTCGTGGCGATCCTGTCGTCCACGATCGTCACCAACGCCCTACCGCACATCATCGGCGACCTCGGTGGCGGCCAGTCCGCCTACACCTGGGTCGTCACCGCCTCGCTGCTGGCGATGACGGCCACCACCCCGCTGTGGGGCAAGCTCTCCGACCTGTACAGCAAGAAGGCGCTCGTCCAGATAGCCCTGGTCATATACGTCACGGGCTCCGTCATCGCCGGTCTGTCGCAGAACCCCGGCATGCTGATCGCCTGCCGTGTCGTCCAGGGCGTCGGCGTCGGCGGTCTGTCGGCGCTCGCCCAGATCGTCATGGCCGCGATGATCTCGCCGCGGGAGCGCGGCCGTTACTCCGGCTACCTGGGCGCGACCTTCGCCGTCGCCACCGTCGGCGGCCCGCTGCTCGGCGGTGTCATCACCGACACCTCGTGGCTGGGCTGGCGCTGGTGCTTCTACGTCGGCGTCCCCTTCGCCGTCATCGCGCTGATCGTGCTGCAGAAGACCCTGCACCTGCCGGTCGTGAAGCGGGACGTCAAGGTCGACTGGGCGGGCGCGTTCTTCGTCGCCGCCGCCGTGTCGCTGCTGCTGGTCTGGGTCACCTTCGCCGGTGACAAGTACGACTGGGTCTCCTGGCAGACGTTCGTGATGATCGGCGGTTCGGTCGTCCTCGGCCTGATCTTCGTCCTGGTCGAGTCGAAGGCCAAGGAACCGATCATCCCGCTGCGGCTGTTCCGCAACCGCACCATCACCCTGGCCTCGCTGGCCTCCCTGTTCGTCGGTGTCGCGATGTTCACCGGCACGGTGTTCTTCAGCCAGTACTTCCAGCTGGCCCGCGACAAGTCCCCGACGATGTCCGGCGTGCTGACGATCCCGATGATCGGCGGTCTGTTCGTCTCGTCCACCGTCTCGGGCCAGTTCATCACCCGCACCGGCCGCTGGAAGGCCTGGCTGGTCAGCGGCGGCGTGCTGGTGACGGCCGGTCTGGGCCTGCTCGGCACCATCCGGTACGACACGGCGTACTGGAAGATGGCGATCTTCATGGCGCTGATGGGTCTCGGCATCGGCATGATGATGCAGAACCTGGTGCTGTGCACGCAGAACCAGGTCGACCCGTCCGACCTCGGCTCGGCCAGCTCCACGGTCACCTTCTTCCGGTCCCTCGGCGGTGCGGTCGGCGTCTCGGCGCTGGGCGCGGTGATGGCCAACCGGATCACGCACTACATCACGGACGGCATCGCCTCCCTCTCCCCCAAGTACCAGGCCGCCCTGGCCGGTTCCAGCTCGTCCACCGACAGCATCCCGGACCTGGGCAAGTACCCGGCCCCGGTGCGCACCCTCGTGGAGAGCGCCTACGGCCACGCCATCGCCGACGTCTTCCTGATCGCCGGCGGCCTCGCGGCCCTCGCCTTCCTGATCAGCCTGTTCATCAAGGAGGTCCCGCTGCGGACCAAGGGCGGGCTGGCCCAGGCCGCCGACGCGGAGAACGCGGCAAGCCCGGAGACCGTGCCGGCCGCCGTCGCCGCGCCGGTCGCGGCTCCCGTCGAGGAGCAGCAGCTCCCGAGCTGGGCCGCCCCGGTCGTGAGCAGCACCACGGAGGCCGCGGCCGCGCCGGAGACCGCCGGGCGGTTCACCGCGGTGGCCACCATCGCCGGTCCCGAGCAGTCGGCCGGCTCCGGCTCCACCCCGGTGCACGGCTACGTGCGCGGTGCCGAGAGCGCCCCGGTCGCACAGGCCGCGGTCACCCTGATCTCGCTGTCCGGCCGCCAGCTGGGCCGCGCGGTCGCGGGCTTCGACGGTTCCTACCGGCTGGACGCGCCCGGTGCGGGCTCGTACGTGCTGATCGCCTCCGCCGACGGCTACCAGCCGCAGGCCGCCACGGTCGTGGTGGGCGAGGAGCCGGTGCTGTATGACATTTTGCTGAGCGGCACCAGCGGCCTGAGCGGCGTCGTCCGCGGCGCCGGCAGCGCGCTCCCGGTCAAGGACGCGATGGTCATCGTCACCGACGTGCGCGGCGACCTGCTGGCCACCGCGGCCACCGGTGAGCAGGGCGACTTCCGCTTCGGCGAACTGGTTCCGGGCGTCGTCACGGTCGCGGTGAACGCGGCCGGGTACCGGCCCCGCGCCCTGCCGGTCGAGATCGGCACCGCCGGGGTCACCCGGATCGAGGTCGACCTGGACGCCGGCGCCCAGCTCCAGGGTGTCGTACGGGCCCCGCACGGCCCGCTGGCCGACGCCCGCGTGACCCTCGTGGACGCGGCGGGCAACGTGGTCGGCACGTCCACCACCGGCCTGGACGGCGCATACGCCTTCGCCGACCTGGACGGCGGTGACTACACCGTCATCGCGACCGGGTACCCGCCGGTCGCCACGGCCCTGAACGTCACCGGCACCGGTGTCGACGGCCACGACATCGAACTCTCCCACCCGGGCGAGTAGTTCGCACTCCGGCCCGTGGCGGGCGCGCCCACAAGGAGGCGCCCGCCGCGGGCCGGTCCCATAAGGCCAATTTGTAATCGTCTGACCGTCTGACCACATGACAGTCCGAGTGTTCGCAGGGAGAAACGGGATGGGACTGACCGCGAGGATCCGCACCCGGGACGGATGGGCCGTGTCGCACGCGGTCGTCACGGTGACCGACATGACCGGCAGCCAGGTGCTGCGCGCCGAGGCCGACGACGAGGGCACGGTGCGCGACCCGAACCCGCTCGCGCCGGGGGCCTACACCGTCATCGTCACGGCCCTGGGCTACGCGCCCGCCGCCTCCAGCGCCATCGTCACCGCGAGCGGTCGCGCCGAGGTCGGCACGGTGACGCTGGCCCGGGTGGGCGGCACCGAGCTGCCCCCGCCGGGCCCGTGGACGGTGGACCCCGCGCACTCCACCGTGGGCGCGGTCGCCCAGCACCTGGGCATCTCCAGCGTCCGCGGCCGGTTCACGGACTTCGGCGCGGGGATCGAGATCGCCCCCGACGACGTCACCAAGTCCCGCGTCCACGCGGTCATCCGCGCCGCCTCCATCGACACCGGCAACGGCATGCGCGACACCCACCTGCGCTCGGCCGACTTCCTCGACGTCGAACGCCACCCCGAGATCACCTTCGTCTCGACGGGCCTGACGGCGGCCGGCTCCGACCGCTGGACGGTGCACGGCGAACTCTCGCTGCACGGTGTCGTACGACCGGTCGACCTCGACCTCGCCTACCTCGGCACCGGCGCCGACCCGTGGGGCGGCACCCGCGCCGCGTTCCGCGCGACGACCGAGCTGCACCGCGAGGACTTCGCCATGAACTACAACCAGGTGGTGCAGGCGGGCATCGCCGCCATCGGCACCACCCTCAAGATCGAGCTGGAGATCCAGGCGGTCCAGGGCGAGTCACTGCCCCAGGCGTGAACATGAGCCCCGCAGGGACAGGCTGAGCGGGTCCGGCGGCCCTAGGCTGACGCCATGGCACCGAACATCGCGACGAACACCGCCGTCTCCCTCGACGAACTGCTGGACTTCGTACGACCCCGCCACCGCGCGATCCTGCTCACCCGGCGCGCCGACGGCAGCCCCCAGGGGTCGCCGCTGACCTGCGGGGTCGACGACTCCGGGCGCATCGTCGTCTCCACGTACCCCGAGCGGGCGAAGACGCGGAACGCGAAGCGGGACGAGCGGGTGAGCCTGCTCGTCCTGAGCGACGACTGGAACGGGCCGTGGGTGCAGGTGGACGGCCGCGCCGAGGTGATCGACTCCCCCGAATCGGTGGAGCCGCTGGTGGAGTACTACCGGAACATCGCCGGGGAGCACCCGGACTGGGACGAGTACCGGGCGGCGATGGTGAAGCAGGGCAAGTCGATCATCCGGGTGACGCCGGAGAAGTGGGGGCCGGTGGCGACCGGGGGGTTTCCTGCGCGGCTGGCTTCGCCGGACGCCTAGTGGGGTGGGCCGATCGCCCAATGGGGTGGGGGCGTGGTGAGTGCGCGACTGCGGGTTGTGTGTCGCTGGTCGCGCAGTTCCTCCCCCAGCCTTCGGCCGGGGGTACCCCCGGCGCCCCTTTCAGGGGTGCTGCACCATGGCCTCGATTCCGGCGATCAGCAGGTCCAGTGCGAAGGTGAAGTCCCTGTCCAGCATCTCGGCGACGGTGTCTCCGCCCCTTGCCGCCATGAGGTCCCTCGACTCCTCGATGATCCTCGCCGTGTCCGGGACCTCCGTCACGGCGTCCATCGCGGAGTTGAAGTAGTCGTCGGGGGTCATGCCGGCCGCCGCCACCCGTGCCGCGAAGTGGCCCTCGATCGTGCCGTAGCCGTAGACGAACTGGAAGACGGCCGAGATCGCGCCGGTCACGCCGTGGGCGGGCAGGCCGGCGCGGCGGACCACCTGCTGGACCACCCGGGAGAAGGCGAGCGAGTGGGGGCCGATGTTGAGGTAGCGGCCGGCCAGCGGGGAGAGCCAGGGGTGGCGGACCAGCAGGGCGCGGTACTCCGTGGCCAGCGCCCGCAGCTGCTCGCGCCAGCCGCCGACGGCGGCGTCGGGCAGGGTCAGCTCGCCGAAGGCCGCGTCCAGGGCGAGTTCGAGCAGGTCGTCCTTGGTGTCGACGTACCAGTACACGGACATGGCGGTCACGTTGAGCTCGGCCGCCAGCCGCCGCATGGAGAACTTGTCGAGCCCGTCGGAGTCGAGGAGCCGGACCGTGACGGAGGTGATCCGGGCCCGGTCGAGACCGGACGGCTGACCACTGCGACCGCCGCGGCGGTCCTTTGCCTCAAGCCACACGCTGGCCCGCGCCATGAGCGACACCCTCCTCCACGATCACTCTCAAGATGCTAAGACCGCAACACCCCGTTTATTGGGGCGCTGGGGGTGCCCCCGGCCGAAGGCTGGGGGAGGAACTGCGCGATCAGCCACGAACCACCCGCACTCGCCGACGCACCCGCACCCCCTCCCCACTAGGCGACATTCTTCTCTGCCTTCCTGAGAAGCGCCGCCGCCACGAACCCCCCGGCGACGACAGCGACCGCCCCCACCAGCTGCCCCGCCCCCAGCCCCGCCGACAGCGACTTCCCCGACGCCACCCAGGAGCTGAGCACCGCGCCCAGCACGGCGACCCCCAGCCCGTTGCCGAACTCGGCCAGCGTGCCGTTGATCCCGGCGCCCACCCCGGCCTTCTCCGGAGGAATCGCGCCCATGACGGCGTGCGCCATCGCCGGGTTGGCGATCGCGCACCCCGCCCCGATCAGCAGCAGCCCGAGCAGCGTGCCGCCGTAACCGCTCGCGTCCAGTACGGCGATGGACACCAGGCCCAGTGACATCAGCAGCATGCCGAGGGCGATCGCGGCCGGCGTCCCGAGCCGCTTCGCCCACCTGGCCGACAGGCCGCTGAAGTTGAGGGCCACGACCGTCAGCGCGAGCGGTGCCGTCCGCAGTCCCGCCTCCAACGCGCCGTAGCCGAGGACGAGTTGCAGGTGCTGGGTGAGCAGGAACAGCGCGCCGCCCATGCCGAAGGTGATGAGGACCGCGCCGGCGACGGCACCCGTGAACCGGCGGTCCCGGAAGAAGTGCGGGTCCAGCATGGGGTACGGGATCCGGCTCTCCCAGTACCCGAAGAGGCCGAGCGCCAGCGCCGCCACCGCGGCCGGGCCCAGCACCCGCGCCGACGTCCAGCCGTGCTGCGGGCCGGAGATGATCGCGAAGACCAGCGCGGCCATGCCGATCGTGGAGAGCAGCGCGCCGAGCAGGTCGGGGCGGTCGCCCTGCGGGTTCCTGGACTCGGGGACGAGGGCGACGACGGCCGCCAGGGCCAGCGCCGCCACCGGGAGGTTGACCAGGAAGATCGCTCCCCACCAGAAGTGGTTGAGCATGAAGCCGCCGACCAGCGGGCCGGCGGCGAAGCCCAGCGCGTTGACCGCGCTCCAGATGCCGATGGCCCTGGGCTGCTCGTCCGGGGTGAAGATCTGCATCGCCACGGCGAGCGTGGTCGTGAGGAGGAGTGCGCCTCCCACGCCCATGCCGGCCCGTGCCGCGACCAGCTGGCCGGTGGAGCCCGCCAGGCCCGCGGCCAGCGAACCCGCGCCGAACAGGACCAGGCCCGCGATCAGCATCTTCTTCCGGCCGTAGCGGTCGGCGGCGCTGCCCGCGGTGAGCAGCAGGCCTGACTGGACGAGCGAGTACGCGTTGATCATCCACTGGATGTCGGAGGTGGCCGCGTGCAGTTCCCGGGTCAGGGAGGGGATGGCCACGTTGAGGACGGTGTTGTCGAGCAGCACGGTCAGCTGCGCGAGACAGATGACACCGAGGATCAGCCAGCGCTGGGGGTGGCCCTGAGAAGTCATGTTGTACACCGTAAGACAGTTCCTATACGGCGTACAACGTGATTTCCCCGGGTACGCCGAAGGGCGGTGACCGGGGTCACCGCCCTTCGCCTGCCGCTCAGGAGTCCGTCAGCTGCCGCTCGTCTTCTGCGTGAGGTCGTAGAAGGTGGACGAACCCACCGTCACCTTCTTGAAGTTCTTCTCGACCCACGAGGTGATCTGCGAGGACGTGCCGCTGCTGCTGCCGCCCATGCCGCCGCCGGTGCCGGAGGAGACGAAGTAGTGGATCTTGCCGTCCGCCACGTACTTCTCGAACTGGGCCAGCGTCGGGGACGGGTCGGTGCCGTTGAAGCCGCCGATCGCCATCACCGCGTCGCCGGTGGCGAGCTGGTAGCTCGCCGCGTTCTGGGCGCCGATGGCCGCCGCGACCCAGGTGTACTGGGAGGAGTTCTTCTGCAGCAGTGCCTTGGCCTCGGAGGAGACGGTCGCGCCGTTCAGCAGACCGCCGGCGCCGCCGGCCATGCCGCCGCCCATGCCACCGGTCTCGCCCGTCCGGGTACCGCCCGGGAAGCCGCCGGTGCCGTTCTGGGTGGTGCCGTTGCCGCCCTGCTGGCTCTGACCCGGCATACCGCCGCCGAAGCCGCCGGTGCCGTTGCCGCCCGGGAAGCCGCCGGTGCCGTTCTGGCCCTGGCCCTGGGTGGTGCCGTTGCCGCCCTGCTGGTTCTGGCCGAAGCCGCCGCCCGTGCCGCCGCCGAAGCCGCCCCGGCCGCCGCCGGGACCGCCACCGCCGCCGAAGCCCATCGAGCTCGCGCCCGCCGGACCGGCCGTCGGGATGGAGCCGGTGTGCGCGGAGTTCACCGTGGAGAAGGTGTACGCCGTCGGGCCCGCCAGCGCGGCCAGCAGGCCGACCGCGGCCGCGCCGAGGGCGAGCTGCCGCGAGATCCGGCCCGCGAAGACCAGGCCGAGCGCGGCGGCCAGACCGCCGATCAGGACCAGGTACTTCAGCCAGGGCAGGTAGGTCGAGGTGCGGTTGAGCAGGACGTAGCCCCAGACCGCGGCCGAGACCACGGCGGCGGCGAGGGTGATCGACGCCCACAGCTCGGCGCGCTTCTCCCACAGCAGTCCCGCGCCCATGCCGACCACGGCCGCGATGTAGGGGGCGAGGGCGACCGTGTAGTACTGGTGGAAGATGCCCGCCATGTAGCTGAACACGATCATGGTCATCAGCAGCGAGCCGCCCCAGACCAGGAACGAGGCCCGGGTCACCGAGGTCCGCTTCAGCTTGCGGGTGGCCACCAGACCGGCGACCAGGAGGATCAGCGCGGCCGGGATCAGCCAGGAGATCTGGCTGCCGATCTCGTCGTTGAACATCCGGCTCCAGCCGGTGGCGCCCCAGCGGCCGGAGCCGGTGCCGCCGCCACCGCCGCCGACGCTGCCGGTCTCGTCGCCGCTGATGCGGCCGAGGCCGTTGTAGCCGAAGGTCAGCGACAGGAAGCTGTTGTCCTGCGAACCGCCGATGTAGGGGCGGGAGGAGGCCGGCCACAGCTCGACGATCGCCACCCACCAGCCGCCGGCGACGACCAGCGCGCCGGTCGCCAGGGCCAGCTGGCCGATCCGCTTCTTCCACGTGTGCGGGCCGACGGCCGCGTACACGAACGCCAGCGCCGGCAGGATCAGGAAGGCCTGGAGCGTCTTGGCGAGGAAGGCGAAGCCGATCGCCACACCCGCCCACACCAGCCACTTCGTCCGCCCGTCCTCGACGGCCCGGACCACGAAGTAGCAGGCCAGCGCCATCAGCAGGGCCAGCATCGCGTCCGGGTTGTTGAACCGGAACATCAGCGCCGCGACGGGGGTGAGCGCGAGCACGGCGCCCGCGATCAGGCCGGCCGCGGGGCTGAACCGGCGGCGCACGGAGGCGTAGACGACCGCGACCGTGCCGACGCCCATGAGGACCTCGGGGCCGAGGATCGTCCAGGAGTTCAGGCCGAAGATCCGGGCCGCGATCTCCATCGGCCACATGAACGCCGAGGGCTTGTCGACGGTGATCGCGTTGCCCGCGTCCAGCGAGCCGAAGAACATCGCCTTCCAGCTCTTGGTGCCCGCCTGGACGGCGGCCGAGTAGAAGGAGTTGGAGTAGCCGTTGACGCTCAGGTTGTAGAAGTACAGCACCGCGGTGGCGAGCAGCAGGCCGAAGAAGGCCGGGCGCACCCAGCGGGGGTCCTCGGGACGGCCGCGCCACAGTCTCCGTACGAAGGGCTGCTCGGGCTCACCCGCCCCGGGCGCCGGTGCCGGCGCGACGGCCTGGACGTCGGGCGCGCCGGGAGCGCCGGGAGCGTGCTGCGGCTGCGGGGGAACCGTGGGGGGCGCGGTCGGGGGCGGGCCCCACTGGGCCGTGTGGTCGGTGTCGGTGCTCATCGGGGGTCCCCCGGCTCGGTGTCGTGGGGGCGCACCGGCTGCAACTGCATGGTGCTGTCCCTCCAGGTGCCGTCCGCGGCTTCACCGGCGCGGAACTGGGTGGTCGTCGTGCCGTTCTGGGCGTACGGCGGGTGCGCCGGGCGCTGCGGCAGCGGGCCCTGCGGCTGGTAGGGGCCCTGCTGCTGGTGCGGGACCGGGGCCCCGGTCAGGTAGGTGGGGGACGACGGGGTGTGCGTGGCCACCACCATCGACTCCTGCCGATCGGTGCCGGAGCCGTCGCGGTCCGGGAAGACCCAGGCGCGGAAGAGCAGGAAGCGCAGCACGGTCGCCGCGAGGTTGGCGGCGATCAGCACCGCCAGCTCGGTGGAGTGCGCGGGGTCGCTGCTCGCCGCGTTCAGGGCGGCGAGGGAGCCACTGGTCAGCGCGAGGCCGATACCGAAGACGACCAGGCCCTGCGCCTGGTGCCGGACCGCCCCGCCCCGGCCGCGCACCCCGAAGGTGAGCCGCCGGTTGGCGGCGGTGTTCGCCACCGCCGACACCAGCAGTGCGAGCGCGTTGGCGATCTGCGAACCGGAGAACTCCCGGAAGAGGCTGTAGAGGACCAGGTAGAAGAGGGTCGACAGGCCGCCGACCACGCAGAACCCGACGAGCTGGCGGGCCAGGCCCTTGGGCACGTCCTGGACGTCGCGGTCGCGCGGGTCGTCGCCGAACGGCCGGGCGAGCCGGTCCAGCGGCAGCGCGCCGGTGGCCAGCGCCTTGCCCACCCGCCAGACGCCCTTGAGGTCGTCGGTGGCCGTCTTCGCGATGTGCACGGTGGAGTTCGGGTCGTCCACCCAGTCGACGGGCACCTCGTGGATCCGCAGCCCCGCACGCTCGGCGAGCACCAGCATCTCGGTGTCGAAGAACCAGCCGGTGTCCTCGATGAGCGGCAGCAGCACCTGCGCGACATCGCGCCGGATCGCCTTGAAGCCGCACTGCGCGTCCGAGAAGCGGGCCTGCAGCGAGCCGCGCAGGATCAGGTTGTACGAGCGGCTGATGAACTCCCGCTTGGCGCCGCGCACCACGCGCGACGAGCGGGCCAGCCGGGAACCGATCGCCAGGTCGGAGTGGCCGGAGATGAGCGGCGCCACCAGCGGCAGCAGCGCGTTCAGGTCGGTCGACAGGTCGACGTCCATGTACGCGAGGATCGGCGCGTCCGAGGCCGACCAGACGGTCCGCAGCGCGCGGCCGCGGCCCTTCTGCTCCAGCCGGAACGACTTCACCTCGGCGATCTCCGCCTCAAGCTTCCGCGCCACCTGGGGCGTGGTGTCCGTGGACGCGTTGTCCGCGATGGTGATGCGGTACGCGTACGGGAACGTTCGCTTGAGATGCTCATGCAGTCTGAGCACGCATGGGCCGAGGTCCTTCTCCTCGTTGTAGACGGGGATCACTACGTCCAGGACAGGCGTACCGGCGTTACCGGCCGGGAGGTGCTCCCGCGCCGGCAACGTGCCGGGAGAAGAGTCGGTTCGCATGGCATCGACTCTCGTCAAGCGCCCTGTTGCACCCATGTGGTGGCACTGTGCTGTGCCTGTGAGTGCGATTGCCAGTTCGTTTCGGGGGAGGGCTGCGGGGCCGCCGGGGCAAGCGCGGGCAGATAGAGGGTGAACACCGTACGGCCGGGCACGCTGTCCACGGTGACGGCGCCGCCGTGTGCGGTCGCGACGGCCTGCACGATGGCGAGCCCGAGGCCGGTGGACCCCGTGGACCGGGACCGCGCGGAGTCACCGCGCGCGAACCGCTCGAAGACGTGCGGCAGCAGGTCCGGCGGGATGCCCTGCCCGTTGTCCTCGACGTCCACGCACATCCACGGCCCGCGCCGCTGGATGCGGGCGGTGACGGTGGTCCCCGGCGGGGTGTGCTTGCGGGCGTTGCCGAGCAGGTTGATCAGCACCTGCTGGATACGGGCCGCGTCGGCGGCGACCAGCGCCGGCTCGTCGGGCAGGTCGAGGCGCCAGTTGTGGTCCATGCCGGCGGCGCGCGTGTCGCTGATCGTGTCGACGACGAGCGGGATGAGGTCGGTGTGCTCGAACTGCAGCGGACGCCCCGCGTCCAGCCGGGCGAGCAGCAGCAGGTCCTCCACGAGCAGGGTCATCCGGCCCGCCTCGGACTCGATACGGCCGAGGGCGTGCCGGGTGTCGGGCCCGACCTGCTCCCGGCCGCGCCGGGTCAGCTCGGCGTACCCGCGGATGGAGGCGAGCGGGGTCCGCAGCTCGTGGCTGGCGTCGGCGACGAACTGCCGTACCCGCATCTCGCTCTGCTGGCGGGCGTGCAGGGCGCCGTGCACGTGGTTGAGCATCCGGTTGAGCGCGGAGCCGACCTGGCCGACCTCGGTGTGCGGGTCGCACTCGGTGTCCGGCACCCGCTCGCTGAGGTTCACCTCTCCGGTGTGGAGGGGCAGCTCGGAGACCCGGGTGGCGGTGGCGGCGACCCGGCGGAGCGGGCGGGTGGCGACACCGACGATGACGGTGCCGGCCAGGGTGGCGGCGATGAGGCCGGCGGCGGTGACGCTGATCTCGACCAGGATCAGGGTGCCGATGGTGTTGTCGGCGTCCGCGGTCGGGATGGCGACGTAGTAGGCGTTGGTGCCGTTACTGGAGTACGCGACCAGGTAACTGCCCAGACCCGGTATGTCGATCTTGTGCTTCTGGTTGTCCTGGGGGACCGAGTTGAGCACCTTCAGCTGGGCGTTGGACAGACTCTTGGCGCTCATCTGGAAGTTGGTCTTGGACTTCACACCGACCCTGGAATCGGTGATGTTCCCGTTCTCGATCGAGGCCGCGATCGTGCCGTCCGGCTGCGGTCCCGTGACGAAGTCGTCGAGCTTGGTCTGGCCGTCGCCCTGCTTCTGGCCGGGCGCGTTGGAACCGCCCTTGATCCCGTTCAGCGGCCCGCCGAAGTCCCGGGGTGCCACCCGCGCGGAGACCTCGCCCAGCCGGCCGTTCAGCTGTTCGTAGAGATGAGAACGCAGCGCCAGCGTCGTCACCGTGCCGATCACCGCGCAGACCACGGCGATCAGCACCACGGACGCGACGACGAGCCGGGTCCGCAGGGTGCGCGGTTTTCCCGCTCGTCGCTTCTGCGTACGCGGCCGTCGTCGCCCGCTCATGACGCGGCTGGCTTGATGAGGTAGCCGGCGCCACGCCGGGTGTGGATCATCGGCTCGCGGCCGGCGTCGATCTTCCGTCGCAGGTACGAGATGTAGAGCTCGACCACGTTGGCCTGCCCGCCGAAGTCGTACGACCACACACGGTCGAGTATCTGGGCCTTGCTGAGCACCCGCCGCGGGTTGCGCATCAGGAAGCGCAGCAGCTCGAACTCGGTGGCCGTGAGGTGGATCGACTCCCCGGCCCGCGAGACCTCGTGGCTGTCCTCGTCCAGGGTGAGGTCACCGACGACCAGCACGGAGTCGGACCGCCGGTCGGCGGCGCCGGAGCGGCGGATCAGCCCGCGCAGCCGGGCCACGACCTCTTCGAGGCTGAAGGGCTTGGTGACGTAGTCGTCGCCGCCGGCCGTGAGACCCGCGATGCGGTCCTCGACCGCGTCCTTCGCGGTCAGGAACAGCACCGGCACGTCCGGCAGTTCGCGCCGCAGGCGCCCCAGCACGGTGAGGCCGTCCATGTCGGGCAGCATCATGTCGAGGACGACGGCGTCGGGCCGGAACTCCCGGGCGGTCTGTATCGCGCCCTGCCCGTCACCGGCACTCCGGATCTGCCAGCCCTCGTAACGGAGGGCCATGGAAAGGAGTTCGGTGATCGACAGCTCGTCGTCCACCACAAGCACTCGGACGGGGCTCCCGTCCGGCCTCAGCAGTTCGGTGCGCCCCTGGGGCGAGGTCGTGGTCATGGTGGACACCTTGTCGGGGTCCTCTGAGAACACGCTTTCACTAATCTGTGATTTCCCTAAGAAACGCACAGGCGCCTCTCAGGGAACACCTGGGAATCCCATCACATGTGCATGAACTCGTGACCGCGCTCGCGCCCGGCTGTGCGGATCATGTCCGTCCGGGCCACGCCCCGGACCGTTGATGAAGCGCCGATGAGCCGTTGATGAGAGCGTACCGACCCGGCGCGGGTCCCGCGCGGCGAGAAGCTTCCGGGGGCCGCCGGGGGGCTGCCGGCGCTCAGAAGAGCCCGTCCTGGGGAGTCTCGAACTCCCTTACCGGCACGTGAAGTTGGCCTTCCCCACCGGTCCGGGCAGCGGTCAGTTCCCAGCCCGGCAGCAAGCGCGTGTCGAGGACCACGACACCGCGCCCGGTGGCGAGGTGCAGATCCGGCCCGGCCGCCGCGACCAGCTCACCGCTCAGCACGCCGCCCGGCACCAGCTCGGCCACCTCACCGACGGCGGCGGCCACCCCCGCGAGACCGAACACCGCCATGTGGTCGACGACTTGGCACGGCTCCGGGACGAGCGACTCGGGCCAGCCGCCGAGCGCGACAGCAAGCGCGTGCAGTCCTTCGATCTCGGCCGCCCGCTCGGCCGGGGCCGCCGGCAGCAGGGCGCGTACGACGCGCTTGTCGGCGTACGGGATCCGGTCCGGCACCCGGAGCGCGGCCCGCAACAGCTCCTCGGCCCGCCGGGCGGCCATCAGCGGCCCGGCGCCCAGCCAGCTGAAGCACACGGCCCCCTGCTCCAGCAGCCGGGCCGGCCCCCGCTCGACCGCCGTGATCCCCACCTTGACCATGCCGGGCCCGAACCAGGCCAGGTACACGTGGTAGGGCCGGGGATCGTCGGCGACGGTGTCGGCGGCCACGGAGTGCGCCCGGTCCAGCCGCGCGCACTCCTCGCACCGGGCTCCGGTGCTCCTGCCGGACACGGGCGTCCGGGTCGGACAGGCGTGCCCGCGCGCCCCCACGCACTCCCGCACGCCCCCTTCCACGACCCCGAAGGCCACCCGCTTCCCCCGGCCGAGCGCACTGCGCCGCCCGCCGCTCCACCACAGCACGGGTCCGTCGTCCGACCACCGCAGCCCCGAGCATTTCCACACCTGTGCCATCACTCGCGAGCCTAGAGGGCGGCACTGACAACGGCCGGGGGCAGCCGGGCCGTGCTCCGCACCCCGTCCCGGTCAGCCGCCGGCCTCCGCGGTCGCCGGCTCCGTCTCGGCGGTGCCGGCGGCCGGCCGCAGCGCGGACGCGGTACGCCGCCCCCGGCCCGCCAGCCGGCACGAGACGCATCCGGGGTGGCCGTCGCGGGCGCCGGTGTCCCGCACCCGGAGGGGCCACTGCGCCCGGGGCCGCGGCCCCGGCGCCTTGCCCCACCCCGCGAGATGCAGATACCAGGTGACCAGGACGCTCACGGCACACACCGCGAGCCCCGCGACCAGGGCGGCGGCCGAGACCGTGCACACGCCCAGTCCCAGCAGACCGCTTCCGACGGTCGCGATCGCGGTACCGGTCCAGCCTGCCACCGTGTGGCCTTCGTCGTGCTGACTCACGTACCCGTCTCCCCTTCATAGGCAGCGGAAACACCCAGTCCGACGCGAGGGCCGACTAGAATCCCTCACCGGGTGAGAAATTTACTCCCCACACCTCTCACGTGCTAAGGGAATCTGCGGATCTCCACGGAACGGGAACGACCATGCACGGCAAGCCGCGACCGGCCGCGGACCCGGCCCGGGCACTGTCCGCCATGGACCACCTCATCGCGGCCCATGTGATCGGCCAGCAGGAACTGGCCCGGCGGCTCGGGGTGAACGTCACGGACCTCACCTGCTTCGCCTTCGTCCTGGAAGCGGGCGAGGACCTGCTGACGGCCGGCGACCTGGCCGCCCGCGCCCATGTGACGACCGGCGCGGTGACGGGCATCCTCAACCGCCTGGAACGCGCGGGCTACGTCACCCGCCGCCCCGACCCCGCCGACCGCCGCCGGGTCCGCGTCGCCGCGGTCCCGGAAGCCGTCACCCGGGTCGAGGCCGTCTACGCCGGCCACTACGCCCGCCTCACCGAACTGTTCGCCGACTACACCCCCGACGAACTGGCCATCCTCACCGACTGGTTCACCCGGGCCACCGCACTGGCCCACGCGTACCTGGAGTAGCTCCACGGGAACGACCCGGCGCAACCCTGACCGGACCGCCGGCCGCGCCCGCTGCTCCCGCTCCCCCTTCGCCGGGACGGAACAGCCCCGAAGAAGCAGGTAGTTGACGGCCCGAACCGCGCCACGGCCGGTTTCGCGGTCTCGTGCGAAACTGAACACCAGGCAGGTACGCAAGCCACACAGCGGGGGATGAGATGGTGCCCGTGTACCGCTATGCCGTCAGCTATGCGCACGGCAGGGACGAGGCCTGGGTCGCGAGATTCCTGGACGAGCTGAGACGGCGTCTGGAAATCGCCGACGGCCCGCGCTTCCAGCGCCTGGTCCCGCCGCCCCGCCCACCGGAGGGGCAGGCGGGGTCGTACGGCGTCGAGACGGCCGACATCGTGCTGGCCCTGTGCAGTCCGGCGTACTTCAACGAGGGTCCCGCCCAGCACGACTGGGCGGTCCTGGCGCTGCGCCGGCGCCTCGGGCAGGCCCGTACCGGGATCGCCCCCCAGACGGCCCTGCCCCTCGTGTGGGAGCCGGTCGACCGGAGGCTGCCGGGGCCGGTCGCGGCGGCCGACGTGTTCTCCGCGGACCAGCTGCCCGAGTACCGCTCGCTGGGGCTGGCGCTGATGACCATGCAGGCCCCGCGGTACCGCGCGGCGCTGGACCGGGTGCTCGACGCGGTCGTGGCCCGCATGACGGCGATGGCCGAAGCCGCCGCCCCCGCGCCCGAGCTGGACGACCGGTTCGCCGGGGAGGCACCCGACGCGCTGTCGGCGGAGGACGCCGCCTTCACCGAGCAGTTCCGCAAGGAGGTGGCCCCGGTCCTGCCCGCGACGACGGTCCGCCGCACCCTGACCGCCCGCGACCCGGCGGCCGTCCGGAACGCCGCCCCGGACGGGAGGGCCTCGCCGCCCGCGGAGGACGTCCTCTCCGCCGATTCACTGCCGGAGCTGGGACGGCGGATCCTCCTCGTCGGGCCGCCGGGGGCCGGACACAGCACCGAACTGGCGCGGCTCGCCGCACGGGCGCTGGGCGACACCGCGCCGGAACGGACCGGCCCGAGCCGCCCGCCGTGGGGCTGCCGGATACCGTTCGTGCTGTCGGCCCGGTCGGGGGCGCTGCCCCGCCTGGACGGGATGGTGCCGACGCTCGCCCCGCTGGCCGCGCCGCAGGAACCGGCCGGCTGGGCCGCCCGCCAACTGCGGTCCGGACAGGCCTTCCTGGCCGTCGACGACCTGGACGCGGTGCCCGTGGGCAACCGCGCCGCCGTGTGGGAGTGGCTCCTCCAGCTGCTGCGGACCCACCCCCAGGCGCCCTGCGTCATCGCCACGAACGGCACCGGAGTGCCCTGGGACCGGCTCGGGGACGCCTTCCGGGTCGCCGGCCTCGGGCCGCTGCCCCCGGACGGGGTCCGCGCCCTGCTCGACTCCCTCGTGGCGACGTCCTCCGGGGACCGGCGGACCCTCACCGCGCTGCTACGGCAGTTCGACACCGATCCGCTGCTCCTCGGAGTCGCCGGCCGCCCGGCCGCCGCCACGGCACTGCTGCGGGCAGCGGACGATCCTGGCCGGCCGGGACCGGTTCCGCGGCACCGCCTGCTGCGCGCGGGCGTCTCGGCGGGGTGGCGGCGGGTGCGGGAGGAGCCGGCCGGGCCGTCCTCCCCTCCCGTGCCCGTGCCCGGCCTCGCCGCCGACCAGGTGCCCGACAGCGTCCTGCGGGCCGCCTCCGGCCTGCTGGCCGTCGCCGCCCTCGGCCTGGACAGCTCCCGCATTCCGCTGCGGACCGCGCTCGGCGCGCTGCGCGACCCCGGTGCCTCGGACGCCGCCTCGCCCGAACGGCTGCTGGCCGCGCTCGCGGACCGGGCGGGCGTGGTGTTCCGGCCCGGACCCGACACCGTGGCCTTTCCCGGCCCCGAGGTCAGGACCTTCCTGGCGGCCCACCACCTGGCGCACACCCCCGGCGCGGACACCGACGAGCTGCTCGTCCGGCACCCGTCCGCCGAACTGCGGGAACTGCTCACCCAGTTGAGGACCGCCGAGACGGGCACCGGCACCCCGCGCAGTGTCCTCGCGACGACGGCCGGTCCGCCGCGCCGGCTGTCGGCCGGGAGTCCGCCGCCCCGGCCCGCCGTGCGGCGGGCCGGCGTACGGTCGTCCGCGGAACTGCACGCCCTGCTCCGGGCGGACACCGCCGTGACCGAACTGCGCTGCACCGGCCCGGTGGACGAGCTGGCGGCGCTGCTCCCGAGGCTGCCCGGGCTGCGCTCGCTGGTCCTCGCGGACGACCAGTCGCTCACCGCCCTGCCGGAGCTGGCCGGATGCCGGTCGCTGCGGTCGCTGCAGGTGCTGCGCTGCCCGAACCTGACGGATCTGACGGCGCTGGAGTCCTCGGCGGTCATGTTCCTGGACATCGATCCGTGGCCGGACCTGCCGGTGCCGGCCGGTCTGCGCCGGGCGCCCTGGCTGAGCCGGGTGAACCTGGTGACCGGCGGGCCGGAGGGCCGGCCGGCCGCAGCGGGTGGGGCGGGGGGCGCAGGTGGCGCGGGCGGGGCGACCCAGGCAGCCGGGGGCATCGGGTTGCCGGAGGTGCCGCCGCTAGCGGATGTGCCGCCGTTGCCGGAGGTGCCGGCGTTGCCGGAGGTCCGGATACGGCGCCGGCTCCGCACCTGACGGTTTCCCGGACCTCCGGTTCGTTCTGCGGAGAACCGCGCTGTCGGCCATATTCGTCGACGGAGTAGTGGCCGTACGCCGCAGGGGGAAGAGTGCAACGGGGTGCGGTACGCCGGAGCCATGGGCTGACAATGGGGGGCAGTGGGCTTGATCAAGCTTTTCGACCCGGCCGAGGAGACCGACCGGCCTGTGCGGACCGGCCGTACGCCGGCGCGCGGCACGGACCGCCTCGACGACCAGGTCTACCTCTTCGACCACCGGACCGTCCTCGCCGTCAACGTCGCTCTGGCCTCGGGCCGTCCGCTGCTCGTGCTCGGCCCGCCCGGCTCCGGCAAGTCGGCGCTCGCGCCGAACGTGGCGCGGCTGATGCGCTTCCGCTACTACGCCGAGGTGGTCACCGCCCGCACCGAACCGCACGACCTGCTCTGGCGCGAGGAGGCGTTCCGCCAGCTCAACGACGCCACGCAGGGCGTGCTCCAGGCCCCCGGTTCGCGCTCCTACTTCCGGCCCGGCCCGCTGTGGAAAGCGCTCGACCCGGCCGTGGACGAGGAGGTCCCGCGCGCGTTCCGCGACCGTCCCGCGGTGGTCCTCATCGACGAGATCGACAAGGCCGACCCCGATGTCCCGGACGCGCTTCTCGACCCGCTCAACAACCTCCGCTTCGTGGGCCCCGACCGCCGCACGGTGACCGCGGCCGAGGGCACCGGCGCCCCCCTGGTGGTGATAACGAGCAACGAGGAACGGGAACTGTCCGGCCCCTTCATGCGCCGCTGCATCCTGCTGAGGCTGGACTCGCCGGACCGCGAACACCTGCTGAAAGTCGCCCGGTTGCACATGGGGGACGACTACGACGAGGCGCTCACCACGGAGTTGGCCGACATGTTCGAGCACGAGTCGGTGGCGTCCCGGCCGACGGCGAGCACCGCGGAGTTCCTGGACACCCTGCGGGCCTGCCACCAGATGGGCCTGACCGTCGAATCGCCGGAGTGGCGGGCGGTCGCGGATCTCGCCATGACGAAAGGCTCCTCCGACCCCTTCTCCTACACATGAGCCGAAGCCCGGGCCGGCTGGGGGATCTGCTGCGGGCGGCCCGTGCCCTCGGGGTGTCCGACACCGACGGCCTGACCACGCTGGCCACCGCCCTGGGACTGGCGCTGGCCCCCGACGGCCCCGCCCGCCGCGCCGGGGGCCCGGTGCGGCCGTCCCGGGGCGAGGGTACGGCGGCCGGCGCCGGCCGCGCGGGGAGCGGAACCGGGTCCCCGGGCCGGACCGGCGGCGCGTCCCCCTCGCCCGGCCCGGGTGCGGGTGCCGCCACCGCTGCGGGGCCGTACCACCGGACCCCGGCCCCGCCCGAGCAGGTGCCCGGTCCGGACACCCGGTCGGCCACCGGCGGTTCGCTGCTGCTGGTCCGCGGCGCGCGCCCGGCGCCGGGCCGGGAGGCGGAACGGCCGTGGTGGCGCGAGACCGAACTGACCGACCCCCCGGGCGACGGCACCGAGGAACTCCTCGCCCACCCGGAGGCGTTCGACGTGTCCTGGCCGACGGCCCTGCCACGGCCCGCCCCGCCGTGGGACCCGCGGACCGAGCGGGCCGTCTTCCTCGCGCTGGCCGGCACGCACACGACCGGACGCGCGGTCGACCACCGGCGGCTGGTCGACCTGGTCGTGCGCAGTCTCGCCGGCGGCCAGATCAGCCGTCCGCAGGTGCCCTACCGGCAGCGGACCACCACCCGGGCCGGAGCGCTGCTGCTGATCGACCGCGGCGAGTCGATGCGGCCGTTCCGGCACGACCAGGAGTGGATCACCCGGCTCGCGGGCCGCATCCTGCCGCCGGGCGGCCTGCGCGTGCTGGACCTGCGCATCGCCCAGGGCGTCAGCCGCGACCGGGGACGCACCTGGGAACCGCACCCGGTGCCTCCGTACGGACAGCCGGTGCTCCTGCTCTCCGACCTCGGGCACCTGCAGCCGCCGTCACCGGGCCGCCACCACTCCCCGCCGGCGAGCTGGCTGCCGTATCTGCGGCGGCTGCGGGAGGCGGGCAACCCCGTCGTCTGCCTGACGCCCTATCCCGCCGAGGAGTACCCGGCGGCCGTACGGCAATCGGTCGCGCTGGTGCCGCTGGACCGCCGGGTGTCCGTACGGCTCGCGCAGACCGCGGCCCGCCAGGATCCGCGCCGGGCGGGGCGGCGGCGATGACGGCGGCGCCCGAGCGCACCGCCTTCCAGCTGATAGCGGAAGAGCGCCGGCACCGGCCCGCCGTGGTACGGCTGGCCCGGTCGCTGTGCCTGGCCGCGCAGGCGGAGCCGTACTTCCTCCGAAGCGCCCGGCTCCGCTTCGCCCCGGACAGCAGCGCCGGCCTGGAGGCCAGGCTGTACTTCTCACCGCTGGTGGAGGCCGCCGACAGCCGCGCACTGGTGCTGTACCCGGAGGTCAGCGCGGAGCTGCGGCGGGAGCTGTACGACCATGACCTGGACCTGCTCGGCTCGGTCCGCGACTTCACCCTCGCCGCCCATCGCTGCGCACCGCCCCTGGTCCGCGGTTTCGAGGAACTGCTGTGGTCGGCGACGATCGGCCCGCCGCCCGCCGAGGCCGAGGTCGAGCGGACCCTGACCCCGCTCTTCCGGCAGGTGCTCGCCGAGGGCGTCGCGGCGGCCGAGGCCAGCCGCTGGATCCTGCGCTTCCTGCCCCGGCTCCCGGAAACCGTACGGGAGTCACTGCCGGCCTGGCGGCTCCAGGTGATGGCGGCGGAACGACTCGGCATGGAACCGCCGCGCTCCCTGCTGACCCGGGCCGACGCCGACGAGGTGCGGACGGTGCGGGCACTGGTCCACACCGAGGTGGACATCGGCGTCCGGGCCTCGGCGCAGGGCCTGGTCCTGAGCCGGCCCCCGGAGCGGGACGCCCTGGTCTGCGGGGCGAGCGGGGCGGGCCGCGTACAACTGCGGCTGCGCGGCGCGCTGCCCGGCGCCCGGTGGCACGAACTGGACCTGTACGACGGCGAGTACACCGCCCTGGGCGTCAGCGTGGCCGCCGAGGTCCGCGCGGACGGCACCCTCCTGGCCGCGCAGGCGGAGCTGGGCGGCACGCTGCTGTGCGCACGGGCGGGCCACCGGGCGGCGGCCGCGACGAGCGCGGACGGCCGGACCGTACTGCGCGTGGACGACGGCGAGTCCGTGCTCGCGGTCGATCTGCCCGAGCAGCCGCGACTGCTCGCGGTCGCCGACGCGGGGCCCGCGGCCACGGCGGTGGTGAGCGCCAAGGGACTGCACGTGGTGACGACGGCCGTGGACGGCACGGCCGACGCCGTACTGCACCCGCTGTCGCAGCAGCCGACGGCCGTGGGCTGGTCCCGGACCCGGGAACGCGGCGTGCTGTGCCTGGCCACCGGGCACGACGTCCTCCTCGTCGACGACGGCGACCCCGGCCGGACGCTGGGCACGCTGTCGCATCCCGCGCCGGTGGTACGCGTGTGGGCCTCGGTCCGGGCCGGCCTGGTGGCCGTGGCCGACGCGCTCGGCGGGGTGACGGTCCACGACCTCGCCGGGGGCCCGGCCGCCGGTTCCGGACGGTGGCAGCAGGACTCCGGGGGCGGGGTCACGGCGCTGTCCGGGGATCCGTGGTCGGGGGCGGTGGTCTGGAGCGGCACGGACGGGCGGGTGTACGGGCGGGTGCCCTGGGCGGTGGCGGGAGATGCCGCCACCGGAGCGGGAGATCCCCGGGCGGCTGCGGCCACCCGGCCGACGGAAGCCGCGTCCGGCGGCTCCGGCGGAGCGGCCGATGGGTCCAGCGGAACGGCCGACGGCTCCGGCGGAACGGCCGATGGGGCTCGCGGAACGACTGATGGCTCCGGCGGAGCAGCCGATGGTGCTTGCCGAACGGCCGACAGCTCCGGCGGAACG